>NZ_LXUJ01000010.1:0-191356 GCF_013072675.1 Acinetobacter sp. Ac_3412 | reverse complement strand
TTGTCCAACCAGACTGGTCATGCTGTCGTATTGTTCCGTGGCACTACTACGGTGATAACGAATCTGCCGACGCTCTAAGGCTTGGTATTGGCTATTGTCGTCAATCAGACGTAGTTTTTGCGGCTGAATCGCAGCACTGCTTTGCGCGACGGTTCGTTCAGCCTCATCAATGAGCCAGTTAATCGATTCGCTCCGTAGCAAACGCGTCAGGAAGTCGTAATCAACTTCCGAATGTTGCATGATAAAGGGACGAACATCGTAATCTTGGCTGAGTCCGCTTAAATCAAGCGCTAAGCTTGATGCAAATAAGGGGCTTTTTTGTTGCCACTCTTTGAAGATAATTTCCACCACATCACGCACGCTCTTGTTCATAAACACGCGGCTGTTACGGCGTTGTTTCCACAGTGCAGTTGGATCTTCTAAGGTGAGTTTATAGACAGTTAGACTACCGTCTGATTGTCCTTGTAAGGCTTGAGTAATAATCCCTGTGACACGAGTGAGTTGACCTTGATCAGTCACCGTATCAATTGCCGCTTGGCTACCAATAAATTGTTTGAGTGGAATGGTCGCATTGGTCGACAGACAAATCAATTCAGCCTTAAATCCATCATTCAGTTGATGCTGACCATCAATACGCTGTAGGAAGACTTGAGTATTTAAATTTTGATTGGAAAATTGAATATGTACTGCACGTTTTTGCGCAGTAAGGCCAAGACTCTCTAAGGCTTGAAAGATGTTGTTCAACATTTTTATAGATTTTTTTGCTTAAATTTACGGCATTTTACCGATAGCAATACGCCTCTGTCTATACAGTATTGTCTGTTTATGACAATTTATGTCACTTTCATAAATTACTTTTTAAATATTACGTTTTTATTCATCAAGATAATGTACAAGATTTAAAGCATATTTTTTATCATCAATGTAAAAAGCAGAGCTTCAGCCCTGCTTTTAAAAGTGTCTAAACCTATAACCGCTAATTATTCCAACTTAAACATAGTCCACTGTTCTGGTTTTTATCAGATCAAGTTGCAGCATCTTTTTCTTTTTACGACGATATGCAATCAACAAACCAATAAACCAAACTGGTGAAAGCCCCAATGCAATAAGGGTATCGTGGTCTAAAGCAAGGATCACAATTGTAAATACCAAAAATAGCATCGTCAGCCACGCCATGACCAACCCGCCAGGCATTTTAAACTTAGACTGTAAATGTAACTCTGGAAATTTTTTACGATAGTCAATATACGACAGGATAATCAGCATAAAGGTAAATACACATAGAATTGAGGTCAGTGCTGAGATAATCGTAAATGCGGTCATTACATTCGGCACAATAAATAAAATAGAAGTCCCGATGGTGACGCAGGTCATAGAAAAGATAAGACCTCGAATAGGTACCTTTTTCTTCGATAATTTACTAAAGCTCTTTGGTGCATCATTATCCAGCGCCAAACCATAGAGCATACGACTAGTCGCAAATATGCCGCTATTTGCAGAAGATAAGGCAGAAGTTGCAACGACAAAATTAACCAGTCCAGCAGCAATCGGCAAACCAATCAACGTGAACATTTCAACAAATGGACTTTTTTCAGGTGAAATTTTTGCCCACGATGTAACTGCGATAATACAAACCAAGGCACCGACATAGAACAGTAAAATACGTAATGGGATCGAATTGATGGCTTTAGGCAGAGATTTATGCGGATCTTTCGTTTCAGCAGCTGTGGTTCCGACCAATTCAATTCCCACAAAGGCAAAAATCGCAATTTGGAAACCTGCTAAAAAGCCTGTGACGCCATAAGGAAACATCGATTGAGTTTCAAATACATGGCTCATAGATGCTTTAACACCATTGGGTGAAGTAAAGCCGGTACTGATTAAATAGATACCCGCAAGGATAAACAGAATTATCGCGGAGATCTTAATCAACGAAAACCAAAACTCCAGTTCACCAAACATTCGAACAGCAACAAAGTTCAATATGGTCAAAATAGCTAACGAGGTAAATGCTGGGATCCAGACAGGAATATCTGGATACCAAAATTGCATATATCCACCAATCACGATGACATCGGCTATCGCCGTAATAATCCAGTTACACCAATAAGACCAACCGAGGAAAAAACCCGCCCAAGGACCGATATAGGCCGTCGCAAAATCGGCAAAGGTCTTAAAGTTGGTATTTGCCAGCAATAGTTCACCCATTGCCCGCATAACAAAGAAAAAGAAAAAACCAATAATTAAATAAGTTAAAACAATTGAAGTACCTGAAATACTTAAGGTCTTCCCAGAACCCATAAATAAGCCTGTACCAATTGCACCGCCAATTGCAATCATTTGAATATGACGATTGGTCAACGAGCGTTGTAATTTTTCTTCATCTTGCGAACTTTCCTGCAAATCTTCATCCAGAAGTTGCATTTCATTATTCTGAGTCATGTCATCCTTACTCCAATGTATAACAACCGTTATCATTGCCTGATAAAAATAAATTATTTTTAAAATGCTTTAATTTTAAAGTTCCATTTTTCTAAAAATTATCTTGAAATTAATAGTTTAAATAATCCACCTCATCTATAAGTTGTTCTCATTAGATCCCTTTTCTGCGCGCTAAAATCTATTTTTAATGATCAAAAGTATTTTAGCCGCAAGCATCATATCTCATCCCCAAATGAGTTGAAGATAATGCTTTTTCACTTTCGTTTAATTAATATCCAATTAACATGAAATATACCCTATTATTACAATCTCATTCCATCTTGGAAATATATGAATATCGATAATAGTAAAAAATTATGCATCGATATAAATAAAAAATATGGCTAAAAAATACAGTATAAGTGTTGTGAATTAACATCTAAATCTGTGAATTTTCTACTCATACATAGCCCATCAACGCTTGTTCTGATTTGCAATATTGATATTAAGCAAACGCACTGATGTACCCTCTTTCACATGTAACTGATGGGCTTGTTCTACACTCAACGTCACTTGGTTTGAGTCTGGCTGGCTATAGGTCAAAATGGCGCGATAATTTTCATAATCATCATTGGCAACAATATAAGGTTCATCACCGAGCATAATGAGATCAGATTGCTCAAGTTGGACAGTTAACACATGACTGTCTTTGATTGCTCTTAGATTTTCGATATCAGCCTGTAAGGTTGCACCCGCATCAAAGATATCGACATAGCCCTTATAACGCAGCCCTTCTTCAATCAAAAGGTTATACGCTGGTTCGGTATTGGGATGAACTGCTCCAATCACCGCCTTCGCTTCATCAGGTAGCATATCGACATAGAGTGGATGCCGTGGCATGAGTTCCGCTATAAAGGCTTTTTTGCCTGTACCGCTTAGATAATCTGCTTTGGTAAATTCTATATCAAAGAATTTATGACCGACTGCATCCCAAAATGGTGAACGTCCATTTTCATCAGAAAAACCGCGCATTTCAGCCACAATGGTTTCTTCAAAATACTGTCTAAACGCTGATAAGAACAAAAACCGAACCTTAGACAGAAACTTACCATTCTTATTTAAACGATAATCTGGATCTAAAAATAAGGTACATAACTCACTACAGTTAGTGTGGTTATTACTCAGATATAAAGTTGGCAATGATTTATAAACATTCAAAGGTTCGGAAGAATGAACTTGTGTGCCGATATGAAAATTATACCAAGGTTCTTTGAGGCCTAAGGCAACCTCGATTCCACATACACCAACCACTTTATGCAGTGAGGTATCTTCCAGCACAAATAAATAGCCCTGCTCCGACTTATCTAGTTTACCTTCGACCGTTTTAATCGCTCGATCAATCCGTGCAGCCAATATTTCCATATCTGGTTGCAAAGAGGTTAAACCAAAGCCTGCTTTTTGTGCCAAGTGGTAAAGATCATGAATATCTTTTTGTTTGATATAACGAATCATCATCATGTCTATTCCCCCTTATTCTCAATCAAAACAAACGAGACACAGGCTCTGCTGATTGTGCTCTTGAGTAAGACATCCAATTCATTTTTTCTATGCTGAACCATGCACAATACAGACATTTGTTATTCCTTAATTCTTAAATTTTTCCCTAGCATCAGCTCATTGATGATCGAGCTGGCTTTATTTATCTAAGCCTTTTTTGTGACTTATTTCATCAAGCTGAAATCTAACTTGAATAATCTAAATTGATTAAGAGCTCTGCTGATCACTCTATTATTCAAAAACTAATTGGCACAAAAAATTGAAAATTAAGCAAAAAATGAGCTGTTTTTTAGCATTTTATTTATTGACAGTGACAATATGAAAAAATAAGGAATGGGTCTAAAGTAAAATCAAGTATTCTTCAGTTCAAACCATTCTCGAATCATATCTAAAAATAGTTTCATTCCGATCGAGTGAATACTAATCGATTTATAAACAGCACATGCATGCCATGAAAAAGCAGGATTTTGATAATTTAAGACCGTGACATCCCGCTCCCTTTGTAATGATTGGAATAAATGGCTTGGTCCAGCCGTAATTGCATCACTATGCATGACATGATGAATCAATAAATCGTAGTCATTCACAGTTAAGCAAACTCGTGGTGAATGCCCTGTATGCGTTTGAGCCCTTAACCATTGCATTTTTTGTTTTGAAATTCGCGGTAACGCAAATGGATAATCCAGAAGATGATCAAATGCCAAATGTTGAATTTCAAGTAAGGGATGTCCAGAACGAACGATAAAGTTAATCGGGTCTTGAAACAGCGAAACTGAAATCAAATCATCAGCAAGATCAACATACTCTGTACTTACAATCCCTAAATCTAGAATGCCATTTTCTATTTTTTCAATAATATTCTTGGGGTTATCAACATATAAATGCACTTCAATATCAGGATATTGCTTTGAAAATAAAGGAATCACATCTTTCATCAATGCATGAATAATGACAGGCCCTGTCCCGATATGTATTTCTCCAACTTGACCACTCGAAAGGAGTTTAATCTCCTTATGCAAGGTATCTAACTGCTGCAAAATTTGTGGGGCTTGTTTTAGAATATGCTCGGTATATAAAGTCGGTTTAACGCCTTTACTGGTTCGCTCAAACAAGACCACGCCCAAGTCATGCTCTAATTTTTTAATACTATTGGTTAACGATGGCTGGGTCATACAAAGTGCTTCAGCCGCTTGATTGATCGTTCCAATTTCAGTTAACACCATGATTTGCTGTAGATGTCTTGGCTTAATCATTTCTCATCCCTGAATATTTTATTGTGATTCATAAACATACTAAAAAAGCATTTCCATTCGTCTTTGCCTAAAAATATATCTTAATTTTATTATTTTAGATGCTATTAGGTATATCTAAAAGCTATAACTTCCATACAAAAAATCCATTACACAATATAAATCAAACTTCCTATGCTGCTTCTAGATTAAGCACCTTTAATCCGTTCTGTTTCGATTCAGAAATTAAAGTCATACAAGCAAGGATGTAAAATGAAACACACTTTAATTCCGCTACTGATCAGTAGCATCGTGATTTCCACCTCGTTTGCAACACAGGCACAAGAAACCACAGCTCAAGCGACTCCTCAAACACTCGAGGCTATTCCGGGTCCACGCTCTTGTTTTTGGGCTCGTGGTCCTGTTAGCGCTGACCCATATATCAATATCGCCTACCCAGATGCCAATGTTTATTATTGGGCAGGTACTTTCACCATTCCTCAAGGAGCAAGTCTTAAACTCAAAGGAGAATTTCCACGTTCACGATATATGTCTTTTATTAGTTATGACGAAGCTGGAAAACCTGTTGAATCGGTTGCAGACTATTTAATCAAGCCAAATAATAACTCTGGTAATCCCTTCGTTTATGGGCAACAACGTAGTCCATCACAACGTGAGTACAGCTTAAACGTATCTGCTACCCCTGTGACAGCACAGCGCAAAGTTGGCCAATTGAGTCAGCCACAAAGTGTTAATCAACTCTATGCGCCTGCTTACGGCAAAAATCAGCAAATGATTTTATATCGAATCTACTTACCTGATAACGGACAAAGCGTCACAGGAGGTGTAAGTTTACCAACACCTCAATTAACGCTTGCAGATGGTCGTGTATTAGAGGGTGATCAAGCCTGCGCACAACTCAAAGCCAATCAGCCATTACAACTTACTTCTGCTGCAGTCAGTATTCCTTCCAATGAATATCGCCAGTTGATCCATCAGGCAGGAAAGCCAGATACATGGCCAGCACAGAATCCAGCACAATGGTTTATTCAACTTGATCGAGAAAGCCTGTTAGGGATCTTTACTGGCAAGATCAATGAACAAGCAAGACGCTCTGAAGGTGGCTTTTATCCAAACTTAGATAATCAATACATTAGAACAGTTGTGAATAGAAAATATGGCAAGGTCTTTGTCCTGCGTGGAAAAGCACCTACTGTTTCTAAGACCTTCAACAATAAAGGGCTTTTGACGCAGGGCGATTTGCGTTATTGGTCAATCTGTTCAAATCAAGGTTTTGCCAATACACGCGTCAATGATTGCTTATTTGATGAAGAAATTCCAGTTGATCAAAATGGTTATTACACTGTTGTCGTAAGTCGAGTCGCTGACCGTCCGCGTAATGCCAAACCAGAATGTGGTATCGGTTGGTTACCTATGGCAGAAGATGGAGACGGTGCTGTTGACCCAGATATGACTATTGTCCAGATCAGACACATGCTTGCATCAAGCAGTTTTAAACACACCATTGCTAATGTCGAACAGCAAAAAGATTTAGCTTCGGTGATGGGAGAATACCTGCCAAAAACCAACTATCTGATGCCAAATCAAGTCGAAATTTTTAACCCCTGCTTTAAATAATCAATAAAACCAATCCATACAACACCCAAGAACATAATAAAAACTTGAGTGTTGTATGCCCCAAAAGGAATTTGGAGGCTCCAATGTATTCACGTATTAGACATCACACCTTATCAGCTTTAGTCACAACACCATTTATCATCAATACTGGGTACAGCGCAGGCCTTGATCGCTCTGGACAATCCATTACTGATTTTTTTCAAAATGGAACCTATGCATCCCTCTCTTATAATTATTCTATGCCAGATGTGAGTGGGCAGGATAAAGGATTGAGTAGCCAAGGCAATCCCAATGAAATTCCTAATATTAGTGCCAATAATAGTGCTTTACGTGGCAGCATAAAAACAGATTTAAATGAAAAAATAAGCCTAGGACTTATTTATGATCAACCTTTCAATATTAACCTTCAACATCGTGGGCACAGCGACTTTGTTTCTCAATTTGAAAATAAACCCGCTGAAGGTACTCAAGCCAAACTAGACAGCCATAATTTGACAGGGCTTATCGGTTTGAATATCAATAGAAATTTAAGTGTATACGCAGGCTCTGCCTTAGAAGAAATTGAAGGTAACATTAAACTTCGTGGACAAATTTATAAAGGTAGCGCCAATTACAATGCCGAACTGCACTCTGATTATGCAATGGGTTGGATAACAGGATTCAGCCTGAAAAAACCCGAGATTGGGCTAAAAGCAGCACTGACTTATCGCTCCGAAATAAAACATAAAACACGTACCACAGAGCAGTTTTCAGCATTAAGTAATGATCTTTACACGCTGCCTGTTACATTTACTTCGCCAGAATCAGTAAATTTTGATTTTCAAACAGGCTTAAGTAAACAAACCTTACTCAGTGCCAATATTCGTTGGGTGCCATGGAAAGACTTTGAGTTTAAACCCGCTAAATTAGCAGAGCGAACTGCTCCAGCCAGTCCAGATAAAACAGGACTTCCTTTACTCAGTTATGAAGAAGATCAATGGTCAGCACAAATTGGAATCGCACAGAAACTTACTGATAAATTTTCAGTCTCAACATCTGTCAGTTGGGATTCAGGTCTTGGTGATCCAGCTAATGCACTTGGCCCAGTCAATAGTTACTGGGGGTTCGGGCTCGGATTCCAATATAATTTTCTACCCGACTGGGCAGTTTCACTTGGCGGAAGATATTTATGGCTTGGAGATGCTCAAGCACAACGTCAGAATGGTGATTTAGTTGGAAGCTTTAGCGATAATCACAGTACGCTTCTAAGTTTAAAATTGGCATACCAAAAGAAATAGACCATAAAAAAGCCCTTGTTTTCACAAGGGCTTTTTTATTTATTTGGCAGAGGATCAAGGACTCGAACCTTGACGAACGGTTTTGGAGACCGTCATGCTACCATTACACCAATCCTCTAAACTGCATGATTAAATCATATTTGACTCAATCATAAGAAAGTAAGAAATGCTTACCTTCTTAAATATGGTGGGGGCGAAGAGACTCGAACTCTTACACCTTGCGGCGCTGGAACCTAAATCCAGTGCGTCTACCAATTTCGCCACGCCCCCGATGGGTGTGTATATTAGAGATAAACCTTTCTACTGACAAGCCCTTTTTATAAAAAAACTATGTTTATGAAAGCTAATGCTTTTTTAATATACAGATAGAAACAGCAGACACAAAAAAAGGAACTTTATATAAAGTTCCTTTGAATTTGGCAGAGGATCAAGGACTCGAACCTTGACGAACGGTTTTGGAGACCGTCATGCTACCATTACACCAATCCTCTATAACCACATGATTAAACCCTATTTCGTTTAATCATAAAAAAAGCAAGATACTCTTGCTTTTTAAATATGGTGGGGGCGAAGAGACTCGAACTCTTACACCTTGCGGCGCTGGAACCTAAATCCAGTGCGTCTACCAATTTCGCCACGCCCCCGATGGGTATGCATATTAGTGAGAAACATACTCTCTGACAAGTCTTTCTATTAAAAAAACCATTCAAATGAACAGATAATATTCAAATCACGCATTTATGTTTACTTTTACAACATATCAAGTTGTTTTAGGCAATCTTTCGCCTCTAAAACTGAATTAAAGCGTTGTTTAATATGCTTTTGCGTAAGGCCATTAAGTAAAGGATAAAAACCTTCACAGCCCTTTGGAAGCTGAATGTGTAGTTGCTGGCAATGTAATACTGCCCAATCATGATAAGTACTCGCCTTTAATCGAGATTGAGTGAGCCATTCATACACAATAATCCCCAAGGCATATAAATCACTTTGAATGCTTTTCCCTGCACCCTGAAAAAGCTCTGGTGCCATATAATGTGGTGTTGCATCTAAAGTATGAATCGGATGCCCGATCCGAAAAGATTGCTCAAAATCAATCAGCCGACATGAGTTTTCATAGAAACGAAAATGTTCTGCTTTCAAATCACCATGTACCCACCCGAATTGGTGCAATGTATCAAGCGTTTCTAAGGCCAAAAGTATCTTTTGTTTGATCTGTTCAATATTCTCAGAAATAGGAGCTTCAGCAAAAAAATCATGCGAATCAACCGTGATTACCCCTATTCCACCCTGATCTAATTCATTTATAAGATGACGCAATGGAATCATTTGGAATGGTAATAAAAACGCTTGTTCTTGCTGCTGACAGTGCTGATAAAAAACTAACTCTCGTTGGAAAGCCTGTGCCAAAACAGGCTGATCATTGGTTTTATGGAATTTCAGCCAGTAACGTTGCTGATCAACTTGAAAGGTGTATACACGCCGCCCAAAGTCATAACTTTGCGCTTTGGTCACTAAGTTTAGATCGTTAAGTTGAATCTTTGGATTAGAGATCCACGTAGTAAAACTCATTCTGCTGCTTTTCTTCCTGCTTCCGCAACGATATTAGACAATGCTCAATGGTTTTTCCAATTCGTGCATGTATTTCAATAGAAGCAATCTTCGGCCATGTGGCACGCTCACCTTCTTGCTGCAAGATTTTAAACAGTTTTGGCCGTGGGTTTTTCAGCATATAGCTATAATGCCTGAGTCCATATTTGGCAATAATATTGACGTCACCATAATAACGTTGCCCCAAAATGCCATAGCCATGATCCAATACACGACGAATCGGGAAGAAACTGCCCATATGACTGCGTGTTAAATCCATGACTTCCATTGCAATAGCTTTGCCTTGACGGCGCACAATCCGTTCAGGCCAACTGAGTACATCTCTACGAAAACGTTCGGTGTCACTTTGCATAAACGGCACAATATGCGGATTGACCTGACTGGCAATGGTGTAATTAATATTATATAAACGAGCCATCTTTTCCTGCGGAAAATCACTGCGCATACTGCCATCCACCCACTTGGTATTGGCGAGATATGGCGTATGTTGCCCATCATAACGCTTACTGGTCAGATGCACAGGTGGAAATAACACAGGCACCGCACAAGAAGCCAATACTGCACTCCACACCAATACATTCGGTGCGGTCAGTGCATTCATAATACGTGGATTTTGGGCTGTGTTATAGGGTGCAATCACGATATTAATATGACGTTTAGATTGTTTATAGGCCTCGGCAAACGTGACATCGCCCAAGTTTTGCATCAGAAATTTTTTCAAATACATCACATCGGCAATACCACCCTTCGCCCGCAATAATTCCGTTACTTTCCTAAATTTAAAGGCATCACTAAAAAAATGTTCCCCTTGCAGTAATTCAGGAACTTGATCTGGCGTAGAAACCCCCAACATTCCTGTCATGATTGCCCCTGCACTTGAACCCGATAGCACTTGAGGCATCAGATCTTGTTCAATTAATGCTTTACACACCCCAGTATGAAATAAACCTAGCGTTGCGCCTCCAGAAAACATCACAGCAGGTTGACCATAGGCCTTTTGACATTCTTCAAAAAACTGAATTTTTTCTTTTAATTGAAAGGTAATACATTCACTCGAAGCCAAGTAACGTAGGCAGTCACTCATTTCCTCAACATAGTTTTCGATGATTTTTTTAGTACCAATATAGGTCTGTGCAAACAACATCGGATGCCCAATATTGGCAAAGTCATAAGACAGGCCTTCTCTTAACACATAGATCAGATCTAAAGTCCGATGCTGCATACGATATTTTTTTAATAAGTTATAGCGTTTAGATAAAATTTCCGCATCATAATAAGGCGATTCATTGTCATATTTCCATGCTTCATGACCTGATTCTTCATCTAGTTTAAGTGCAATTTCTTTCCATTCGGTATAAGAACTGGCATGTCTTAAGCGTTCTTGCAACACATCAACTCTATGTGTCTGATATGTATTCTTTTTCTCTTGAACTCTATTGAACATTCGCGATCCTGATTTTCAGCTTATTTTTTATATTCTTGCACCTATACAATGCAAAAAGCAGCCACAACAATCAAGGGTAAAATCGATTTATTTCGATATTTCTGATGATATTTTCTTTATTTCGGTAATAGCAGTGATAGTATCCCTATTCATCATTGAGTTTGGTTTATATGTATGGCTATCCTTGATTTACCCGAATCTATTCTTCAATCGCTATCAAGTGTTTTAACACAGCTTCAGCAAGTTCTCCCTGCACCAAAGCAACCCACTGACTTTTCAGCAATCGCATTCCGTTGGGAAAATCAGCAGCTGGTCGCCATACAACAACCTAAGAAAATGCATTTGGAAGACTTAAAAGGCATTGAGCGCCAAAAAGACAAGATCATTCAAAATACCCTACAGTTCCTGAATGGCCTACCTGCCAATGATGTCTTACTGACAGGTTCTCGTGGTACTGGAAAATCATCGATTGTACGTGCGCTTCTCACCGAGTATTCAACTCAGGGTTTACGCTTGATTGAAATTGAGCGTGATGATTTATCTGATTTACCCAAAATTCAAAAGCTGATTGAACATCGTCCTGAAAAATTTATCGTTTATTGCGATGATCTGGCTTTCAATGCCGAAGATGAAAATTATCGTAGTTTAAAAAGCGTCTTAGATGGTTCACTGCAATCAGGCTCAAGCAATTTTATTATCTATGCAACCAGTAACCGTCGTCATTTACTGCCTGAGTTTATGCACGAAAATACACCTGTACGTAAAGTGGATGTCCCGCAATACACTGAGTTGCATCCGCAAGAAGCAATTGAAGAAAAAATTTCGCTCTCGGATCGTTTTGGCATGTGGCTCTCCTTCTATCCAATGGATCAACAGTTGTATTTACAAATTGTAGAGCACTACATTGTGAAAGCAGGCTTGGAATATAACGATCTGGTTCGTGGTGAAAGTCTGAAGTGGTGCCAAGCTCGTGGTCAGCGTTCTGGACGTGCAGCCTATCAGTTCTCAAAGCACTGGATTGGCTCGCAAAATCTAGAAAAATTGTCGAACAAAGCCTCTGCATAAATGTCCTGAAAAGCCGTAGCTTTGTCCTTATTTCCGCTTAGCATCGGCAATTGTTTCTCATACTCTAGCTGTCACAGCATGGATTGAGTTTAGGAAACAAGATGAAGAAACAATTGCCACCAACATCCCTGACCAGCAAAATTTTGGGTAAAAGCTTATTGCTTGCGCAAGGGACGCTTGATAAAGCCGTAAAATATTCTACCCTGCCGTTTTCAGAACCTGAAATTATTCGCCCACGCACAGAAGAAAAATTTTATACGTGGACGCATTATGGAATTTTCTTCCCACTCCTACCTGAGCCTCATCGTTATTTAAATATTATGATTTTATTGGGTACACCAGGAGCACTTGCGTTTGACCATGATGATATTACCCTAGGTGACCCGAGACAAAGTGCAACCTTCTTTTCCAGTACTGCGGCTGTAGAGGAACACCTGTTAAAAGCCTATATCATGCCCGAAACTGCTAATATTCAAGAAGATGGCACGCTGATCGAACTGGGTGAGGAAGTTTCAATTCAAGGTACATTACCAAATATTCATGTGAAAGGTGCCTATCATGGGCTTAGCTTTGAGTTTGAGTTAGATGTCAGCGATCAAATTTCATGGTTTATCAAAACTCCGATTTACGATCATTTTAGTTTATTGGCAAGCTTTAAAGGTCAACTTGAATATCAAGGGAAAATCACGCCTGCCGAAGGCTTATGTACCTATGAATATGCCCGTGCAACAGGCGCACATGGCGTGGTGAAAAAACTTCTGCCTGAACCCTATAAATTACCACTCGATTTCTTTACCTATCAAATTATTAACTTAACTGAGACCACCCAATTACTGCTCACCAAAGCCGATATACTGGGACAACCTGCCGCCTATAGTCTGCATGTTCGCCATACTGACCAGCCAGCCGAAATCTATACCAATGTAGAGTTCAAAGTGATTGCTCATCAAGTTGATGATTATGTTTCACCAAGCGGCAAGAAAATGCGTTTACCGCAATTGTTCTCTTGGTCAGTCAAAGATAATGCAAATCAAAAGGTACTCGAGATCACTGCAGAAATTGATAGCCCATTCCGTTATGGCCATGGTGTTGGTTATGCCAGTGCCTACACGTTTACAGGTGAATATTTAAATAACCCTGTTCAAGGTCGTGGTTATATCGAATATGTGGATGTAGAAGATCAAAGCACATTTAAACAATAAATAACAACAGTAAGCCTTTGCACTTGATCAAAGGCTTACTCACATACCATAACAATGATTTTACGGCCAATCTTTACAGTGCCGCAGGATGAAATGCATCGATCATTTGATTAATTGAATCCTTAATCTCGGCTGCCACCTTTGCATCATAGCCTTCCACCAAAAAGCGGCTAATGAGCCCTTCAATCAAGGTATAACTCACCTCAATCAACATCTCAGCCTTTGGATCAGTGTGCAGATATGCTGTGATTAAGTTTCTAATCCAAACTTTGTGTTCTTTTGACACTGAGATAATGTCTTGATCGCCCAAATGCGACTCCGCTACCGCTCTGACGAATAAGCAGCCTTTAAAATTATCTTCTTGAAACCATAATAAATGCCAATCGATCAGCCTATTCAATGCCTCTCGCCCTGTTGCATCTGCAACATAATCCAACAGACGCTGTCTGAACTTTTCATCCCGTGCTTCTAAGACCGATTTCACCAATTGATTTTTGTTTTTGAAATAGGTGTACATGGTAGTTTTTGAACAGCCTGACTCATCCCGAATCAGGTCAACCCCCACCCCAACAAAACTATTTTCATAAAATAATTTTTCTGCAGTATGCAAAATTTTATTGGCTGACTTTGACATAAAAATTTACTCAATCAAAATAGTACAGATCTGTACTATTTGTAATTTTAGTTCTATTATCGACGTAAAGCAACCTCGCAGAGAGATCACCATGTTATCTTTATTCAACGGTAGAGAGCATCTTGCCCCCATACCCCAATCCATTGATATTATAAGAAGTTTAATGGGTGGTACATTAAGCATCTTGATCTTAATCCTGCTCAGTAAATTCACCCACAATTTATTCATCATGGCACCATTCGGTGCAAGCTGCGTCATTCTATATGCGGTATCTCAATCTCCCTTGGCGCAACCTCGCAATGTGATTTTAGGGCATTTTGTTTCGGCTTTTATTGGTTTACTGTTTCTTAAAGTTTTTGGTGTCACAACGCTGAGCATTGCTCTATCAGTTGGCTGTGCCATTGCTGCCATGCAACTTCTACGTTGCGTTCATCCACCTGCTGGCGCAAATCCATTGGTGATTTTGCTAACAGCCAATACCATTGAATACCACTGGAGTTTCTTATTCTTCCCAGTGCTGCTCGGTTCAATTGCATTGGTGCTGGTCGCATGGCTGGTCAACAATCTAAAATCCGAGAAGAAATGGCCTGTGTATGGATTGGCTTTTATCCACAGTAAAAAGAATCTTCAATAAATTCTGATCGATTAAGGTCTGATCCATACGCTTTAATCGATTGCCTTTTATCAATCCAACTTAAATAAATAGAACACATCAACTTTTGCTTGCAAATAATTTACTTTTCCATAAAATTAGGTAGGTCGGTATACATAAATATATGTTCTTATGAGCTCGAAATCAGCAAAACAAAAAATCTTGGATGCAGCATCTACTCTGTTTTATAACGATGGCATCAGTAGTACAGGTATCAACAGCATCACAGAGAAAGCTAACGTCGCCAAAATGTCGTTGTACAATAACTTTGCCACTAAATCAGATCTGATCACCTGCTATATCGAAGCCCGCCATCAAGAATGGTTGGATTTATACGAAAAGAGAAAAGCTCAAATCCAAACCCCGATTGACGGTATTTTGGCAGTTTTTGATGCCTATCAAGATCATGCCGAATTCGCTTATGAAAAGGGTTTCCGTGGTTGTGGGCTACTTAATGCAGCCGCAGAATTCCCCGCACATAGCCCTGAACGTTTGGCGGTTAAACAGCATAAAGATGAAATCGAAACGATTTTAGCGGGTCATTTGCAGCAACTCAGCATCAAGCCACAACGAGTCAGAGAACTGGCATTACTGCTTTCATTTATCTTGGAAGGTTCCATTGCCCGTGCCGGTTTGGAAAGTTCCAGCGACAAAGTATTTGCCGCAAAAAAAATGGTTCAAAACCTATTAGAACAAGAGGTTTCAAATTGAGTACCACTTCTTCTAACCTGAGTACACATTCTGGCTTTATCGCTGTCCTCATTGCCTCTATTTTATGGGGAACGACTGGTACCGCCGCCTCTTATGCACCGAATTTAAGCCCTTTAGCGATTGGCGCAATCGCAATGGGCGGCGGTGGATTGTTACAAGCTCTATTGGCCCATAAAAATATCCGCAGTCATTTACCACAAATTCGTGCTTACTATCCATTACTATTGATGGGCATGGTCTCGGTTGCGATTTATCCATTGGCATTCTATTCGTCAATGCGTATGGCAGGAATTACCATTGGTACAGTAGTTTCAATCGGTTCAGCCCCGTTATTTACCGCATTACTGGAAATGTTCTTTGATAAAAAAGCACTGTCAGGCAAGTGGTTTATTAGCTTTATTTTTGGTGTCGCTGGTGTCTTGCTGCTCTCTCTAGGAGAGTCACACTCCCAAGTATCTGCACAAACGATTGCAACAGACCAAAAAAGCATTGGCATTATTCTTGGACTGATCGCTGCCCTAACCTATTCGTTATATTCTTGGGCTGCAAAAAAGATGATTGACCGTGGAGTCGACTCAAAGGCTTCGATGGGATTAATTTTTGGCTTCGGCGCTTTAATCTTATTACCTACCTTATTTTTTACGGGTTCGAATCTTTTTGATGAGCCTGTGAATTTATATGTAGTGGGCTATATGATGCTGATTCCAATGTTTCTCGGTTATTTATTATTTGGATATGCCTTAAAGACCATTTCAGCCAGTACCGCCACCACACTGACCCTGTTTGAACCACTGGTTGCCGCACTATTTGCAGTATTATTAGTCGGTGAACAACTCGCCCCGATTGGTTGGGTTGGCATGGCTTTGATTTTTGTGTGTTTGGCCGTGTTGTCTAAAGCAGATCGTTCAAAACAAATCAGCTAAAAGATGTTCTAGACCATTAAAATAAAAAGCAGGAATAGCGTACATACCAAGTTAAATGCAATCACTTTCCCGTTAAAGAACAATGCTGCTTTTGCTGATTCTTTAATGGGTTGCTCATCCTCCTTTGCTATCGCCGACAGTACCATGCCGATAAGATTACAAACAGTCGAGACCAGCAGTATCAAAAAAAAGAATAAATGAATTGGGGGCATTTCACAGATTCGATCCGTTGTACATGGAATACTGAGAACATAAATTGAAAAGCCTGTAGCCGCAACTATAAGCAGAATACTTAACCATGCACAGCCATTGGCTGCTTTAACCCCCCACATGATTCACTCCTTTTTATTTATATATTATAAAAAAATACACTATAATTATTTGATAATTAAAATATTAATGAGTACAGATGCAGAGCAATAGATTTCCTCTGCATCCATTTCAAGATCAATACTCTCTAGCTAATTTTTCCAATGTCGTGAGCATTTTTTTCACCACACTTCTTTTATGATGCAACATATTCTTAATGTTGCTTGGATTGAAACCTGTCAATTTTGCGATACCACGACTGGTCATGTATTCACCTGTTTTCGCAAAGTGCTTTTCACTTAACTCAGTTTTCGCATTAGAGAATCGAACTGCCAGCTTATAATCACTAAACTCAGACCATGCACCTGTCTTATATTCATCTGCATCAAAGCTACCCTTCTGCTGAGTAGGTTTTTCTCGAAGAATATTACTTAGGCGGTTAATGACAATTTTTTCTTCACTTTGCTCAATTATTTGATAAAGTTCAGTTTCTTCAAAAGGACGCCCTAAAGCGATATCTTTTCTATATTGTTCAACGACTTTTTCTTTTGACTCGACCTTTTTCTCACCTTGTTGAGTGAGGCAGAGAATCTTAAATAAAGACTCTAATCGGCCACATGTAAAAATATAAGAAATTTTCAACTTTTGTACTCCACAATGAGTTTTAGCTCATCAAAAATAAATAATTTATCCAATACTCTAATACGATAGCGTCGACTTTAACTCTTTGCCATGTACATAAATCAAGAATTTGATTTTTAAATATAAGAATGGTCTAAATTGATCCATAATCTAAGGATCAATTTAGAAGAATGCGTTGCATTTTAGGTTGGTTGTAACTCAGTCATTGGCCATCTTGGTGTTGTCGTCACCGCCAAACCATCATGTTGCCCTGCTTTTAAACGTTGATATCCAGCAAAGGCAATCATGGCGCCATTATCTGTGCACAATGAGGGCTCGGCATAATAAACATGTGCCTTGATCTTTGCCAGTGAAGTTTCTAATTGTTCACGCAAACGCAGATTAGCACTGACACCACCGGCAATCACCAAACGTTTTAAACCCGTTTGCTTTAAAGCTTTCACTGATTTTTTAGCGAGTGTATCGACAACTGCCTCTTGGAAAGATGCAGCCACATCCGCATCACGATTTTCTTCACCTAACTTTTTCAGTTGTACTGAAACTGCAGTTTTAAGACCACTAAAAGAAAAATCCAAACCTTGATGTAAGATTGGTCTTGGGAATTCAAATGCTTTGGCATCACCTTGTAAGGCTAACTTCGCAATATTTGGACCGCCTGGATAAGGCAGTTTCATCATTTTTGCGACTTTATCAAAGGCTTCACCCGCTGCATCGTCAATCGATTCACCGAGCAATTCATATTGACCGATCCCATAGGCCGCCATTAATTGGGTATGTCCACCTGAAACCAATAAAGCCACAAACGGAAATTCCGGTGGATTTTCCGAAAGTAATGGCGCCAGCATATGACCTTCCATATGGTGTACACCAATCGCAGGCTTATTAAATGCAAATGCCAAACTGCGGCCAAATAAAGCACCTGTCATTAGTGCGCCCATCAGTCCAGGACCACGGGTATAGGCAACTGCATCAATCTCATGCTTTTTGACACCACTTTGCTCAAGCAGTTGATTAATCAAAGGAATCATCTTGCGAACATGGTCACGTGAAGCCAACTCAGGAACGACGCCACCATATTCGGCATGCAATTTGATCTGGCTATATAGAACCTGTCCACGTAAGCCGAGCTCGCTATCATAGAGTGCTAACCCAGTTTCATCACACGAAGTTTCTAAGCCCAAAACAATCATTAAACTGCCTTTACAACGATCAAAAGTAATATCAGAGCTATTATAGACTTGTGATCTGAGTTGTAAATGAGTAAAATACTGACCTTCACTTGCGATCTAGTGCAATAGTGCGTTAGATCTTATCCATCATCTTAGAGGATTTTACATGCCACAAGTTAAGTTGAAAGAAGGCGAACCAGTAGACGTAGCTATCCGTCGTTTCAAACGTTCATGCGAAAAAGCGGGTGTTTTAGCTGACGTTCGTAAGCGCGAATTCTATGAGAAACCAACTCAAGAACGTAAGCGCAAAAAAGCTGCTGCAGTTAAGCGTTATCAAAAGAAATTGACTCGCGAATCTGTACGTACTACTCGCCTTTACTAATTAATTTGTGATTGACTGCTGAAGAGACTATGAATACTTTAAAAAACCAAATTACTGACGTGTTAAAAAATTCAATGCGTGCCAAAGATATGGCAACAGTAACGGTTATTCGTGGTGTACAAGCAGCAATTAAGCAAATCGAAGTCGATGAGCGCATTGAGCTTGACGATGCTCAGGTTCTTGCGGTCATTGAAAAGCAAATTAAACAACGTAAAGAATCGATCAAGGCCTTTTCTGGCGCTGGTCGAGATGATTTAGCTAGTAAGGAACAAGCCGAAGTTGAGGTTATTTCTCAATTTCTACCAGCAGCTATGACTGAGGAAGAACTTGATTCCATCATTGAGCAAACGATTGCTGCTCAAGAAGCTACTAGCATGAAAGATATGGGTAAGGTGATGAATTCTCTACGTCCGATCATAGCCGGGCGTGCCGATCCTGCACAAGTATCTGCTAAAATTAAAGCAAAATTAAGCTAATCCGCTTAACTCCTTTATATTGCCCTATTTTTTAAATTGGATTCATTTTAACAATGAACCCAAATCCCTTCTTCACCAACAAAATAAGTATGAAAATCTTCAACGTCTATATTATACACGTAAGTAGAGTAAGGCTTCCCTATTCCTCCATAGCCTCTTCCACTATTAAATAATTCCCAGTACTTTGTTATTAATTCCTTATCTTTATCCTTGTATAATAATAAATAATCTGATTTATCTTTATCACTAATACGGTCTGGAGAAAACCAACTAGAGTCAACAAATGTAGCCAATCCCACATCATCATAGTCATCTAATAAAACCATTCTTGGTTTACCCAAAGAAAAATCAACTAACTCATAGCCATAGTGAATTTCACTATTATACTTCCATTCATTCGTTTTTGGGATGATCGCTAAATTCTCAATACCAGAATCCCATATATGAAAACCCATATTCTCAATAGAATCCATGCCCCTAACATGATCATATCTGCCTTGATCATGAATATTACTGTGAGGTAAATGAACTAAATATTCAATCTCATCTGCATCATCAATTTGATTTGCAGGTACCCAACTACGATCTTTCACCCAAAATGGATGCTCCTCCGTACAAAAAATCTGAACAATGGCAAGCGGAGACATCACTGGAGGTTTTACATCCGATTTAAAGGTATTTACGACCTTTTTATATTCTGTTGAGCCTGTGCCACTTTCATGCCTTGATAAAACCATATCCCCAACTTTAATCTCCTGAATTGGTACTAAACCTTTATCTGTATGCACCAATGTTCCTGCAACAAATCCTGTCATTTTTATTTACTCTTATTTTAAATTGGATTCATTTCAACAATGAACCCAAGGTCTTTTTATTATTTAAAATCACACTGAACATTATATTTCGCAAGCATTTGCATTTCTTTTGATTCAACCACCTGCTTGATTAAATCTTGCTTGCTCATGCTGGCATATTGCGCTGGTAATGATGAGCGATTTTTTTCAATCGCATCAGACATATCCTGAATATAACGCTGATTAATCTGACAGTACTTTGCTTGCTGCTCAGGCGTAAATTGTGACGTTTGTGGATTCAGACTTCGTAAAAAGCTGCGGATATCTTGCGCATATACACCACGAATTTTATCCACTGAGTTTGCATATTGCTCAATCGATGCTGCTGAGCTGATCCCCACACTGCTGATCGCAAAAATAAAAACTAAAATTTTCTTCATAAATGTTCTAACTTCTCAGCAATTGCTTACGCACGTCATCTTATCTTAATTCAATAAATTTTGGTTTATGCTCCAGAAAAAATTCTTCCTTCGGTGCGGGTATATTACCTTCTGTCACAGTGCCTAGGCGTAAACGAAGTACATCAGGCAAATCCTTTCGATAAGAATAGAGCGGGCTGGCACAATTTTGACAAAATACACGCGCCTTGTTAACTGTATGAAAATATTCTTTCAGTTGCTCTTGCCCTGAAATTAACTCAAATTTGCTTTGCTCAATCGGGCTGTTCCACCCCGCAATTGAACCTTGTGCCTGTTGGCAATGACTGCAATAACATAAAATGCTGTTTTCAATTTCTCCATGATATTGATACTGTACAGCACCACACAAACATTGCCCTTTGATCATAACAATTTTCCCCTCAGTTTTATAAATATAAGTCGTCTTTAAGTTTTATGGTTTGATATAAGTTAAATAAGGCTCTGCTTTAGTTCAAGTATTTCACCAGCAAGCCCATCATAATCTTTGAACGCTGTATGAATGAATCCCTGACTTGTTAAAATTTTACGTGATGCGATATTGTTAGGGTCAATAATTGCAAATATCCGATGAATTGAATTTTGTTTTTTGGCATCACTCAGTAACTGTTGACTAACTTTACGAGCTATACCTTTTCCCCAATAACTTGGTAAAAGCATATACCCCAACTCAACCTCATTGTCATTCAATTTTTTGATTTCCAATTTCGCTAAGCCTATATATTCATTAGTATTCACATCTAATATTTTAAAATGACCAAAGTTCGGATGTAATCGATTATTGACAATAAGTAACTGAAAATCTCTCATCGCCTCTTCTTCAGGAATCGCTCTTTCTGTAATCATCGCCATAACTTTTTCATTTCCAACCAGTTGGTAATAAAGCTTAAAGTCATGCCTATGAAATTTTTCTAGTTTGATTTCCATATCGTTATTACTCTTTCTAAACTGAATACGTCTCAGTAAATATCAGCTAAGGAAGCCGATTACAGTCGCATACGGCGTTCATCTTGCATCTGTTTTAAACGCGCATCAATCTTGGCTGACATGGCTAGATTCCCTTTCGCCAACCGTTGTGCGTGTAACATCGATTTAATTGCATTTTCTTCGTAACCCGACCAGTACTCTGCCTCTGCACGATAACCCAATACATTGACTGCTTGTAAAGGTGAACTCTTATCTAAATTGGTGGCTTGTTGCAGTAATTGCCAGCCTTCTATATCACGTTGGTTTTTGTGGATAAAGCGTTGTACCAAAGTTTGTGCCTGTGCAACTTGCCCTTGGCGAATCAGAACTTCCGCCAACTTATAGGACAAGGCTCTATTCTCCGGCATGGTCTTTTGAATCGGATTAATTGTGGCATAGGCCTGATCTAACTTATTTTGGCCCAAATAAATATCAGTTTGGATCAAAGGAATCAGCACATGATTCTTGAGTTTCGGCTTCACTAAATCCAAATTGGCTTGTGCTTGTGCGTAGTCACCTTGTTCAAGATAGAACTTACTCAATGCCAATTGTGCAGCTGTATTTTTCTGATTTGCCAGTGACTGTAATTGAAGCTCAGTGGCCTGACTTGAAACCACTAAGGTATAGAGTTTTAAAATTTCAAAATCGAGATCGTAAATTTTTGATTTCACTTTCGGTAATTGATTGGCACGTAAACGTGCTTCGCTCATCCGCTCAGTGGTTAAAGGATGGGTAAACCAGAAGTCTGGTAAAAAGCTAACACGACTGGTGGCACGATGCATGGTTTCAAAATAATCTGCCATGCTCTGTGGGTTATAACCTGCGGCATACATAAACTGCATGCCGATACGATCCGCTTCACGTTCCTGATTACGACTATAACTCAACTGCTTATCCATCAATGCCGCTTGAGTCCCCATCATTACCGCTGCACCCGCATTGCCATCGGCTTGAGATGCAATGGCAGCCCCAACAAGAATCCCCGCCAATGCAAGCAAACCTTGCCCCTTAAATGCTTCTTGAGAGCGGCTATAGTGTCGCTGTGCAACGTGTGCAATCTCATGCGCCATAACCCCAGCAATCTCATCTAGATTTTTAGCTGAAGTAATCAAACCTGTATTCAATGCAAATAAACCACCAGGAACGGCAAAGGCATTAATTTGAGGATCTTTAATAATCACCAAGCCAATCGGTTGACCAAGTTGGGTCTGACTTAAAATACCTGAAAAGACCTGCAAGAACTGATCCCCCAACCATGCATCTTGCAACGTTGGCATTTGACGATGTACTTCACGATAGACTTTTTCGCCAATAAATTTTTCTTTTTGTTGATCGAGTAAACCTATACCGCTGCCAATTTCAGGCACTTCTGTTTGCCCAGCACTATGCGCAGGCAAAAAAACCTCAGTGTGACTCAGTTGAGTTGTGGCGAAAAGGCCACAGGCGAGCAGGAACGATCTCAAGTGGTTTCTCTATGATTTTAATAAAGAAATTTAATATAGCATTGAAAAAAGGAGAAATTTGCAACAAAGTGTTATAAAAGGCAGGAAAATCCTGCCTTACTTTATGATTTTTGAAATCGACTGAATTACTCTGCCGCGACGTAACGCTGATCTACACTAAATTTCTCTGGGAATTTCGCATTGATCGTGGCATAAAAAGACATGATCTCGGTCATATCCTTTTCATAATCCCCTGTAGGATAAACAATTTTTCCTACACCTGTTTTTTTCTTGGCATAGTCCATATACGCAAGTGCAATCGGTACACCCGCTGTTATTGCCACATGATAAAAACCAGTTTTCCATTGCTCTTGTTTAGCGCGTGTTCCTTCTGGAGTCACCAGCATGACTAACTTAGGATGCGTCTTAAATAAATCACTCATCAACTGAACCATACTTGGACGTTCTTGACCTTCATGCTTAGCACGACGATCAATGCCAATCCCCCCCATGGCACGAACAAAAGGACCAAATGGCAATTTCATATAACTGTCTTTGATGGTCAGGCGCACATTAACACCCAAGGCTTTTAACGCCAAACGCGCATATAAAGCATCCCAGTTGCTGGTATGCGGGGCAGCAATCATGACACATTGATCAATATTTAAATCCCAATGATTGTCAATTTCCCAACCCATTAAGCCCAAACTTTGTTCAGCTAATTTTTCAAACACCAGACGCCCCAAGACGAAGTCACAAAGGGCGCAAGTGTACCAATATTAATCAACTTAAAAAGATGGGCCTGCACAATAATGCAGCAATTAAATGATCAGCATTGTAAGCAATTATTCGAATTTCGGATTCACTAAATAGCGAGGTGTGCGATCTTCTAATGCATCAATCAGGTTCTGATAAGCAAGGCTGACCATCTTCTGACGTGTTTCAGCAGTTGCCGAACCGATATGTGGCGCAGTCACCGCATTTGCTAGCTCAAATAATGGAGAACTTTGTAGTGGTTCCTTGGCATATACATCTAAACCCGCTGCAAAGATTTTGTTTTGCTGCAATGCTTCAATCAATGCATGTTCATCCACCACCGAGCCACGCGCGATATTGACGAAGACAGCATGTTTTTGCATCAAATCAAATTGCTCGGCCCCAATCAATGCTTTTGACTCACTATTTAAGTCAACAGCCACTACAATAAAATCAGATTGCTGCAATAACTGATCTAAATCACGATACTGCGCATTGAAGGCCTGAGCCACCTCAATCTTTTCACGGCGATTATGGTACAAAATATTCATATTGAAACCATAAAAACCACGACGGGCGATGGCGGCTCCGATATGCCCCAGCCCAATAATGCCTAGGGTTTTGCCGAAAACATCTACCCCAAATTGTTCCGTCGCAACGGTACGCTTCCACTGCCCTTGCTTAGTCCAAGCATCTAATTGTGGAATCTTACGTGCGGCACTCAGTAACAAGCTAAAGGCTAGATCGGCTGTGGTTTCCGTTAAAACGTGTGGCGTATTGGCAAGCCAAATTTTCTTTTGATTGAGATAGTCAACATCGTAGTTGTCATAGCCAACCGACACCGTAGAAATGACTTTGAGTTTTTGTGCAGGTGCTAAGTTGCTTTCATTAAGTAAACGCCCTGCGCCAATCATGGCATCAGCATCAACCACTTCGGTCCGAATCTGTTCATTGATATCACCAAGCTTTGGATTGAGTACCACCACTTGATAATCTTGCTGTAACTGCGCTATCACGTCCTGATCTATTTGGCTGAATACAACGACTTTCTTCATGATTCGATTTCCGTTCTTTATTGCATGAGCTGCCACAATCGTCTTTTCAAGACAGGTTGAGCCAGCATTTCTTCTAAACTCGCTAAATGTAATATATTAGAATGCTGAATAAAGTCCAGTTGACCTAAGCATAATATCTTTCTGCCGCTTGCGGTCGCATCCAGAAAGCCTTGAATATAAGATGGCAGTCCTCTGCTCTCTTGAAATGCAGCCAAGGGAAATGGCCATTTCAACTCTGCGTATTGACCCAATCGTGCCTTTTGAATATTTTGCCAGAGCTGCCTTTGTGCATCGCTGAGCTGACTGCTTTCCAACAAAATGGCACAGTTTTCTAAAACATACATTTGCAGTTCAAATGCCTGAATCTGCGTTGTAATAACAATCTGTTCTTTTTCAACAACAGCTTCTTTTACAATAGGCTTGGCAATAATTTCTGTAGGCTGAGGAATTTCTTTTTCGGCGATCGCTAATGTTGGTCGCGATGCAACTTGAATTTCTTTTGGCGTTGGTACGACATCTAATATCGGTGTCAGTGGCTGTGAAGTTTCTTCAACAATTTGATCCCGCCATAAGCTCGGTGCAGTATTTTTTTGACATACCACCTCTCTAGGAATCCAAACATCAATCCCCAAAGTTGCCAATATGTTTCTTTGCTGCCCGATCATGTTACCTACTCGTTGTCTTGATGCACAGTGATTTACAACACTGTAACCGTACATAGTCTAGCATAAACCAAGCCCCGCTAAATGACTTCCTTTTGCTCAATCACATCAATACACATTCAATTCTCGTTCGTTTAGGCAAATATTCAATAACAATAGGCAAGTTTTCACTCATCGACTTTTAGACAATATTTCATCATTTTGTCGCTTTTAGTTTTTATTAATATCGTATCGAATGCTCAAATGAAAAGGTTGACTCCATTTATGCTTATTCTTTTTGTTGCGATCGCCGTGGCCCTGCTTATTGCAGCGAGTGTTTTATATGCACAACAACCCTTATTCGGTAAAATCCCTTCTGGTGAACGACTACAAGTCATTGAAAGCTCTCCCAACTATCGCCAAGGTCAATTTCGAAATTTAATTGAAAAATCAGGCATGAGCGAAGACTCTAGTATTGCAGTTGAACTCTATAAAACCTTTATTAAAACCATTCCTGATCGTAATCCGATTGATCCCATTCCTTCCATTAAAACCAATCTACTTACTCTTGATCCGAAACAAGATGTCATGATCTGGTTTGGACACTCATCGGTATTTATGCAGTTGCATGGTAAAACCTTTTTGATCGACCCTGTTATGAGTGGCAAAGCCTCTCCTTTCCCTTGGGGCACACGCGCCTATAAAGGGACTGATATCTATCGGGTTGAGGATTTACCTGAGATTGATTATTTGCTGATTTCGCATGATCACTATGACCATTTAGATTATGAAACGGCACTTAAACTCAAAGACAAAGTTAAATACGTGATTACTGGTCTAGGCGTCGGTGAACACTTTGAATACTGGGGTTATCCCAAAAATAAACTGATCGAGCGAGATTGGGGTGATCGAATCGAGTTTGATGATGGGATTAGCATTATCACTGAAACCACCCATCATGATTCACGACGTGCCTTTGATGGTGGTAAGAATTTATGGGTTTCTTTCGTGATTCAATCCCCGAATAAAAAGATTTTCTATACGGGTGATGGTGGTTATGACAAGCACTTTGTCGAGATTGGACAGAAATACGGTCCCTTTGATTGGGCATTGATGGAGAATGGGCAATATGACGCCGCTTGGCGTTCAGTGCATTGCCATCCTGATGAGGTTGCCCAAGCCACTGAAGAACTGAATGCACGTAATATGATTCCCGTACATCATTCAAAATTCAGTTTGGCCAAGCATGCTTGGTATGAACCGATTACCCGCATTGTTGAATATTCAAAAAGCAGAAAATATCGCCTTGCGACACCGATGATTGGAGAATTGGTTGAGCTGGATAATGAACAGCAACCGTTTAAACAGTGGTGGAAGAATATTCGCTAATTCAATCATGATAGTTATATCAGCCTCATTTCGATGAGGCTTTTTTTATAGATACTGCAAAAAACGACAAGCTCATCAAATTAGGCAAACAACTGAGCATTTCAGGTCAATCCGTTTCGTATTTTTAAGCTTAAATAAAATCATCAAAGATCAAGAAAATAACATTCACATGTGTTTTCTTTTAATGAAAAAGTGAAATAAAGGTAGTTCAAAATGAAAAATGTATTAATTCTTGGCGCATCATGTCAAATTGCTCAATGGGTCATTAACATGTTAGCCAACGAGCCTAAATTGACTCAAACGCTATTGCTCCGTGATGCAAAAAAATTAGGTACTGATTTGCCGAGCAATGCAAAAGTCATTGAAGCAGATGTTTTGAATCTAGAACAATTAAAACAGGCTGTACAAGGGCAAGATATTGTTTACGCCAACCTTGCCGGTGAATTAGAACAACAAACACGGAATATCATTGACGCCATGCACGGCGCAGGGGTTAAACGTATTATTCTGATCAACTCCTTAGGCATCTATGATGAAGTTGAAGGTAAATTTGGTGAATGGAATCGCAATGAAATCGGCAAATACCTTGGCCCATATCGTAAAGCAGCCGATTTATTAGAAGCCTCTGACCTGGATTATAGTATTTTACGTGCGGCGTGGCTCATGGATGAAGATGAGATTGACTATGAAACAACGGAACGCCATGAGCATTTTAAAGGCACGGTCATCTCACGTAAAAGCGTCGCTGCCTTCGTAGTTAAAATTATTCAAACACCAGCATTAGCCTCTAGAAAAAACTTAGGGCTCAATAAACCACACTCAGATGCCGATCAACCTTATTTCATCTAAATATGAAAAAATCGGACAAACAGGCACCCTGCTTGTCCGATCCTACCAAGTTCAGTAGTAAGGGGTATTTTTTTAAACAGCAGCTTGCTGGGCTTTTAGATGCGCATCTTTTAATGCATCCACCTTTAAAGCAGGAATATCCAGACCTTCCGCATAAACGAAGCGCACCTCATGAATCCCCATTAAGCCTAAAACAGACTGTAGATAAGGCGTTACTGCATCCGTCGCTTGTCCAAGGTGAATACCACCACGGCTGCTCATCACGATTGCCTTGACACCTTCAACCAGACCTTGAGGATAAGTTTCGGTATATCTAAAAGTGTGGCGAGCACGCGCAACCAAATCGAACCAGTTCTTCAACTGTGTTGGCACATTCAAGTTGTACATCGGCGCACCGATCAGCAATAGATCCGTTGCTTTAAGTTCTGCAATCAACTCATCCGATAACTGGACAATCTTTTGTATCGGCGCTGCAACGTGTTCTGCACCACGCAGCGCATGGAAAATTTCAGCATCCAGTACAGGTAAGTTAAGCGTGGTTAAATCACGAATGATCACTTCATCCTGTACGCCTGCTTCTGCACGTTGTTTTAAGAATGCATCGATCAAACGGCTCGTCTGTGATTGATCACCCATAATGCTTGATTTCAATACCAACACTTTCGCCATGTTTGTTCTCCATATCTTGATGGAGCTATCTTACTATTACATTTTAATCGCCAGTAGTGATACTATTTCAATCAATTGATTCCAAAAATTCTACAATCATGCAAACTGAGCTGAGTACGATTTCAATCTTTGTGACGGTGGTCGAGGCAGGAAGCTTTAGCAATGCTGCTGAACAACTACATCTGACCCGCTCGGCGGTGAGTAAAAGCATTGCGCGTTTAGAACAACTTTTGGGCGTAACTTTATTTAAGCGTACTACTCGAACCCTCAGCTTAACAGCCGAAGGTACGCTGTTTTATGAGCACAGTCAGCGTGCTATTGCAGAAATCCATGCTGCTGAAAGCTTGTTGGATCAGGGTAAAATCAGTGCAACGGGCTTATTAAGAATTTCGGCCCCAGTTCTGTTTGGACAACTCTATGTTGCCCCAATGATGATTGAACTGGCACAACAGCATACTGATTTGCAGGTAGAACTCTCTTTTAATGACCGAACTGTCGATTTGGTCGAAGATGGTTTTGATTTAGCTATTCGTATCGGTGCTTTACCAGATAGCCATCATTTGATTGCGAGAAAGCTAGGCGATCATCGGATGCTACTCTGTGCCACACCCAAATATCTACAGCAATCAGGCACAGTGAAGGACTTGGATGATCTACAACAGCACACGGCCATTGCTTATCCTTATTCTGGGTCCCCACCGAAATGGCATCTTCAAGATAAAAACAAACAACTGTATGCCATCAAACCCAAAGCAAAATTGCTGTTAAATGATATGCAGGCGATTAAAAATACAGTGTTATTAGATCAAGGAATTGCATGGCTTCCTGACTGGCTGATTCATAAAGAACTACAGGATGGCAGTTTAGTTCAGGTATTGGCAGAGTTTTCCAGTGTCGATTTCCCGATTCATGTGGTTTGGCCTGCTTTAAGCTATATGCCACTTAAAACGCGTTTAGCCATTGATCTGTTGGTCGCGGTATTCCCATCTCAGCTCAGTGCCAATTAACCACCCATCTATACAAAATCATTATCCAATCTTTAAAACTTGATCCCAATTAGTCAAATAACTTGGTGATTTATGATTTTGTGTCATGCGCCATGCCCGCCCATGAGGGGTGATTAAACGCCCCAACGTCATGGTGTCCCGTCCGAACTTTTCATTAATTCCATCAAATGCTATCGAAAGATTTCTTCGAGCAATCAGTTCATCAGTATCATGGAATAAATCAACAGCATGACTATGTTGCGGAATGATGTCTAACAAGATCACTTCCGCTTTTTTATAACGATGCCCAGCTTGAAAAATGCGATCAAGCCCCTGCTGTACCGCTTTGATAATCTCTAAACGATCATCACTGTAGTCAGGCAAATAGACGACCGTATAAGGTCGATAATACTGATCCTTATTAAAGCGGTTAGTACGAATACTTACCCCAACCGCCTTACATAATAGTTTCTGATGGCGTAAGCGCTCTATGGCACGTAAACTAAATTCAGTCAGTGCGCCACTTAAATCACTTTTCTCCTGAATCGGCTGTCCAAATGAACGACTACTCAACACCTGTTGACGGTCTGTCACAACATCCTCAAGTTCTAAGCAAGCCATACCTTGTAATTCTTTGACGGTATTTTCCATCAGCACTGAAAAATACTTTCCCATCATTTTTGCATCTGCTTGCAGCAAATCCATCACCGAGTAGACATTCATTTTTTCCAAACGTTGTCGAATCTTACGACCCACACCCCACACTTCCCCTACGGGCATATGCTGCAACAAATCTTCAATCACGCAGGGATCTTCAGCAACGATATTACAGACACTATTAAAACAGGCATGGGTTTTGGCGAGATTATTGGCGAGTTTTGCTTGAGTTTTGGAATAACCAATCCCGATACAGCACGGCAAGCCTAACCAATTTTTGACGGTATCTAAAATCTGATGCGCATAAGCAGTAAGATCATAACTTTGTTGATAGGCGGTTAACTCTAGAAAGCATTCATCTATTGAATACACTTCCTGCTCGCATGGATCGACAAAGCTGCCCAATATATTCATGAAACGGCGCGACATTTCCGCATACAAGGCATAATTACTTGAAAAAACTTCGACTTGATGCCGTTGAATAATCTCTTCAATCTGAAAAAAAGGCACAGCCATCCGAATACCGAGCTGTTTCGCCTCATAAGAACGGGAAACCACACAACCATCGTTATTGGACAACACCACCACAGGACGATTTTCCAGCTTTGGATTAAACACGCGCTCACAACTAACATAGCAGTTATTTACATCAATCAAAGCAAAAATACGTTGTGGCAGACTCATGGGCTTATCTCATCGGTTTCAGGTTATAGGTCACAACACCCCAGATCAGTAACTCTTGTCCCTCGCTAATATAAATATTCTGGTAGTCAGGATTCTCAGCTTTTAACCACACTTTAGGTGGGCTGAAATGGTGATCAACCATTAAACGCTTCACGGTAAAATCATTGTCAATCAAGGCAATTACAATATCCCCAGATTTGGCAGGAAGACTACGATCTACCACCAAAGGATCATCGATATCAATGCCTGCATCTAACATTGAAAGTGAATTTGCTTTCACAATGAAAGTAGAATTTTCGTTACGAATTAAAAATTCATTTAAATCTAAAGCTTGTTCTACATGGTCTTGGGCAGGTGACGGAAAACCGGCGGCAACACGTTCCGTTGCCAGTGGAATGTGATAAAGTCGATCATTCTTGGCTTGGACATTCTGTATTTTCATTGATGTCGTCAAATCAGTTTGAGTACCCGTTTTGACATTATTCAGTAACCAATTTTTGATGAAATCAACTTGAGATTCGGGAACACGGATGACTTTGGTCGGCTCAGTGAACTGTGCCTTCCGCCCAGCATTGGTTCTTGCCCCTCCATGCTCAAATTCAGTTTTTTTGGACATAACTTCCCCCTACCCAAGCTTAAAATACTTTCAAATAATTTAACTTGAAAAAGTTACAAATTCAAGTTGACGTACAATTAATTTTGCATAACAATGAATCCATAGATCAGATTTTAGCTTGTTTAACTTAGACAAGGATGTATAAGACAAACTAAAATTAATGTTTCAAATGAATGACTTATCTTATTTTTTACTCAGTTAAAAAATGTTAAGCCATTGATCTAATTCATTAATCTATTTGATCTCTCAGCAGTTAGGTTTTATTCAAATATTTTTGATGTGGAGACATGAAAAATGAACAATCGACGTGATGCTATTCTTGGTTATGCTGACGAACAACATGCTTTCTTTATTCGCCTGATCGAGAACAATACTGTGTTAGGTGATAGCTACGGACTATTTTGTGACAACCAAAATAGTGAAGCCGCAGAAAGTATTATGACCACACTTTTTTTAAAGAAATCTTTTTGGTTAAATGGTTCAGAGTTTAATGACATTGTTAAAGGTCTTAACCCCATTCATTGATAAAAACATATCGATTCAATATGACCTTGCTATAAAAGAGCTTGTTCCATGATCTCACTCAACAAGCTCTTTATTTTTCAACTTAAATACGCTTCAACTTGTACATTATTTTAATACTCTCAAATAAAAACCCACCGATTGCAATTGCATCAGTGGGCCTTTTTATAAAGTTGAATCATCGGTTTAAATTCAGATAAATCTTTTGTCATTTACAGGTGCAACCAACTTATAAATTTTACCGTCAGTATCACTTTCAAAAAGTAAGTCAATATTTGGAAAAATGATATTTCCTTCTACTTCAATATGTTCAACCCGTTTAAAAAAAGGAATATCACGGTCTTCTAAATCATTCAGCTGTGCAACGACAATCGATTCGTTTTCTTCTTGGTCCTTGACGATGACTGTAATCTTATCCATAACAGTTCTCCCAATATCTATAGGTTCATAGGACTATGGGAAATTTTCGAGAACTTGTCGATAAAATCGTTGTAACAAGAGTTATAAGTATTATCTTTTTATTGTTTAAACCGCTAAGCCATTGAAATTAACTTTTAATTTATAAATTCCGTTAATATTTAATTAACCATCGAGTTACATTTACGTTTAAAACGTTTCAAAATAATTCACCTCTCGTCATCATTTAAATGAGCGGTAGATCTTTTAAAATATTAGTTTCTGAATTGCCAGATCGTATTGAGAAATTTTTGCTCTGTGCCCCAAGGGGTAATATGTAGCTCTATCTCGTGATGTAGCAATATAAAATCCTTGTTCAGTTTGTGACTCAACTTAGCCAAACTATAACGCTCTACCGTTAAGCCACTACATTGTGTTGGCCCATCTTCAGCAAAAGTAGACAAAATCAGATATCCGCTTGGCTTTAATGTTTGACGTAGATTGTGTAAATATTGTTCCTGTTGTATCTCTGTCAACATAAAATGAAATACCGCACGATCATGCCACACATCAAAAAATTGAGACGCAAGTGCAACCGTACACACATCTGCAACTAACCAATGCACATGGCGACTGTCTAAGCTCTTTGCAGTTAACCTTACACGGGTTGTATCTAATGCAGTTTCGGATAAATCAAGCACATATAAAGATTGATATCCAGCTTCCAGCAGATGATCAATCAAGAGAGAGGCGCCACTGCCCACATCAATCAGCTTGGCATGCAACGGCACATCCAGAGATTGCATCAACTCAATTGTTTTACTTGGGTGTTGCTGATACCAACTCACTTGGTCAGCTTGTTTAGATTGATACACTTCTTCCCAATAATTTCTGCTCATTTGAGTTCCTTCTCAGTGCTAATCGGACACTCCAGCATCAGCGAAATGAAAAATTATCTGGTGATTATGGCACTGGCGTGAACAGCTTGATAGCTACAGAATTAATTTGTCCCCAGACATCAAATAAAATCTACTTCTGTGTCATCACATTGGATATTTCTTTCTGATTTTTGGTTTTATCATCGGGCTGTTCACGGCTCTCTTCTATTTCATTTTTTAACTCAAGGTATTGTCTAGCATCTTCTCGACGATGAATCCCACCTAATTTCAAAGCCTGAGTATCAACTTCTTCATCAATATCTGCTTTTTTCGTAGACTGTTTAATCAAAGAATCCTTGCTTTTTTGTACTGCTGAATGAATAGGAGCAACTCGCTCACCCTGCTGTTCCACTGGTAGTTCAGTTGCAAAAATCCCCGTTGATGCGATCAGAACAGACATCAAACCTAATGTTCTTCTCATGCTCAAGCCCTAGCTTGTTTTTAATTTTGATGCTTTATCTTAACATGTGTGCTTACGCTTATTGCTTTAAATCTTATCCCCCCATTTGCAGCATTTGAGCTTTTTTCTTAAAAGAGCAAGTCCAATCTTTGCCATGCTAACTGGCTAGAAGTATCGCTCTTTCACAATTTTTGCGAAATAATTCACTTCTTTCAAATGACGCTGATCAGCATAAATAATGCCTACATTAACACTAACATTAAAATCTTCGAGCGCCACAATTTCAAGGTCAGAGTTAAATGCCGAGTGCTGATCTATAAACGGCTTTGGAAAAATCCCCAAACCATCTCCATTTAAAATACTGTGTAACTGCGGTTCTATCCCGAAGATTTCTTTATTGGCATATAGGAACAACTTTCGTTCCTTTAGTTCTTTATTTAAGCATTCTCTAAAGCAACATCCTTCAGGGTGGATCACCCAACCTTTCTTACTGCATCGCTCCAAACTGGTATGTTCTTTCACGCCAGTTCTGGCCGAAACCACGACTAAAGGTAAAGTCCCAATGTTCAAGAAAGATAAATGGTTCGCAAGATTAAGATTGGAAGGAATCATCACAATGGCAAGCGGTAACTCACTCTCAGCGACTCGCTGAATTAGACTTCGCCCCCAACCACTTTGTATCTCAACACCTGTCAAATAATGGTCGTGCTTATACCTTTCATAAATATATTCAGAGAGATCATCCACCAAGGTAATTGGAACACCGATGCTCACTTTTTCTTGATTTGGAAGAACCTCTTGCTGATGAAAATACTCTAATTGTTCCATTTGCTCGAGGATATAACGACCTTTAAAGTATACCTGCTCTCCCAAATGCGTAAGCTGCAAAGGTCGGCTTTTACGATTGAATAGCTTTCCTTTTAGTTTTTTCTCAATATTATTGATGCGTTTGGTTACCGTAGATTGATCAATACCTAGCTTTTCTGAAGTTACAGTTAAAGAAGAGTTTTCAACAGCATATATAAACGTTTCTAAATCTTTAATTTCTAACACTTTAACACTCATTCATCTGTTGTTCAGACGCGTTCCAAATCAATTCCATCACTGGTTTTACATTTCAGCATAATGCATCACATGAATTTGCCTATTCAGACCAAATCATCAGACTCGATACAAACTCCTGCTTCAACAGAAAAGCCCTTATTTTATCTGGTCATATGGCTACCAGTTCCCCCGACGATGATTGGCTACCCAACGATACATGCCTTGAATATTCGGTATTTTCATCGTACTGAAACCAATCCAGTTCTGAACTTCGGGGCTAAATTTGACATTACGATAGAGCTGATCCCACGACTGTCCTGCACGAACCAAATCCAAAACTTGTTGATGCAAGTCGACAATATAATGACGCAATGCGATCTGATCTTCACGTGTGGCAGGGCTATAATGTCCAACATCAATAAAATCGACATCTTGCTTGATCACCCAATCCAAGGTATCAATCCAGCCTGTGTAATAAAAATCTAAAAAATCATTGTATGGCATGCTTTTACTTTCACACACATCGGTACATTGCAGTGCTTTATATTTTGGAAACAGTACCATGACCATACTGTCTGAATGGCTCGGTGCAACGTAATGTAATAAAACCTCCTCGCCCCCTAAACTAATTTTCATGTCCTGATCAAAAACGCGATCTGGTAATGCTGTGGCTAACTTTTCCCCCACGATCGGTTCAAGACTACGTTGATTGGCAACAATAGTTGCACCATCTGCTTTAAAGATCTGCCCACCACTGATATGGTCCGCATGTGCATGGGTATAAACCACATATTTTACAGGCACATCAAAACGTTTCTTGATTTCATCTTTTAGCCATGTCGATGTGCAGGTCATCGCTGGATCAATCACCAAAGCACCTTCTTTAGTGATCAAAACTAAACCGCTATGTACGGCTAAGCCTGCACCCGTAGTATGTCGGTACAGATTACCTCTGACTTGCGTTAAGCTTCTTGGATTATCTGGACAGGATGCCGCGGTAAAATCCGCTAACACAGCACGATTCCGATAGATTGATTGATCTACAGCAATCCCATTATCTTTCGCAAAAACAGGGCTTAGAGGCAATGACAGCAATAATGCTACAAAAAATTTATAGCTCAAAAATGCCCTAATTATTTGATTTTTAAACGTGCTCACCGACAAACCCTGCATAGATTTCACGGAGATCAATCTAACAAGTTCAGGCCTCTGACAAAACCCACAAAATCCACAATATACTGTCCTAAAATTAGCAACAATAATGGATTGGGCCGCCATGCAAAAACTGGATGATCTCTTATTATTCGTTGAGGTGGTCGAGCATGCTGGATTTTCAGCTGCGGCACGTGATTTAGGCGTACAGCGCTCTAAACTCAGTCGACATATTGCAGAACTGGAAAATAGAATTGGTGTTCGTTTATTGCATCGCAATACACGCAATGTTGTTCTGACGCCAGCAGGTGAAGAAGTCTATATTCATGCAAAAGCATTAAAACAGGCCGCACAAAATGCTTTTGCGGTTGCAACAGACCTTGCTGGTGACCCAAAAGGAACATTAAGAATCGGATGTTCCTCAACCTTTGCACAAGAAGCATTGCTGCCTATTCTTGATTTGTTCTTACAAAAATATCCTAAGATACGCCTGATCATCAACACATCAGATCACAATATTGATTTGATCAGTGCGCAAGTCGATCTGGTTTTTCGAATCTCCTCCAAACTCCTCAATGACTCGAGTTTAATTATTCGCCCTGTCTGCGATTTACCGATGATACTGGTTGCCAGTCAGGCTTATATGAGTGATAAAGAAAAAATTGAGTATCCAGAACAACTCAAACATTTAAATTTCATTGCTTTAGGAGTGCAAAAGAACCTGATCTCTCAGATATTCACCAATCAAAATAACGACTTAAACACCGTGTTGCTCGAACCCTATATCAGTTGTGGCAATATGTCGGTACTCAAATCGGCTGTGCAACAAGGCATGGGGGCTGCTATTCTGCCCTGGTATTTATGTGCTCATGAACTGAATTCTGGCCAATTTGTAAATGTCTTTAAACCTGATTCGCCATGGTCACCTCAAGCATCTTTAGTGAATGCACTTATACCAACACGAGAAAATATTTTATTGGCAACAAAACTCTTTTTAGATTTTTCAATTCCGCGATTACGGCACAAACTACATCCAGCATTAAGCGACTAAGTAGTTCCTTTTTTGATCCCAGTCATCCCCAATAATATTATTTAATATCAAAATACTATTATTCTTATTAGTCATAGAGGGAACAGCTACATTTTCCGAACATATTATAAATAAAGTCAACAGGTGCATCGATCGGATATACATCCCGATCAAGTAAGTAAAAAATTTCTCCTTCATCCAATATGGTTAAAACTTTGTTTTTCCGTTTTAAGATAATGCCGTGTTTTATTATTTTCTGAATTTCTTCTGCATCAATTTTAAACTGATAAAAGAAAACAATTTGGCCTGTTTTCAAATTATCTGGGTCAATTTTTTTGTACTTTCCACAGGTCAAGCAAATCCATTTTTTCATTATCAATGCTCTGCAAAAAGCTCCCTTTATTGTATAAAAAGCATTCACTGAAAAATTAACAGCAAAGCATTAAAAAATTATCATTTAGTGAAAATTTAAATATTTAATCATATCAGGACATTGTTATATTCTAAATGAAAAGTACAGATGCTTAGATACTCCTTCACATCTGTACCCGCTGGATAAATGCTAAAATTCACGCTAAATACGACTCTTTACGACCACTAGAATCGCTGTGAAATACTGAGCTTATAATCACGACCTGTACCGGTCATATATTCACCTAAATACATCTTATAGTCTCGATTAAATAAATTGTCGATTGAGAAATTTAAAGTAGGCCCTTTATCTCCAACAGGTTGCCAATCCGCATAAATACCATGCAGTGAATATCCTTTAGTTTTGGGTAATGAAAAAGAGGATGCTGCAATCGATTTATCATTATCAGACAGGCTACGATCCTGTTTAGCAACAAATATCCCTCGCCAGCCCATTGTTAAATGATGCTCAGGCACATTCACACCTAAGGTTGCTGTTGCTTTTTTCGGAGGGATATCCGTCATCCATGTTTTTTGTTCAAACCATGGGTTTACAGGTGAATTATCACGTTGACCACGGATATAAGAATAGGTTAAACCTGTGAACCAAGTCGGCTGATTGTAGAAAATCTCGGCCTCATAGGCTTTGATGGTATAGTCAGTGACATTACGGTAAAAGCCATGCTTATAGTTTCCATTACAGTCATTAATGCTGCCATTTCCACCATTGGCATTATTTTCTGCTTGTGCCTTACAGAAGGTTGATCGATTTCGGAAAATTTCATCGCCACCCCGATTATGGTGATAAGTCAACCGGACTTGCAGATGGTCTTGTTCTGAAAAAACATCATCAAAATTCATTTCATTGCCCAAACGGATCGCCAACATCTTTTCAGGCAATAAATAGCGACTGGTTGATGGTACAGAGGTCATTGCCGATTGCACATAATATTGCTCGTCGACACGAGGAGCACGCCATGTTTTACTGATATTGGCAAACCAAGTGAGATAATCTGCTTGCTTCCACGCCAAGGCCAAACGTGGTGACCAGCCGCTATAGGTCTTGCTGGAATAATCATGCCCTGCGCTCGGATCATTATAACGTGATGCTCGGTTTGGATGACCTGTATTGGTAATATGATCATAGCGAAGCGATGGTGTAATCGTGAGATTATCAATCTGGTATTGATCTTCTACAAATGCACTCAACATTTGCTGTTTGCCTGAAGGCATATAATTTGGCTCATAATAACCAAAATTATAGTCTGGTTTTTTGGCGTTGTTCTTATCATAGATGAGTGAGTTCTGCTCCATCTTCTGATATTGAGCCCCGACCTTTAATTTATGCGTACCATAATCAGTTACAATATCACTGATATTACTGAGCTTAAACGCTGTATTGGTATAAGTTACCCAGCTTTCATTGCCCAGTGTAGCTGCCGATCCAGTCACGCTCGGTAATCTCTGATCATGTTGATCGGTCTTTGAATACGATGCTGTAGCCTTCAAATTTACATAGGGGTTTGATTCAGGATTTAATTCATATCCAACTGAATAGCTGCTATCGTTTTGATCGCGATAGACCAAACGACGTTTCCATGCCTCCTCATATCCATATTTTTTAATATCCGCTTCTGTTGGAACGGCATCTTGATCACGCATTGCCGCAAATGGTTCCCAGCCCTTATGCCCACTTTGCATCGCATTCAAACTAATTTTTTGGCTGTCTGTCGGATGAAAATTGAGTTTGGCCAAATAAGTATCCTGCTGCTGTGCAGAATACAAAAACTTGCTGCCATCAGGGCGTTGAACATCGCCACTATCTCGATTGGTATAGTAGAACATCCCATCAACGACACCATTTTCACTCTTTCCATACACAGCACCTGTATAGGTATTTTGTGAATTATTGGAAAATCGCGAATATTTCAAAAAAGCCCCAATATTTTTATCATCAACCAATAAATCAGTGGCATCTTTAGTTTCTAAGGTGACTTTCCCTCCAAAACCACCATTTCCAACCTCAACATTATGTGGACCTTTATCGACCGTAATTTTTTTTAACAGTTCGGGTTCAATAAAAACTGAACCTTGTCGATATTTATCAAAACTTTTGACCGAGTCATCCAAAGTAATCGGAACATCCTCAACACCTCCCATACCAAGGATATTAATGGTTTGCCCACCTGGTCGCGGTGAACCTGCCGAACCCACACTTGGCATATGGTCCAGCAATTGTGCAACATTGTTGGCTTGATAACGGTCAATGGCCTTTTGATTTAACACACTCTGACCAAACTGGATGGTATCTTCCTTATCCGCCTGTACAACAATTGGCGTCATTTGATAAATTTGATTCTGAGCATTGGTCTTAGACAATGTGTCTTGTACGGTCGGTACTTTTGTGACGGTGTTTGCCAGAACAACCTTGGTATTATCTGCATAAACAGGTATGGTCAAGGCATACATAGATAAAGCAATAGCCAGTACAAGAGGCTTAATCACCTTTGTTTGAGAGGGAGATTGGGACATAAACTTCACCGGAAGATAAAAATCATCAGCAACCTAAACGAGGTCCTAAAATAATCGACGTTTTAATTATATAAAAAATAATAAAAATTAAGCTTCAATAAAGCGCTTGCAGCATACGCCAAATCATTCAGACTGCAAACCTAATTGACTAGAGTCTGACAGCAGCATGACGTCGCCCTGTGGAGAACGACGATGAGTCAACTGCTGTCGAGGAGGATTGAGGGAACATATCTCATTCAATTCAATAAAACGACACAAATAATATTGATTATCACTTGCATTTAAATAAATGTAAATGGATGGATAGAATTTTTAAGACACCTAAAATGCTCTCATCCGTTGTACTGCTAAGTGATGATTAGGACAAGCATTGGCTAGATGACCTAAAGTTGTACTTCCTGCACAACAACATTGCAGTAAGAATAGGCCAGAATCACGAACGATGATTTAAGATTTTTTTCTTCCGATATTGTAACGGACTCATCCCAGTCCATGACTTAAATGCTCGGATAAACGAGGTTTGTTCTTGGTAGGCCAATAGCATTGAGATGTCCAGAATGCTCAAATTGAGATCGGCAAGATAATCAAAAGCTAAATCTCTACGGACCTGATTCAATCTTTCTTTGAAGGTATATCCTTGCTGCTTTAATTTCAGTTGAAATATCCGAGCTGGTAAGCCCAATTTATTTGCAACCTCCTCCACGCTGATATTCCCCTTACTTACAGCTTGAATAATTGTTTTCTGTATTAACTCATCAAAAAGATCAAGCTTAGGACGTTTTGACAGCAATACATTTGCCTGCTTAATTAAAATATCATTTAACACAGGATCAGCATTGAAAACTTCTAAATCAAGACTTGTCATGGAAATATATATTTCAACATCTTCACTTTCAAACTCGATAGGACAGCCAAAAAAATTTTCGTAGTTATAAAAAAATTTGGTTTTCTCTGTACTAAAACTGACTTTTTTCACTTCTATTCTATTCGGATGTACTAATTGATCTAAAAGTGTATAAAAAACCCCCATTAATAATTCATCTACCAAATGATTATTTTTAAGATAAGGGTCAAATCCCCACCGAATGACAATAAACTGATCGGAAATAGACATCTTTGCAGGCTTAGCCTCACAAAATAGCCTTTGGTATTTTATAAATACATTTAATACATCTAATATATTTTCACATGATGAAGTAATATATCCTAAAATACCAAGATGTTTAGGTTGAGTATATTTTGATATTTCTAGTCCAAGTGTTGGTTTAGTCTGTTTTTGATTAATTTCCTCTAATAGTTCAATCCATTCCCCGATTGGAATCAGTTCACTTGTTTTATAATCACTCAAATATTTTACATTTTTAAGATTATTTTTTACACAAAAATTAATCAACAAATTAAGCATCGAACTTGATATTAATTTAACCTGATTAGGATGACTCAAAACCATTGCTCCCCACTCATATCATATCTAAAAGCCCACCTCAGAGAAGGAATCAAAAAACCAGTTACACAAGTACATTATTTAATCGACCTTAAAAATTAACGATAATCCAGTTTTCCATTTTTCATACTAATGCGGCAAAAAATCCATTTTTTGTGATATCAATCACAGATAATGCTCAAAATCTACTTTAAAATTCAATAAAAAAATTATCATTTCTATAAAAAAACTTATCATTTAAAGGAAAGTTTCAAGATTGCAAAAGTCTCTTCACGAAAGGGAGAGTTAAAAGTGATTTTTTATTCAACAATTAGATTTTTATATTTTTTAAATTTCATTTTTATCATCTACATTATTTCATATTTATGAATACTGACTATTTTCAAAAAATTTTTAATTATTTTAAAGCGCTAAAATGACGACACACCGCCTCAATTTGGTGCAAAAATTTAAAACATATCAAGACCGATTAAAGTCCTGTTTATTCCCCTATATGATAAATTCAAAATTATTTTGACGAAAAAAAAAGCTCAACAATAAACATTAAAAAGGAAATAGAAACAATCAAGCCAAAGCTAAATAACAAAGAAAATCCAACCAAAAAGTAGTAATCACTCATTTTCTCAAAAATATAATTCACAAAATACAAAAACAGAAAAACATAGCCAATATTTGAATTCCACAAGCACATGACCAGTAAAAAAAATAAATTATAATTCAGATATTTTTTACTTACTTTAACTTCACTTCCTTTATTTATCTTCCGATAATCGGATACTGTAATTTTTTTATATACCACATTTACACCTTGGCTATATAATATAAAAGTTAAAATAACGCCTTTGCTCATAAAATAATTAGCATTTAATACACAAAAGTTATCATTTTTTCAAAAAACAGTTTACCAACGTCTTTAGTAAAATAATATTTATTATATAAATTCAATTAGATACAAAAACAACTATTGAGAAATAGCCTTCAACAAAGCTCATCAAAGTAGCTAACTTTTTGAAAATAAAATTTATAAAAAAGCCTAAATAAATATAAAATACAAATATTTAAATTATTAAATGGAGTTAAATTAAAAATAGAATAGGTTTATTTTTTGTAATTATAATGCAAAAGCAAAGTTAATTTATATTTATGATTTTCGTCGGCTCAATACTTCATCTAGAGCAAACATGTACATGTCAAATAAATGATACAATCACATGATTTTACTTAAAAATATATTTATTAAAACTTAACTATATATCTTAAATATTATTATTTAACTTATTTTCCCACTCAGTTATTCATATTTTTTGTTCAATCTACACGACTCAAATACAAAACATAAAATACACAAACGCATGGACAGAAAAAACATAAAAGCCATGTGAAAATCTAGATATTGAAAACCAATGAATAAATAAAATACTGATTAATATATATTTATTTAAATAAAACCAATCAACATTGCCGTACACAAGCAAAACAATATGTGATTTAAATCACATATTAAAATAAAAAAGATAATTAACACACACTTTAAAACACTTTATGCAAAATCTTCACACTCTCTTTCCAGCCAGCCTGTTATTTTTTTTTATGTCTAATATTTCACATGCACATCCATCTGATTTTTTAAGAGAAAAAGCAGTTTCGCAAATTAAGAATGGACAACCTATACAAGGGTTAACAGCACTTGAATCTTTATTGCGGCAGTACCCAGATCAACAGTACATCCTAGCTGACTACTTATTATCTGCCTCACGCATTCAAGCTCTGCCACAAGTGACCCTAACTGATTTAACCCAACGTATTCAGCCAAGGCACTTCCCAGAATATGCTCAACTCGCAACAGTTAAACTTTTACGGGATCAAAAGCAATTTGCTGCAGCATTGGCACTATTAGATAAATTTGAACCTTATCAAATGCATAACAGCATGCAGGTCACAATTCTTAAAGCGGCGCTATTTGCAGAAAATAAACAACCGACTGAAGCAGCACAGCAATTAAAGAATTTTGATACAACGCAAATGAATGCTGAACAGCTGGTCTTAGCCGCTTATGTTTATCGGTTATTGCAACAATACACTTATGCATTACAAGCCATTCAGTTGGCCTATACCCAACAACCTAACAATGAAGCCATTCAACATGAGTATTTGAATATTTTGGTGGCACTGGGGAGCTATGAAATGGCAGCTGCTTTTTCTGCAAAGCACCACCTATCTGATAAAAACCAGAATTTTATTTGGCAGAATAAAATCGGAGGCTTTTCACAGCATGTGAATGAAGCGATTAAACAACAGAAATATTTATCCTCCCGTGCGGAAAGTGACCGTAAAAGCTTTGCCCAACTCGATCAAGTCTTGAAGCAGGCAGAACAAATCGCGCAACAGATTCCAGCTGATCAAGCCATGTTTAATCGCTTCTATTATGACTATCTCTACGCCTTAAGTTATCGAGGCAAAACACAACAGCTTTTGAGCCTATTAAATCAAGTCACCTTACCACCAGTTGAACAAATGCCTGCCTATACACGGCATGCGATTGCAAATACATACCTTGCAAATCAACAACCTGCCGAAGCCGAGAGAATCTACCGCAGCTTGCTCACGGAGAAAAACTATCCCGATATCAGCCTGTATACATCACTTTATTATGCATTAATCGAACAAGAAAAATATAAAGATGCAAATACCTTGATTCACGTCATTGATGACCTGATTCCCACATATGAATACAGTGAAGCGAAAGGTGTCGACAAAAGTGTACATGCGGATCGAAATGAATATTTGTCTTTGCTGGCTTTAAATATGGCTTATCGCAACCGCTTGGATTTATCAGAACAATATCTAAATAACACCGTAGCCAAAGCTCCGAATAATGCGCAATTTTTAAATGACCTGGCCAAAATCCAACGTTGGCGCGAAAAACCTCGTCAAGCTCAACACACGATTGAGCGTTTAAATGGTTTACAACCCCAATCAAAATACACACGCATTAATGTCATGCAAAACACTCAAGCACTTGGCGATATCCAAGCTTGGCAGCAACAAACTCAAGCACTTATTGAAGACTACCCAAACGATAGTAGCGTCATAAAAAGTCATAAAGAATTGAATGATCGTAATCACGCCAGTATGAGCCATGAAAGCCGCTTTTCACGTAGCCGGTCTGAGCAAAACCAATTACTCCAATCACTCAAAGGAACACGTGATCGTGAATCCAACACCACCTTATATTCACCTTGGCTCGCAGACAATTATCGCCTCTTGCTTGAACATCAAGATATTTGGGGAAAATACGCTGATGGTGATTTACAAGAACAACGCTTGGGTTTAGGCCTGCAATGGCAAGACAAAGGTAAAAATTTGGTCCTGCTTGCCTCTCAAAATACTGAGGGTCAGCGCCAAGGCCTAAGAGCAGATTGGTCACAGCAACTCAATGATTATTGGCAGTACGCATTATCCATCAACACCCAAGCCAATATTCCGTTACAAGCCATTGAACAAGACGAAAATGGCAAGTCTTACGGCGCTGCAATTCGATGGCAACAACATGAAGCCCGGCAAGTCGATGCAGGATATAGCTATACCAAGATCAGTGACGGCAACACACGCCAAGACTTTTTTGCAAACTACCAGCAACGTATTTTCCAAGCTGCTCATCACACCACACAAGCAGGCTTTTCTGCATTTCTAGGAAAAAATCGTTTAGATAATGTTGCTTATTTTAGTCCAAAACAAAGTTATAGCCTTGCGATTAACGTGAGTCATGACTGGTTAACTTGGCGAAGTTATGAACGTCATTTTAATCAAAATATTTCTATTGATGCAGGACTGTTCCAGCAGCAGGATTATGCTGCCAAACCGATTTTTGATGTGCAATATCGACATGAATGGCAATTGTCACGGATCTGGGCATTGCATTATGGCGTTGGTTGGAAACTACATCCCTATGATGGCATCAATGAAAAACAAAGTTATGCCCTATTCGGTTTTGGAGGGCGATTCTAATGAATTTTTTGAATATTTTTAAAATACTCTCCGCTTGTGCAGTTCTGCTTCCAGTTCATCTTGTTGCAGCGGAACCTGCTAAATTCGACGCTCATCATTTTGTCAGTTTGACCTTTCATGATGTGCGTGATGATGTTTTGAAGAATGGCGACCGAGATGTCTATGCAATTAATACCCAAAACTTAGTGCAGTTTTTTGAATGGCTGAAACGTTCTGAATGGACTCCGATTACCCTCAAACAAATTATGGCATCTCGGGAACATGGTGTTCCATTACCGAAAAATGCAATTTTAATTAGTTTTGATGATGGTGCCCTAAGTGGCTACAGCCATGTTTATCCTTTAGTAAAACAATATCAAATCCCTGTGGTCTTTGCTTTGGTGACCAGTTGGACCGAAGGCAATACTCAAGCAGCTTATGAAGCCTATGGTCAAAATAATTTGATGAGTTGGAAACAACTCCAAGATATCCAAAAATCAGGTTTAGTTGAGTTTGCCAGCCATAGCCATGATTTGCATAAAGGCCTATTGGCCAATATGCAGAAAAATGAAAAGCCTGCCGCCTTGACTCGACAATACGATCCGATTCAAAAACGCTATGAAACTGAGTCAGAATATAGCCAACGGATCTACACTGATCTGGTGAAATCCAAGCAGGTGTTACAGCAAAAATTAGGAATAGATTCGCTTGCAATCATTTGGCCCTATGGTGCGGTCAATCAACAAGTCACTAAAATTGCCAATCAAGCAGGTTTTCCTCTGTCTTTTAGTTTAGGGACGGAAAAGTTAAATGACAGCAATGACGCAACCTTTCAACGCGGTATTATCTCAAATAACCCAACAGCTGAAAATCTACGTGAACAACTCACTGGTTTTATGGAATACACTCAACTACAAGATTATGAACCTATTCGAGCTGTACAATTTGACCTAGCTCAATTCTCACAAGACAATACACAGTTTAATCAGCAGTTAGGCAGTTTATTAAATAATTTAAGTGCCTTAAAAACCAATACTTTAATCGTTAATGGATTAACTGATCAAAAGAATGCTGCATATGCTCAGAGCTACTTTCCAACAACTCATCTAAAACTGGCTCAAGATATATTAAGCCGCACCCAATGGCAGACACGAACACGGGTTTTTCATCGAGTTTATACCCAGATGCCGATTGCCCCAGACCCAGAACAAGCGCATTTAGTTATCGATTTAAGCAAAGATCTGATTCGAAATAATCCCAATCTGGATGGCATTATTTTAAAAACAGACCAGCAACTGGCTTGTCGTTATAGCTCTGTTGTGAATACAGCTTGTCTGGAAAAAGAGGCTCAAATCGTAGAATTAACACAACAACTAAAAGTGGCTGTCGCACCTTATCTCAATCAAAGTAATACCTTCCAGTTAATCTTACAGCTCTCTCTGACTGATTTAGCAGATCAGGGACTAAAGCAAATTGTTAACACCTATCTACCCTTCGTATCTTTATTGAATATTGAAATTGATAGTCTAGACAATATCAATAGCTATCAAAAATTTATACAACAAGTGGGTCATTTAACTGCTTCACAAAAAGCCAGACTGATGGTGACTTTAGTTAACCACAATCCATCTTCGCCAAAGCAACTACAACGCTTGCAGCAACACTATTTAAATTTACAAAGACATGGAATTCAAAAATTGGTTTTAAGCAATTACCGTTTTGATAATGCAAAAGCGGTACATGAACAACTATTTACACCACTCAGTTTAAATGACAGTCCAATGAGTTATCGCAATCCATTTATCCAGCAGCACGTAAATGGAGAACAACCATGACCTTAATGGAAATTCTTTTCCTATTTGCCTTTATCTATCCCTTAGTCATGGCATGGACATGGATGGTTGGTGGTTTATGGTTCTACTTTAAACGCGAATATAAGCAAAACCAATTACCCGAGATTTCAGAACAAGGATGCAGCATTATCATTCCTTGTTTTAATGAACAAGCTCAAGTTCGAGAAACCATACGGTTTGCACTACAAACACAATATCCAAAATTTGAAGTTATTGCCGTCAATGATGGCAGTTCAGACGATACCGCAAAAATTTTAGATGAGTTGGCGCTTGAACATCCAGATTTACGGGTTGTGCATCTGGCAGAAAATCAAGGCAAAGCTTTTGCCTTACGTTCAGGCATGATGGTCAGCCAATATGAATACTTGATTTGTATTGATGGAGATGCCTTGCTGCATCCCCATGCTGCGATTTGGATGATGCATCAACTCACAGCTTTTAATCAGGTCGGCGCCGTGACTGGTAATCCTCGGATTTTAAATCGCTCCAGTATTTTAGGAAAACTACAGGTCGGTGAGTTTTCATCCATTATTGGTTTAATTAAACGTGCCCAACGGACTTATGGACGTATTTTTACCGTCTCAGGTGTGATTGCAGGCTTTAGAAAAACGGCACTCATGCAAGTAGGATTATGGTCAGAAGATAAGATCACTGAAGACATTGATATCTCATGGAAACTTCAGCTCGCTGAATGGGATATTCACTATGTTCCCAATGCGCTGTGCTACATCTATATGCCTGAAACATTTAAGGGGCTGTGGAAACAAAGATTGCGCTGGGCTCAAGGTGGTGTCGAAGTCATTAAAACCTATTTTCCCAAACTCTTTAAGATTTCAGCACTCAAAATGTGGCCTGTCGCGCTTGAAGCGATCATCAGCATGGTCTGGGCCTATGTCATTTTGCTGATCATTGTCCTGTTTTTCCTTGGGTTGTTTGTTCCGCTATCCGCAGAATGGCACATCAAATCATTATTTCCACAGTGGTACGGCGTAATTCTAGCCATTACCTGTCTGATTCAATTTTTTGTGAGCTTGTTCATTGACAAACGATATGACGGAAACCGTTTCCTTAGAAATTACTTTTGGGTGATTTGGTATCCCCTGTTTTTTTGGATGCTCGGTGCAGCAACAACTGTGTTTGCTGTTCCTAAAGCTTTATTTACACGTAAGAAAAGAGCGAGATGGGTCAGCCCAGATCGTGGTTTTAAAGGTGAGGCCGAATGAACAAATCGCATTTAAATATCATTGAGGATGTTTCACAGCTAGATATTCCTGAATATATCGACCAACATCGGTATGTGAAAAACAAAGGTGCGCATTATTTGCTGCAAGGGATCGGTTGGGCACTCTGGACACTGCTATTTTTACCGTTATTGGCGATATTTTTATGGCTATACCAAGGTAAACTGATCAAAAACTATATTTTTGCAGAACAGATGAGCGTACAGATCCACAATTTCTTTTGGCTCGCCTTGATGGTGATGATCTGTTGTGCCTCTTTGTTGTTATGGGCGAGCTATAACTGGTTGCGATACCGAAACACGGAAAAAACGACTGTGATTAACGTGAGCCATGCCATTCTTGCTGAGGGCTTTTTGATTCCAAAGGATGAACTATCCAAAATTCAACGCTCAAAAAACATTGTACTGCACTATAACCAGGAAGGTATTTTAGCTAACTATGAACTGAGATAAATATTCACGAACGAAAATGAAAAGAGGCAATCAATTGCCTCTTTTCATCGCTTCAATGTCCAGCATACCGACTGGTGTCGAGTATCATTCGATCATGCCAATAATCGATTCTGCCTGATAACTGCTTCCCTGTTCTGCCACGATTTGAATGACCCCACTTCGATGTGCAAGCACAGGCACTTCCATTTTCATGGCTTCCATAATCGCGACAATCTGACCTTCGGTCACCTGCTCACCCTGTGTAACTTTCCATGCACTCATCACACCATTAATCGGTGCCAGTAAATGCTCTGCACTTACTTCTAGTTCAGCAGATTGTTGCGTTTGGACAGTAACTGCTGGGTTGTGTGCAAACATGCCAGCCGGTAGACCTAAACGATGTAATTTGCCATCAATTTCAATATAGCTCAGCAACATGGGTTGTTGATGGTTAGGAATACCGCGTTTGGTTGGCTTTAACTGTTGTTTAAAGTCATTTTCGATCCAACGCGTATGGACCTTAAACTCATCACTAAAATCAGGTTCATTGAGTACCGCACGGTGAAAGTCCAAAACCGATGCAATACCTTCAATTTTAAATTGCTTTAACGCACGTTTAGCACGGGCAATGGCAACTTCACGGGTTGGGCCCGTTACAATCAGTTTTGCCATGAGAGAGTCAAAATGACTGGAGACCAATGACCCAGTTCGAACCCCTGTATCGACACGTACACCATGGCCAAATGGCGCTTCGAATAAGCTCAGCACACCAAATGCTGGAATAAACCCACGTGCTGGGTCCTCGGCATTGATACGAAACTCAATGGCATGGCCTTGTGTTTTTGGAGTTTCTTGAATCGACAAGGTATGGCCTTGTGCAACACGGATTTGTTCTACCACCAAATCAACTTTTGCTGTTTCTTCGGTCACTGGGTGCTCAACTTGCAAACGGGTGTTTACTTCTAAAAATGAAAGCTTGCCGTCACGACTGAGTAAGTATTCAACTGTTCCTGCACCGACATAGTTTGCAGCCTGACAAATGTTTTTTGCCGAACTTAAGATTTGTTGATAGATCTCATCGCTAATAAACGGTGCTGGCGCTTCTTCAACTAACTTCTGGTTACGACGTTGCAAAGAGCAATCACGCGTTCCGAGTACCACAATATTGCCACGTTGATCAGCAATCACTTGTGCTTCGACATGGCGCGGTTGATCTAGATATTGCTCAACGAAACATTCACCACGGCCAAATGCAGCTTTGGCCTCACGTACTGCAGACTCATAAAGTTCTTTGACTTCTTCGAGTTTCCACGCCACTTTTAAACCACGACCACCACCACCAAATGCCGCCTTAATCGCAATCGGTAAACCAAACTGTTTGGCAAATGCTAAAGCTTCCTCTGCATTATTAAGTGGGTCTTGGGTCCCTTGAACCAACGGCGCACCCACCGAAGCCGCAATTTTACGTGCTTCGATTTTATCGCCTAATTTTTCAATGGCACTTGGAGATGGCCCGACCCATTTTAAACCTGCCTCAATCACGGCTTGGGCAAATTCAGCACGTTCAGATAAAAAGCCATATCCTGGGTGCACCATGGTTGCTTTGGATTTCTTTGCAATCTCGATAATGGCAGCAATATTTAGGTAAGTTTCGCTCGCGGTTGCACCAGCCAAACCCCATGCTTCATCTGCAAGTTCCACATGCATGCTGCCAATATCATCATCTGCATATAATGCGACCGATGAAATGCCCATATCACGGCAAGCATGGATAATACGAACGGCAATTTCACCACGATTCGCAATCAATAATTTTTCTGTATTCATCTTTCATTCTCAAAATCTGTAAATTCGGCAATTTTTTTAAATTTGATGTGACAACCTGCTGGAATCTGTGCCACCAAGTCCCAATGATGTTTTGCAACAGCAGCAATGACGGGATAACCACCCGTTAAAGGGTGATCATTCATAAACAAAACGGGTTGACCACTGGGGGGAATCTGCAACGCACCGATACACGTGCCTTCACTTTCCAATTCATGGGTAATTTTGCGAGTTAAAGGTTGCTCACCTGAAAGTCTGAGTCCGACTCGGTTGCTTTCATTGGTCACTAGCCATTCTTGCTGACATAATAGTTCAATACTGTCTTGTTCAAACCAGTCAGTGCGCGGCCCCATCACAATATCTAGCTCGACCACTTCGCCAGCTTTAGGTAAATCGCTTTTGCCTACTTCATTGACACTAATGTTAGTCGCCTTTACCTGTCCTTGATAAATGGTATCTCCGAGCTTTAAAGGTTCTGGCCCTAACACTGCCAAGCTGTCAAATGAAGCACTATCCAGCACTGGTTCAATAGCGATACCACCACGAACTGCCAGATAGTTTCTTAAGCCTGCTGTGGGTGGCTGAATCTGAAATTCATCACCTTCGTCTAAATCAATCGGCTGATAGCTTGCAAAATCTGTGGTTTGACCATCAGCAAATTTCACACGAATATTTGAAATGGCACCTGCAACTGCAATAACGCCGGCATGCTGCATTTTGGCTTTTAAGCCACCATTTAAAACTTCAATAACGGGTGTATCGGTTGGATTACCTACAATACGGTTAGCACTATGCATGGCAGATGAATCCATTGCACCTGCAACCCCAACCCCAATATTGGTTTGGTTTAAACGCCCTCCATCTTGAATGAGCATCTGTAAACTTGGTGCAGTGATCGTAAATAATGGCAGAGATTGTTTCGGCTCAACCTTACGTGTGATTTGCTGCGGTACAGTCACAGTCGTTGGACGATGCGTGACATCTTCAAAATGTACAGTCATGCCCGGTAACAGCAATGCAGGATTTTTACGCTCTAAATCCCACATTTTTTCTGATGTGGTACCAATCAGCTGCCAGCCACCCGGACTGTCTTTTGGGTAAATACCAGAGTATTTTCCAGCCAAACCCAAAGAACCGGACGGTATCTTTTTACGCGGAACCGTTAAACGCGGAATATCGGTAAAAGGCTTATCGGGACTGCTCATATAAGCAAAGCCCGGAGCAAAACCAATAAAAGCCACATTCCACACGTTTTGGTGATGTTTTCTAATCACCTCGGCAACAGACAAGCCTTGTAGCTCGGCAACCTGCGCAAGGTCTTCGCCATCGTAACGAATCGGCACAATCACTTCTTGGCTGCTACGCTCAAATCCAGTATCAATTTTGAGACTCTGTATTGAAGCAACCAATGTTTTAAAATTAGTTTCGATCTCGTTAAAGAAAACCAAAATTGTTTTTGCAGCAGGGACTAAGTCTTTAATTCCATTCAATGGCGTATGTTGCAATTTATTGTACAACGCCAAAGTTTCTTCGAGGCTCGCAAGCTCAATCAGAAAACAATCGGCGTTTACCGATAAAAAACGCATTTGCTTATCCTTTTTAATGGTTCTTTAGTCCAATTAGCCTATCCAAGCACGGTCAGGAATGTCGGTAATCAACATGTGACCCGGTGCATGACTAATCGCAAAGGGAATTTTCGAGTTCATAACAGCGGCTTGCGGTGTTACCCCACATGCCCAAAACACTGGAATTTCACCTGCTTCAATGCGGGAAGCATCGCCAAAGTCAGGCTGATTTACATCTAAAATTCCTAAGCTTTCAGGGTGCCCAATATGTACAGGCGCGCCATGCACGCTCGGCATCCGTGCGGTAATTTGTACAGCTTCACTAATTTGATGTGATGGAATTGGTCGCATAGAAACCACCATATTTCCTGAGATTCGCCCTGCGGGTTCGCACTTGATATTACTTAAATACATCGGGACGTTAGTGTTGTCATGAATATGGCGAACTTCGATATCTGCTTCTTGCAAAGCGGTTTCAAACGAAAAACTGCAACCAATCAAGAAAGTCACCAAATCAGGATGGGCATTATAAATCTCGCTCGCATCGGTCACTTCCTCAAACATTTCGCCATCTTTCCAAATGCGATAACGTGGAAAATCAGTTCGGATGTCTGAGTCTGCTGCAAGCTGAGTTGCATAAATGCCTTCTTCGAGCACATCAAGTACTGGACAGCTTTGCGGGTTACGATGCGCATAGAGTAAAAAATCATAGGCCCACGCTTTTGGTACCGAAATCATGTTGACCTGTGTCATGCCCGCAGCCATGCCTGCCGTTGGTTTATCAAAACCTGCACGGATTTTTAAACGCGCATCTAACGCGGCTTCAAGTTGAGCTGGGTCGACTTTAATATCCTTATACATTGTGCTCATCCTTATGCATTGTTTACAAATGGGCAAATTTCAATATTGTTTTTTACAAGCTCGGCTTTAATGGCTGCCGACATCTCTAATGCACCGTCAGTGTCGCCATGTAAGCAAATGGTGTCAGCTTGAATTGGGGTAAATACGCCTTCAATTGACTCTACCCCACCATTTTTAAGCATTGAAACCACACGACTGGCAACAAATGCCGAGTCATGTAAAACCGCACCTTCGAGACGACGAGACACCAGTGAACCATCACTGTTATATGCACGATCTGCAAATGCTTCTGACACAACTTTTAAACCAGCCACACGTGCCTGCTCGACCAAGCTTGACCCCGCCAAAGCCACTAAAACCAGTTCAGGGTTATACATTTTAATTGCATCAATCACTGCTGCTGCCTGAACTTGATCATGGGCAATGGTGTTATACAGTGCACCATGTGGTTTCACGTATTGCACTTTCGAACCTGCCACTTTTGCCAAACCGTCCAATGCTGAAATTTGATACAACACATCAGCAATCAGTTCGTCACGGGACACATCCATATTACGGCGGCCAAAACCAACCAAATCTGGATAAGAGACATGTGCCCCAATCGTGACGCCCAATTCAACGGCTTTACGAACTGTTTTTAAAATCCCCAAAGGATCACCTGCATGAAAACCACATGCGATATTGGCACTGGTCACCACAGGTAAAATCTGGTCATCATTGCCCATTTTCCATGAGCCAAAGCTTTCGCCCAAATCACTGTTTAAATCTACAAACATGGCATCATTCCTTTTTCGCTGTACGATTATCTGGCTTAAAGTTTGGTCAAATAGTTAAACACGGTCGTAAATGACATATAGCCCATCCACCACGTCAATACACAGGTGAGTGCACCTAAAACAATTAACCATTTTGGATAATTATAATTGCCCATCAAGTCTCTACGGCAAGCCGCAACATACACAAAAATTGTAAGACCAATTGGCAACACTAAACCGTTAAAACCACCGACAAAAATGAGTAGACCTGCTGGTGTTGCCCCCAATACCACATAGAGTAATAAGGCTAAGGCAATAAAAGTGATGGTGGTATAGTTGCTTTGTTTTGGGGTTAAATTCTTTTTAAATGCACTAAAGAATGAAACCGAGGTATAGGCTGCACCAATAGTGCTACTAATACCTGCTGCCCAAAAGATCAGGCCAAATAATTTATAACCAAATGTGCCCGCAGCATACTGGAATGCTTGTGCCGCTGGATTGGCATTATGACTAGCGAGATCGATGCTTGCACCGCTCACCACCACACCCAAGAAGGCTAAAAATAAGACATAGCGCATGATCCCAACTACAACAATGCCCTTAGTCGCTGCTTTGGCCACTTCATCAATATTTTCAGGGCCAACCGCACCTTTATCGAGTAAACGGTGTGCACCTGCATAGCAGATATAACCACCCACCGTGCCACCGACAATGGTGGTAATAATGGCAAAGTCGATCTGATCTGGCGCAAAGGTTTGCTGTACCGCCTGCCCAACAGGAGGCATCACAATGACTGCGACAATGATGATCAGGATGATTTTCAACAATCCCAATATGATCATGCTTTTATCCATCGCAAGTGTGGCTTTTCTGGAGGCGAAAATCAAAATCGCCAATGCACCGCTGAGGATACCACCCCATTTGGTATCCAGACCAAACAGTGCATTCAAACCTAATGCAGCACCTGCAATATTTCCAATACTAAAGAAGAAACCGCCTAGAATCACCAGAAATGCAAGTAAATAACCACTGCCTGGTAAGGCCTTATTGGCAATATCGGATGCACGCATTTGCGTCAGTGTCACCACACGCCAAATATTTTGCTGCACCACATAATCAATCAAAATTGAAACTAAAATGGCAAAACCAAAGGCCGCACCTAGTTTCACTGTAAACACAGCAGTTTGGGTTAAAAACCCGGGTCCCATTGCAGAGGTTGCCATCATAAAAATGGAGGCGACAATGGCCCATTGGCGATCTGATAGCAAAGAAGATTTCAGTAAAGACATATTGATGCGTTCCTCATCCATTTGAGCTCAATAACGCTATTTTTGACTTGATCCAAGAGCATCATTTTGTTTATAAACGATCTTCTTTAACCCTTTTTAAATCACAAAGATTCCCTGTTCTCCCACTCAGCGGTGGGTCATCAAATCTTCTCGTTCAAATAAAAACATATGCAAGCCAACTGAACAATACGACTTTTTAGATATAAAATTAAATCCAATCCATTGAATTTAATTACTTTTTATTTATGATTAGTTCGAAGATAAATTTTACTTATCACTCCTGATAAGCTGCTTTTATAATTTTTTAACTCAGCAGCTGTCGAATTCCACATACACGGTTCTCACAGAAGCTTGCTTTAAGCATCTCAAAGTTTTATTTTCTGATTCAAGCTTTTCATCGCACTTTCAGAAACCTTCACGGCGACATCAGTTAATTTTTCTTTCAATGCAGCATCATTGCCTTGAATATAAATCGAGGTAAAGTGGAAGGTCTTTAACTTAATTGGCGTATTTAATATTTCTAATCGACCATCGGTAATTTCTTTTAAAGCAGTTAAGGTCGGTACCACAGCGATCCCCAAACCTTGCTCGGCAAGACGTAATAATGTCGCCAAGGAATAACTGGTGATCGAAAGCGGCTCATCTAGCCCTTGTTCCTTCATTTTGGCTTTGAGCTCTTTATAGGGATAGGTAATTTTTGGATAGGTTAAAATGGTATGTGACATTAAGGTCTTAAAGGACATTTGAGCAATCCCTCCTTTAAATGAAGGTGAAGCCAAGAAGCTCAGTTCAAAATCACAAAGTGCCTGTTCAATACATTCAAAAGCCAGCGTTGGTCCGAGTAAAAAGGCCATATCGAGATCACCTGTACGGACGCCTTCTTGTAAATTCGGGGTTAGATCAACCACAATTTCCACAGAAACTTTAGGGAATTCCTGCTGAACTTTCTCGATATATTCCACCAACCAAGTATAGACAATGGTTTCCGAAACGCCCAAACGAATTGTGCCTGTCAAATGCTGATTTTCAGTTAATTCTGCGATAAGTTCAGTTTCTAAACGCATCAACTTTTCAGCGTATTTAAATAAGGTCATTCCTTTATGGGTCGGTTTCAGTTGGCGAAAACTTCGATCTAAAACTTTAAATCCAAGGTCATTTTCAATCGCGGTGATTTTCTGTGATACCGCTGGCTGAGTAGTTTGTAATTTTGTCGCTGCCTTATTAAAACTATTCAGCGTCACCACCCAGTAAAATGCTTCTAGATTCTTTAAATTCACTTTAAACCAAAGCTCGCTATCCTTTTCTCACTATATAGTATGGGAGTGATCCGCCTGATTAAGCTACCTATTTATTGATTTTTGTTGCAGTCATTTGCAAACCGACTTATTTCACATTCACAAAGATGATATCTAAATCCTGTTTGGGAACGAAGTTGCGCTTGGTCATCTGAAATTGCGTTGGACTAATTTTTTCGACTTTGCCATTCCAACAAAATGAGACCAATTCATTCTTATCACGCTCAATCGTCAATTTAAAATTTTCAATCGGTTTAGCCCAGTTTGCCCCCGTGGTCAGAATATAGCTTAAAGCATTAAACGGTGAATTCTCTGCTTTGGCTTTTTTTAAGCCCTGCTTAAATTGTGCATCCATACAAAAGTTCTGATTATATTCATCAGGATATAGGGCAACCGCGCCCCCCACCAAAGGTTGATATTGATGCTGAATTTTGGTCAACGCATTGGCTTTAAAGGTTTGCTTCCAACTATAAATCACTTGAGATGACCATGGAATTTCATCATCTTTTTTAAAATTCGCCAATATCTTCTGCATTTGTGGCTGCTTACATTGCTTTAATTTATCGAAAAAATAGCGATAGTCATCATTGTTACGCATCCAAGGATTAAGCATGTCGGTTTGGCTAAAACCACATTGTTTAAATAGATCTGTTGCATCAATCAACGGTGACTTTTCATCCTTTTGGATAAAAGTACGCACATGCATTTCTGGCTGAATATTTTGACCATCAACAATAATTTTAAAGCTTTTTAGCAATGCTTCGGTATGGGCAAAATCCGCTTCAAAGAAGTTATCGATACGTGGTAAGGGAAACAAAATGGTTTCCGTCACATCTTTATTGCTTAAGTTTTTATAAAGATAATTCACTTTAATCAGTTTTTTGCTAATAAATAAGTCTTCGCTTTGCATCGCAACATGCGCATTTTTGAGATAGGCCACTCCGCCCGTTCCCACATAGCCCGTTGAATCATTGGCTAGGCTATAGGTCGGTATTTGCAGCAAAATAGAACATGCTAAGATGATTTTTTTCATTTTTAAGTGTCCAATTTAAGATTGTCATTATCAGGATCAATCATAGCGGCTTAAAGCCTCAGATATTCACTTTTTTACTCATTGTACATTTAAAAAAGGAGTAGCCTGTTGCTCGCAGGCTACTCCCCTAATTCAGACTTTTACATCCAAGTTCAAGGTTTTCTCAAACCATGAGCTCTACTTTTAGCAAGATAAATTACTTTAATCGAATCATTACCGTTTTAATCCGATTGCTCTCCATCTCGACCACTTCAAACTGTAGGTCTTGATAGTCCAGCATTGAGCCGACTTCCACTAGGCCATTACACTTATCTAGAATAAGTCCTGACACAGTAATATAGCCAGTCTCTTCATCAACGAGATCAACACCCAGCTGTAATTCAAGTTGATACAGATCCAAGGTGCCTGCAGCTTTCCAAGTACGTTCATCAACTTGAATCAAATCAAGCTGCTCATCTGCATCTGGAAACTCACCTGCTATGGCTTCAAAGACATCCAGAGGTGAAATTAATCCCTGTACATTTCCAAATTCATCATTGACTAAAACCAAAGAACCTTTAGAAGTGCGCAATGTATTGATCACATCAATCACTTTCATTTTTTCGAAAATAAAAATCGGGCGCTGTGCTTTGATCAAAGATTTTAATTGCGTTTCATCATCCAGCACATCCAGAATTTCCTTGGCGCGAACTACACTCAGAACTTTATCTAAGCTGCCTCGACAGACTGGAAATAAGCTATGCGGTACAGATAAAATCTGTTCGCGTATTTTTTCAGGCGTTTCGTTGATGTTAATCCAAGAAATTTGACTACGTGGCGTCATAATTGAAGCCACAGATCGTTCTGCCAGTGTTAATACACCGCCGATCATATAACGTTCTTGGTCATCAAATGTTTGTTGTGCTTGCAAATGTTGCAGCGGATTGGTCGCAGTGGTTTCGGCCTTGCCACCCATAAGCTTTAAAATCGTATCCGCAGTTCGATTCCGTAACGGGATCTTCGACTCATGCTTTGAACGATTACGTTGCGTAAACTGATTAAATGCCTCAATCACAATCGCAACACCAATACCCGAGTAGATATAGCCTTTAGGAATATGGAAACCAAAGCCTTCAGCAATCAAGCTAATACCAATTAACAGTAAGAAACTTAAGCAGAGAATGATAACGGTTGGATGTCGATTGACGAACTCCGTTAAGGGTTTAGAAGCCAGCAACATCACCAACATGGCCACAACCATTGCCACCATCATGACGTAGATATTATCCACCATACCAATGGCGGTAATAACCGAGTCTAATGAGAATACGGCATCCAATACCACAATCTGGGCGACAACTGCAGTAAAGCTTGCATAGACCACATTGGTGGTAATTTTGACTTCTGCTTTGCCTTCCATCCGTTCATGTAATTCACTTACCGCTTTATACAGTAAGAATAAACCACCGAATAAAAGAATCAGATCTCGGCCCGAAAAAGACCATTCAAAAATAAAAATAAGCGGTTTGGTTAAGGTAACTAACCAAGAAATGGCGAACAATAAGCCCAAACGCATGATCAATGCGAGAGACAAACCAATGACTCTGGCTTTATCACGTTGGGAAGGAGGAAGTTTATCTGCCAAAATGGCAATAAAGACGAGATTATCAATCCCTAAAACAATCTCTAAAACGATCAGAGTAAGCAAACCTACCCAAATCCCTGGATCTAATAAAAATTCCATTATTTACTCCTTAAACAAAAACAAGGAGTCATGAAATTGTATTTTAACTTTGTACCCGGCGAGGGATCCATTTATGTTAACCTTTTTGACAATAGTTGCTCTGATTATGCCTAATCTTTCAGAATTAAGTTTATTTTTTTAAGAATTATATACAACTTAAATAAAATTAAATAAATAATTTAAATATCAATATGATATATAGAATTAAAGTTTATCATTTAATTATTTTTTGAATAATTTGTTACATATTTTTAGCGCTGAGATTCACAATAAAACCCAGACAACCAAACAATTAAGGACATTATTTTTCAGCTTAAAAAGAGACCTAAGCAAATAATCTAAGCTATTTTTGCTTACCAATTTTAATGCTATAGCGACACTTGGCCGATTGCTCTAGTTCATCGAGTACCATTCTTTTGCTGTTTATTTCTTCACACATCGCGGATTCCTTTTTGTGAATCTTTCTCAATTTGTTAAGATGAGCGACTGAGGAAGTCATTCAATTTCTCATACCCTGTTGACTTAATTTTGACAGAAAAGAAGGCCTTAGAAAGGTATACTTTCTTGGCAATTAAGTCGAATTTTACAGTGGTTGTTAGAATTGGCGAGACAGCCAAACGTTCAAACTAAACTTATTTATTATTTAAATTTAAGGATTTAACATACATGAATAGCGCTGAAATCATGGCTGACCTTTCATCTCATACGCCGATGATGCAGCAGTATCTCAAAGTCAAAACAGACTATCAGCATGCATTGCTGTTCTACCGTATGGGTGACTTTTACGAGCTATTCTTTGAAGATGCGCATTTAGCAGCCAAACTTTTAGGTATTACCCTGACTCATCGTGGCAAAGCCAGTGGTCGACCTATCCCTATGGCTGGCGTTCCTTATCATGCAGCAGAAGGTTATCTCGCGCGTTTAGTCAAAGCAGGACGTACTGTCGCGATCTGTGAACAAATCGGTGAAGTCACAGGCAAAGGTCCTGTAGAACGTAAAGTTGTCCGTATTTTAACGCCAGGAACCTTAACCGATGATGCGCTGCTCGGCAGTTACCAATCATCAAATCTGGTCGCACTGTGCATTCAACAAAATCAAATTGGTTTTGCTTTGCTCGACTTGAGCGCAGGTATTTTTAAAGTTCAACAACAAGACTATAAACCGGAACAACTTGCAATAGAGCTGGCGCGTTTAATGCCAAGCGAAATCCTCATTGACGAAGATCTTATTGATAAAAATATTATTGAACAGATTAAGAAAAATCTGGACTGTCCAATCACCAAACGTCCAAACGTTGATTTTAATTTAAATAACGCGCAAAAAACGTTGTGCGATCAGTTGAGTGTTTCAACCTTATCTGGGTTTGGATTAGATCCGATTCCACTCGCGAAAGCAGCAGCCGCGGCATTGATTCACTATGCGAAAGAAACCCAAAAAACAGCTTTACCGCATATTCGTTCAATTCAAATTGAACAAAGTACAAACTTCATTGCACTTGATCCAATCACGCGTCGTAATTTAGAAATTATTGAACCGTTGTTTGATCATGGTACATCGCTGTTCCAATTGATTAATGACTGCCAAACTGCCATGGGCGGACGCTTACTAAGCCGCACGTTAATGCAGCCTATTCGTGACACGGCAGTTTTAGATGCACGTCTTGATGCAACCGAACAACTGTTAAAGGGCTATCATGAATCACCACTTCGTCTAGTTTTAAAAGAGATTGGCGATATTGAACGTGTGCTGAGTCGTGTTGCGCTTGGCAGTGCTCGTCCACGAGATTTAGTACAACTGCGTCAAGCTTGTGCACAAATCCCTTTCCTACGCCACGCCTTAGATCCTGTTTTAAAGACCCAGCAATCTAAGTTATTAATTCAATTAGATGAAGAGCTTGGTGACTTTAAGAGTCTGCATCAACATTTAATGGCTGCAATTGTTGAAAGTCCACCCGTATTACTACGTGATGGCAATGTAATTGCAGAAGGTTATGACGATGAACTGGATGAGTTACGTAAAATCCGTGATCATGCAGGACAGTTCCTGATTGACTTGGAAATAAAAGAGCGTGAACGTACTGGGATCAATACCCTGAAAATCGGATACAACCGTGTCAGCGGTTATTATATTGAACTCACCCGTGCGCAGGCAGAACAAGCTCCAGCGGACTATATTCGTCGTCAGACCCTTAAAAATGCTGAGCGTTATATCACCCCTGAACTGAAAGGCTTTGAAGATAAAGTTCTTTCTAGCGAGTCACGTGCCCTCGCCCGTGAAAAGCTTCTGTTTGAATCATTACTCGATGAATTGCGTCAAAACATTGCACATTTACAAATGATGAGTGCTGCAATTGCCTATATTGATGTGCTGGCAAACTTTGCACATCAAGCTCGACTCAACAATTGGGCTAGACCTGAATATACGCCTGAAACCAGTATCAAAATTCAGGCAGGTCGCCACCCTGTTGTTGAAGCTTTAAATAAGGCGCCTTTTACACCGAATGATACCTTCCTGGATAGCCAACATCGTATGGCGATTATTACAGGGCCAAACATGGGCGGTAAATCGACCTTTATGCGTCAGACTGCCTTGATTAGCCTGCTTGCGTATTGCGGTAGTTTTGTACCCGCTAAATCGGCAAAACTAGGTTCGATTGACCGTATCTTTACTCGTATTGGTTCTGCTGATGATTTATCAACAGGCAAATCAACCTTTATGGTCGAGATGACTGAAACTTCTCAGATCCTGCACCATGCCACCAGTCAGTCTTTAGTGCTGATGGATGAGGTTGGTCGTGGTACCAGTACTTATGACGGTCTTTCTTTGGCTTGGGCCTGTGTGGTTGATTTAACCAAACGAGTGAAATGCCTGTGCCTATTCGCAACACATTACTTTGAGTTGACTGAATTGGGTAGCGAAGCGGGCATTGATAATTATCATGTTACCGCACAAGAACTAAATGGCAATTTAATTTTGCTGCATAAAGTTCAACATGGCCCAGCCAGCCAAAGTCATGGTTTACAGGTTGCCAAATTAGCTGGTATCCCTGCCAACGTGATTAAAGAAGCACAAAAACGTTTGAAGATCTTGGAAAAACAACAGCATCAACATTTGCAAAGTAGCGTGCAGAATGATTTGTTTAGTGCTGTTGAACATGAGATCGAAACTCAAGTCATTGAGCGAGTTATTGAGGTTGAAAAACCATCACCTGCTTTAGAATTATTACATCAAATTGATGTCGATGATTTAACACCACGTCAGGCATTAGAGCAGCTTTATTCTCTAAAAGCTGCTCTAAAATCTTAAATGTAGTTTCTGGAACAAGTTGATCATTTCAGCTTGTTCCAAAACCATTTCCTGTTTATTTTTGACTGATATCACTCAACCTAAAAAGACTGAATAGATTTTTGTTCAGTATCCAACTTAAGGGAAAGCACAATTAATATTCTGTTTAAGCCACTCAAACACTCAGAAATTGATTTAATCTGGCTACAGATTAGTCGGCGTGAACTTATCACTCAAATGTATATACAGCAGAGTTTAAATTTACAATTAATTGATTGTTTTTATGATGAGCAAAATTGGGATACTTATCATTTGGAAAATGATCCACCTTTACTCAAAAAGTTACATCAACAAGGGGCTTTATGCGTAGGTGGATTTGACGAATCTAATCAGCTGATTGCTGTACAGGTCGTTTCCAATCAGCACATTGCTGATTATCCTGAAGCCAAGTTACTGCAATATTTTTATGTGGATGCCGATCACCAAGGTTTAGGTATCGGTACTCAGTTGATGCAAGCTGCTATCGCATCTGTAAAGCAACTCAATGCAAAACAACTCTATATTTCCGCTACCCCAAGTAAGCGCACTGTAGACTTTTATCTTAAACAAGGTGCTCAACTTTTAGCACAACCTGATCAACAGTTGTTTGAACGAGAACCAGAAGACATTCACTTGCTCTACACGCTTTAAGTTCTAACCAAGCAGAAATGAAAGCATGAAGATGGCTCAACCTCGTTAATTAGCTGTTTTAACTGAGAATAAAAATAAGATTCAGTTGCAATGATTAGGTCAATTAAGGTGACCATCACTTTATTTTTTAGTCAAAAAATCTTAGCACCCGAAAATATTTTATTTATTATCAATATATTAATTCATTTTTCATATGTATAAATAAACAATATCAATAAAAGCAATTGTTTGTTTACCCCTTTTTTGCCTACAATACCTCATTCCAAACAAAAAACCGTATTTTTAGGTAGCTGTCGCCATGACCTTTGTTGTCACTGAAAATTGTATTAAATGTAAATATCAAGATTGTGTTGAAGTTTGCCCTGTAGACTGTTTCTACGAAGGTCCTAACTTCCTTGTTATCAATCCAGATGAATGTATCGACTGTGCTCTATGTGAACCAGAATGCCCAGCAAATGCAATTTTCTCTGAAGATGAATTACCAGAAGGTCAAGAAGTCTTTATCGAACTCAATGCTGAATTATCAGAAAAATGGGCGGGTAACAACATCACACAAATTGGTGAACAGCCAGCAGACCGTGAAGAATGGAATGGTAAGCCAGACAAGCTACAATATTTAGAAAAATAATTCAAAAGGCCAGTTTTACTGGTCTTTTTTATACCTGAACCACACATTTCTTTGCAATTACATCATTATTCATGCGCTATTTTGCATTAAAATAGTACGCCTACAGATTTTGAACTGCCTTTTTATGATGCGAAATAAATTACAGGGTCTATTATCATTATTTATCATCCCTGTGATGATGGCGGGCTGTACCAGCTCAACGACAAAAGTAAATCAGAACCAAGGTAAAAGAATTTACATTCCCCAAGAACAAGTCACTTTTACCCGCCCCATCCCAAACAAAGTTGAACCTGCCTCTTATCGCCAATGGCTGAATCAAGGTGAAAACTATGCACGTGTTCGAGAATATGAACAATTTCTAACCCGTAATAATGTGGCACATATTATTCCAAGTTTTGAATTATTACGTACTGCTCGGGACTGGCAAAAATGCGGCCGTACTGAATATATGGTGCCTAACCGTGAATTGTGGAACAACTCCCTTTCGACCTTACGTGTCTTTAAATACTTAATTGCAGCCAAAATCTTGACCGATTTTGAGGTGACTTCTGTCTATCGAGACTTGCCACTCAATCAATGTGCAGGTGGTGCTGGCTCGTCGAAACACTTATTCAATTCAGCCATCGATTTTCGTATTGGACCTGAATATCCTCAACCGCAAGACTATGCCTATATTGAACAAACCAAGTTTAAGCTATGTCAGTTCTGGGCCCAGCATGGTCAAAGCCTAGATTTAGGCATTGGTTTATATAGTTCTGGTCAAATCCATATCGATACTCAAGGCTATCGGACATGGGGACCTGACTTGACCCGTAATAGTTCAATGTGTAATTTCTAAAACAGATATCTGAATAAAAAGAGATCAAAATGATCTCTTTTTTTGTTTCAATCATGCGGATTCAAGCCGCAATAAAATTGCACTCTGAGCATAAACGTTTAAAATGCAGAGCTAACAAATTGGTAGGTAAACTTGATTATGCAACAGATGTGGACCGAGATTGATGACTATATCAATTCACATTTAATTCCCACAGACCCTAGACTTCAACATGCATTAGATAATACTGATACTCAAGGCTTTTCTAATCATTTGGCTGTTGCACCTAATCAAGGTATGTTTTTGCAAATGTTGATTCAAATGAATCAATGCAAACGCGTATTAGAACTCGGTACATTCGGTGCCTATAGTACCATTTGGCTAGCTAAGGCCCTTCCTGAAGATGGCTATCTACTGACGGTTGAAGGACGCGATACTCACGTGGTTATCGCTCAAGAAAATATTGATTATGCCAATATGCCGACCAATATCGAACTCAAAAAAGGTCGTGGTGCCGATATTATGAATCAACTGATTGCTGAAGACAGCGAAGCATTTGATTTGATCTTTATTGATGCCGATAAGCAAAGCTACCGAGAGTATTTTGAACTCAGTCTAAAACTGTCTCATCCAGGCACCATCATTGTATTAGATAATGTGATTCGTGCAGGTGCGATCATTGATGAAAATAACAAGAAACCTAGTATTGAAGGAATTCGTGAAGCATTCACCGCTTTGAAAGACCATCCTCAGCTGCTTTCTTGCACGGCTTTGCAAACGGTTGGTTCAAAAGGCCACGATGGTTTTGCCATTGCAATCGTAAAATAGAGATTAAAAAACAACCTATTTAATTTAGTTGTGCAATATCAATAAATTATATTTATCTCCAGTGCTTTTCCATATAGTTATCCACAGGAATTGCGGATAACTATATGGAATAAAATGAATCACTTAGCAACTAATAGTGGAACATTGGCATTTCGGAAGATCGTCGTCGTGATACTGCCCAAGAAGAATTGATGAATTTTACTGTGGCTAAATGCACCTAATACAATCAATTGAATATCATGTTCTCTTTGATATTCAAGAATATTTTGTGCTACATCACCATAACGATAGACTGAAACCACTTCCAGACCTGCATCAGTGAGATACTTTTCAGGTTCGGTCAACATTTCCGGATGATCACCTACATAGAGCAAATGGCATTGCAATGTTTTCAACAAGTCACTCTGTGCTATGCGTTGCAACATCTTTTGGCAGGTCGGTGAATATTCATAAGCAAAGATAAAGCGTTTCGGTGGCTGGAAATGTTCCCCAACGGTAATAACCGTACAATTTGCACCACGAATAAAGTTTTCAACATTACTTCCAATCGGCTTGTTCTTCTCAGCAGCTCTCTCACCCACTCGGCCGATAATCACCACATCATTTTCATTGAGAAGATTAAAGCTTTGCTCAAGAAAGTCGCCTTTTTCCTGAATTTTGGTACTGCTTAGACCGTATTGTTTTTCGATCAACTCAGAAATGTGATTCAGCAAATTATTACTATAATCGAGTGCTAACTCACTCTGTTTTTGTTCCAACTCTGCGAGTTCTTTAAGTAGCATGGCATTACTTTCAAAGCCAATCACGCCACTGATTTCACCTAAATGGTAGCTAGCTGGGTAATAGTCCAAGATTTGCAACAATACCAACTCTCTTTGCGTTTGTTTCGCAACCCATACTGCTGCTTCTGCAACAGCATCAATGCAGGGTGAAGAATCAATACATGCAATTACACGGTTCATTTTCGCCTCTCTCTAGGTATGTACCTTAGGTCTTCTACTTATTTTTAACTTAACATAGATAAAAGCATGGTGGGTTAAATTTATGTATCGAATCTCATACACTTTTTTATTCGCTTCGGTAACGAATTAATTTTGCCGGGTTCCCTGCAACCACCGCATAATCCTCAACATTTTTGGTCACCATACTGTTCATACCTACCACAGCATGATCGCCAATTTTGATTCCATCCTTGACCCCGACATGCGCTCCTAGCCACACATCTCGACCAATCTCAATACCTTTAGACGTAACGGGTTGTTGATAGATCGGACGATCCATTTCCATGCCATGATCAAATGCATATAGATGACTATAAGCCGCGATTCGAACTTGATCATGCAACTTAATCCCGGTACGACCGCCATCCAAAATACAATGATGGTTAATTGCCACTTCATTGCCAATTTCTAAAGGGCCATGCAAAGTACAATCCGCAGCAATGAAAGTATTATCACCAATAGAAATCTTTCGACCACGTTCAGCAAAAATATGGGCCAAGGGTGATATAAAACAGTTCTGACCAATTTCAACCGTTTCCATATCCATCAAATAGGCTTGGTACTCGGCTTGCCATGCTTCTGCCCATTCTCGATGTTTGGGTTTCAGTGTCCAATATAACCACGGCATATAATTCAGACGTTGTTTATGCTGCTCTCGGTATTTTAATAAAGGATCATTCATCTATCTTGCTCCTCAAGCAATACCAATTGCTCACGTGCTGAGAGGCATCGCCTCGCGAGAGAGGATGGATAAATTTCAGTCATCGCATACATGTAATTTCTCACGTCCTCTACTCACGTCCTGAAGTTTTAGTCTTAAAGGTTCAATTTGATGCACTTGAACACGCGCCTCAATAATCACGCCTGTTTCAGTATATTGTTCTTGATATTCGATCTGCTGCTGCATCAGCTCATATTGAATAATCGCCCATTCATTGAATAAACAAGCAAAGCGAATTTCTTTCTTTTCAATCAACTCAATTTTTTCAGCCAAGACCAGACATTGTCCTGCACAGCCACCATAAGCACGAACTAATCCACCCGTGCCTAACTTAATCCCACCATACCAGCGATTCACTAATACAATAACATTGGTCAACTCATTGCCTTCAATGGTGGCAAGTATAGGGCGCCCTGCTGTGCCTGAGGGTTCACCATCATCATTAAATCGAACCTGATGTCCAATTTTCCACGCCCAACATTGATGCGTCGTCGACAGATCTTTATGCGTTTCTAAAAAGTTTTTAACCTGCTGTTCATTTTCAACAACAGCAGCAATCGCTTGAAAACGACTTTTTTTAATTTCTTCTTCAAAAGTAACTGTAGTAGCAATGGTGAATGGCATAAAACATAAATACAAATTTAAAGCGCGATTATAGCTTTTTAGCACCCAAATAAAAAACCTCGCACTAGGCAAGGTTTTTTATTAGCGGAAAATTAGCGTTCGCGTAAAGCTTCTTTGGCTTTATTAAACGGTTTCAACAAGTAATCCATAATGGTTTTTTGTCCAGTACGAATATCCACTGTCGCTACCATCCCTGGGGTAATACTGAATGCCTTACCCGCTTTGTTATATAAACGGTCAGAATCAGTACGAATGTATACACGATAATAGAACTGATCTTGCTTTACTTCATCACGAATGGTATCTGGTGAAATCACAGTCACTTTACCGTCTAAACCGCCATAAATTGAGTAATCATAGGCGGTAATTTTGACTAAAGCTTCTTGCCCCGGGCGAATAAACGCAATATCACGCGGTGAGATACGCGCTTCAATCAGCAATTTATCCTCTAAAGGAACAATAGTCATCAACTTACCATTCTGAGGAATGACACCACCTAGGGTCGTAACATCGATTTCTTTCACTACACCACGGACTGGTGCTTTAAATACCGCACGTTCTAAACTGTCATTTCGACCATTCACAATCTGCTGCTGAGTTTGAATATCTGTATTGGCCTTAGACAATTCTTCTCGTGCTTTGACATAGTACTGGTTGCGCGTATCATTGATTTTATTGTTTAAATCATTGGCCTCACGCTTTAAACGCAAGACTTCTACTTCACTGGCCGCACCTTTTGCCACCAATGGTTCTGTCATTGCCAGTTCTTGTCGTACCAGTTTTGCTGCTTGTTCATAGCCTTCAATGGACTGTTCCAAATTAGCACGTCGTGACAAATAGAGCGCTGTTTCTTCTTGCACCAATTTAGGACTCTTTTGCACGTCTTCAGGAAAACTTAATGGTGAACCCGTCACTTCAGCACGTAAACGTGCTGCAGTTGCCTGTGCTGAAGTCAGTAAAGACTTTGACTCTCCAACATTCGATGCAAATCGAGTTGGATCAAGTTGTGCAAGAATTTGCCCCTTTTCAACCACATCGCCTTCATTAACATCAAGTTTAGTGAGAATTCCTCCTTCAAGCGATTGAATAATCTGCTCTTTTGAAGAGGGAATCACTTTCCCCGTACCCGTTGAAACTTCTTCTAGATTAAATAACCATGCCCAGATTAAGAGTGAAAGTAAACCAATCCCAATCATCCAAACAACAAGCGTCGAACGAGGTAACTTTGGTTCATTATAAGTTACGTTCATGGGACGACTGCTGTTCTGTTGTTGTTCACTCATAAAATTTCCTCAAAGTATTAAACTATTTTTTGTTTTATTGATGATTGTTGTAAAACTTGATCTACAGGTCCATCCATGACGATCTTGCCTTCATTCATGACAATAATTCGGTCAACCAATTCCAAAACTGCACGTCGATGCGTTGCAACAACTAAAGTCCGATAGCCAAGCCAAGTCTTTAAGTGATCAATCAATTGCTTTTCGGCCACATCATCAATGGCAGCAGTTGGTTCATCTAGCAATAAGATATTCGGCTGACGAATCAATAAGCGCGCTAACAATAAAGCTTGTCTTTGTCCCCCAGAAAAACCAACGCCACCTTCTAATACCAAATGATCTAGGCCTTCTTTCTTTTCATGCACAAAACTCAGTGCACCAGTCACTTTTAGTACCTTTAATATATCCTCATCACGTGCTAAAGGTGCGCCAAGCGTCAGGTTTTCACGAATAGTGCCATAAAATAAATGTGCATTTTGATTAAGTAAGCCCATATCACGACGCACATCGGCAGGATCAATCAAACTAATATCCAGATCATCTAAATACACTGAGCCAGAATTCGGAAACTGCATCGCAGATAAAATCTGTAATAAGGTCGATTTGCCTGCACCGTTGCGTCCTAAGATCGCAATACGCTCACCTGCACGAATCTTAAGTTGTGGAATAACCAAACTTGGGCGTGGGTCATCTTCCGTATATTGGAACACCACTTTTTTCAACTCATAATCGCCATGCAACACTTCTTTATGTACCAAATGTGCTTGATCTGGTTGATCGACAGGTTTCTGCATTAACTCATCTAAGCTTTTCTTCGCCACTTTTGCCTGTTGCAAACGTCCCAAAATGCCCGTGATTTGTGAAATTGGTGCCAACATCCGTGAAGATAAAATCGAACACGCCACCAAAGCACCTGTGGTCATATCGCCTTTCATCACCGCAAAACAACCCACTAGAATCACAGCTGCATAAGTTAGCCCCTGAATCTTTTGCGTCCACGCAGTCAGTACCCCCACAATCTTACGTTGCTGCATGCTGATATCAGCAGACACTTCGTTCATATGGTTCCACTGGTTTTGGAAACGTGACTCCGCGCGTAATAATTTAATATCTTCAATACCCTGTACTGCTTCTACTAAAATTGCATTTCGAATCGAAGATTCACGCATCCCTTCTTGTGCAAGCTGTGCCAATTTATTTTGTGCCAAAATTGCAGGCAAGATCATTAGAGGCACGACCAATAACATGACCCAAAATAAGTTACCACCAATGATTGCGAAGATAATCAGGAATAAAAAGAAAAAGGGTAAATCGGCAATGGCCCCCATGGTCGTTGATGTCACTAGATCTCGAACACCTTCTAACTCACGGATCTGAGAAATAAAGGTTCCCGTTGACTTAGAGCGCTCACTATTCTTAATCCGAATTGCATGACCAAATACGCGATCAGAAATTCGTAAATCTGCCCTTTTACCAATAATATCTGAGATATAAACCCGTGAAAGTCTTAATACAAACTCAAAAATCGCAGCAATGAGTACACCACTCGCAAGTACCCAAAGTGTTGGAATCGACTGTGATGGAACAACTCGGTCATAGACTTGCATTGAAAAAATAATCGTGGCCAAGGCCAAAATATTGGCAATCATTGAGGCCAACATGATATCGATATAGCGTTTCCAGTCTTGCAATACAATTGACCAAAACCAGCTTGCCTCGTATGGTTTGATATATTCATCAATACGCGCATCGGGTACTGACTGTTCAGGGCGGAGCACATATACATTTTTAATAATATGCTTCAATGCGCCAACGGCAAATTTTTGGGATAGACCTTGATCGCCACTTAGTTGAACACTGACATGGCCTGAACCGTCTGCTTTATCAATAACACCAACCTGCCCGTCGGCTAATTCCACCAGTACAGGTAAACGCCAAGGGTTAATCACGTCGTCACTAAAGGCAACTCTTCTAAGGTTTAATCCAACCTGTCTGCTGATTAACACTAAAACTTCATCTAGATTCTGGTTTTGATTCCAGTCAAGCTGCAGGCGAATCCGTTCCTCAGAAGGTTCAATTCGATAATGCTTTGCAATGGTCAGTATGGCTTGTAACCAAGGCTGATAGTTTATTTTTGTAGTAATCATGGTTGTACCTCAAATCCTTGGATTTTTATATTATTGAGGTCATAGGCTTGGCGAGAACGTCCTGTTGCAGCAATATATTGAGCAATACTGCTGTAAATGTCATAACGTGCTGTTTCTGCCTCTGAATTCGCACTATGAATCGCCTGTTCTGCATTTAACAGATCAACCAGAGTCCGTGTTCCCAACTTATATTGTTCTTGATAAAGTTCTCTTGTTCGTATTGTTGTTGCTTGTTGTCCTGCTAAAACCTGCATTTGACGTTGTTTGTTTTCAATTTGTTCTCTGCTGGTTCGAATCTGATCCAACACTTTTAAATACACCGCATTGACTTGTGCTTTTGCTGCCTCTTCAGCAAAACTAGCCGCACGAGTTTTCGAGGATGTGGCCCCACCTTGATAGAACTGGCTACTAGCTTCCAACATAATCGCACTATCGAACCCACCCTCTTTATCATTTCCTGGGTTCCTACCATGTAAAGCTTGACTCAGTTCTCCTTTTACAGATAGTGTCGGATAATTACTAATCTGTGTCTGTAATTTTTGATTACGAGCAACCTCAATTCCAGCCTGAGCTGCGATCATTTGTGGAATGGTATTGAACTGCGGTGCAGCATATAAATCTGATTGTTTTACAAAATCTTCTGAAATCACCCATTGTACATTTCGTGTATCAAAACCTAATAAAGTATACAAATGCTGCTGATATTGGCTCAGTAAAGATTGTTGCGCGATCATCGCTGATTGAGCCGATTGCAAATAAGATTGCGCCTGTATCGGATCAGCCTGACTACTAATTCCTGCATTAGCACGCAGATTAGCCATCTCTTGGATACGCTTAATTCCAGCAATCTGCTGATTCGCAATTTGGATGAGTTTTTGATAACGCTGAATATTAACAATTGTTTGTGCAACATCTAATGAAATATCATCAATTTTCACTAGAACATTCGCTTGCCCAACCACAACTTTGGCTTTTTCGACATCAACACCCGATTTAACTTTACCAAAGTCATAAAGCATTTGTGCAGCACTTAAAGTGAGTAACTGTTGGCCTCGAGTACTTTTTTTACCCAAGTCACCTGTGCTGACCCCACCACCTATCTGTGGATAGTAGCCAGATTTAGCAACATCAATATTGGCATTTTGTGAGGCTAATGATGAAATTCCTTGCGAAATTTCAGGGTTCCGCTGTACCGCAATCTGTACCGCATCTTTGAGAACTTTTCGCTGATTCTGCCAGAAAGCAGCCGGAACTGTATCGACTTGAGGACGGCCTGATCCAACCACAGGCAAATCACTTCCGAGTGAAGCATCAACAGAAAAATTACTTAATTTCTGCATTTGTGCCACTTTAAACTCATCACTACTTTTTGGGACAAAAAGCTGAGAAATATTGTTCTTTAAAGTGTGATACTGTTCACTTGGAGTTGTTGCATGTGTCATTGGCACAGATAAGGTTGCTACATAAAGTAACCACTTAAAATCCATACTTTTTTTCCATGAGCCATTATTCACTTTTATATCGTTGTGCAAGTTCATATTTTTTTCGTATTGTTATCATTTCAGCATTTTCATTTTAAGCATTTTTTTATAAAAAACACTACGTTCCGCACATAATTTCATCGCTAGATATATGTATATTTTTGTAAAACAGTTCACATTTTAATAGATTATGCCTTTATAGTGGAATATATAAAATATATATTTATCATGCAATTAGGCTAAAATATAAGCCACCACTTCATCAACAACTCAATATTTAACCATTTATTATTTTATTTACCCAAAAAAAAAGAACCATTCGGTTCTTTTTAAAAAGTGATAATCGGACGATTTAAACGACGAAATCATCACCTAAATATACTTTACGCACTTGCTCATTATCTAGAATTTCTTGTGGTGTTCCTTCTGCAATCACTGAACCCTCACTCACAATGTAGGCTTTCTCACAAATGGCTAAAGTCTCACGTACGTTATGATCGGTGATCAGAACCCCAATACCACGATCTTTAAGTGTTTGAATAATATCTTTAATATCACCAACAGAAATTGGGTCGACACCAGCAAATGGTTCATCTAGAAGCATAAACTTAGGATCGGCAGCCAAAGCACGAGCAATTTCAGCACGGCGACGCTCACCACCAGACACACTCATCCCCAATGAATCCTTAATATGATTAATTTTAAAATCATTTAATAATTCATTCAGGCGTTGCTGACGTTGTTGCTTATTCAAATCTTTACGCGTTTCTAAAATTGCCATAATGTTTTCAGCAATCGTCAACTTTCTAAAGATTGAAGCTTCTTGAGGCAAATAACCAATACCTTTACGTGCACGCTCATGCATCGCCAGATCAGACAAGTCCAGATTATCTAAATGAATCTCGCCTTTATCCATACGAACCAAACCAACGACCATATAAAAGCTCGTCGTTTTACCTGCACCATTTGGCCCAAGCAGACCAACAATTTGTCCACTTTGCATAGTAAAAGAAACATCTTTTACCACCCAACGTTTACTATAGTTCTTCGCTAAGTGTTTGATACAGAGCGTCTGTGGTTGCTGCATTGATTGTTCCATTAATCACGCGCCCCTGGGAAACTTTTTGAACTTGAAGGTGGAATAATAATTTGCACACGGTTAGTTGAAGATCCTTGTGCCTCTACATCACCTTTATTCATGCTGTATTTTAAGCTATTACCACGAATGCTTGAGCCATCCTGATAAAGGTATGCTTTACCCGTTAAAGTAAGAATACCCGTATCTGCATTGTACACGATCGTCTGTGCTTCACCTCGGGCTAAGCCCTTATTAGTATCCATTTGCTGCTGGAACTTCGCTGGCTGACCTTTGGCGGTAATGATCTGAATTTCTTTTTTGCTATTTAAATTTGCAACAAGTGAATCAGCTTGAAGCTTCATGGTGCCTTGTTCGATCACAACATTGCCAGTATAGGTCGTTATACCTGTTTTATCATTATAGGTTGCACGATCCGCAACCAAAGAAAGCTGTTGGTTACGATCCGATGGCAAAGCAAAACTAGCTGCAGAAGAAAGTGCAACAACAGCAACGCAGCTTAGTTGTTTAAGGAAAGTAGAACGAGATTTGGAATTAAGAACTTGGCGCATACTTTCCTCGAATTTTATAAAACTCATATTGACCATTATTTAAATTAGCCTTGAGGCCCTGACTCACAAATTCAGCAGATGGTGATTGAACTATCACCTGATGTTGTGTTTCAAGCTCTCTTGTTTTTGGGTAACCAGTGAGTTCATCCGTATGAAACTCTAATTTGTTACCTTGATCGGACAGTTTCGTTGCAACAACATCTCCAAGCAAAATGACTTTAGTATTATCATCATAGCCATTTGCTTGTTTTGCATAGAATGTTGCATCAGGTTTGCCCTGTTTGTACATCACCGCATTCAGTTGATCAAGCTGAGAGGTTTTTTGTTGCATATTCTGTTGTAGCTGTTTAACTTCAGCTCGCATATACAAATTACCCTGCTCGTCAGTTTGAGTTAAATGAACACCCTGAGCTGAATAGGTCATATTCTTGGCTGAATCAACATCCAACTTTTTTGCTTTGCCACTGTAGTAGTAGTAGCCACCACTTATAGAAGCGACTACAACAGCAACAACATATAAAACTTTGGTATCCATAAACAGGGTTACCTAACCTTTGAGCAAATCAACACTATATTAATGTGGTACAGCAAGATATTTTTCAAGCAGTTCTTGGTAAACACCTTTTGCCATCAACAACATATCGCATACTTCTCGTACAGCGCCACGACCACCCATCGCTTGGGTCACTAAATTAGCACGACGACGTACTTCTTCATGTCCATTGGGCACAGTAACTTTCATACCAGCGATAGCAAATGCAGATAGATCAGGCCAGTCATCACCCATATAAATACAATCTTCAGGCAATAGATCCAATTGAGCACAAGCTTCACGCAGTGCTAACCCCTTATCCTCGCGCCCTTGAAAGACGAGATCAACACCAAGATCAGACATACGTTTTTCAACAATCTGACTTTTTCGACCTGTGATAATAATTACTTTCATACCCGCTTGTTGAACCAGTTTCATTCCCAAGCCATCACGGATATCAAATGATTTAATCTCATCACCTGAATTGGTTAATGTAACAAAGCCATCGCTTAAAATCCCATCCACATCAAGTACCAGTGCTTTTAAATGACGTGCTTGTTCTTGTAAAGCATAAGATGCCATGGCTTAATTTACTCCTGCCTGAATGAGGTCATGCATACTAATCACACCAATCACTTTATTGGCATCATCAACAACTACAAATTGATTCACTTTTCTGTCATGCATTTTTTCTAAAGCTTTCACCGCACGCGCTTCTTGAGAAATCGTTAGTGGATTTTTAGTCATTACTTCAGAAACCGCTAAGTTCACATCGAAGCCTTGTTGCTGGTCAATCATACGACGTAAATCACCATCGGTAAAAATACCCAATAAGGTATCATTTTCATCGACAATCGTGGTTAAACCCAAACGCTTATCAGAAATTTCATATAACACTTTATTCATTGGTGTATCTGGGCGAACCTTTGGTAATTCTGAACCTGTATGCATCAAATGCTTCACATGCAAAAGCAAACGTTTACCTAGGGCTCCAGCTGGATGTGAACGAGCAAAATCATCCGCAGTAAAACCACGTGCTTCTAATAGCGCAACAGCTAATGCATCCCCCAACACTAATGTTGCTGTGGTGCTTGATGTTGGTGCTAAGCCTAAAGGACAAGCCTCGTCAGCTAAACCTAATGTCAATGCCACATCTGCATTTTGAGGCATTGGCCCTTTATTATCCCGACTAATGGTAATTAAAGGCACAGCTAAATGCTTGATTAAAGGCATTAACATCATAATTTCATCACTCTTGCCTGAGTTAGAAATTGCAATCAATACATCACCACGCACTAACATTCCTAGATCACCATGGCCTGCTTCACCTGGATGCATAAAGAAAGATGGTGTTCCAGTCGATGCAAAGGTAGCTGCCATTTTACGACCGATATGACCAGACTTACCCATACCAGTTACAACAACACGTCCTTGGCATTGCAAAAGGATTTCGCATGCAATATCGAAGCGTTCATCAATTTGCGCAGTTAAGACATCTATGGCTTGTTGTTCGACACGCAATGTTTCTAATGCGCTTTTTTGGAAATCTATAGTGTGTGACATATGAGTTTGACTCAAAATAATACTCTATCCACCTGATGGTAGATGATTTTAATCAAAAGAATGGTGGCGATTCTAACATATCTGCAAATCATACACGTTTCTAAATGTATAAGTTTTCATGAAAAATGAAGAGATGAAGTATGAAATAGGACTCATAATATTTGGGCTATACACCCATATGTTGAATCCCAATTTAGTTAGGCATATGTACATTCATTCTTAATCGTAGATCCCTTCTATACTTCACAGGAAAACTTGCTTATTATCAGCCCAAGTTGTATATACATATATAAATAAGATTATACATGATCATACCTAAGCAACAATTAGGTATTTTTTATGACGAAAAGTGCTTCAAGGATACGGAGTAAAAAGATGACCTCAGTGGATGGGAAAGAAACACATCAATTTATTGAAAACCGCAGTATTGATTTCATTCCAGAACACGAAAGACATGGCAGTGTTTTCGGCCAATTTACCCTGTGGTTTGGTGCTAATTTACAAATCACAGCGATCGTTACAGGTGCTTTGACCGTTGTACTGGGTGGTGATGTGTTTTGGTCGATTATTGGTTTATTGATTGGCCAATGCTTCGGTGCCATCGTCATGGCATTGCATGCAGCACAAGGTCCCAAACTTGGCCTTCCTCAAATGATTTCAAGCCGCGTGCAATTTGGCGTATATGGTGCATGCATTCCGATTCTCTTAGTTTGCTTAATGTACATTGGGTTTACAGCCACTGGTGAAGTTCTCGCAGGTAAAGCGATCGCACAACTCATCAATGTCAGCAATAGCACTGGAATTTTAATCTATGCGGCTTTTATTGTGATCTTTGCCACCATTGGTTATCGCCTAATCCACTGGGTCGGAAAAGTTGCAAGCGTTATTGGCATAATTGCTTTTATGATTATTTTGACTCAAATTTTAACTCATTCAAACTTTTCAGAATTAATTGCCGTTCAAAAGTTTAGCTGGTCCTCATTTTTGTTAGCAATTTCGCTTTCGGCCTCTTGGCAAATTTCATTCGGTCCTTATGTAGCCGATTATTCCAGATACCTACCGTCAAACACCTCCTCCACCCGTGTCTTTTTGGCTGTTGGTTTAGGTTCACTCCTCAGTTCGCAAATTTCCATGACTTTGGGTGTATTGATTGCACAGATTTCACAAGGCGGCTTTGTCGGAAATGAGGTGCAATATGTCGTGGGGATGAATGCTGTCGCACTGATCATTACTTTCTTATATTTCAGCATCGCCTTTGGTAAGGTCACTCTCTCCACGCTGAATGCTTATGGATGCTTCATGTGTATTGCAACCATTTGGAATAGCTTCAAACCGCACTATCAAATTTCAAGAATGACGCGTTTAGGTATTGTACTGGCTATGGTTGCCATTTCTACAATCATCGCAATTGCTGGTGAACATACTTTTTTAAACAGCTTTAAAGCATTCATTCTATTCCTCCTCACCTTCTTCATTCCTTGGAGTGCAATTAACCTCGTAGATTACTACTTCATTTCTAAAGAAGAATGTGATGTTGATGCGTTATACGATCCAGATGGGAAATATGGTCGATGGAACCGTATCGGCATTGGCTGTTATATCATGGGTGTGTTACTACAACTTCCATTTATTCATAGTAAAGTTTACACGGGTCACATCGCGACCATGTTAGGTGGTATTGATATCTCTTGGTTGGTCGGCATTCTGGCAACGGCTGTGATTTATTATTATTTCGCAAAAAAAGTTCAACTTCGGACAGCGAGTCAAATTGGTTTTGAATAAAGAAATATTGCAAATGAAAGCCATCTTTTTTCTGCTGATAACTTTATGAAATATGGTGCATACGTTATGATGAATAACGATTTTTGTAGAGTGTTTGAAAACCCTTATGCAACCTTTTGTTCTATATAACTCTGAGCAACGTAAAAAAGTTGAATTTGTCCCACGTAAAGAAGGTCAAATCGATATGTATGTCTGTGGTATGACGGTTTACGATTACTGTCATATCGGGCACGCTCGGGTTATGGTTGCATTTGACTACATCATTCGCTTTCTGCGCAGCCAAGGTTGGAAAGTTCGCTATATTCGCAACATTACCGATATTGATGACAAAATCATTGCGCGTGCCAATGAAAATGGTGAAAGCATCCAACAACTCACTGCTCGTTTTATTCAGGCAATGAATGAAGATGCGGCTAACTTAGGTTGTGCTGAACCAGATGAGGCGCCCAAAGCAACTGAATATATTGATCAAATGCAAAATATGATCGGTACATTGGTTGACAAAGGGGCTGCCTACCCTGCTAGCAATGGCGATGTTTATTTTGAGGTGAGCAAGTTCAATAAATACGGTCGTTTATCTGGTCGTAAATTGGATGATATGCAAGCTGGTGCATCTGAGCGTGTTGATGTCGAAGTTGAAAAGAAACATCCCTTTGACTTTGTACTGTGGAAACATGCCAAAGCAAATGAACCTGCTTGGGCTTCACCTTGGGGCAATGGCCGTCCTGGTTGGCATATTGAATGTTCTGCAATGTCGACTTGCTGCCTAGGCAATCATTTCGATATTCATGGTGGTGGTTCAGATCTAATGTTCCCGCATCATGAAAATGAAATCGCGCAAAGTGAAGCATCAACGGGTGAACAATATGTCAATTATTGGATGCATGTTGGTTTCATCAATGTTGATGGCGAGAAAATGTCTAAGTCTTTAGGCAACTTCTTTACTATTCGCGATGTCATGGAGAAATTCCATCCAGAAGTGATTCGCTACTTCATTGTGTCTTCGCATTACCGCAGCCCAGTTAACTTCTCTGATGTGGCTTTAAAAGAAGCAAAAACTGCTCTGAGCCGTTTTTATCATTCATTTAAAGCCTATCAACAGGTGTATGGTCAAAAAACGGTTGAGACATTAGAGCAAAACTTTGTTGAACGCTTTAACAATGCGATGTGTGATGATTTCAATACCGCTGAAGCAATGGCGGTATTGTTCGAACTGAATAAAGAACTTAATCGCGCGGTGAAAGAAGAGCAAGCGGAACAAGCAACGCTGCTTTACTCTACTCTGCGTCATTTAACCAACATTCTTGGTCTGGTTCAGCATGATGTGGATGAATTCCTCAAATCAGATATTGGTCAGGAAGCACTTAGCCTTTCCGACGCTGAAATTGAAAGTTGTATTCAACAACGTGTTGATGCGAAAAAAGCCAAAGACTTTGCTCAAGCCGATGGCATTCGCCAGTCTTTACTCGATCAAGGTGTGGTTTTGGAAGATACGCGTCAAGGTACCATCTGGCGACGTGCTGATTAATTAAACACTCAGCATTATAAAGAGTTGACACTTGAATGAAACTCTCTATAATGCGTCCTATTGCGGGAATAGCTCAGTTGGTAGAGCATAACCTTGCCAAGGTTGGGGTCGGGAGTTCGAGTCTCCTTTCCCGCTCCAGATTAAAAAAAGCCCTTATCGAAAGATAAGGGCTTTTTTATTATTAACATCTACCCCATCAAAGAATAAGACTAACTTTACACGCTCAAATAAGTGCAATATTATAACATAACACAAATTCATCTAGACCTAAAATGAAAGTCTGCTCATCTCTTAAAAGTGCAAAGCGTCGAAGTGCTGATTGCCAGATTGTAAAACGTCGCGGCAAGATATTTGTCATCTGCAAATCCAACCCTCGCTTCAGAACAAGACAAGGTTAACTTGTCTTGCTTTACCAAAGGTTAAATAACCCTTACATTCCCTTACTACCATTTCTTTTTAAAATCTAATAACTTGGATATTAATGTTTTCACAAGGTTATATCTAAGATGAAAAAATCACTAATCGCAATTTCTTTGGCATCTATTTTTTTAGTTGCATGCAATAAAGCAGAAACCCCAAAAACTGATGAGCAAACACCCCCAGCACCCACAACAGAAGCAAGCTCTGAAGTCATCGCTGATAGTGCACATACCGCAGAAAATTCATTAGACTGGAATGGTACATATACAGGTGTACTTCCATGCGCAGATTGCGAAGGAATTAAGACTGAGCTTAAGCTCAACCTAGATAAAACTTACGAGATCAAAGAGACTTATTTAGGCAAAGGTGATGGCAAAGCATTTGAAAGCAAAGGTAGCTTCGCTTTTGACAGCAAGAACACTTCTATTATTGAACTCGACAAGGCAGGTGATAACCGCAAATACTTCGTTGCAGAAGGCTACTTAAAAGCCCTCGACATAGAAGGTAAAGAGATTACAGGCGAATTAGCTGATAAATACGAACTCAAGAAAGAAGCTGAATAAGTTATTTCTACCGATAAAAGCCCACTCAATATAGTGGGCTTTTTATACAGCCAATAAAAAACCCAGTCATAATGACTGGGTTTTTTTAGAAGATACGAATTACTTCGCAGCAGCTTGAGCAGCAGCAACTTCTTCTGCAAAACTCATTTCAGCTTTCTTCTCAATACCTTCACCCACTTCGAAACGAACGAATTGAGCTACAACTGTACCAGTCGCTTTTAATACATCAGCAACTTTCTTATCATTGTCGATAACATACATTTGACGATCAAGCGCAACTTCGTTCAAGTATTTTTCAACTGAACCAGTTACCATTTTCTCAACGATGTTCGCTGGCTTACCAGATTCTAATGCTTTCGCTTCAGCAATTTCTTTCTCTTTAGCGATCAAGTCAGCTGGAACAGCTTCAGCATTTACAGCAACTGGGTTGAACGCAGCAACGTGCATTGCAATACCTTTACCAGTGTCAGCATCACCTGTGTAAGAAACAACAACACCGATTTTTAAACCGTGTTTGTAAACAGCCAAGTTTTCGCCTTCAACGATCTGAGCACGACGAACTTGAATGTTCTCACCGATTTTTTGAACAAGTGCAACACGAGCTTCTTCTACAGTCGCGCCGTCTTCAAGCTTAAGTTCAGCAATTTTCGCAGCATCAGTTTCGTTTGCAGCAAGTGCAGCGGCAGCAACTTTATCAGAGAAGTTTTTGAAGTTTTCGTCTTTAGCAACAAAGTCAGTTTGACAGTTAACTTCAACAAGAATTGCTTTGTTACCGTTTTGAATAATAGTGATCGCGCCATCAGCAGCAATGTTACCTGCTTTTTTAGCAGCTTTTGCTTGACCTGATTTACGAAGGTTATCAATCGCAAGTTCGATGTCACCGCCTGCTTCTGTTAATGCTTTTTTGCATTCCATCATTGCAAGACCAGTACGGTCACGTAATTCTTTTACCATGCTCGCAGTAACTGCAGTCATGTTGATCTCCTAAAATCGGTAGAAAATAAATCTGTTCAACAAAAACGGCCCAAAGAAACTCTGGGCCGTTTGCACTCTCGACGCTTTAATTTGCCACCATTACATGTCGCAAAAATGACAAGCTTGCGTCAAAACGCATTAAGCCTCAGATGCGTCTTTCGCAGCATCGTCGCCTTTTGCTTGTGCATTAGCTTGTGATTGAGCGTATTCTTTACCAGCAAGAATCGCATCAGCCATAGCTGAAGCATACAAAGTTACTGCACGAATCGCATCGTCGTTACCCGGAATAACGTAATCAACGTTGTCTGGGTTAGAGTTTGTATCAACGATACCGATTACAGGAATACCTAAGTTTTTCGCTTCTTTGATTGCAATCGCTTCGTGATCAACGTCGATTACAAATAATGCGTCAGGTAAACCACCCATGTTCTTAACGCCGCCTAAAGCACGTTCAAGTTTTTCCATCTCACGAGTACGCTCTAAAGCTTCACGTTTAGTAAGCTTAGCAAAAGTACCGTCTTGAGATTGAGTTTGAAGGTCTTTTAAACGGTTGATAGATTGGCGAAGTGTTTTCCAGTTCGTCAACATACCACCTAACCAACGGTGATCTACATATGGTTGACCAGCGCGTTGAGCTTGTTCACGGATGATGTTAGAAGCAGCACGTTTAGTACCAACGAACAATACTTTGTTCTTTTTGCTTGCAAGATTGTTAACAAAGTTCAAAGCATCATTTAACGCAGGAACAGTGTGTTCAAGGTTGATGATGTGAATTTTGTTACGCGCGCCAAAAATGTATTGACGCATTTTTGGGTTCCAGAAACGAGTTTGGTGACCAAAGTGTGCGCCTGCTTGAAGAAGGTCGCGCATGCTTACGTTGTAATCTGCCATTTTCTTTACCTTAAAGTTTGGGTTAGGCCTCCATATATCCGCATTCTCCACCTATTGCTAGGCACCCAGAGTAATGTGTCGATATATGTGCGGATTTTTTACGACTATTGTTATCAGATATTTTCGTAAAATATATTCACGAAAAGCATTTGATAAAATAGGCGGCTATTTATACCATAGACACTTGCAAATTACCAAAAGTTTTTAGAGATCATGAATACAACTTATACAGCCCCACGCCGATTAATCAAAACACCTGAAGAAATTGAAAAGATGCGTGTTGCAGGGAAATTGGCGGCTGAAGTTCTAGACATGATTAAACCGCATATTAAAGCGGGTGTGAGCACACTAGAACTCGATACAATCTGTCGCAATCATATTGAAAATGTTCAACACGCGATTCCTGCCTGTGTAGGTTACGGTGCTGCACCTGGCCGCCCTGCTTTTCAACATTCTATTTGTACTTCGGTTAACCATGTGGTTTGTCACGGCATCCCTTCTGAAAATAAAACATTAAAGAACGGTGATATTCTTAATATTGATGTAACAGTGATTAAAGATGGTTATCACGGCGATACCAACATGATGTACATCGTGGGTGGTGAAACATCTATTCTTGCTAATCGTTTATGTTCAGTGGCGCAGGAAGCGATGTATCGTGGTATGGCAACTGTTAAAGATGGTTCATATCTAGGTGATGTTGGCTATGCCATTCAACAGTATGTTGAATCTGAGCGTTTCAGTGTTGTCCGTGAATATTGTGGCCATGGTATCGGCAATGTTTTCCACGACGAACCACAAGTTCTACATTATGGCCAAAAAGGGACAGGTATGCGCCTAGAAGCTGGCATGACCTTTACTATTGAACCAATGGTCAATGCAGGTGTTTGGCAGACTAAACTTTTAGGTGATAAGTGGACCGTTGTCACAAAAGATCACAAGTTATCTGCCCAATATGAACATACGATTTTGGTAACACAAACAGGGATCGAAGTACTCACTGCTCGACCTGAAGAAGATCTGTCTCGCTTTATGTAATTCATTCCCTTTGAATTATTTTTAAAAGTCACTCCGGTGGCTTTTTTTACGCATCCACATTTTCTTCATCAATTTATTTAAATCAAACAAAAAAATTCATAAGCATAACAATTATAAAATTTAACTAAACAAAGCCTATTTAAAAATAGCGTTATGGTGGGCGCAAGAAAAATCCTAACAAACTTTTTGGACATGGAGTCCCACAATGATGAAGAAATCATTCGCTTGCCTAATTACAGGCTTATGTGCCCTACCGACACTTGCTTTCGCAGACTCACCTTATTTCAGTCTGAAAGATGGAGATGGGTTTAAACGTTTTTCTGTTTCTGTAGGTGCTTTATATGTAAAGCCAACAGGAAAAGCTCAACCCGTAAATGTTAATACAGCTGTTGCAAATGGAGAGCAATCCAAAGTTGGAGATGTTTCAATAAAAACTGTGAAAGGCAGTATTTCCAAAGATATGGATCCTAATTTATCAACTGCTTTCATTGATTTTCTTGATACACTGGGACAAGAAACATTGCCTGGCTCATTAAGTGGTAATGCCGAAATCTATGGTCTAAACGAATGGAATAATCCAGGTACAGGATTAGAAGCAGATGATGTAATGACTTTAGGCATCATGACCAACTATTTTTTCACAGATAATGTTTCACTTGAAATTAAAGCGGGTATCCCTCCAAAAGTTGATATTCAAGGTAAAGGGCAAATTTATGCACCATTAACCGCTACAGCGCATCCATCTATAGAACTTCCTATTATTGGAGGTATAGGTCTACCCTCTATTGATTTAGAAAAACAAATTTTCATTACTGACCTAGAAGCACATGGTACAGCAGCAACGGCTAGAGCATGGACGCCAGCTTTTGAACTCCAATATCATTTCGGTAAAACAGGTGTAAATAAATTCAGGCCCTATGTTGGATTAGGTCTAATGTATGCTTATTTTAATGAGCTGAAAATCAATTCCGCAATCGAAAATGATCTAATCAATGCTGGACATATGATTGTCAATATTAAAGATGGTAAAGCAGGTGCAGCCTTGGATCAAAAGACCAGCTCTGGTGATCCAAAAGTTAAATTAGAAGCTTCAGATGCATTTGCACCTGTTGCCACTGCTGGTTTTACTTATGATTTCAACGATCGTTGGTTTGCCGTTGGTTCGGTTTCATATGCACACCTTACAGGAGAAGCAACAATAACAGTGAATGATGCTAAATATGGAGAGCTCATTCGCGCAAAAACAGATATCGAGATTAACCCTATTTTAGGTTATGCAGGTGTCGGTTACCGCTTCTAAATTTCATGTCATAAAAAAAAGCAGCACTCGCTGCTTTTTTTATTGTGCAATCTTTCAAAGCAAAATGATCAAAAATCACGCACCACGAGAACGCAATTTCCAGAAGATTGTCTAACATAGGCGCCTTCTATCTACAACCCCACATTTATACCAATATTCTTGATTCACTCAATACTCTGATAAACACCTTGATGATTAACATTTTAAATTATTCATTTGGTTAATTTATTTTTCTGGCACGGCACTTGCTATATATCAAACACATTGAATCAACGACGATTCATAAACATATTTGATGACGGCCAACGACGTCCGTTCTGTTCGATTTGCTTAATCAGCGTAATGCCTAAGCAAAATAAATGACGTGCAGTTCAGGAGAAAGTTATGTCTTCACCAATGAATATTGATGCAAAAAAAGCCACAGAAATAAAATTATTTAGCTTTTCTACACCTGCCATGCGTGCTTTCCATATGACATGGCTGGCATTCTTCGTCTGTTTCTTTGCGTGGTTTGCCTGTGCTCCCCTCATGCCAGTTATCAAAGGCGAGTTCAATTTAACCAAAGACCAGATTGCCAATATCAACATTGCAGCCGTTGCGATTACCATTTTAATTCGACTGATTGTTGGCCCATTGTGTGATAAATACGGTCCACGCAAAACCTATACCGCACTTTTACTCCTCGGCAGTATTCCTGTGTTTGGTGTTGCTGCTGCCAACACCTATGAATCCTTTCTGTTCTTCCGACTATTGATTGGTGCAATTGGTGCAAGCTTTGTGATTACCCAATATCATACCAGTGTGATGTTTGCACCCAATGTGGTGGGGACGGCCAATGCTGCTTCTGCAGGTTGGGGTAATGCAGGTGGTGGTGCGACACAAGCCATCATGCCTTTGATTCTTGGGGCTATCGTTATGTTCGGTGTAGAACAAGCGATGGGATGGAGAATTGCGTTACTTGTACCTGGCATCATGATGCTAATCGTAGGTGTCCTGTATTGGAAGCTTACTCAAGATTGCCCTCAAGGAAACTTTAAAGAGCTCCGTGAGCAAGGTATCGAAGTTGGTGCTGGCAAAAAAGGCGGTGTTGCGATTCTGATGCAAGCAGCCCGTAATTACCGTGTTTGGATTCTATTTGTTTCTTATGCTGCCTGTTTTGGTATTGAAATTTTTATTCATAACATTGCTGCAATGTACTATGTCGATCACTTCAATATGGGCTTAAAAGAAGCAGGTCTAACCGCAGGTATTTTTGGTTTACTTGCATTGTTTGCCCGGGCATTGGGAGGTTATCTTTCAGATAAGGTTGCTATATCAAAAGGTTTAGATGGCCGCACAAAAGTATTGTTTATCATGATCCTATGTGAAGGCTTATTCCTCATACTTTTTTCTCAGATGAATACTGTCGCACTTGCAATTATCAGCATGACCGTTTTTGCCTTGTTTACCCATATGTCTTGCGGTGCAACTTACGCGCTTGTGCCATTTATTGATCGCAATGCTTTAGGTGGTGTAGCAGGTATCATCGGTGCAGGCGGTAATGTCGGTGCAGTTGCTGCAGGCTTCTTACTCAAAGGTTTACTCGACGTACAAACCTGCCTGATGATTTTAGGTGCTTTGGTGACCGTAGCCGCATTCAGTGTCATCCTCATTCGCTTCTCGGTCGAACATAAAGCCAAAGAACAACAATTGTTCGAGCAAGCTGTATTAGAACGTAACTCTCTCGCTTAATCACAACACATTTTGTGTGGGATAAACCCTCCCACACGATTTCCAAATTAAATACTTCAACACCATTTTTCAGGGGTCTCAATATGAAATTGAATCTTCTTGGCTTTGCCATGCTTGGATGCTTAACCAGTACTACTTTTGCAGCACCTACACTTTATGGGGAAATTGATGCAAGTATCGATTACTTGCCAGAAAAAAATGCCAACAGCTCAAATAAAGATGTGTGGGAAATCAGCTCCAATAGCTCCTATCTGGGTATTAAAGGAGATGAGAAACTAACTGAACGCCTAAGTGCGGTCTATGCAATTGAATGGGGATTAAGTGCTGACGGCGATGGAACAGACTGGACGCAACGAAACCGCTTTGTCGGATTAAAGGACAGTCAACTCGGCACTATCAAAGTGGGTAAACATGATACGCCGGTCAAACAGCTCTCAAGCACAGTTGATATTTTCAATAATTATGTGGCAAATAAAGCAGATATTGGCGGGATTCTGACTGGAGAAAACCGTATCGATAACGTCGTTCTCTATGAATCGCCAGCCATTCATCTCTCTCAAGGCGTGGTTAAACTGAATGCTCTGCTCGCCACGGGAGAATCATCTGGCATTAAAACATCCAGCGGCGGCGCAAAAGTCGCAGGTCGTGGTTTAGCTGATGCATGGTCTGCCAGTCTAGTCTATGAACATCCATTTTTTGTCGCAGGTCTTGGCTATGACAAAGCCATTCCGAGCACCTTTGCAGGACGTGGCTTTCTTAATGCAGCCACAGGACAGGCATATACAGCCGACACGCAAGCTTTTGCCACAGCAAATACCATTCGTGCCATCGGACGTTTAAATCCGATTGAAGGCTTGGCGATTAAAAGCCTGTATCAACGCTCCGAAGTAGAACAAACCAGCTATGCAGACCCAGCTGAAGCAACAAAATGGACCGCAAAAGCCAACAATATTGATGATGCTCAAGGTTGGTTAGTGGGTGCCGAATATATTCTTCCAAATGCAAAAAAATGGATGCTCAAAGCACAATATAGCCAGAATGATACTCGCTTTAAAAACACCGCAGCTGATTTTAAAGCCAAACAAATCATGGCTGGGGCTGATTATGCCTTTAATAAGCAGGTGAAAAGCTATGGCTATGTAGGTTATTTAACACTTGAACAAGCAGATAAAAAAGACAAGCAACCTGTTGTCGGATTAGGTTTGGAACTTAAGTTCTAAATTATATCCTGCCATTTGAAACAAAACGGTCAACTTACAGTTGACTGTTTTGATGACTTTGCATCTTGTCACAATAATTTTTGCAGGGAATCGAAATATGGCGAGAAGTATTTTAGAATACTTTTCACTTATTCCAAGATTACAACAACAATGTCAAACCCTCAATTTTCCAAACAATTGATCTATATGCTGATCGGAAGTGCGCTGATTCTGGCCCTTTCATTGGGTGTACGCCATGGCTTTGGTTTATATCTGGTACCCATGAGCGATAGTTTTGGTTGGGGCCATCATATTTTTAGTTTTGCGATTGCCATGCAAAACCTGATCTGGGGGGCTGCACAACCCTTTACCGGTGCGATTGCTGACAAGTACGGTACTAAAAAAGTCGTGATGGCTGGGGGTGTACTCTATGCTATTGGCTTAGTCCTTATGGCATTTAGCTCTACGGGGCTATTACTTAACCTCAGCTTAGGGCTCGTGATTGGACTCGCCTTATCTGCGACCTCTTTTACAGTATTGCTTTCTGCCGTTGGTCGCGCTGCGCCACCAGAGAAACGTAGTATGGTCATGGGGATTGCCAGTGCTGCGGGTTCATTTGGGCAGTTTATTATGCTGCCTTCAACCCTGTTACTCCTTAAAACAATTGGTTGGTCTTCTGCTTTACTGGTAAGTGCTTTTGCTATCGCATTTATTGTCCCGCTGGCTTGGTTATTGAAATCCCCTTCCTCTGCAGCACCGAAAGCACTGAATCAGCCCAGCTTAAGCTTTAAACAGGTTTTACACATCGCAAGAAAGCACAAACCTTTTTGGTGGTTATCCCTCGGCTTTCTGGTCTGTGGTTTCCAAGTGGTATTTTTAGGCGTACACCTACCTGGTTATTTAATAGATCATGGCTTTGATGCCACAACAGGTACGATATTCTTGGCACTGGTCGGTCTATTTAATATTGTGGGGACCTATGGTGCAGGTTGGTTAGGTGATCGCTATTCAAAACCTAGGCTGCTGATGCTGCTTTATGGTTTACGCGGCATTGCCATTATTGCTTTTCTCTTGCTTCCGCTCAGCACATTGACCATTTATAGTTTTGGGATCATTATGGGACTACTCTGGCTTTCAACAGTTCCGCTCACCAACGGGATTGTGGCCAATATGTTTGGGGTCAAATATTTATCCATGCTCAGTGGTATTGTGTTCTTTACCCATCAAATCGGCTCATTCTTTGGTGGCTGGCTCGGTGGGGTCAATCATGATATTGCAGGCAACTACAATATGATCTGGCTCGCCTGTTTAGTGCTAAGTGCTTTTGGTGTTGTCATCCATCTTTTCGTGAATGAAGAGGCAGTGATTCATGACTAATATAGAACGTCATTTTAAGTTGCTATTGTTTGTCACGCTTCTGTGCTTGATGAGTCTTTCGATCTTAGTCTGGTTTCAAACCCCTGATTTATTTGAGTACTTCAATCAAGCATTTTGTGCACATTAAGGCAAATAGCACATATTTAATCTTTGTCATATAAACATCAAAGCGCTGTCATCAAACCATCAAATTTCGATGCTTTAATGAAAAATAAAAACGTCGATAAAATGCAAAAAGCGTGTTGATCAGTCGATCAACACGCTTTTTTTTATGACTTCAAATAAATAAAGGCTGCTCATTGGCAGCCCTTATTTATCATCAAAGCGAGCTTACTGTTGTTGACGCTTAGGCAATGGAATATATTGCGATTGTGCATTTTGTTGCACTTTACGCTCTCCAACTTTAACCTGCAAAGTTTGTTGTTTGCCTTCACGCTCAATCACCACATCAATTAAACTTTCTGGTGCTTGTAACGCAACATAATTGATCAAGTGTGATGCAGATGAAATTTGCTCATTATTCACTTGAATAATCTTATCGCCACGCTTAATCCCTGCAGAATCAGATGGTCCGCCACGTAATACATCTGCAACAGTGACACCAACTGGTTTAGCAGTCAAAACATCTTCATCAATGTTATTTGGAATTAAGCTAATTCCTAACCAACCGCGTACCACACGCCCATCTTTCAAGATTGAATTAAGAACTTGCTGACACACTTTGGCAGGTATCGCAAAACCAATCCCGAGTGAACCACCCGATTGCGAGAAGATGGCCGTATTGACCCCAATCAAATTACCCGCAACATCAATCAATGCACCACCCGAGTTACCTGGATTAATCGCAGCATCCGTTTGAATAAAGTCTTCATAGGTATTGATGCCCAAATCCGAACGTCCCGTAGCAGAGATAATCCCTTGAGTCACAGTTTGACCGACACCAAATGGGTTACCAATCGCGAGCACAACATCACCCACTTCATTACCACTTAATTTAAATGGCAACACCGGTAATTTATCCAATTCAATTTTGATTACCGCCAAATCGGTGTCTGGATCAGTGCCAACCACGGTCGCTTCAGCACGGCGCCCATCTTGTAAAGCCACAACAATATGCTCAGCCTGCGCAATCACATGATTATTCGTTAAAATATAACCATCCGCACGTACAATGACGCCTGAACCCAAACTGTTTTCGTTTTGAGGTTGTTGCGGCATTTGATTGCCAAAAAACTCACGAAATACAGGATCATTCAATAATGGATGATTCATCTGTTTCACTTTCTGTGTGGTAAAGATATTCACCACAGCAGGTGCCGCCACTTTGACCGCAGCACTATACGAAACCACCCCACCCGTACGCGTGGTATCAATCAGTGGTTCAACCTTTTCTGCTGGCATTTTTACCCCATCAGCAGCCACCGTTGGTTTCGGTTGATGTGATTTCTGCCAAGCCAGAAAACTAAATATAACAAGAATGAGTAATACCCAAGGTAACCATGTAAATGCACGGCGCACGTCTATTATCCTCTAGGCGAAATTATGTAATGAACGTAATTTATTGAAGAACTGGAAGTTTCCACCATTGTAAAGTAAATTGCTTAAAATCAATGCAAAAGTTAAAAAAGTTTTGTCTAGCTTTAGTTACATTTGAAAATATGTTCTTATTGTTGCTGAGAAAAGATGTAAATCATTTGAGGAATCGCATGGCAAATTTGCATGACATTGTGCAATGGTGTAACCAGACTTTAAAAGCCAATGAATTTAAAGACTACGCGCCAAACGGCTTACAGATCGAAGGTAAGCCTGAAGTCAATAAAATTGTATGTGCCGTGACTGCATCTGAAGATGCAATTGATGCTGCAATTGCCCAACAAGCCGATGCATTACTGGTCCATCATGGTTATTTCTGGAAAGGTGAACCCTACCCAATTACAGGCATGCGCGGCAATCGTATCAAGAAACTGATTCAAAATAATATTTCCCTGATCGCGTATCACCTGCCTTTGGATGCACATCCAACTTTGGGCAATAACATCGCTATTGCCGATTTGATCAGTCTAAAAGATTTAGAAGCTTTGGACCCAAGTGAAAAGCATCCAATTGGCAACATTGCCTATTTAGACAATCCGCTAAGTCCAGAACAATTTAAGGCGAAGTTACAGAGCATTTTTGACTTTAATGTGATTCATCTACCAAGTGATAAAACTGTAATTAAAAAAGTAGGCTTCTGCACAGGCGGTGCTCAAGATTTTATTGCAAAAGCAGCTCAAGCAGACTGTGATGCTTATATTTCTGGCGAAGTTAGCGAACGTACTTTTTATGAAGCAAAAGAACTAGGGGTACATTATTTTGCATGTGGTCACCATGCAACTGAACGTTATGGTGTACAGCGTTTAGCACAGGCCATTACCAAACAGTTTTCAATCAAAACCGAATACTTCGAACTCAACAATCCGATCTAGTTCGAGTCAACCATTTGAAGGAGTGGAATTATTTGCACTCCTTCTCTTCATAATTTTTAAATGAATCCAGTTTCAACTTAAGATTTGCGCTAGCACCACCAGCATTTCAGCATCTTTACCTTATCTTTGGTCTTATAAAGCCTAACTCAGAACACATCTCCTTTCTTTCATTGGCAAGCCAATTCAAGACCCAACAGACAAATGATAAATAAAATTTATTTTTTACTCCATTTTGCATAGATAAAAGCGAATTAAAAGATATTGATTCTCATTTGCTTTTAAATGAATAATGAAGGCGCTTCAATTCATCGTAATAAAACCACATTGATTACAAAAGGAATCAAACATATGGCTTATTCTTTACCTGCGCTTCCTTATGCATATGATGCACTCGAACCGAACATTGATACCAAAACCATGGAAATTCATCATAGCAAACACCATCAGACCTATATCAATAATATTAATGGTGCAATTGAAGGCACAGAATGGGAAAAACTCCCTGTAGAGGAACTGGTCGCCAAAGTGAATGAAGTTCCAGCAGACCTTAAAAATATGGTGATCAATAATGGTGGCGGACATGCCAATCATTCACTGTTTTGGACAGTCATGAGCCCGCAAGGTGGTGGTGAACCAACAGGTGCTATTGCTGAAGCCATTGATCAGCAACTTGGCGGTTTCGATGCTTTTAAAGATGCATTCACCAAGGCAGCGATTAGTCGTTTTGGTAGTGGCTGGGCATGGCTGAGTGTGACACCTGAACATAAATTAGTGGTCGAAAGCAGTGGCAACCAAGACTCGCCACTGATGCACGGCAATACACCTATTTTAGGTCTGGATGTATGGGAACATGCGTATTATTTAAAATACCAAAATCGCCGTCCTGAATATATTGCTGCATTTTACAATGTCGTGGATTGGAATGAGGTCAATCGCCGTTATCACCAAGCATTACAAGCAAAAGTCTAATAATTTTCGAATCAGCTCGGCCTGATTCAGTATCCCCATAAAAAACGGGTTAGAGTGTTTTAGGGCGTTCACTAAACGAGCTAAAAACTCTAATCATTGTTGTATGGTATATGTCTCATAACGAAATTTTTTGCATATTTTGTGTATTAAAAGACTGCCCTATTGTCTATAGAATCATTTACAATAAAGGCACTTAATGTAAAACCCAGCAAATTTGCAAGGAATGAAACATGACAACCATTACTTTACCTGCACTTCCATATGGCTATGATGATTTAGCGCCACACATCACTCGCGAAACTTTAGAATACCATCACGACAAACACCACAATACTTATGTTGTTAACTTAAACAACTTAATCAAAGGTACAGACCTTGAAGGTAAATCTTTAGAAGAAATCATCAAAGCGTCTGCTGGTGATGCATCTAAAGCAGGTATCTTTAACAATGCTGCGCAAGTATGGAACCACACGTTCTACTGGAACAGCATGAAGCCAAATGGTGGTGGTAAACCTACAGGTGCGATTGCAGCGAAAATTGAAGAAGCTTTTGGTAGCTACGAAAAGTTTGCAGAGGAATTTACTGCTGCTGCAACAACTCAATTCGGTTCAGGTTGGGCTTGGTTAGTTGCTGATGAAGTAAACGGTAAATTATCGATTACTAAAACTGCCAATGCAGATACGCCACTTGCACATGGCCAAGTTGCAGTATTAACCATCGACGTATGGGAACACGCTTACTACATCGACTTCCGTAACTTACGTCCTAAGTACATCGCAACGTTCCTAGAAAGCTTAGTAAACTGGGACTATGCAAATGCAAAACTTGCAGGTCAACCAGCAGGTGTTGAGAAATAATTTATTATTTCCCAAACTTAAAAGACTGCTCTTTATGAGCAGTTTTTTTATGCTTATATTTTGATGGAATCATTCAACTCAGCCATTCAATTCACTTGCTCTTTTTAAATAAAGTCTCTTTTACATCGTCCTTAGATTAATAAAGATAGATCTCATTGAATAAATTCTTTCAATAGAAAGCGTCTCATCACGAATAATCAGAAAGACCCTAATTAGTTTTCTTGAAACAAATATTCAGTCTTAAGTATTTATTTAAAACAATAAAAAACCCTGCTTTCGCAGGGTTTTTTTGAATCAGTTCATTGCTTAGTGAGCAGCGAATTGGTTCATTGTGTTTTTAGCATCATCGTGCGCTTTAAGAGCGTTGTCACCAGAGAAGATTTCTTTGTGATCATCACCGATGTCAGAACCCGCCATTGCTTGGTGTTTAACACAAGCGATACCACCACGGATTTCTTTACGTTGTACGCCAGCAACATAAGCCAACATACCTTCAGAACCGAAGTAACCTTGTGCAAGCTCATGAGTAGAAAGAGCAGCAGTGTGGTAAGTCGGAAGTGTGATCAAGTGATGGAATACACCCGCTTCACGAGCAGCATCTGCTTGGAATGTACGGATCTTAGCGTCAGCATCAGCAGCTAATTCAGTAGCATCGTACTCAGCGCTCATTAATTTAGCACGGTCGTAAGCAGAAACGTCTTTACCTTCAGCAACCCAACGGTCGTAAGCTTGTTGACGGAAGTTTAAAGTCCAGTTGAACGATGGGCTATTGTTATAAACAAGCTTCGCATTTGGAACAGTTTCACGTACACGGTTAACCATGTGAGCGATTTCTTCTACGTTTGGAGTCGCAGTTTCGATCCAAAGAAGGTCAGCACCATTTTGAAGGCTAGATACACAGTCAAGTACCACACGGTCAATTTGAGTGTCAGCACGGAACTGATATAAACCAGAAGCTAAACGCTTAGGACGGTGTAATTTACCATTACGTTTGATCAAGATTTCATCTTCTTGAGCATCAGCAATGTCAATTTCAGTTGTGTCTAAGTAGCTGATATATTGAGAAGCGATGTCACCTGGCTCTTTAACCACTGGGATTTTTTGAGTCAAGTCAGCGCCTTCAGAGTCAGTACGTGCAACGATGATACCGTCATCAAGACCCATTTCTAAGAATGCATAACGTAATGCATGGATTTTAGCGATGAAGTCTTCGTGTGGAACTGTTACTTTACCAGCTTGGTGACCACATTGTTTCGCATCAGATACTTGGTTTTCGATTTGAAGTGCACAAGCACCCGCTTCGATCATCTTACGAGCAAGTAAGTAAGTCGCTTCTTCGTTACCGAAACCAGCATCGATGTCCGCAATAATTGGTACGATGTGAGTTTGGAAACCGTCGATTTGAGCAGTGATTTCAGCAGCTTTAGCAGTATCACCAGCTTCGTTTGCTTTTTTAAGCGCACGGAATAAATCATTAAGTTCTTTCGCATCAGCTTGACGTAAGAAAGTGTAGATTTCTTCGATCAAAGCAGGTACAGAAGTTTTTTCATGCATAGATTGGTCAGGAAGTGGACCAAATTCTGAACGAAGTGCAGCAACCATCCAACCAGAAAGGTAGATATAGCGACGTTCAGTTGTACCGAAGTATTTTTTGTTCGCAATCATTTTTTGTTGCGCGATAAAACCGTGCCAGCAACCTAATGATTGAGTATATTTGCTAGAATCAGCATCATAAGCAGCCATATCACGACGCATAATCGCAGCTGTATATTTAGCAATATCTAAACCAGTTTTGAATTGGTTTTGCATTTGCATACGCGCAGCATCTTCTGGGCTAATATCGCGCCAAGTGTCGCCGAATTTTGCTTTTAGTTCGCGGATTGCATCAATCGCTGTTTGATATGTAGACATGATATATTCCTTTTGCGGATTGGCATCGAATGATCGCTAATAAATCCTGATTTTAATTAGTCTAGATTTAAAGCACCTCATCAACATGTATCACAGCTTAGTCTTTGGCAAGTGTTTTATCCAATATTCTGGCTTAATCTTCAGTATTTTCTAAAAAAATATATGTATAACCATTTTTCAAAAACACAAAAAACACCATTTAAATAATTGTTTTTATTAACCTTACAAAATACACAACTTGAACCAACCATAAAATTTTAACCCCATTTTCTAGACTCATCAGTTCAGAAAAAGCTGAAATTTGCTTATTTAAGTTGCAGAAAATGACAATTTTTCTGTGTATTTTTCTTAAATTTGAATAAAAAATTACGCCATAAAAAGCCGTCAAAATTAAATAATTCGACAGAATGTGCCAAGTTGCAGCCTAAGCATTGAGGCTGTTGCTTTTATGTAGGATTAAGTTACACAAATCCCTTTGGATATGTCATAATTCAAGGCAATTCAAGGATTTTATTTTCGGTATTTTTTTTATGAATCTGGAGCGCGTCGATCTCAATTTATTAATTTATCTTGACGTACTTCTTCGTGAAAAAAATGTCACCCGCGCAGCAGAGCAATTGGGTGTCACCCAGCCTGCGATGAGTAATATTCTGCGTCGTTTACGTAATTTATTTAACGACCCTCTACTCATTCGTTCTTCTGAGGGCATGACGCCAACAGAACGTGCATTAGAATTACAGCCACGTATTCGAGATGCATTAGCTGATCTGTCAATGATCCTTGAACCGCGTACTGAATTCCGTCCTTATACCAGTAATCGTGTATTCCGGATTATGACATCCGATTATGCCGAAGCAACTTTAGTTCCACGTTTAGTAAAAGCTTTACGCTCAGAAGCACCAAATGTGGTCTTGGATTTCTTAACACCAAGTGACGTGTCCTACCGTGATATGGAGCAAGGTAAAGTTGATCTAGCCATTAACCGCTTCAACGAAATCCCGCAAAGCTTCCATCAGGTTCTGGTATGGCGTGACAGTTTTAGCTGTATTTTAAATGATAAGCACCCTGCAGTTACTCACCTCAATTTAAAAAGCTATTTAGATGCACAGCATATTTGGGTATCTAAAACAGGTATGGGTGTCGGCTTTGGTGTCAATCCAGAAAAACAAGCTGGATTAGGTTGGATTGATCAAGCTTTAGAGCGTATCGGTCAACGCCGTAAGATTTCTGTATTTACCCGTCATTATCAAATGCCAGCACTGTTGGCACAAAATGTAGATTTAATCGCGACGCTACCAACACGTATGGCGCGCTTACAAACACAGAATCCTAGACTGGTTATAAAGGATCCTCCATTCTATATTCCAGAATTTGAACTTAAAATGGCTTGGTGTCCGTTGTTGCATCATCACCCTGCTCATCGTTGGCTACGACAACTTATTCTATTTGTTGCACGTCAAATGATTGAGGAAGAAAATCGTGAGTATTTGTTGAATAATGGCAATTCACAATTACCACATAGCTTTTTCTAAACAGACACATTAACAAGATGAAATTTCAGCCATATCTTCTGTATGGCTGATTGTTTTAATAATAATATCAATAAAATTTTATTTCTTTTACTTATTGATAGTTTATATTCTCTTAAAGAATAAGCGAGTGAAATAATGCGTTACAAACAATTATTTGCATAAGCGACTTTATAGGCTGTGTCCTATCAACATAGGTGATGTATGGATATTTTACAAAGCATGATGATTCTAGTTCTTCTAGTCGCATGTTCATTCTTTTTATCCTTATCTGAAATCGCGATTGCAGGATCACGAAAACTCAAACTCAAACTCATTGCTGAAAGCGGTGAGGAAAGAGCAAATAAAGTCATCGAGTTACAAGAAAACTCAGCAGACTTTTTTGCATCCACCCAAGTCGGCGTGAATGCTGTTGCAATCCTGGGGGGTATTGTCGGTGAATCCTCATTGCGTCCTTACTTCCACAACTTGGCGACTGAGCTTTATCCAGGGCCTTGGGCAGATACCATCGGATTCAGCTTATCTTTTTTAACAGTCACTTCCCTATTTATCTTATTTGCTGATTTGATGCCAAAACGTTTGGCCATGATTTTCCCAGAAAAACTAGCTATTAAAGTCATCAATCCAATTACGATCTTTATCAAAATCTGCAGACCATTGGCTTGGTTTATTAATATTATTGCAAATTCAATTTTTAGAATCTTTAAAATTGATACTAAACGCGATGATAGTATGACTTTTGATGATATTTCTGCCATCGTAAATGCCGGCGCACAAGCTGGTGTCTTACAAAAACAAGAACATCATTTCATTGAAAATGTATTTGAACTTGAAGAACGAACTGTTCCATCCAGCATGACGGCACGAGAAAATATTGTTTATTTCACCTTGAATGAACCTGAACAGAGTATTCGTCAAAAACTGGCTGAACACCCTTATTCAAAATTCTTAGTGTGCAGTGAACATATTGATCAAGTGATTGGTTATGTCGATGCCAAAGATATTCTGGTACGCATCTTAAATAATCAGTCCTTTACCCAACTCAATGAATCGACCATCCGTAATGTCCTGATTATTCCAGACTCTTTAACCTTGTCTGAATTACTGGATCGTTTCCGCTCGACCAAAGAAAAGTTTGCTGTTGTGATCAACGAGTATGCTTTGGTTGTTGGTGTTATTACGCTCAGCGATATTATGATCACGGTTATGGGCGACTGGGTTACACCGATGGATGAGGAAAAGCAGATTATCAAACGTGATAATCATTCTTGGCTCATTGATGGCAGTACACCAATTGAAGATGTAAAACACGCGCTAACCATCGAAGAATTCCCGGAAAATGAAAATTACGAAACGATTGCAGGCTTTATCATGTATCGTTTGCGCAAAATCCCTCGCCCTGCTGATGCTGTTGAATATGCTGGTTTCAAATTTGAAGTTGTCGATATCGATCATTATAAAATTGACCAATTACTGGTGACTCAAGTTTTACCAAATTTGGAAGGCGAATCTCCAACATCCCAAGATGATTAATCTTAATCAATAAAAAAAGCCCATAGATGGGCTTTTTTTATTTCATAACAAACCAGATCACGGTAGCCAATATCAGTAAAATTAAAATAACGACTTTGATTCCACCACGGCTACGTTGCACCAATTGCTCTTGAATCTGTGCCTGTTCCTGCGGATGATCCTGCAAATACTGATCAATTAAATCTTTAGATTCCTTAAGACCTAAACCTGTTTTTTCTCGCGTGATCTTGATTGCATCAATCAGTTGCCCTGCATGAAGCATGGCTAAAGCTTCTGCAGGAATCGTCGGTGGTAAATTCATAAAAGTAACAATCCTTGTTATTTTCTATTGGTAACCGCATTGATCAGAACAGGATATTTATAATTCCTTAATTCCCACCATACATGGAGATGAGTTCATCCAAGGTCGCTTGATAGTGAATACCAATGTCTTCTGCCAAGATCTTATAGGCATTATCAAACTGAACCATTGGCCAACCTTCTTTCCAAAATGGGAAAATATTGTGTAGACCTTCTGTCACAATTGCATCTTCACGGCTAATCGCTTGAGCAACCTGAGCTAAAACCTGAGCGGTTTCTGCACCATCAATCGCTAAATAATCAATACCACGCACTTTTAAAATACGGATACGATCTTTTTTATAGCGAATTTTTTTCGCCTGACCTGCATTCAAACCTAATGCCAGCGTAACCGCTTCTACAAACTTTTCTTCAAAGCTTGTATTCAGTGCAACCAAAGCTTGTTTGTGTGCTTCTTGACGCCCAGCCTTCCCCCCATTACGGATAATCTCATTTGCTTCCGTATCCAGCTTATCTTTTTTCATAGACTGTAAAATGTCTAAAATTTCGATATCGCTTAAAGATTCAGGAGATTGCTCAATCATGGGAGTCCTAATACACAAAAATAAAAAAACATTGTCTCATAAAAGCGATATCAAAGCAGAATAAAATTGAAAATTGGCATTCTATCTGCATCATTTTTTATGTCAGGTTTCAGAGCTGGCTCTCCAACTGAATCAGATCTTTTGAAGCTATATTTATTTGCATAATTACTTTTACCCTGATAATATTATTTTACCCGTATAAAATAAACCAAAGAAAATGAATATTCAAACAACAACCTATACTGCCTTTTCAGGGAGTACATTGATCGCAACTGGGCAACCTGCTGAGCTTGCAATTAAGATTAAACTTAGGCCTAAGACAACTGAAAATATTTTAATTTTCAATGATCAAACTGGCCGACAGGTTGATCTTAATCTTTCTGGTTCTGAACAAGAAATTCATCAACGTTATAGCGAGCCTGAGCCAACAAAGAAAGTTGGACGACCGAAACTCGGCGTCATCTCCCGTGAAATTACCTTACAGAAAAAACATTGGGATTGGTTAGATCAGCAGAGTTCCAGTGCATCTGCTGTGATTCGGAAGTTGATTGATAAAGAGCTGAATGATCCAACTTCTGAAAGCAATATCATGCTCGCCAAACAATCTACCGACCACTTTATGTCTGCCATGTTGGGCAATATGCCAAATTATGAAGAGGCAACCCGTGCTTTATATCAGGGTGATCAAGCGAATTTCTTAAAGATGATTCAAGATTATCCTAAAGATATAAAAAACTATTTAGTTTTCAAAACAAATCATATTTTCTAAATATATTCTTTTTATCATTTGTTAAAATAACTTGCTCTATCCGTCTTAGATGGTAGAGCATTTTTATAACCACCAAGTGAAAATCATAGTCTAGTGATCATATAAAACTGATATTCAAAGACCTAAAAATATAGATATTAAAAAGGATAAGTAAAATGGTCAAACTTAAGAATGAGAATTTCCTTTATATTAGCCTATTTGTTTTGCTCTGGGGAAGTGCTGCTATTTTTACCAAATGGGGACTTCATCATGGTGCTGCAATTCCTTTTCTGTTTTTCCGTTTTTTGATTGCTACCGCATTAATTTTATCCTTCTGTGTGATTTCAAAACAGCCTTTTTACCCACAAAACACCTCTTTTAAATATGTCATATTGACGGGTTGCTTTTTAATTACGGGTTATACCCTATTTTATTTTTTATCCCTTGAATTTGGAATTTCACCAGGGCTCCTTTCCACCATCCTTGCATTACAACCTATTCTGACCTTTTTTATTACAGAGAAAAGTTTTTCCAAAGTTAAGCTCACAGGGTTATTACTTAGTTTTTTTGGAATTATTTGTTTGGTTTATAACAATATGTTTGTCAATAAATTATCTTTATGGGCAACGCTTGCTTCAATTATGTGCCTGACATGTATTACGGCAGGTGTGATTCTACAAAGAAAAATTTCTGAAAAACCATGGCACGTTTTACCACTGCAATATGCAATTTCTTTGATTTTCATAATCCTAATCACCCCTTTTCAATCATTTAATTTTGAAATGAATTGGGGCTTTTGGATTCCAGTTTTATATCAAGGCATCATTGTTTCTGTGATTGCCCAACTTATTTTCTATAAATTATTACAATCAGGAAATCTGGTGAATACAACCAGCTTATTCTATCTTGTGCCCCTTGTGACTTTGATACTCGACTTTATGATTTTTAATACGCAACTTTCTACTTTCGACTACGTTGGAATTACAGCGATCTTGAGTGGTGTTTATTTAGTGTATAGGAAAGCAGTTAAACCAAGTTGCACGACATAATATCAAAACTATAACTGCAAAGAATACAATGAGTAAATATTCAACAGAACCAATTCCAACATTTTTTAGCCCACTCAAATAAAAAAACCCGCTTCCGCGGGTTTTTTCAAAATCAATTCAGCCGATTAAAGACGAACTAACTCCACCACTTTCTCAGCGGCTTCTTCAACCGTTTCAGCAGCAATCTCGGTATCTGTACCTTCAACAGTCGTAGTGATAATTACAACACCTGTTTCACGCAACAATGCAATTTGCTCAGCAGTTAAATTGGCTTTCGCAATCGCAACTACACCCTGCTGGATCAACAAGCTTTCTAAAGCTTGAGCTTTCTCGATCAACGATGCAGAAACACCAATCACCGCAGGCTTCTGACCTAAACGAGCAGCACGGTCTTCCGCAGTCACAGGATTGCTGTGTGCTGTCCATTCAACTGCCGCTTCAACCATACCAGCACCAACAGTCACGTTGCTTAGACGGTCAATAAAGATGAATGAACCAGTGTAACGGCTGTCTTGATATTGATCGAAGACCACTGGCGCATCAAACTCAACTACAACATCCGCAATTGCATTCAACTCAAGCTCTTCAACTTGCGTGTGTTCCAACGTATTCACATTGACACGGAAGTTAATTGCCGTCACTTTCGCTGGAACAGTTTGAGTCCCAATTTTGACATTGTACAGTTTGCCTTTTACCAGCGGATGCTCATTCATCCAGACCACTGATGCACGCACACTACGTGAAATCAATGGTTGCTCGCCTGCACGGACCAAAACGTTACCACGAGAAATATCAATTTCATCGTTTAACGTTAAAGTGACTGCTTGACCAGCAACGGCCTGTTCTAGGTTGCCATCAAAAGTGACGATTTCTTTAACTGTTGATTTTTTGCCAGATGGCAAGGCAATAATTTCATCACCAACATTCACTTGACCAAGCGCAATCGTACCTGCGAAACCACGGAAATCGAGGTTTGGACGATTCACATATTGAACAGGGAAACGGAATTCACGTTTATTTGATTCACGTTTAATTTCCACTGATTCAAGAAGGTTCATCAAGGTTTGACCCTTGTACCATGGCGTACTTGCTGATGGATTAACAACGTTGTCGCCATTCAATGCCGAGATCGGTACGAACACAATATTTTCAGGGCGACGATCACCAAGTTGACTCACGAAAGCATCATATTCAACTTGAATTTCATTGAAACGTGCTTCAGAGAACTCAACCAAGTCCATCTTGTTAATCGCAACAACGATATTTTTAATACCCAATAAGCTTGCGATAAATGAATGACGACGAGTCTGTGTTTGCACACCATAACGTGCATCGATCAAGATAATCGCAAGATCGGCAGTAGATGCACCAGTCGCCATGTTACGCGTGTATTGTTCATGTCCAGGGGTATCGGCAATGATGAACTTACGTTTTTCTGTAGAGAAATAACGATAAGCCACATCAATGGTAATACCCTGCTCCCGTTCAGCCTGTAAGCCATCAACCAGTAAGGCAAGATCAGGTGCATCACCTGTAGTACCCACTTTCTTACTGTCACGTGTTACTGCTTGCAATTGATCTTCATAAATCAATTTAGAATCGTAAAGTAAACGACCGATTAAGGTGCTTTTACCATCGTCAACATTACCGCACGTCAAAAAGCGTAATAAATCTTTTTGCTCATGCTGTTTTAAATATCCCAAGATGTCTTGGCTAATAAGATCTGATTGATGAGACATTGCTCAAAACTCCACATATTCTTTAGAAATCGGTTTTAATCTCCCTAAATCCCTCTTTTAAAAGAGGGACTTGCTTCAGGAAATTAGAAATAACCTTCTTGCTTTTTCTTTTCCATCGAACCAGCCTCATCATGGTCAATCATACGACCTTGACGCTCTGAGCTAGTGGCTAAAAGCATTTCTTGGATAATTTCAGGCAAGGTATCTGCTTCAGACTCAACTGCACCAGTTAACGGGTAACAACCAAGTGTACGGAAACGTACCGATTTCATTTGTGGAACTTCACCTTCTTTTAAGCGCATACGCTCATCATCGACCATGATTAACGTACCACTACGTTCAACTACAGGTCGAACTGCAGAGAAATAGAGAGGAACGAGTTGAATATTTTCCAAATAGATATATTGCCAGATATCTAACTCAGTCCAGTTAGACAATGGGAATACACGAATACTTTCGCCTTTGTTCACTTTACCGTTGTAAAGGTTCCAAAGTTCTGGACGTTGGTTTTTTGGATCCCAACGATGTTTATTATCACGAAATGAATACACACGCTCTTTGGCACGAGATTTTTCTTCATCACGGCGTGCACCACCAAAAGCAGCATCAAACTGATACTTATCCAAAGCTTGTTTTAAACCTTGGGTTTTCATGATGTCCGTATATTTTGAACTGCCGTGATCAAACGGATTAATTCCCGCCTCACGACCTTCTACATTTTGATGCACGATCAGATCAAAGCCATGGGTTTTTGCCATGTTGTCACGGAAAGCAATCATGTCTTTAAACTTCCAACCCGTATCTACATGCAGTAGTGGGAATGGGAGTTTCGCTGGATAGAATGCTTTTAATGCCAAATGCAACATTACTGCCGAGTCTTTACCAATCGAGTAAAGCATCACAGGGTTTTCAAATTCAGCTGCAACTTCACGAATAATATGAATACTTTCTGCCTCAAGTTGCTTGAGGTGAGTTAATCTATTTTCAGTCATGTACAATTTCCTCCTTATCCATGCTATCCATAAAATCTATAAGTGGGATTAAACCACCACTTTGAAGACTGTGTGGAGGAACGAGTGCCATAACAACTCCAATTTTTCATGATATAGATATTCTTACTGGTGGCAAAAAACCACTCAATAGCGGTTATTCATTATAATAATTTAGATCCAGTTCTTTAGCTTGTTTTTTCATATCAATATGCAAAATTATGATATAAAAATAAGATTATGGAATATCAATACAATCTATTCCTCACCAAAAAATATAAAAAAAGAAGCCAAAAGGCTCCTTTTTTCAAAGGTTTAAAACCTATCAAAAACCGAACATTTTCCGTTCTAATGGAATTTCAACACCAACAGAAACACCACCATCACTGCCATTCAAATCAGAATCACTGACCCAACCATTCACTTTTAATGGAATTGTTGGTTTCAAGTAATGTGTCCAAGTCAAATCAAGAGCTTTTATTGTATCTTGCTTTGGAAATGCCTCATTAATTCTTAAATCTAATGGATTCACCTTGGTATAAAGCAAACGACCATTTAAACGGTTCATTGTATCAAAACGAATATCACCACCAACCGAATACATTTGACCATCACCACCCATTGCATGGCCTAAAGAAAAACCATGTTGATAATAGCCATCTTTGTAAACATAATGATTATATGAAACACCATCTACTTTTCCATTACTACGCGTATCTGCCCATTCTGCATAGAGTTGATACGGCATATTTTTATAAGAAGAAGAGAAATCTATACCCGCTAAATACATCTTTTTAGCAGGGAGTCCACCGGCTTCATCTTCCCCCACATATTGTCCATAAACACCGACAGGGACTTGTAGTAATGGTTGTGTATTCAACCGAAAATCAAATCCTGCAATCTGATTTGACTTATCAGTATCATAATCAAGATTATCATTACCTTTAATGGCATTCCAAAGTGAGTCCAAACTTTCTGAACGGCCTTCACCGCCCCATTGCAATACACGTGATGCACCAAGTTCAAGATAAGACAAAGGTTGTGCCGTTACACGTAAACCAAGCAGTTTTGCATCAGGAACAGCCTTATAATCATCCAATTGCCCAGCAAATGCTTGATACTGCCAAGGACCAATCCAAGATAACCATTTGCTCTCAAATGCATTTTGTACAGCTCGTTGTGCTGTAACACCATACACAGGACGACTCGCATCACCGCGAATCAAACTTCCATCATGCCCAGGACCCCAATAGGTCGGAATCTGACCTGCAATCACCCATTGATTCCAAAGCTTACCAGCAAGATAAGAACCTTCTACATTGACATCATGCCCATTATCAACCAGTGGATCTTTCTCTCCATTCACACGAAGTTTTGCATCCCAATTTTCACCACCTGCATTAAACTCAGCAGCGACCTGATATTGTGATTTTTGGTTATCACCAAATGTTTGAGGAACAGTTTTAAGATCAGAGCCGGCATGTAAACCAAGTTTCACCGTTTCATTATCTGCTTTCAGTGCATTAGCAACTGAATTCACCACCTTTTGCTGAGCATTATTGCTCACTTTCGCTTGGGATAAAGCACGTTGAATTTCATCGCCACTCATTGGCCAAGTCGACGTACTAATTTGAATAACACCTTGTTGGTTCAGCCAATTTAAATCTGTACGTAAATTTGCATCGTTTAAGATGAGACCTTGTGCAAATGTTGCAGAGGAAAGCGAAGCAAATAATGCGACATAAAGCGATTTTTTTAGAAACATATCTAAACTGTTCTCAAATTTATTTATGTGCACATGATCGTTTTTTTACGATCTCTTTTCAATCATCAAATGCAATAATTATATTTTTTTAACCATGAATATAAAAAGCCACTTCATGGAAGTGGCCTTTGAATGAACGGTAAATTAATCTTTCCGGCGCATATGCGGGAACAACAACACGTCACGAATACTCGCAGCATTGGCAAATAACATCACCAAACGATCAATACCGATGCCTTGACCGGCTGTCGGTGGTAAACCATATTCCAATGCTTCGATAAAGTCAGCATCGTAGTGCATTGCTTCATCATCACCTGCATCTTTTTCTGCAACCTGTGCTTGGAAGCGCTCAGCCTGATCAATCGGGTCATTTAACTCAGAGAAACCATTTGCCAATTCACGACCACCGATAAAGAACTCGAAACGATCAGTAATATGTGGATTATCATCATTACGACGAGCAAGTGGTGAAGTTTCAGCTGGATATTCAGTAATGAACGTCGGCTGACGCAGTTTAGTTTCTACGGTTTCTTCAAATACGATAGTTTGTAATTTGCCTAAACCAAAACCAGGTTTCACCTGCTCTTTTAAAACGTCTTTGGTAAATTTGGCCAAGAATTCGCGGTCATTCACATTTTCAGGGGTGAAATCTGGGTTATTCTCAAGAATTGCATCAAACATTGAGATTTTCTTGAACGGGCCTTTGAAGCTATAGACTTCGTCACCATAAGGCACATCGGTAGAACCCAAGATATCAACTGCCAATTTTTCAAGCATGTTTTCAGTCAATACCATCAAGTCTTTATAATCAGCATAAGCTTGATAGAATTCAATCATAGTGAATTCAGGATTGTGACGTGTTGAAACCCCTTCATTACGGAAGTTACGGTTAATTTCAAACACACGCTCAAAACCACCCACTACAAGGCGTTTTAAATAGAGTTCTGGTGCAACACGTAAATACAGTTCCATGTCCAAAGCATTATGATGTGTTACGAATGGCTTAGCAGATGCGCCACCAGGAATCACATGCATCATTGGCGTTTCCACTTCCATGAAGCGTTCATTGGTCAAGAATGCACGAATACCTGCAACTACTTGGGCACGAATTTCGAAAGTTTTACGTGTTTCTTCATTTACGATCAAATCTAAATAACGTTTACGATATTTAGCTTCTGTATCGGTTAAACCATGGAATTTATCTGGAAGTGGACGCAGTGATTTGGTCAGTAATTCAAAACCTTCAAGGTGCACATATAAGTCACCTTTACCCGAACGACCAATATAACCTTCAGCAGCGATGATATCGCCAAGGTCTAAACTTTTAATGGTTTCTAAAATATCAGCTGGCAGACCTTTACGATCCACATAAAGTTGAATACGACCCGTCATATCTTGGATCACCATAAATGATCCACGGTTCAACATCACACGACCAGCAACTTTTACATAAACTTTTTCAGCGCCTTCAATTTGCGCCTTGTCTTGATCTTTAAACTGTTCTTGCAAATCAGCTGCATAGTGCTCACGTTTAAACGTGTTTGGCCACGGGCTCTTACCCGTTTGTTTTGCAGTCTCTTGGATTTGCTTTAATTTGGCATGACGCTGTGCGATTAAATCGTTTTCGGAAAGTGTTTGTTCAGAAGTCGATTGAGCGTTTTGTTGCGTCATCTCTGCCTCGATTAAGTAAAAAATGAAGTGACATAGGATAGCAGATCACAACTCATTTTCGTATTGTTTCAACCAGACAATTCAAAAAAATCAAGATTGATCAGTTTTTGAATCAAGATAACGCAGCAATTTTCCGCTCAACAATCGATTCGCTGTCGCTTATTTCTCCGCTAAATGCTTGACCATGGCAAGTCCCTGATCAAAGCCTTTATTCATAAATTCTGCATGTTCTGGTTGAATATCGACCTCTACATGCAATTGCGTTTCACCATTAAAATCAAACAGCATATATTTTTCCAAAGCACCTGCCCAAGACTTCACGGCCTCACTTTCCAGATCCTCCTTACCGTTCTCAATCATCCCAAGATGCTTAAAAACAATCTCTTTAGGCTCATCGATACTTTCAATGGTAGAGATCATGCCATTGCCTTTGCCATCTCCAAAATAGGTTTTACCACCCACTTTCCAATCCGTAGTCATGGTTGAATCGCATGCAAAGAATTTTGTCCATGCTTGATAACTTTCTGGAGTCCAAAGAACCTCCCAAACTTTTTCAGGGGTCGCATAAATTTTTATATTATAAGATAAGGTTTCCATGTTTTATTCTCCTTGATCATTGTTTTCATCATCATATCTTGATTCTGAATGTTTGTTTTTTATACACACTATATTTATACATTTCGGCTTTTTTTAATTGTATAAGCGTTATATCCCTAAAAAAAATTAGAGTAATTGCTCAAATAACAAGACTTTCAGATAGAATTGCCATATCACTTTTTGAATAAATGATTAAACTCTTGCATTTACTTTACTTAAATGTCGTTCTGCGTAAAAATCTAACTCCCGATTAGCATAAGTTAGTTCCTATTGCAGCGATCATAGCGACATTACGGAATAGTTTTACTGAAAGGCAACTTGAACATACCTATCAGTTTGGAGAGTCACATGAAAAAATATCAATGTATCGTTTGTGGTTGGATTTACGACGAAGCAGAAGGTTGGCCACAAGACGGCATTGCAGCAGGGACCAAATGGGAAGATATCCCAGATGATTGGACTTGCCCAGATTGCGGCGTTTCAAAAGCTGATTTTGAAATGGTTGAAATCTAAATAGATCGAGAAGGCCGTGACAATGATCATGGTCTTTTTTTTGCTATCGTTTGTTTTTAAATAAGAAAATATTGGAGAATAGAATGCATCCTATCGTTATCATCGGATCGGGCATGGCAGGTTACACCGTAGCGCGAGAGTTTCGTAAACTAAGTCCTGAACAAGAACTGGTTATGATCTGTGCAGATGATGCGGTAAATTATGCAAAACCAACATTATCGAATGCCTTTGCAGGGAATAAAGCACCTGAACAAATTGCTTTAGGCGATGCGACAAAGATGGCAACCCAATTGAATATGCGCATTGATGCAGACACATGGGTGAAAGCAATCAATGCCGAAAACCATGAACTTACATTAGAAAAAAATGGGCAAACCATTACCCAACCTTATTCAAAGTTAGTATTGGCTGTCGGTGCAAACCCTATCCGCTTAGCGATTGCTGGTGATGGCAGTGATGACATTCATGTTGTGAACTCATTGGTCGACTATCGTATCTTCCGTGAAAACCTTGCAAAACGTAAAGACAAACGTGTGGTTATTCTTGGTGCGGGTCTGATCGGCTGTGAGTTTGCCAATGACTTATTGCATAGCCAATATGATGTTACGGTAATTGACTTAGCTCCTCAGCCACTTGGTCGTCTATTGCCAAACCATGTCGCTGAAGCCTTTAAGACCAATTTAGAACAAGCAGGCATTAAATTTGCACTCTCCACCACCGTGGAAAAAGTAACCAAGATTAATAATGGTGAAGACTACGAAGTCACTTTAGCCAATGGTAAAACACTGGTCGCTGATATTGTTCTTTCTGCAATTGGCTTACAACCGAATATCTCTTTAGCAAAAGCAGCAGACATTCAAACCAGTCGTGGCATTATTACCAACACACTTTTAGAAACCAATCAAGCGGATATCTACGCCGTTGGTGACTGTGCAGAAGTGAATGGCACTTTATTACCATATGTAATGCCAATTATGCAGCAAGCACGTGCTTTAGCAAAAACGCTTAGTGGTCAAAGCACAGCGGTACACTACCCTGCTATGCCAGTTGCAGTAAAAACACCTGCTGCGCCATTGACGGTTTTACCTGCACCGCTTAATGTGGATGTGAACTGGGAAACTGAAGAGTTTGATGACGGTATGCTTGCCAAAGCAGCTGATGGTGAAGGAACCTTGAGAGGTTTTGTACTGTTAGGCCCAACTGCAGGCAAACAACGTTTAACGCTCACCAAGCTGGTTCCAGACTTGATTCCAGCGCAAGTTTAAGGTTTAAATACGAGAGTTTGTTGAGAAAAGAATTTCCTCCAAACTCTCTAAGCAATAAGAAGAATTCAATTTGGAACGAAGATCATGAACAGTGCCCTCCAATTTAACGTGTCACCATATGCTTCTTTTATGCAGGAAACCAAAGTCACTTTGGGCAATGGCATTGAACTACATGTTGAAATGGGCGGAAATCCTGAGCATCCAACCATATTATTGATCATGGGTTTAGGTGCACAAATGCTGTTTTGGCCTGATTTCTTCTGTAAAGCATTAATCGATCAAGGTTTCCGTGTAGTTCGCTTTGATAATCGCGATATCGGTTTATCTTCTAAAATTCGTAATAAAGGCAAACGACTCAATACCATGAAACTGATGAGTCGTTTCATGTTTGGGCTTCGCAATGAAGGTGCACCTTATACCTTATATGATATGGCCGATGATGTGGCAATGTTGATTGATCAACTTGGCATCGAGAAAGCCTATATTATTGGTGCTTCAATGGGCGGAATGATTTCACAGATTGTTGCTGCGAAATATCCAGAAAAAGTAGAAAAAATAGGTTTACTCTTTACCAGTAATAATCAACCATTTTTACCTCCGCCGTTTCCCAAGCAGCTTTTCAGTTTATTAGGTAAACCTGAAGGGCATGATGAAGAAACAATTATTAATCATAGTTTAAATGTTTTCCGTATTATCGGTTCACCTGGTTATGTCAATCCAGTCGAATCAATTCAAACCATTCGCAAATTATATCGACGTAGTTTTTATCCAGCGGGTGTACTTCAACAATTTTTAGCAATATTATGTACAGGTTCTTTGTTACCATTGAACAAAAAAATTACTCAGCCGACATTGGTTGTACACGGATCAAAAGATCGCCTGTTACCACCAAGTCACGGGAAAGCTGTTGCAAAAGCAATTTCTGGTGCTAAGTTTGAATTAATTCAAGGAATGGGGCATGATATTCCTGCACATTTCATTCCGCAACTTAGTGGTTTGTTTACTCACCACTTTAGATCATCACACTAGGACACTATGGCTGCATTACCCTCATTAAGACAGCTATCATATTTAGTTACGTTGTCAGAAACTTTACATTTTACTGAAGCAGCGCGTCGTTCCTTTGTTACCCAGTCAACATTGTCTGGTGGCATCATGGAATTGGAGCGTTTATTAGGTGGGGTCTTAGTTGAGCGTGATCGTCAAAACGTCCGTTTAACCCCATTAGGTGAGCAAGTAGTGGCGCGAGCGCGAGTGTTGCTTGCCGATGCCCAAGACCTGATGCGTTTAAGCCGAGAGATGAGTGAACCATTAACAGGTGATTTACATCTCGGTATTATTCCAACCATTGCACCTTTTATTCTGACTCAACTCTTAGATGAAGTGCATCAGCAATTGCCAAAGATCCAACTACACTTACATGAAGCACAAAGTGAGAAGATTGTAGAGAAGTTGGAACATGGTAATTTAGACATGATTGTACTTGCGCTTCCGTTTGATACGCGCAGTCTAAAAGTTGCTGAAATTGCCAAAGAACACTTATTCCTTGTGTATAACAAGAAAGATACCAATGCAGCCAATGCAAATTCTCTAGATGATTTGGATCTATCTCGTTTAATGCTGCTTGAGGAAGGTCATTGCTTACGTGACCATGCTTTGAGTGCCTGCCCTGTTGGTGAGCGCAAAAATGATCATCGCTTAAAAGCAAGTTCATTACCAACCTTGGTGGAAATGGTATCGTCTGATTTAGGCTTTACTCTTTTACCTGAGATCGCGCTTAAAAATAGCATGATTCATTTCAATGAAGATATTGATGTGAAAGCGATTGAAGCTGCACCAAGCCGCACATTGGCTTTAGTGACCCGCAAAAGCACACCATTACAAAGTGAATTTGATGTGATCTTGCAGATTCTGCAAAAAATCACGGCTCATTTATCGTAATAAAAAAAGCCTGTAATTCAGATCGAATTACAGGCTTTTCAATGCAGTTAAAATAATTATTAAATATCCAATAAATTCACTTGTTCAACTTGTACATCACTCATTCGCAAGCCTTGATCAAGTAATTCATCGAAATATGATTCAACCACTTTGGCTTGATCAGCCGTATTTTCAACTTTATACATATTCTGACGAAACTCATTACTTGAGCGTAAGCCTTTGGTATACCAAGCAATATGCTTACGGGCAATACGACAACCTGAGTATTCACCATAGAAATCATATAGCTCAGCCAGATGCCCCAATAATACTGCTTTAACTTCAGCAATATCAGGCGCAGCAAGATGCTCACCTGTTTTTAAATAATGGGCAATTTCTCGGAATATCCAAGGTCGGCCTTGGGCTGCACGTCCAATCATAATGGCATCTGCACCCGTATAATCCAGCACATATTTGGCTTTTTCGGGACTATCAATATCACCATTGGCAATCAATGGGATATCAATCAATTCTTTAACCTGCTTAATCAACTCATAACGTGCAGTATTCAAATACATATCTTCACGGGTACGACCATGCAAGGCTAAGGCTGCAATTCCAGATTCTTCGGCACGTTTGGCCACACGTAAAATATTTTCATGACCATTTAAAAAACCTAATCGGGTTTTTAAAGTGACTGGTACATCCACTGCAGAAACTACGGCATCGAGAATACGCGCAACGAGATCTTCGTCTTGTAATAAAGCCGAACCCGCGAGTTTGTTACATACTTTCTTGGCTGGGCAACCCATATTGATATCAACAATCTGCGCACCATTCGCCACCTGATAACGTGCAGCTTCAGCAAGCTGTTCAGGGTCAGAACCTGCGATTTGTGCAGAGATTGGTGCAAGCTCACCATCAAAATTAGCCCGATAAAGGCTCTTTTTACTCATACGTAGTGTCTTGTCTGCGGTCATCATTTCACTAACCGCATGCCCTGCACCAAAGTACTTACATAGCGTCCGGAAGGGCCTATCAGTGACGCCTGCCATCGGAGCAACAATCAAATTATTTGACAGTTGATATGAACCAATATACATATATTTTCTTACAATTTCTGATCAACATAGTATACTTCATTCGCCCGTTCGGCTCATCTTTTTGTGCGGTGTTGTCTTCATTATGAACCAATCGTTTTCGACTCGTCCTCTATTCAAAACATTTAGCCTCTTGGCAATCAGCATTAGCTTAGTGGCTTGTGGTGATAATGCTTGGTGGTCAAATAATAAAGAACCCGAAATGAAGGCAGAACAGATCACCAAAGTGCTGCCACCGCGTGTGAATGATCGCCAATCTTGGTCGCAAGATATCTTTGATATCATGCAACAACTCAGTATTCCTAAAACCAAGCAAAATGTATGCAGCATTGTGGCTGTGGTCGATCAAGAGTCTAACTTTGTCGCTGACCCTGCTGTACCAGGCTTGGGCGAAAAAGCAGTTCAGGAAATCAATACGCGCCTTAAAGAGAAGTTTGAAGCGAAATTAGGTGAAACCATTGGCGGCACAGTTGCAGGTTATTTTGAGGATGTACTCAAAAACCAACCTTCCCCAGAAAATAACTACATGAGCCAAATGCGCAAAGTCAGAACTGAGCGTGAACTCGATTTGCTTTATCGTGAAATTTTTGACTATATGTCGAAGCATTATCATGTCAGTGCCCTAACAGGCGCAGCGAAATTGGTTGGACAAGATATCGGCGAAAAAATGAACCCGATCACGACACTGGGTTCTATGCAAGTGCATATTAATTATGCCAAAGAGCATAAACGCCAAAGCGGAAATATTGCCGAACTACGTAATGATCTCTATACCCAATACGGTGGCCTATATTATGGCATCCATCGTTTGATGGAATATTCTGCCGATTATGACAAAGCTATCTATCGTTTTGCCGATTACAATTCAGGCATGTATTCAAGCCGTAATGCAGCTTTTCAAAAGATGCTTGAAGTCATACAAGGTAAAGACCTTGATTTAGATGGCGATCTCTTACTTTATAATAAAGATGGGAATGTCCAATCTGCACTGAGCCAATCTGAAAAAGAAGTGATCTCAGCGTTTACCAACAATAAAATTCTGGTTACTCCGCGTCAAATTCGTGCGGATTTAAAGAAAGAAAAAGAGAAGAAGTTCGAAGATACACAAACTTATTTAGCTGTTCAAAAGTTGTATCAAAGTAAAACCAATAAAGAACCTATTTATGCAATTATGCCCGAGGTCGTTATTTCGGGTCCTAAACTGAGCCGTGACTACAATACCAATTGGTTTGCCAGTCGCGTTAATGGACGATATGAAACATGCATGCAAAGAGCGAAACGCATAAAACTCTAAATCTTGCTTTATTTGATTTCGATGGAACACTCTATCCAAGAGACAGTTTCACAGGGTTTATTTTCTTTGCACTATCAAAACGTCATATTGTCAAAAGAGGCTTGAAAATCCTGCCATGGATTCAAGCCTACTATTTACGCCTCTACCCTGCGCATGCCATGCGACCACGTTTATTCCAGAGTATGTTTAAAGACATTTCTGTAGATGTGGTTGAGCAACTTGCTCAAGAATATGCACAGAAACTCACTAAAAAATTAGATCCCGATTTATTCCAGCAGCTTCAACTACATCAGCAACGTGGTGATCACATTGTTCTAGTATCAGCATCGATTGATCTTTATTTGGCTCCAATTTGTGAAGTTCTCAATATTGAATTACTGTGCACCCAAACTGAAACTAAAGATGGACGTTTAACGGGTCGCTACAGTTCAGAAGATTGCAGTTGTGAGCAAAAGAAATTGCGCATTTTACAAAGCTACAATTTAGCAAATTATCAAACGATTTATGCCTATGGCAATAGTGAAGAAGATTTAGAAATGCTCTCTTTAGCAGACCATCCTTATATGATGGGAGCAGAGCAAGCACTTCCCACCTTAGAGCTAAAACAATTGAACCAAGCAGTCATAAAAAAGCCCGCTTAATGCGAGCTTTTTTATTTTTAAATAATTTAGTAGATTGCCATATGATCACGATGGATCATTTCTAACGATCGTGCTTCACCTAAAACCTGATAGACTTTTTCTGATGATAAACCTTTAATCATTTCGGCAGAACGTGAACTAAAATTCACACGACCTACTGCGACACGACCACCGTTTTTATCAACACATTCAACCACATCACCACGATCAAAATGTCCTTCAATCGCTCTGACTCCAACAGGCAATAAACTACGATGTTTGAGCTTAATCGCTTCAACCGCACCATCATCAATCACTAAACGACCTGCAGTTTGCAAATGCGCAGCCAACCATTGCTGATGTGCTGTCACACGATCATTGTCAGTAGTGAATAAGGTACCCAACATCTCACCCGCCATTAAGCGTGCTAATACGTTGTCACTTTCACCACTTGCGATCAACGTCGGACAACCCGACTTTGCCGCTAGACGCGCAGCACGAACCTTGGTGACCATACCACCACGACCAAGCACACCACCGCCACCTGCCATTTCAAACAAACGATCATCGAGTGCTCGAACAGCAGAGAACAATTTTGCATTTGGATTGCTACGTGGATCTGAATCAAACATACCTTGTTGATCCGTTAAGATAATCAACAATTCTGCCTGTACCTGACCTGCAACCATCGCTGCCAAAGTATCGTTATCACCAAACCGAATTTCGTCAGTAGAGACGGTGTCATTTTCATTAATGACTGGAATGACATGCCAATCAATCAAGTTCTGCAAAGCATCACAAGAGTTGAGATAACGACGACGATCAGCAAGATCATCATGCGTGAGTAACACTTGTGCAGTTTGGATCCCATGTTGATCCAGTACGCTTGACCATGTATGGATTAAACCCATTTGGCCAATAGCAGCACAAGCTTGTAGACTGGGTAGATCAGTGGGTCGACTCGCAAGTTTCATGCGTACCATCCCTTCTGCAACCGCACCTGAAGACACCAGAATAATCTCATGTCCAGCATTGTGTAGATCTGCAATTTGTTTCGCCCAGTGCGAAATTGCATTTAAATCTAGACCTTGCCCATTTGCAGTGAGTAAAGATGATCCGATTTTAACAACGATTCGTTTACACGCATTGAGCTGACGTTGCCCATCGACCACTTCTATCATTTTTCCCTCGGTTTACTAGTCACGAATGTAGACGCTTTCTACATCGCCTTCGTCTTCATCGTCATCAAAGTCTTCATCATCGTCCAAACCAGCTTCACGCTGTGCTTTACGCATGGCACGATATGCTTCTTTCGCTGCGATGGTTTGTTCACGTGTCTCAGCTTCAAGCTGCTCACGGAATGCTTTCACTTCTGCTGCATACTCAGGATCTTCAACTTCGCGCTCACGTTGTTGTTCGATTTGATCCATTAAGTAATACACAACTTCTTTGGTTCCTTCCGACATAAGACCAGAAGTTTTAAATACAGGACCTTTCCACTGCAATTCATCAAGAATGTGCTGACACCATTCTTCTCTTGATTCTTCTGCAATTTGATCCAGTTTATTTAATACCAAGACCACTGGCAGTTTTGCCAATGTTGGAGAAAATTTTTCTAGCTCACCTAAAATCGCTCTTGCGTTATGTGCGGGGTCAGAACCATCAATTGGCTGAACATCAACAATATGCAAAAGAATACGCGTACGCGCCAAATGCTTAAGGAAACGAATTCCTAGACCAGCACCTTCAGCAGCCCCTTCGATTAATCCTGGAATATCCGCCATCACAAATGAACGATGACGATCCGCATCAACCACACCAAGGTTTGGTACCATCGTGGTAAACGGATAATCTGCAACTTTTGGTTTTGCTGCGCTGACTGCACGAATAAACGTTGACTTACCTGCATTTGGCATACCGAGTAAGCCAACATCTGCAAGTACTTTCAACTCTAAACGGACTTCACGATATTCACCCTTGATCCCGTGCGTACACTTACGCGGCGAACGGTTAGTCGATGATTTAAAGTGAGTATTACCTAAACCACCATCACCACCATGGGCAACTTTTACGCGCTGACCATCAGCGACCAAGTCACCAATAATGTCACCAGATTCGGTATCTACAATGGTTGTACCAACTGGCACTTTCAAAATAACGTCTTCACCGCCACGACCAGAACAGTTCGCACCCGAACCATTTTTACCACGCTCTGCGCGATAGCGACGCGTATAACGGTAATCTACCAATGTGCTGGTATCATCATCGGCTTGAATATATACACTTCCGCCACGTCCCCCATCACCGCCATCTGGGCCACCAAAAGGGACAAATTTTTCACGGCGAAAACTGGCTACGCCATTGCCACCGTCGCCAGCCTCTACGATAATGACTGCTTCATCAACAAAGCGCATGTGCCAATCCTCAAATTCTTAAAAGCGGACTATTTTGCCACATTTTAAGAAAATTCTCGAATAGAAAAATCAGCAAATTGATTTTTTTAAATTTATTATTCGTTCAATATTCAATTTCATTATCCAAGTCAACGAACTATAGAGATTTTGTTAGCTGATTATGGTCTCACATTCCTCAAAGGCAGTTCCATTTGCATATCTAAATTGGCTTTGGTCTGTTGCACCGAGTTATACATGATCGCATCAAAGGAAGAGATCTTACTCATATTAATCGCATCATTCATATAAAAGCTCGGTTTAAATTGATGCTTTACCGGCAAATCTACAGTTTCATCAAAAGCAAAATATACAGGTCCATCAAAAACAATTTTCACAGGAACGGTATAAGTACGTTTCAATTGAAATGGGATATCCAACTTTACTGGAATATTCAAACTCAAAGGAAACTTGGGCAATAATTTATTCTGATAGATCAAATCTGTGCTGGTTTCAATCGGCACCACTTCATCTACTTTCAGCGTGGTTTCATAGTTGATATCAACCGTAATCGGTGTTTCGACTTCGAAACTCAAATCAGCCAAATACTTGCCTTTTAAAGGCAATTGTAGAGTCCGATCAATGTCCAATACCGTATTCAGCTGACCTTCCGACTTCACTCTTAAATGATCACCTACTTGGATCTTGGTTCCCAAGGATTCAGGTAAACGAATATCCGCCTGTTGTGCAGAAACAATCAAAGATGCCTGAATATTTAAATAAAACCAAAATAGGATTGCCACCAGAGTTGTGACAATCACAAAACTAATCAGTAGGCTTTTCAATGTCTTGGGCATCTCCATTACTCACCTGCTTTTACATCATGTTGAGATGTTTGTACTTCGACAGGCTGAGCTTTCACACGATCCAAATACATCGTAGATAACGGAATCTTTAATTCACCCTGTGCAATTTTGACAGGTAAGGTATTTTTAACATCGACAGTAGCATTAAGCTCAGAAGTGATTGGTACATTCAAATTACCTTGAATTGGAATGTTTGCATTCAGCTGTGCTTTCAAAGGAATATGCAAATTTTCTTTAAGTTCAGTACGAACGGGTGCATCAAATTTCAAATGTACTTTTTGCTGTAACGGCACTTGAATATCAATCGGCACATCCAGTTGTAAAGGAATTGAACCTTTCAATGGTAAGGTGACGTCCTTACCTAAAATTTTTACCTGTACCTTGGTATCAATCGGCAGGCTTTGATTGACCTTAATCGTTTCCTTTACAGGAATGGTGGTACTGATTGGAACTAAATTATCAAAATAAACCCGTGGCGTTAGGGTTTGAGTCAGTGGAACATTCAGCTGTTCATTAATTGGGATCTTGGCATCAACACGACCATTCACATCCACATTGAGCGCATCTTTAACCTTCACACGAACCTGCAAAGGCTCTTGTAAGTCGATGGCGACATCTTGATTCTTTAATGGAATATAAATATTAAAATGCTTAAATACCCACATCGCGATATATACACCACACAAGTTGGCAACCACAATTAAAGCAAATACCACGAACAAACGTCTGAACTGCAACAATGAACGATTCCTTAATTAATTATTTCCCTTTTCCATCATTCTCATCGATTTTTATGTTTTATTCAGCATATATTCTGTACAGTCAATAAAAAAGCCCAGTTAATTAACTGGGCTTTTTATCATTCTGCGAACAAATTATGCATTTGTTTCAGCAGGGATTTTTGTATAGCTTACGCCACACATTTGTTCAGCTATACGTAATACTTGGCAGCTATAACCCACTTCGTTATCGTACCAAACATAAGCAGTTAAACGCGTACCTGAAGCAATTGTTGCTTGTGCATCAAATACACCAGCAGTACGTGAACCAATAAAGTCACTCGATACAACTTCAGTTGAGTTGGTATAACCAATTTGACCTTGTAAGCTAGAGTTGATTGAGATTTGACGAATGTATTCGTTCACTTCTTCACGATCAACTTCTTTCTCTAAGTTAAGGTTCAAGATTGCAAGAGATACGTTTGGTGTTGGTACGCGTACAGAGTTACCTGTCAACTTACCTTTAAGACCTGGTAACGCTTTTGCAACGGCTTTTGCAGCACCAGTTTCAGTAATGACCATGTTCAATGTTGCAGCACGGCCACGACGATCCGCTTTATGATAGTTATCAATTAAGTTTTGATCGTTTGTGAACGAGTGAACTGTTTCAACATGACCATTCAATACTTTGTATTTGTCATCTAAAACTTTTAATACAGGTGTAATTGCGTTGGTTGTACAGCTTGCAGCAGAGATGATTTTGTCTTCATCTAAGATGTCAGAGTTGTTCACACCAAATACAACGTTCTTCATCTCACCTTTACTTGGTGCAGTTAATACCACACGTGCAACACCTGCACATTTCAAGTGTTGGCTCAGGCCTTCAGCATCACGCCATTTACCTGTGTTGTCGATAAGAAGTGCATTTTCAATACCGTAAGCAGTGTAATCCACTTCGCTTGGGCTTGATGCATAGATCACTTTAATGAATTGACCATTTGCAATGATTGCTTCGTTTTCTTCATCTACAGAAATCGTACCGTCAAAAGTACCGTGAATAGAGTCACGACGTAATAGAGAAGCACGTTTCGCCAAGTCACCATCAGATGATTTACGAACAACAATTGCTTTTAGGCTTAAACCACGACCCAAACCAGATTGGCTGATGATTAAACGCGCTAGGATACGGCCGATACGACCAAAACCATAAAGAACAACATCTTTAGGCGCAGCAGCAGTCACGTTACCTTGGATTGGAGCAACCGCTTGAGCAACGAAAGCATCAACATCGCCACCTTGGTTTTTATATTCAACAGCGAGTTTACCGATATCAACTTCAGCTGAACCGATGTTCTCAACTTTCATTAACGCTTCCAAAATTGGGAAGGTATTTACAACAGAAAGTTCAACATCAAGCATACGTGTACGGCGATGCGTTTTTAAAATTTGAATAACTGAACGGTTAATTAAAGAACGGCCGTAAACAGAAACAACAATATTTTTCTCACGGTACAATTGACCAATTAAAGTAATCATACGTTCCGCGATTTCTTCACGGTTTTTCCAACGACCTTGGTGTTCTGCGTGTAGGGCAATGATAGTGTCTTTGCTCACTGATACGTCCTCTAATTTATATATACTGGGCGTGAATTTTTAAAACGCCATAATTGTAATAGAATTATCATCAAGATTGAATCAAAAGCTGCTAAACGAGCTAAGATTTTGTCCTAATTGACTATAAATTCATAAAATACCTATAATTATTTTTGTGAATTTTGGTAGAAATCCATTTTCATCATCAAAATAGCTGCAACTTAGTGCACTTACATAACAGTTTTATTGATAATTCAGCGTAATAGATAAGCACTTTTAGCTTTTATCATCTAAATTCACCCGTTGCGAATACTGTTTTAAGTTCAATTCTAGATGTTGCTTACGCTTTCTCTGTTGGTACAAATGCATTGCCCCTTCAACCACCAGCACCAACACCGCCAGCCAAATCGGAATATAGGTTAACCACTCATCTGCACCGATTTTTTCTCCAATCAACAAAGAAACCAAGGCCAATAGAACAGGTTCCAAATAGCCCAGTAAACCGAAAATAATTAAAGGTAAATAGCGACTCGCAAGAATATAACTACCCAGCCCAATGGCACTGAGCAAACCTAGCCCAATCACTACCAAGATCAAACTCGGATATTCTAAAAACTTGAGATAAGGTGTATCCCCTGTTTGGGTAAAGAAAATCGCAACAGGAAGAATCAGTAAAAGATCCCACCAGAACCCACCTAAATTATCAGTTTGAATCTTTTTGCGAAGAATAAAATAAGCTGCATAGCCCAAAGCAACAAAAACTGTTTCCCAAGCAATGCTGCCTAAACGCCATACCTCATGTCCGACACCAAATGCTGCGAGTAACACTGCAACGTACTGCAACTTTGAAAGCTTTTCACCATATAGGATACTTCCAGCCAACACCAAAACCAGAGGTAATAGGAAATATCCCAATGATACTTGTAGTCCACGACCATGCATAGGTGCCCACAAAAACAACCATAACTGCGCTGATGTCAGTACCGATGTAATGATTAAAAGTAGTAATAACGAGGGCTGCGCGACAATTCTTTTAAAGACGTGTTTGATATGACTTAAATCACCACTGAACCACATAAATAGCGTTAAAACGGGCAAGGTCGCAATGATGCGCCAACCAAAGGTTTGTTCACTATCAAATGCACCAAGCAATTGGGTATAAAAATACAAAACCCCAAAAGTAACTGAAGCCAAAACTGAATAAGCAATTCCTTTAAACATTTTAGGCCTCTAATTTTAGGGAATCTTCCAAAATACGTGATTTATCCACTATTTAAAATTAAAAAAACCATGCAAGCATGGTTCTTATTCAGTATATCGTATTTATTTAATGATGTTCAGGATAAATCACATCACCAACATCATAACCTAATGATTTAGCATAATTTAAATATTCATGAATAATTTCTTTTTTGGGATTAGGTATCCGTGAAAGTACCCATAAATATTTACGGCGCGGTTCTCCAACCAGTACCGTTTGATAATCAGCATCGAGTTTTAAAATCCAGTAATCACCACGGATCACAGGGACCCAACGCACGACCTCTGGCAAAAAACTTACTCGCAATTTAGTATTAAATGGTGCATTGGCAACAAAAGCTTCACCTACACTTTGCTGTAGGTTGCCTTCACTGTCATAACACTTGTTATCAACAACAATATTGCCATTTTCATTTAAGGTATAAGTCGCGGTGACGTTATAAGCGCACTTACGCTCAAAAAACATCGGTTTTCGCGCTACTTCGTACCAAACTCCCAAATACTTATCGAGTTCAACTTTATCGACTGTCGGTAACGGTTTTGCTTGTGCATAAGCAATCGTTCCAACAGCCAACCCAGTTAAGACAGCCCCACCAATCGCAATCTTTGCAAGGCGCCAACTCGCTTTCGGGAAATTTTTAATAAAAGGCATGAGAAATCCTCAAAACAGTAATTTGTTATCAATAGTCATATAGTTAGCAATTTAAAATAGCTTACTTTGTGAACAAAAACTGTTGCGATATGTATCCCTTTTGAGGATTTCTCTGTTTGATTATGACTGCAACATATGTGCTTTAAGACGGACAATCTCATCGCGTAATCTTGCCGCTTGTTCAAACTGTAACTCTTTCGAGGCTTTTAACATTTCCTTTTCCAGTTTGCCGATATGCTTTGCAAACAGTTTTGGATCAGATAACAAATGCTGCTCATCTGCACTGATCGCCTGTGCTTGCTCAAGCACTTTTTCATCAATTTCATCATCACTGAGTACTTCACCCGTATCAATTTCCTTGATGGTTTGGCGCACTGCACTACGAGGGGTAATACCATGTAATTCATTAAATTCAATTTGTTTATTACGGCGGCGATCTGTTTCATCCATCGCTTTCCGCATCGAATCCGTAATACGATCGGCATATAAAATCGCTTTACCTTTGACATTACGTGCTGCACGACCAATGGTTTGGATCAATGAACGTTCTGAACGCAAGAAGCCTTCTTTATCCGCATCAAGAATTGCAACCAAAGACACTTCTGGCATATCCAGACCTTCGCGCAGCAAGTTAATTCCGACCAGTACATCATGCACGCCGGTACGTAATTCGTGAATAATTTTGACACGCTCAACCGTATCAATATCCGAATGCAGATAGGCCACTTTAACGCCATATTCTTTAAGATATGAAGTTAAATCCTCTGCCATACGTTTAGTCAAAGTTGTCACAAGTACACGTTCATTCAGCTGTTTACGAATATTAATTTCAGATAAAACATCATCGACCTGTGTTAATACTGGACGCACTTCAATTTCAGGATCAATCAAGCCTGTTGGACGTACCACTTGCTCAACAATTTGCTCTGACTTTTCCAATTCATAATGTGCAGGCGTTGCGCTGACAAAAACGGTGGTTGGAACAATCCGCTCCCATTCTTCAAATTTCATTGGACGGTTATCCAAAGCACTTGGTAAGCGGAAACCGTAATTGACCAAGTTTTCTTTGCGTGAACGGTCACCTTTATACATCGCACCAATTTGTGGAACCGTCACATGTGATTCATCAATGATCAGCAAGGCATCTTCAGGGATATAGTCAAATAATGTCGGTGGTGCCTCACCTGCTGTACGGCCCGAAAGATGGCGAGAGTAGTTTTCAATACCATTGGTATAACCCAACTGCTGCATCATCTCTAAGTCATAGCGAGTACGTTGCTCAATACGCTGTGCTTCTAATAACTTGTCATGCTCTTTGAAAAATTTGAGCTGATCTTTTAACTCATCTCTAATGGTATCAATAGCTCGGGTTAAATGATCTTTCGGGGTCACATAATGACTCTTTGGATAAATGGTCACACGCGGCACTTTACGTACCAATTTTCCAGTCAACGGATCAAACCAACGAATCGAATCAACTTCATCGTCAAATAATTCGACCCGTATCGCGTCTTTATCCGATTCAGCAGGGAAAATATCAATAATTTCTCCACGAATACGATAAGTCCCCCTTAAGAACTCCAGTTCATTACGGGTATATTGCATCTCTACTAGGCGACGAATGATCTCATCGCGGCTGACACGATCACCTTGCACGATATGCAACAGCATTTGCATATAGGCATTTGGATCACCCAAACCGTAGATTGCAGAAACCGAAGCAACAATAATCGCATCACGACGTTCTAATAAAGCACGCGTCGCAGACAAGCGCATCTGGTCAATGTGGTCATTGATTGCAGAATCTTTTTCAATAAAGGTATCTGATGACGGCACATAAGCTTCGGGCTGATAGTAATCGTAATAACTGACGAAATACTCAACTGCATTATTCGGGAAAAAAGCTTTAAATTCACCATAAAGCTGTGCCGCAAGGGTCTTGTTATGTGCCATGACAATCGTTGGACGTTGCGTCTGAGCAATTACATTGGCCATGGTATAGGTTTTACCAGACCCTGTTACCCCAAGCAGTAATTGATTACGAAAACCTTGATCGATACCACTGACCAATTTTTCAATCGCCTGAGGTTGATCTCCCGCAGGTTGATAATTGGTGACTAACTCAAAAGGTTGGTTTTCGCTCATATAGAGATACTCAACTGATTGGATGGCTATTTTCACTTTCTAATGGGGGCAACAAACTGCTTTTTAAAGTCTAATGATACTTTTGAATTGATATGCAATTTCCAACAGTAAAATCAAGAGATTGCCCTAGTCTTTAAAAAAGCGCGCAATTTATACTTATAAACCTAAAAAACTTAACAGAATGGGGTTAAATTTCAATCTCGTTTTGATATCAATTGTTAACTATAACGCCTAGACAATACATCACAGTATCAAAGACTCTGCCAAGAAAGCCATGATATATATTTTAGTGCTTAGCAATACTTGAATCTAATCGTCATTGGAATAGCGTCACGCAGAAACATGTCTTGAATAAATTAATCTCAAGCAAGACTTGACCCGCTACGCAATCAACTGCAACATGGACTTATACTCGATTTCAATGATAAGAATATGACTTACCAATATCACGATGAAACAATCGTAACGGAACTCCCAGAAGACACGGTCTTTGTTTTTGGTAGTAATTTAGCAGGGATACATGACAGCGGCGCGGCCCGTGTCGCGGCACAACATTTTGCGGCAGTCAAAGGTGTTGGTCGTGGTTGGGCAGGACAAACCTTCGCAATTCCAACACTGAATGAACACTTACAACAAATGCCATTGGCTCAGATAAAGCATTATGTCGAGGACTTTAAAGTCTACGCAAAACACCACCCTAAAATGAAATATTTTTTAACGGCATTAGGCTGTGGTATTGCGGGTTATAAAGTATCTGAAATCGCCCCATTATTTAAAGGCATTCACTCCAATGTGATTTTTCCAGAATCTTTTCGTCCCTATATCGAAGAAGATGCTGTTTCACAATTTCCAGACCTAACTGCTGATGCGGTACATGCTTTTATTTCAGATAAGGTCATTTTCTATTTCGATCATGGCTACGAGTCTTTCGAAGAAGCACTCGATCAAACTCAGTTAACCGCAGCTGAAAAAGCCATTGCTTTGGTTGTTTTAAATGAAGAGTTGTACCCGCGTGATCGCTATGGGCGCGGTCGTGAACATGAAATCAACGATATTTTAGGCAAGCTCAATGGCAAAATTTTCAACTTTCATAACAACGCTGAAGGTGCCATGACCTTTGTCAGTGTGATTATTGCCTTGATGGAACTTTATGATATTGATGAGTACGATTTTCTCAAACTTTGGCGTGGTGAACTAAAAATACAACATCCATTAAACCGCTATTGATAAGAAAAAAAGCCAATCAGATTGATTGGCTTTTTTTCTTAACGCTTACCCATCGAACGACGTGTACCGCGTGGTGGCATCCAAGTGCGATCAGCATATTGTTCAGGTTTTGGACGAACCTGATTATGCGTTGCATCCTCAGCATCATCCTGAGCAGATGGCATTGGAAAAGGCAATTTCACCAAAGCTTTTTTGGCTTTAGGTTGTTGGGTACTCATTGGAATTCTCTCGAAATCTAGATTTCTAGCCGCATATTGTAATAGATTTTTGCGCTTTTGATAAAAATAAAATATGTAAAAAAACACAATGATTCTAATGCTTAAAATTTAGTAACTTTTTATGCGATTCTGGCAAGTTTCAGCCACAAAGAAGTCGATTTAGGCTAAGATAACCTGCTTTTTATTTTTTAATCCCATAAGAAGGAATAATGCCGTGGACGTACGTCTCTCTGATCGTGTCAATGCCATCAAACCGTCCCCTACACTTGCAGTGACCAATAAAGCCGCTGAGCTTAAAGCTGCTGGTAAAAACGTGATTGGTTTAGGTGCAGGCGAACCAGACTTTGATACCCCTCAACACATCAAAGATGCTGCAATTGAAGCGATTAATAAAGGCTTTACAAAATATACAGCTGTAGACGGTACTCCAAGCTTAAAAAAAGCAATTATTGCGAAATTCAAACGCGATAATAATTTAGATTATCAAGCCAACCAGATTCTGGTGTCTTGTGGTGGTAAGCAAAGTTTCTTTAACTTGGCACTTGCTTTGTTAAACAAAGGTGATGAAGTGATCATCCCTGCACCTTTCTGGGTAAGCTATCCAGATATGGTGATTATTGCTGAAGGCACACCCGTAATCGTGAAATGTGGTGAAGAACAACGCTTCAAAATCACACCAGAACAGTTAGAAGCGGCAATCACACCAAATACTCGTCTAGTGGTATTAAACAGCCCTTCAAATCCAACAGGTATGATCTACACCAAAGCTGAGTTAGAGGCTTTGGCAGAAGTATTACGTCGTCATCCACAAGTATTTGTTGCATCTGATGACATGTATGAACCAATTCGTTGGGAAGATGAGTTCTACAATATCGCGACTGTTGCACCAGACTTATATGACCGTACCATTGTTTTAAATGGCGTATCTAAAGCCTATGCAATGACAGGCTGGCGTATCGGTTATGCAGCAGGCCCTGCAAAAATCATTGGTGCGATGAAAAAGATCCAGTCACAATCAACTTCAAACCCAACTTCGATTTCGCAAGTTGCAGCTGAAGCCGCATTGAATGGTCCACAAGATGTACTTGAGCCAATGATTGAAGCGTTTAAACGTCGTCATGATCTCGTTGTGAGCGGTTTGAATGACATCAAAGGGATTTCTTGTCTTCCTGCTGATGGTGCTTTCTATGCCTATGCCAACATCCGTCCGTTGATTCGTGCCAAAGGCTTAAAATCTTGCACAGAATTCTCTGAATGGTTACTTGAAGAAACAGGTGTTGCTGTTGTTCCTGGTGATGCATTTGGTTTAGGCGGCTTTATGCGTATCTCTTACGCAACTGCTGACGAAGTTTTAGTTGATGCTTTAGCACGTATTAAAAAAGCGGCTGATTCAATTGAAGGCGTTGATGCCGCAATTGCATCGATTGCAGCAGAAAAAGCTGCGAAATAATTTTTCCGCAATAAAAAAGAAGCTTCTCAATGAAGCTTCTTTTTTATCTCTTAAATCAAAATCTTCAATACAATTAGAATTTCCTACAAGCTACACTATTCCGCAGATTCACCACTAAAAAGTGCAATGACCTCCGCTTCAGTCATCTTCTTGGTCGAATTTTGAAAAGCATAAAACTCAGGCTTACAATCAATATAGATTTCTAGATCGAGATTTAGATCTTTTGGTGACTCATTCAATGCAAATGCATTGATATTGCAATAATTCTGATCTTTAGTCCGCCAAAATAAATTGGTACCACAGGCATTACAGAATCCTCGCTCGCCCCAAGCCGATGAGTTATATACCGAAAGGTGGCCTTGCTTTAAAAATTTTAAGCTGCCCTGTTTGACATCAATCGTCATAATCACGCCACTGGTCTGTCGACGACAAATCGAACAGTGACAGGCATGCACTTCATGATTATTTAATTCGACTTCAAACGTGGTTTCACCACAAACACACTGTCCTTTCATTATAAATTTACCTTTTATTCAAAATTGTTATTTATGAATTATCGTTAGCATAAAACAAAGCAAGCATGCTGCAATCAATAATTTGTAAAACATGATATTGATCGATGAACTGTATTGACAGTCTCTGATGGAAAGACTACGTTATACACAAGTTCCTTTTTAGAACTATATAGAAAAAAAAGATGAAACACCCGAAAGAAATGAATGGACTTGAGTTTTTAACCGCGATGTGTGAAGGGAAAATTCCACCTGCCAGTATTAGTGAAACCATTCCGATGCAACCCGTAGAAGTTGCAGAAGGATTTATCAAATTTGAAGTTCAAGCAGATCAACGCCACCTTAACCCGCTGGGTGGAGTACATGGTGGTTTTGCTGCAACCGTACTTGATTCAGTGACAGGCTGTGCTGTTCATACGCTTTTAGAAGCTGGCGTCGGTTATGGCACCATTGATCTAAATATTAAAATGTGTCGCCCTATTCCTAGGAATCAAAAACTCACAGCGATAGGCAGCATGATCAATATCAGTAAAAATTTAGGTATTTCTGAAGGTAAGATTGTCGATGCAGATGGCAAACTTTATGCCCATGCAACCGCAACCTGCATGATCATTCGCCCATAAGCACAGATTAAGCAAATGGGCTATTTCATCATAGCCCTATGCAGTGGCCTTATGCGCTTGAAAACTTTTTGGTCGAATACATAAATGACTGAATACTGCGTATTGCCAAATGCTTTTCACTTGTACTGAGACAATTTTTTGCTCTGCCACAGACCAAGCCAAAGCTGTGTTTGCACCTAAAAATAATTCACCACCAAGTTGAAATAAATATAAAGGTGCGTGCTCGTCGACAGTTGATGTATTTTTTTGTGTGAGTAGATCTTTTGCCGTTTGAATTTTCCACTTATTACCAAACCATAATTGCAGTAAATCACCCAGATACAAGGCTTGTTGCTTAAACGGAAAAGTATTTATAAATGAATGTTCAACTGGCGTGTAATACTGCGCAGAATCTTGAATAATTTCGAGATAATGCTCTTGATAAAAAGACAAATCTGAAAAAATAGATTGAATATTTAGAATAGTCATTTCGACCTCCAGTTTAGCCATTTTAGTGCTGGCAAGTAGGGTTAAATCCACACTGTTTAGATAAATATCTAAACGCTCTTTCTCATTTGAATCTAGCAATAGCCTGTTCAAAGTTCAAGTTATTTTTCCTACTTTATCGTAATTGTGCAAATAAAAAGCATACGATGCAAAAATGAAAGAAACATGACAGTTTTATCTTGACCAATTTTAAAAGCTGCCTATAATGGCACTCAGATTCTCCCATAGCTCAGTCGGTAGAGCGACGGACTGTTAATCCGCAGGTCCCTGGTTCGAGCCCAGGTGGGAGAGCCAAGATTCTAAAAAGCCCAGATCATTGATCTGGGCTTTTTATTTTAAATAAACAAAATACCCTTATAACAACAATTACGATTATTTTGTTCATTTCATGTTGAGTATCGTATAAATTTCGACCTACCATATTATTTTAAATATAAGATAAAACTTAGCGATGATGTTATGGAAAACACATAATGAAAAAACTTCTATTCTGTTTAATCGTCTTTTGTAGTCCAGCAATGGCCGCCCAAACCACTTGGTATGCTGGTTCCTCTTATAAGGGCACTGTGACTGTACCAATTGAAAATGGTCCTAATGTCGTCTGGAAATGTAATGGTCGTGTCTGTAGCATGTCTGGCCCTTGGGGCAATGCACTCTCCTTGGATTCTTGTCAGAGTCTAGTCTTACGTATCGGTAAGATTAGTTATTATAAAAACTCAGCAGGTGCAATCTGGAATGCCCGCTCCACTGAATTGGCACAATGTAATCAAGTTGCACGTTAATATACAATATTTTGCTTAAGCGATTATTATTCATACTGATTTTACTTGACGGACTGACATTTAAGCCCTAAAATTCGCTCCAGATTCTCCCATAGCTCAGTCGGTAGAGCGACGGACTGTTAATCCGCAGGTCCCTGGTTCGAGCCCAGGTGGGAGAGCCAAGATTCTAAAAACCCACTCTTAATTGAGTGGGTTTTTTATTTGCTCTTTGATAAATACATGTTTGAATCGAATCACTTCTTATTTCTAACGATTGGTTTTATTAGTACAGCTATCTTGCTTTTTAGCTGTATACGCCCTTTCTTTCCCAAACAAAAATTCTTTGCTCGACCTGTCATCACATCATTTGAATCAAGAATGTTTGTACGATTACAACAGGCCTTTCCACAGCATCATGTACTTGCACAGGTAGCCTTTAGTGCATTGATTACCAGTGATCATTATAAGATTCGCAGTAAGTTTAATCGTAAGGTGACAGACTTTGTGGTTTTAGATCAGCAGATGAATGTTTTGGCGATTATTGAGTTAGATGACCCCAGCCATATCGGAAAAGAATTAGAAGATAAAAAACGAGATCAGATGCTGCAAGAAGCAGGTTATGTCGTACAACGCTATACACAAATTCCATCTGTAAAACAATTACAGATGGATCTTCGATAGTCAGCTAATTTAAGAAAGATTATTCCGTCTTTGCCGATTGTTCAGCATTTTTCTGCTGTTCGAATTTCTTTGCCATTTCAGCGCGTTGCTGGTCATATTTTTTCTTAGTTTGCGCATCACTTTTCGCAGCAACAAAGGCCATACCTACAATAAAAATTGGAATTAACAACCCCAAACTCATTAATAACCAAGGGATTGATTTTTTCTCAACAGGTGGCTGGCTCATAAGTGATTTAAACTCAAATTGCATGGCTTTAAACAGTGCAACAATATAACAAAAAAGAGCCTCTATAAAGAGACTCTTTTTAAAAGTAAATTTCTTCTAAATAAGCAAAGAAATCTTAGAATTTACCAGTACAGTGAGGGCTTTGGCTGGCATCCTTCTGCGCATCCGTCAATACGATACCTGTACCTGCTGACATATTGGCTTGGATAAAGCCATAAGCATCCGCATTCTTACATACAATTGCTTGAGTATGACTCGCTCCAACAACTGGCAAGAATGTGACTTTAGTACCCAATGCAATCAATCCTTTTTGCAAGGAATCTGTCACTGGATAAGGCACTGCCATATCTAATGTCCCCTGAATAATCATCACTGGACTGTTTATTTTCTTGGTCGCAGGTTGATTATCTGTTAGGAATTTTTTCACTGTTGGATTTTCTTGGAAGTTACCCGCTAAGCCTGGATAGTCCAAAACAGTTTTAGTGGTATCTTTGCTGATAAAGTCACGAATATCTGCTGCAAACTTATTATGTAAATCATCTAAACATACGCCATTTTCACCTGTCGTACCTTCGGCGAATTCAGCAATTGAGCGAGAACGTTCCTGAAAAATTTCCCGATAATTAAATTTAGGATCATAAGCTGTAATACCAACAGTCGTATATGCAGCATAAGCAAGCAGCTCTGCATAGACTTCAACAGCTGTACCTACTGGTGCAAGACCAGCCTGTTCTTGCTTAAGAATATTTGCAATCGCCTGTGGTGCAACAACAGAGATGATATAACCAAGGCTCGATGCAGGAGCGCCCGCAACTGCACCTTTATAATTTGCATCATTATTTGCAAATTCAGCAGTACCCAATGAAGCATGACCACCTTGAGACTGACCAATAGACATCCATTGTCCATTGAGTTTCGCCCCATAATGATCTTTTGCTGCTTTTACCGCTGCAATCGCAGATTTAGCTTCACTACCCAAGTTTAGATATGGATGAATTCCTGGAGTCCCCAAGCCTTCATAATCTGGCGCAATCACCACATAACCCGCCGCCAATAAAGTATCAGCGAGGATTTTAAAGCGAGGATTCACAGTATTATTACTTGGTGCACAGCTATCACCCACCCCAACCGTACCATGCTCCCAGACCACCACTCTATAACCATCAGCGGGCTGAGCAACTTTAGGGAACATCACCAGTGCGGTTGCTTTGGCAGTGCGACCTTGAACATTCTCCATGTTATAAGTCATTACCTTGAGTGATGAGGCATTATCCACTTTATCCTTAGAATAAGTCGTTTCAGACAGATAGGTTTTATTCGAATCTACCCCGGTATAATCATCATCATTGTCATTACACGCTGTTAAAAATAATGCAGAAATCGAGAAAGTAACTGCTAAAGCAATGTTTGACCGTTTCATAAAATATCCTTTTAGTCCTTGTCTTATTTTTGTGCATGAATCTACATGCCGTATTATTAAGGCATAAAAAAAGTGCCCTGCATAGGACACTTTTCAACTATTTAGTCAGATTAAAATATTAATTCTAAAAAAATTCCAAGAAAAATAATCAGTCCTACCCAACGATTGTGACGAAATGCCCAAAAACAAATTTGTGGATCACGATCTTTGGTTTTGAAAGCTTGATAGGCAAAATCTACCGCAACGATCAACAACGCAATCAATCCAAACGGTAACAACAGATTTTCTAAATATAAAGCCCCACCGATCAGCAATAAACTGAGAATCTGGAGTAACCCGATAATTTGTATATCGTAACGACCGAATAAAATCGCTGTCGATTTCACTCCAATTTTTAAATCATATTCTCGATCGGTAATCGCATACTGAGTGTCATAAGCCACCGTCCATGCCAAATTACCAAAATATAAAAGCCAACAAGTTAAATCTAAGGGCTTACCCATCGCGGTAAAAGACATGGGAATTCCCCATGAAAAAGCCATACCTAACACCACTTGCGGCAAGTGTGTATAGCGCTTCATAAAAGGGTAAATGAATGCCAGTACTAGACCAGCTAGGGCGCAATAAAACGTTGCAATCGGTAGAAAAAATAAAGTACACGCACTTGCTGCAACTAATCCCAAAAAAACATAAACCGCTTCGCGTGGACGAATGATGCCAGTGGCTAATGGACGTGTCTTGGTACGCTCTACATGGGCATCGACTTTACGATCAGCAAAGTCATTGATCGCACAACCCGCTGCACGCATAAAAATCGTACCCAAAACCATCGCAATGAGAATCTGCAAAGGTGGTAAACCACCAGCAGCAATCCATAGTGCCCACATGGTTGGCCAAAAGACCAGTTCTGTACCTACAGGCTTATCAAAACGGCATAGATAGTAATAGGCTTCTAAACGTTGCCGCCATGTTGTGTGTTGCACTGTTTCCATGATGAATCCTTAGAGTCAATGCTGTCGAATAAACTGTTCAAATGCGGGAAGAAATGTTTCTTGCACAATAAATTTGCAGCCATGCCAAGTATAGCAACTTTGTCTGGTCCAACCTTCTTCAAGATAAATAACCCGCCTTTCGCAGGCTGGGTTGGTTCGTTGAAATAAAAACCAGCCAATTGGCTTATTACGAATATGCCGAAATAAACGCGCTTTCTTGTGTAAGCTTAAGATTGGAAAAATACTTTTCGCTTTGACCCAAGCTTCTGTTTCACTACCATAAAGATTGGTTTCTCGCACCCATGCAATATGGTGTGCTGGCATTTGCATCCACTGGCTATCGTTAAAGGTGAGTCGTTGGAAATGTTCTTTAAGACGTTCGACATGAAACTCCCCCTCACCCAGATCAGTCAATTGCTGAGTAAGGGAACCAGATGCATACAACCATTTTTTCAATTCAGTTGGGATCTCTCGTCCCTTAATTCTGTTTGGTCGTAAATTTCGCATGCTTGGCTCACTAAAAACATCATTAGGGTCTGCTGATACTTCAGCCATGCATTGCGTTATAGGCTAAAACCACACAAACAAGGCATGGAACGTAGACAATGGCGATACCCTTGTCAAGTTTCATAACGAAGTTTGGGGAAGTTTTAGACATAACCCTTCGGGACAGGGTTATTTTTTGATATTACTACGTTAGCTCGTATTCATTTAGAGGCACTAAATTTCATACGACCCGCCTTGTAACATCTAAAAAATATCCTCTGTCGCAATGAGAGCAGTAGCTCGCAAGGTGAAGTGCCAGCAGACCCTATGAGTGTACATGAATTTCTTTGGAAAAAGAGCATGACTTTCAATTGAATCAAAAACATAAAAAAAGCTCGCCGAGGCGAGCTTTTTTCAATCTGTATGTATTACAAGCTGTAGTACATATCAAATTCAACTGGGTGAGTCGTCGTGTTAAGACGGCGTACATCTTCAGTTTTAAGTTCGATATATGCATCAAGCATTTCTTTAGTGAATACACCACCTTTCAACAGGAACTCATGATCCGCTTCAAGTGCAGCAATCGCCATTTCCAAGTTGTGAGCAACTGTTGGGATTTTTGCTTCTTCTTCAGGAGGAAGATCATACAAGTTTTTGTCAGCAGCTTCACCTGGGTGAATCTTGTTTTGAATACCATCAAGACCAGCCATTAACAATGCAGCAAAACCTAAGTATGGGTTCATTAATGGATCAGGGAAACGTGCTTCGATACGCTTGCCTTTAGGGCTAGAAACGTAAGGAATACGGATAGAAGCAGAACGGTTACGTGCTGAGTAAGCAAGCATAATTGGTGCTTCGTAGTGTGGAACCAAACGCTTATAAGAGTTTGTACCTGGGTTCGTAATCGCATTCAACGCACGCGCGTGCTTGATTACACCACCGATGAAGAACAATGCCATTTCTGATAAACCAGCATATTCGTCACCAGCAAACAAGTTCTTGCCATCTTTAGAGATTGACATGTGAACGTGCATACCAGAACCGTTATCACCAACCATTGGCTTAGGCATGAATGTCGCTGTTTTACCATATTGATGCGCAACGTTCCAAACTGCATATTTGAACTGTTGAACTTCGTCCGCTTTACGAACTAAGGTATTGAAGCTCACACCAATTTCTAATTGGCAAGATGCAACTTCATGGTGATGTACTTCTACACGACCAGGACCCATGATGTCTTCGATACGTGCACACATTTCAGCACGCATGTCTTGATGAGAGTCAACTGGAGGAACTGGGAAGTAACCGCCTTTAACACGTGGACGGTGACCTGAGTTACCTGCTTCGTAGTCTTTACCTGTAGACCAAGCAGCTTCTTCAGCAATCAATGTGTGGCGCGCGCCAGACATGTCGATGTCCCACTTCACTTCGTCAAAAACGAAGAATTCTGGTTCTGGACCGAAGAATGCTGTATCACCGATACCTGTAGATTTTAAATATTCTTCAGCACGACGAGCAATCGAACGTGGGTCACGCTCGTAACCTTGACCAGTTGAAGGCTCGATAACGTCACAAGTCACAACAACTGTAGGCTCAGCAAAGAACGGGTCAAGAAAACCTGTTTCAGCATCTGGACGTAAGATCATGTCAGAAGCTTCAATGCCTTTCCAACCAGCAATTGAAGAACCATCAAACATTTTACCATCTTCAAATGTATCTTCATCAATGGTATCAGCTGGGTAAGTTACGTGCTGCTCTTTACCCTTAGTATCAGTAAAGCGAAAATCGACCCATTTTGCGCCACTTTCTTTGATGAGTTGAAGGACCTTGTTCGCCATGCTCATTTGCTCCAATGAAGTTTTTATGCACTTGTTAAGTGCGTGTTAGTTGTTGATGTATAATTAGCAATTATCATACCAACAATTTCAAAGCATACCTAAAACATTGAAATTCTTTGCAGAAAAAATGCTTTAAGCTCCCTGTCCTATGCCTACTATAATGTCTGCATTTAAAAATGCACCATATTTAAACATTCCTATTTTAGCTCGTCCCCAAAAAAGACATAATGAACCAAAATAGTGCAATACATATAACAAAGAACCAATGTAGTGCCAATTACGCTTTTATTATTCGCGTAAATTGGCTTTTTATATCATTCTTTTCAAGATCATTCCAATCAATTCATTTAGACTTTCGATTCACTTTCAGTTTTTTTTCTCAAGTGTTTCAATTACAAAAATTTATTATCAATTACTAACTCATTTCAACAAACAAAATTAGCCTTTTATTCAGCCTTCAATGCTTTCAAAATTTCCCACATTAATGATCCGTTTTGTTATGATGATTTCCCGTTATCGCTAGAATAATCTTTTCTCTATTCAAGATAGATGAAAAAACACAGCGCTAAGATTGGTTTATCTAATTCAATAGCACAATTAAGTGCATATCTTTCAAAAGGTTATAATCATGCTTCTAATGATTGACAATTATGACTCATTTACTTACAACATCGTTCAATACTTTGGCGAGTTGAATCAAGAAGTAAAAGTTGTTCGTAATGATCAAGTGACATTAGAGGATATTGAACGATGGCAGCCAAAATATCTGGTGATTGGCCCAGGCCCTTGCTCACCAAGTGAAGCAGGTATCTCTATTCCAGCCATCAATCACTTTGCTGGCAAAATTCCGTTACTGGGTGTCTGTTTAGGTCATCAAGCCATTGGACAGGCTTTTGGTGGCAATATCATTCGTGCTAAAACAGTGATGCATGGTCGCCTATCCGATATGCACCATAGTGACAAAGGGATTTTTAGCAACTTGCCATCGCCTTTTGCTGCAACACGTTATCATTCATTGGTGATTGAGCAAGAAACTTTGCCAGAGTGCTTAGAAGTTACCTGCTGGACCAATCAAGCAGATGGCACGATTGAAGAAATTATGGGTGTCAAACATAAAACACTGCCTGTGGAAGGTGTGCAATTTCACCCTGAGTCTATTTTGAGCGAACACGGCCATCAAATTTTCAAAAACTTCTTGGATATTTATGCTTAATCTCAAGATTTACCAATACTAAGCATCTAAACAGCCTATTTTTATAAGTAGGCTGTTTTTATTTTGAACATATAAAAACGATATATAACTCATACATACTGCACAAATTTTCAGCATTAAAATTAATCTGAAAACTTACACTTAAAAACAAGTCATTCTTTTTCAATAATTAATCCACTTTTCACACGTTATAAAAAGTAAGTTCAATCCTCAATTTCTGTTTTGTCTGATTGCATTTTACTTTTTTAGATTAACTATAGTCATAGGAATGATTAAGTTTCAGGGCGGCTGGATGATAGAATCTAAGTCATTGTTTTTAGCATTCCCCCTGAATGATCTATCAGGATAACCTATTGTGAATACCTTGGTTTTATTGAATATTATTGTTTTCGTCCTGCTCATGGCAGGATTGTTTTTTAGCTACCGTAAAGATTGGAGTCTCTCCAAAAAAGTTCTGATCGGTATGATCGTAGGTATCTTTTTTGGTTTAGCCCTTAAAGCGATCTATGGTGACAACCCTGTTATTGAGCATTCAATTGCATGGATTAACCTTGTCGGTAATGGTTATGTGCAACTATTACAAATGGTGATCATGCCTCTGATTTTTATTTCAATTTTAAGTGCAGTGGTGAAGCTACACCAAACCACTTCTCTTGGAAAAATCAGCGTACTCGTGATTGGTATCTTGTTAGTAACCACGGCTATTGCAGCACTTGTCGGTGCAGGCATCACTAATTTATTCGGCTTAACGGCTGAAGGACTGGTACAAGGCACCAAAGAAGCAGCACGTCTGGCAACCATTCAAAGTCAATACATTGGGCAAGTGACAGATTTAGATGTTCCAAAGCTCTTACTTTCACTATTCCCTCAGAACCCATTTGCTGATTTAACCGGTGTTCGTCCAACAGCGATCATCAGTGTGGTGATTTTCTCTGCATTTTTAGGTGTAGCAGCACTGAAACTGATGGATAAAGACACCGTCAATGGCGAAAGAATCAGACACGGGATTGAAGCACTGCAAGCCTTGGTAATTAGTCTTGTCCGTTTAGTGATGCAATTTACGCCTTATGGTGTATTAGCATTGATGACTAAAATGGTGGCAACAGCAAATGTAGCCGACATCGTTAAATTAGGTGAGTTCCTCGTTGCATCTTATCTTGGACTTGCAATCATGTTCCTCGTACATGCGCTGATTTTGCTGTTTGTACGTGTCAATCCAATCGACTTTTTCAAGAAAGTTTTTCCTGTTTTAACTTTTGCATTTACCAGTCGTTCAAGTGCCGCGAGTATTCCACTCAATATTGAAGCACAAACCAAACAATTAGGTGTGCCTGAAGGTATCGCCAGCTTTTCTGCCTCATTTGGTGCAACCATTGGTCAAAATGGTTGTGCCGGTTTATACCCTGCGATGCTAGCTGTTATGGTTGCGCCAACTGTAGGTATCAACCCGCTTGATCCATTGTGGATTGCTCAGTTGGTGGTGGTGGTGACCCTCAGTTCAATTGGTGTTGCTGGCGTTGGTGGCGGTGCAACCTTTGCTGCTTTAATCGTCCTCCCAGCCATGGGCTTACCGATTACTTTAGTCGCGTTATTGATTTCAATTGAGCCATTGATTGATATGGGGCGTACTGCTTTAAACGTCAACGGTTCGATGACTGCAGGCACAGCGACCAGTCAATTACTCGGTGTCAGAAATCCACAACCCGATAATGATGCTTAAGCCAGATTAAAATAAAAAAGCCAACGCATGATCGTTGGCTTTTTTATAACTGAATAAATTACAACTTCAACTGTTGCACGAGCGAACCATCTTGTTTCGCCACTAAGGATTCACACAGTTGGATACGTTCCTTGGTTTGATTTAAACCACGCTCGACTCCGACCAGCTCTTTGGTTCTCGGTGCAAAGAAGGAATTCAACTGCGTCGCTTCTTGTTGTGTACAAGCTGCACCACTAAACAATGCAGGGAAGCGTCCAGCAGAAGACTTACCTAAACGATCAAACACAGCATCGTGATTGGCCTTAAACCATGACCAAAGCCCGCCTTGTTCACCGCTATAGCTATTGATTGAGTTAATCACGGTACGTACTTCACCAACTTTCACACGTGGGTCTAAAACTAACTGACGTGCCTGCTGACGTGTTTCCACCTGATTGGCTGAGCCTAAGGCAGTAAGCATCGCCAAACGTTGGGTCGGTTGCGTGATGTGTTGTAACTCCCCCGCTAAACGATCAAAGGTAGGCTGCCCTTTTTCTTGTACTCGTACAGCTAAAATCGTTGGTAAAAGCTCGGGGGTTAATTTTGCAAAATTCAATTGCTTTTGAGCGAATAGAGCGTCGGATTGTTTTAACAATTGCTCACGCACTTCTGGCACCTGAATTTCCAATGCAAGAAATTGGGCTAACTCACTACGCCACAAGCTATCCTCAGCAGACTCACCTGCTTTGCTCGCATAACCCAATTGATTTAATTTGGGTAGATATAAATTCGCGAGCACTTTTCTAAAATGCTCACGTTCTGCCTCAGTCTTCAATACATGGCGCTGGATTGTACTGAGCTGCTGAAACAATGCCGTACTAATCTGTCGGCTATTCGAGTTCGCAAACTTCTTCGCCACATCCACCACCGCCAACAGGTTAATATCACCATGGTTAAATGCCGCTGAAACAGCATAGGCATAGGCCAATTGTTCAGTATTAGAGAGTTTTTCTGTAGCGGCAGTCAGACGAGCAAGTTCTGGTTCAGGCAAACTAAATTGGTAATAGCCTGCTGCATCTGCATTTGGAATATACCAACTGTTAATACTTGCACCTTTGAGTTCAATTTTTGCTTCCGCTTGATCAACCAGTTCACATTGGACTTTACTCGCTGCATTCGGAACTTCGTAACGTACGCATAATGGTACTCCCCAAAGACTATTGGCATCACCTTTAGAACCAACGGGTAAATAGCGTGTTTGTTTTACATTCAAAAAGACTTTATTACCTTGTTGCTGTAACGAGGTGCTCAGCAAAGGTACGCCCGGTTGATCAATAAAACTTTTCACCGCTTTGCTAAAACGCTCAGCTTGACCAGACTGTTCTGCGAGGGAACTAATTAAATCATTGGCTGTAGCACTGCCATATTGATGCTTGTTAATGTAATTACGCACCCCTTGCTTGAATTTTTCTTCACCTAAATAGCTTTCGAACATATTTAAAACAGCTGCGCCTTTTTGATAGGTAATGCCATCAAAAGCGGTTTGAATATCTGCGTTACTTAAAATTGGCTGGCGGATACGGCGTACACTGACCAAGCTATCGCTTTTCATTGCACCTGCTGTATCGACGACGCGTTCCAGATCAGCATTAAACTCTGGATGAAGTTGTTGGGTGATTTTACTTTGCATCCAAGTGGCAAAAGATTCATTCAGCCACAAGTCATCCCACCACGGCATCGTTACCACATCGCCAAACCATTGATGCGCCAACTCATGTGCATTGACATTAAAAGAGCCCTGTACAAATGACACAGGTGAGTCTTTGTCTAGCAGCATCAAATAATCTCTAAAGGTAATCAGCCCTGGATTTTCCATCGCACCCGCTGCAAAGTCAGGTGCAGCAAGCAAATCCAGCTTGTCGAATGGATATCCGAATGCAAAATAATCTTCTAATGTTTTTAAAATCGCAGGGGTTTCAGACAAGGCATGCTGCATTTTTTCAGCCTTGCCATCGGGTGCCAGACCTCTTAATTTGATCGCCTGTTTACGCCACTCAGTCGCACCAATATCAGGACCTTGTTGTACTTGCCAAGGACCAACTGCCAGTGCCAGTAGATAGGTTGGTAGCGGTTTGGTCGGTGCAAAGCTTAAAGTTTTCCACCCCGATTGTTCGGCCTGCTCAGAGACTTGATTGGTATTGGCAAAACCTGAATATTTGCTTGGTATGGTTAAACGAATATTAAAGGGCGTTTTAAAGCGCGGCTCATCAAATGATGGAAAAGATTGACGTGCGCTGATCGCCTCCATTTGAGTCATGACATAAGGCTTCCCCTCAAACTCAATTTTATAAATACCATCCAATTGCTGATCATAATCCGCATTGAAATCCAGTACTAAGCGGTATTGACCTGCAGGTAATGCCTTGGCAAATTTAATCAGACTGACGCCATCGACTTCCGAAGCTTGCTCATATTTGGCCGTGGTTTTCTGCCCAGTTGCGGAGAGGATGTTGGCATCTTTTACCGATAAAGATTTACCATGAATCCAAACATGGTCAGTTGCTTGAGTCAGTTTTAAATGAATGGTGGTTTTACCGGTATAACTTTTTTGTGCAGGATCAATTTTAAAATCTAAATCATAAGATTCAGGTATGGCCCATTCTGGTAATTTGCCGATTGGAATTTGTTCATTGCTATTTGATGCAAAAATCTGTGTTGCAGATAATGAAAGTAATGTTGTCAGTAGCAATTGTTTTTTAAATGAAGGTTTGACCAACATAGGAGATCTGTCCTCTGTAGTTTTTAAAATAAAAAGACGCAGCAAATGGTGTACCATGTCGCTGCATCCACACATCATTCTTAGAATTTATAATTAAACTCCAACCAACCCTGACGGCCGATTGGTGAATATGATCCTATTGGATAATATGGCCATCCGCCTGTGTCATCGTGTTTCACTTTGTCAAATAGGTTATTCACAATGATTGATGCAGAGGCCTTGGGTGAAATTTTATAAGTTCCACTCCAATTGACCAAATAAGTCGGGCTTAAGTAAGCCGTTTGATTACCATTTGGAATCTTGCCATAGCGATTGACTAATACGGTTGATGCCCAATCACCGAGACTCCAACTGAGACTGGTATTAAAGCGATCTCGCCAATCTGGAATGGTTAAGTCTTTTAAATAATTATCTTTCTCGCCATCTTTTGATTGTTGATATTCACGTTCAAGCACACGGCTATAATTCACCGTCCACAAGAAGTTACCTAAATTTTCTGTTTTCCAGCGCCATTTACTGGTGAAATCAATCCCGCGAGTATGATCTGAGGCAGCATTGATCGGCACAATATTGATATTGTTGATCACATTTGGATCAACCACTGCATTTGTAGGGTTGCGCTCTACACGTGCCAACGCATCAACACATTGTGCCGAATTGATATCTTGTGCACCCAAACGACAATCAGCTTCTAAACGTAAAATCTTATCTTCACTTAAATTGGTTACCAGATTATCAATTTTGATATCCCAATAATCGACGGAAATATCAAACTTATTACTCGGAGACCATACAAACCCTGCACCATAAGATTTACCTTCTTCGGGTTTTAAATCTTTGTTGCCTGTTAAGGTGTAGTTCGCGCCAGGCGAATAATCTTTAAAGCTACATTTATCTAATGCTTGTCCCGTTTGGCTACAACGTAAATAATCGGTGGTACTGGGGAAATACCCTCTTTGTTTATTCAAAAACAGATAGTTCATATCTGGTGCACGGAAACTGGTGGCGTAGTTGCCTCGCACCAATAAGGTTGGATGTGGTCTAAATTCTAAGCCTGAACCAAAGGTAAATTTATCAATACTACTATCTGACAAGGCATAGCGGTCATAGCGTCCAGATAAGGTTAAATTGAGTGGCTTGGCTAAAGGTAAGAATAATTCCGTACCCAAAGCCTGACGGGTACGTGCCCCACCATATTCGCCACTGGAAGTGGCATTATAGAAGTCCCCATTTTCCACCGCCTTATCTGGTTTGATTTTAAAACCTTGGCGTCCAATTTCTGCCACCGCAGCAAGCTTGGCCGTTCCTGCAGGCAATTCAAACACATCACCATTGGCACTTAAAGTTAAGCTCTGTGCCCAAGACTTGTCGTTTTCCTCAGTTGTGCCTGAAATGCTTCTAAACTCGCTAGCGGTCAGTGGCCGACTGATACGATCTAAATGCGGGGAATAAATTGGAATACCATCTTGATCTGTCCCCAATTGCCGACCTAAGAAATATTCATCAACATTCGAACGTACCAGCCCTTGTTTACGTAATTGACTAGTATAAATCGAGCCATTATAGGCTGCTTCATAACGCCAGCTACTGTCTCCAATATCGCCACGGATACCAAAGTTCAAATTGGAGGAGAGTTCTTTCCATTTTTTATTGGCTTGCTCAACACCACCGAGTTCTTCTGGTGCAAAACGTCGTGTCCAGATTTCATAATTTCCTGTGTCTTGATTGAGGAAATAGCCACTACTTGCGCCTAAAGAAGTCCATGTCGGGCCACGAGTATTGTTTTCAATTTGATTGGCACCAATCAAAACATCCGCGAATAATTGGGTTTTCTCATTCAGCTCATAATCTAAGCCGAGATAACCATTTTGGCTGCGATTCTTGGTTTGAACCGTCCAATAGGTCGGTCGGGCCAGACCACTAGCACAATTATCTGCCCCTGCTTTGCCAATATTTGTTACTGAACCTTTAAATAGATCATCAAATGCATCACAGCCATTAATTGAAAGATACTGGCCTGTCTTGGCATTTTTACGTCCAACGATCGTGTCTGGCTTTTCCCCTCGACGCGTTCGGCTCGACATAAAATCTCGGTCAGCCGCCCAAATTGGTTCACGCCCACTCAATTCAACACCATAAACCAGATTGAGCTTGTCCAATGTTTTACTGCCACTCAATTGTAGACGTAAATTTTCACCGCCCTCTTTAGTGCCACCTGCCTTGATATTGAATTGTGTACCATCGGTTTTCTTTTTCAGGATGATATTCACCACACCCGCAATCGCATCTGAACCATAGATCGCGGAAGCTCCCCCATTTAAGATTTCAATGCGGTCAATAATCGCAGTCGGAATATTGGCTAAATTGACAAAATTCACAGCGCCGTCATAAGGCACTGGATAATCTGCAACTCGGTGTCCATTAATTAAGGTTAAGGTATGGTTCGGCCCTAAACCACGCAAACTAATGGCATTGGCTGCGGGAGTAAAGGTATTGCCATAATCCGCTCCTTGCACAAAACCTGTGTTTTGGGTCAGGTTATTCAAGGCATCAAAGGCATTACTATAACCGTGTTTCTCGATATCGGCTGCGGTAATCACGGTTACACTGGTTGGGCCATCTTTTTGCGCTTTTGAGATACGTGAACCTGTCACTGCAACATGCACCACTTTATCTGATGTTGTCTTTGTTTGTGGCTGTTCTACATTTGTCTCAGCATGGCTCTCTAATGGATGAAGACATGCAATAAAGACAAAAACAAAACAACCTTTGTTTTTAATAGCCCCAAGATATTTCAAGTAATTTAGATACATATTTATGAATGAGTAAAATGAAGACCGCCCTAATATATCTACTTTTATTTATTTGATTTATACACATTTTTTATAGAGATATGCGTGAATAAGATATATCAAATGGTTGATTATTTATCATAAAAACTAAAATAACCCTCTCATAAAATAAAACCTTTTTCATTCAATTCCTCCCCGTCACAAATTTACCAACCTGCTTAAACGGGTTAAATTTTAAAAACTCTCTAGCCACAACCTAAATCTTGAGTTATTTTCTGCTAACATAAGCCCTTAACGAGTGGGACACACACCACATAAAGCTGAGCTATCCTTCATCATCAACCACTTTCATCCAAATTTTTTAATCATTAAATGCTGTAACTCATGACTATGAATATCCAACAGGCACTCAATAATATTACCAAGAACATCCATCTGACCCAGCCACAAATGGAAGATGTCATGCGCAGCATCATGCAAGGTGAAGCCACTGATGCTCAAATCGGTGCGCTAATGATGGGCTTGCGCATGAAGGGTGAAAGTATTGATGAAATTACAGCTGCTGCACGTATCATGCGTGAGTTTGCGATTAAAATTGATGTCAGTGATATTCCTCATCTGGTAGATATCGTGGGTACAGGTGGTGATGGTCAAAACCTATTTAATGTTTCAACCGCTTCAAGTTTTGTGATCGCTGCTGCGGGAGCAACTATTGCGAAACATGGTAACCGCGGTGTATCAAGTAAATCAGGTTCTTCTGACGTGCTGGAACAGATTGGCATTCAACTTGATTTAGACATGCAGCAAACAGAACGTTGTATCCGTGAAATGGGCGTAGGTTTCCTGTTTGCGCCAAATCACCATAAAGCCATGAAATATGCGGTAGCGCCACGTCGTGAATTGGGCATTCGTAGTATCTTTAATTTACTTGGTCCACTCACCAACCCTGCTGGCGTAAATCGTTTTGTAATTGGCGTATTCTCAGATGAACTTTGCCGTCCCATTGCTGAAGTATTAAAACAGCTTGGTGCCGAGCATGTACTGGTGGTGCATTCTAAAGATGGTTTAGACGAGATCAGTCTAGCTGCGCCAACCGCTGTGGCTGAGCTTAAAGATGGCGAAGTTACAGAATGGACGTTGAACCCCGAAGACGTTGGTATCGCCTCTCAAACACTCACCGGTTTAGTCGTCAATAGTTCAGAAGAAAGCTTAAAGCTAATCAAAGATGCTTTGAGTCGTGACAAATCAGACGTAGGCGAAAAAGCAGCAAATATGATTGCACTCAATGCAGGTGCAGGCATTTACGTCGCAGGTATTACCAAAACCTATAAACAAGCCGTTGAGCTGGCTCAAGATATTCTTTACGGCGGACAAGCCTTAGAAAAAATGAGTATCTTGGCTGAATTTACCAAAACATTGAAACAATATCAGGCAGACTAAGGACTTCTCATGATCGATATTCAAAATACCATTTTAGGTAAAATTGTTGACCGCAAACATGAGGAGCTTGCAGCACGTTTAAAACAACGTAGCTTGCATGATGTTGAGCAGTGGGCAAATGAAGCAACGCCTGTGCGAGGTTTTGCCAATGCTTTACAGCATAAACGCCCTGCTGTAATTGCAGAAATTAAAAAAGCATCACCTTCTAAAGGTGTGATCCGTGCAGACTTTAATCCTGCGGAAATTGCACAACAATATGAACAAGCAGGTGCAGCCTGTTTATCGGTATTGACCGATGTGGATTTCTTCCAAGGTGCAGACGAAAATATTGCGATTGCACGTCAGCATTGTGCCCTACCTGCTTTGCGTAAAGATTTCTTGATTGATCCTTATAATGTGGTTGAAGCACGTGCGCTACATGCCGATTGTATTTTATTGATCGTGGCATGTTTATCAGATCAACAACTGGAAGAAATGTCGAAAACAGCATTTGAACAACAGTTGGATGTATTGGTTGAGGTGCATGATGAATATGAATTGGAACGTGCGCTAAAACTTTCTGAACAATGTATTTTGGGGGTGAACAACCGTAATCTTAAAACCTTTGATGTGGATTTAAATACCTCATTGCGTTTAAAGAAATTATTGCCTGCTTCCCGTATCTTAGTTACTGAAAGTGGTATTGCCATGCCTACTGATGTAGAGATGATGCAAGCCAATGACATTCATACTTTCCTTGTGGGTGAAAGCTTTATGAAACAGCCTCGCCCTGATCAAGCATTTCATGCATTGTTTGGGCAACCTGAGCAGATCTAAGCAAATCAGGTTCAAGGTAAAATTCTACCTTGAACCTTTAAAAAAGTTGCTAGAACTAAATATAGACTCTAAATAAAGAATAAAAATTAGAGTTCAAAATACTAAAAGATAAAAATCGATGAAACAATATGAGTAATTTTTTATTAATCTTGGGGCTGATCTTTTTAGTTAGCTTTCCTATTTATAGTCATCTATTTTTCTACGAAAAAATTCAGAGTTTTAAAGATCCAAGAGTCGCCTATTTCTTTACTTTAATTCCTGGGCTTATTCTTATTGGCATTGCCATGTATTTGTCCCCCGCAAAGACCTACATTAAAACTGAAGAGTGTGGCATCGTAAAACAATATAAAATGTTCCCCAAGAAACGAAGTCAAATCGAGCGCCTGACGATTGTCATGGACCAATCTGGCTATATTCGTTATTTTGACTTTGTTCATACTCTGCCGCGTGTTCAAATAAATGAGCATATATGCTTTGAACTTTATGATCGCTTTAAGAATAGGGGTTTAAACCAATCACGCATTATCAAAATCATTACTCTTCCTTAAGTAATAAACGCCATTAAACATTTAGTTTTTTAATACAAAGATCACAGTAGAAGTAAAAACTAAATTAATTTCTCACCTACACATTCAATTCTGTCTAATGATTTAAATTGAATTCCTTTTCCCCATGAATGCAATTCAGTTCAAATCATCATGGTTTCGGACTATAATTTTATATCTCTCGTATCTTGCCAATTTTTCTAAACTTATGAGTAAACACGATTCATCGCTTTCTAAAGACCAGTTTAACTTACTGAAAGCCTTTAAAAAGCAAATCTCTAATCCTCAAACGAGTGCTATTGCCAAACAAGCAGAGTCACAAAAAGCTCCAGCCGTTGCTGAAGAGTTGGAAGATACTGAGCTTTTTAAAAAAGCCCTGCTTGGGGTAAAACCAATCGACAATCAAAATATTGCCGATACTCGCGTTGCACGCAGTAAAAAAGTCGATGCCCAAACCTTGGCAAAACGTGCAGCAGCAGAAGGTGGCGCAGAGCAAGAGCTTACAGAAATTTCCGATACCCAAGCAATCTTAAATCCTGTTGCCAGCCAAGCAACTTTAAGCTATCGCATTGCGACCTTGCAGCACAAAGTATTTGAAGACTTAAAAGCAGGCAAAATTCGCTGGTTCGAGGCGGTTGACCTACATGGCTGTACCGTTGAGCAAGCACGTGCTGCGGTTTTACAAGTACTTCAAATGGCAAAAGATGAAAATCAAAATGTCGTTAAAATTGTGCACGGTAAAGGGCCTGAAGCAATTTTAAAAACCTATGTCAATGGTTGGCTCAGACAGCATCGTGATGTGCTTGCTTTCGTTAGTGCGCCAGAAAATCAAGGCGGTACAGGAGCGGTTTTAGTCCTGCTCAAACGTGCCGAAAAGAACCCTAAGTACAAACAGTAATCGGCATTTTTATCAAAATTAAGATTTCCAATCGTTTTCTGATACAATTGCCGTTTTTGTTCAACCCACCTAAGTGAACATTGTTATGTCTATGCAGCAATCGTACGCAAATATCTTAACTGCCGTTGGTGAAGACCTAAATCGCCCGGGCTTAAAAGATACGCCAATGCGTGCGGCTAAAGCTTTCTCTTTTTTAACTTCTGGCTATAGCAAAACGCTTGAAGAAGTTACAAATAGCGCGCTCTTCCCTTCCGATAACCATGAAATGGTATTGGTCAAAAATATTGAATTTTATTCACTTTGTGAACATCACCTACTGCCATTCTATGGTCGTGTGCACATTGCATATTTACCTGAAGGTCAAGTTTTAGGTTTATCAAAATTTGCGCGCATTACAGAAATGTTTGCACGTCGTCTACAAGTTCAAGAGAACTTGACGCAGCAAATTGCTGAAGCGGTTGCAGAAGTGACTCAAGCACGTGGTGTTGCAGTTGTGATTGACTCTGCGCATATGTGTATGATGATGCGTGGTGTAGGTAAACAAGAGTCGACTACACGTACGGTTTCTTTTGTTGGTGATTTTAAAGCCGACAAAGATGTACGTCGTGAATTCTTAAGCGCTGTTCCTGAAAACTATTAAGCTAAGCAGCCCTAGAATGTCATCAGTTCAGTTAGCAGGTTTCGGCGATTTAATCGCAAATGAAGCAAGTATTGATTATCCTCGTCCTGATCGTTTGGTTCGAGGTAATCCTGAACGTCTAACCTATAGTTTATATGAACATCCACATATGGACTGTGGCATTTGGCAATGTGAAGTCGGTGCTTGGAATATTCAATTTGCTGAAAACAAACAAGAGTTTTTTCAGGTCATTGAAGGAATTGTGCGTATCCACGACGCAAAAACCAATTCTTTTATTGAAGTAACTGCTGGAAATGCAGGGATTATTCCACCCGCATTTGTCGGTACATTTGAAGTCATTGAAGCCGTTAAAAAATACTATGTGATTGTTGAGGTTTGATCTGCTTAGCCCGCTCTGATCAAACTTTCATAATATTTAACCGCTAAAAAAAGTGTACATAGCCCACGCCAATTTTATTCCAGTCTTTATGATCCTGCTGTTCAAAATCCCAGTTTAAACGTAAAGCATGGTTTGTATTCAGACTATATTGAAGTTGCGTACCGACTCTTAAATTCCACTGACTCCGATCTTGCCAATACGGTAACTCAATCTGTACTACGCTGTTGATATGATCAGACCATACATTCATACAACCTACAGTTGGCCCAGCTCCAACTCGCCAACCTTTATCTAAATTTTTTCCGCCTTGAATATGACTTTGTAGTTGGGCATAACACAAATGCCGACGATCATAATCTGCCACGCTATAACCGACTTGCATATTCAGATTCATCACGCCATGTTGCGCATCTTCACTAAACTGCCCCTTCTCAATCGCTTCTTGTTTCCAACCTAAATTAAAACCCCAAGTGATTGGCGATTTAAATGGCTGAATCGGGTTATAGGAGTTCACTGATAATAGATCTAAATGTTCGAGCTTGAGCTTGTCGTCACGGTATTGCAAACTACCATCTAAAAATAAGAGTTGCGTCCCTGTCCGATAGCCACCTTGTGGATCAATTAAATCGTGATAGGCCTGACGGTGACCAATCTCGGCAAACTTCTGCCCTTGTACTTCACCCACATTTATCGACAAGTTACGGGCATGATGCCCTTCTACAGGCTGCTTTTTCGGGCGTATCGGTTCTTGACGTTGTTTATCAACCTCGATTTGACTACGCTGCGCAAGTAGTTGACGTAATTGAGGTTGGGCAAAATCTGCATCTACCTTATGGCTAATATATTGTAGATATAAATCGTCATAAGCCATTTCTAAAATCTTGGCCTGATCTTGTGGTTGATATGCTTTTAAAATGGGTTGAACCTGATCTGTCTCGGTAAAGGCAACCTGATGAGCAACTTTGGCTAAAGCTGTACCATGCTGCTTGGCTTGAGCAAGTAATTGGGTTTCCAAAGCTGGTCGATACACGACTTCTTTCACTAAGTCTTGTTGATCGACAGCCTTCAAGGTTTCAATTGGAATGGCAGCATAGTTAAACTGCTGTTTTAAATTTAAATTTGGACGTACTAAATCAATTAAACCGAGTAAACGGTAAGCACAGTTATCACTGACAAAATAATAAGGGAAACTCACATGCTGCATTTCCCAAATATGCTCAACCAGAAACCGAGTTTCCTCAGGGGTTAAATTCAGCTCATACTCCCACAGGTCACGGCTTTCAAAATCACCGTATTCTTTTACCTTGCGGTAATACGGCATTAGAGAATATTCGCCAGGATACTGTCCAGTTAAGCCCTTCCATGCATAGGACCAGTTATCATCACCTTTCACCGTGGCAGCATAGTTCACTGCATAGGACACTAGATTGAGTTGCTTCTGATCCTTTGGATCTAAACGCAATAGCGTATGTCCAAACATCGAACTTGGATTCCCCATAAAGTCAGTGGCATAAATCAAAGTCGCTTTATACGGCTTGATTTGATTGATCCAGTCCTCAAATTCAATACAATTTACCTTTGGCAGCTGTTGATCATCGATGTTGAGCTGTTGCATCAACCAGCGGCTACGTGCGGGAAATTTACAACGGATGGATTGGTTATCTGGAACTTCAACAAATAAGGCTTTAATGTCGGCTTGTAATTCATTCTTTAAATTGGTTTGACCATCTTTCGCGTAAAAATAACCCGCATAAGTGACTTCGCTATTTTGTTTTTGGTCGGCATACATCAAGCGCTGCCATGTGATGTGTTGATCTAATTGTTTTTGTTTGGCAATGTCCAAATAAGTTTGAAAATCTGATTCAACCATCGCATGGGCAAAGTGACACATCAAAGATGCAAGTACAAAAGTAGCTAATTTCATTCAATCGCAATTTTTAAGAATAATGATCGTAGGTATAAGAAAACCCTGTCATCAAGACAGGGTTTTAACATGTAGCAAATTAAACGTATGCTTTAAGCACTGCGTCTTTTGCCATCACACTTTGTAAAGCATCTAGCACTTGAAGCGAGTTTGCATTTTTACTTGAATAAATTTCAGCAAAGTTTGCTTTAGACACAGCAAAGAAACGTGCTTTATCATTGGCTTTAATTTGCATTAATTCAGCGAGCACATTTAGGCTTTCACCTTGACCAACCGCCATATCACGCGCTAAAGATTCAGCATTTTCATTGGTGAAGGTCACCACTTGAGCTGTGACAGTGCCACCTTGACGGCATCCTAAAGTACCAAAAGTAATACCTAATAATTGGTTGGTAAAAATACCATTGGTTGTCGCGGCAAGAATTTTAGGTGCAACACCTTTTTTACCTGCCCAAATTTGTGTACCTGCACCACAACCGACATCATTATCAGCCATTGCAACTGTTGAACCAGCGGCCAATAGAGCAGCTAATGCAATTTTTTTTAACATAGGAACGATCTCCAGTATCAATTATTCTTCAGTATTTGTTATCACTATTGTGTTGTGTAATTCTTCCTACACAAAAGTTAAAATAGCGAGCTTAGCGCGCTTTAGCAAATAAATTTTGAAATATATCTGAAATATTCATAACAAAAGGAAATTAGATGCTCGTTTTAAACGATTTTCGAATGGCCTAATTTAACCGCCAAGCCCCATTTTTATCTCGCTTCCCCAAGATTTTTAATACCAATACTAAGCTCAGCAATAATAATAAATACCATGAACCTAATTTACCCCACCCCACCATATGCCAAGCATCGACTTGACTTGGGTACAACCAAATTTTATAGAAGGTACTGATGTTCTCTGCAATCCAGATCAAGAAGGCAAGCAACAATAAAATCGGCAACATCGGCACCCTAAAACGATGCTGTTGTAATTGAAAATAAAGTTTTGTTTTCCAGAAAATCAAAATGCTCCAAATAAATAATGCAACACGAATATCAGGAATAAAAAACTTGGTCATAAAGTTGAGATAAGACAACACTGCCAAACACAGCATATTGCCAAAATTTGGCAAATTCTCGAATGAAACGTTATAGAGCCGCAAAGAGCGAGCAAAAAAACTCCCCACGGCTGAATACATAAACCCAGCAAACAGTGGCACAGTAAGTAACTTCAATACCGCTGGTTGTGGGTACTGCCATGAGGCAATCGCTGGATGGGTCAAAAATATTTCCATTCCCATCGCCATGATATGGAATAAAGCAATGACTTTTGCTTCTGCCCATGACTCGAGCTTTAAGTAGATCAGACAGACTTGAATGATCAAGGCATAAAACAGCAAATAGTCATAACGAAAGAAGCCCCAATATTCATGACTTCCCATCGGTGCGGTGACTGCAAATGCAATCAAAAGCAACAATCCAAATAAGGCAGCCGAAGCTGCCTTAAAGATAAAGTTGAGCGGTAATACAATCAACTGCACAAAACTGATCCTAGCGTGTTTATTTTGAAATACTTAAAAATATCAACCTAAATATTTAGCACTATATTCATGTACAGTATCTACAAAAATCTTAGGTTGTGCTGGATCGACCCATTGGGTAATACCATGACCTAAGTTTGCGATATAGCCTGTTTTTTCACCATCGGCATAAGCATCATCAATCATGGCTTTCACTGATTTTTCAATTGAAGCGGCTGAACCATAAAGCACAGCTGGATCTAAATTACCTTGTAATGCAGCTCTTCCTGCAACCACATCACGTGCAGTATAAAGCGGTGTAGTCCAATCTAGACCAAACGCATCAGCCCCTGTGGTGAGCATTGTTTCCAACCATTGCCCGCCACCTTTGGTAAACACAATGATCGGAATACGTTGACCATCTTTTTCACGTTGAAGACCTGCAATAATCTTGGTCATATAATTCAATGAAAATTCAACATATTCTCTATGCGCGAGCGCACCGCCCCAGCTATCAAAAATCTGAATCGCTTGTGCACCTGCATCAATTTGCGCATTCAAATAATCAATCACTGAATCAGCTAAATGATCTAGCAAAGCATGTAACACTTCTGGCTGTGCGTACATCATATTTTTAATGAAGCGAAACTCTTTACTTGATCCACCTTCAACCATATAAGTTGCTAAAGTCCACGGACTGCCAGAGAAACCAATCAAAGGAACTTGGCCATTTAAAGCAGAACGAATGGTCGAAACAGCATTCATGACATAAGCCAGATCAGACTTAGCATTTAATTTAGGTAAATTTGCCACATCTTGTTCAGTACGTACTGTTTTATGAAACTTTGGCCCTTCGCCTGTTTCAAAATACAAACCTAAACCTAAAGCATCAGGAACCGTTAAAATATCTGAAAATAAAATCGCAGCATCAAGCTCATAACGGCGTAGTGGCTGTAAAGTCACTTCACAAGCAAATTCGGTATTTTTACATAGAGATAAGAAATCCCCTGCCTGCGCACGAGTTTCACGATATTCTGGTAAATAACGCCCTGCTTGACGCATCATCCATACAGGCGTGGTGTCTACAGGCTCACGTAATAAAGCTCGTAAGAAACGATCATTTTTCAACGTTGTCATTACCAATCTCTAAATTGTTTCATGTAGCGCGCATCATAACAAAGTTAGCTAGGAATTTATAATTTCAATAGCATCCAAATTTATGAGTTGAAATAAATTTCGCTTTTACACAAAACTGCTACTGCAAGCTGCATTATTTTCTGTAATACTTGCAATATCTTATATCTCAATATGAATAATTCTTAAGGTTGAATTACATGTTTGTTCGCTCATTACTCGCTATGAGTTTAAGTTGTATTCTTGCTAATGTTGCTTTTGCTGCGCCAACAACTGAGCAACCATTAAATCCAAAACAAATTACAGGTTCGGTCCAAGATCCGATAGATCCCTTAGCCATTGAACGCACAGCTTCCAGTGTTGTTGCTGATCCTGCGTCAAGTGTTGCAGCTCCAGCGGTATCTGAACCTCAAGTCAATACGGGTGCTGCATCAGTCGTATCGCAAAAATTAGAAAATACACCGGATACCACCACGGCAACAACCGCTGCTCCAGCTGCTAAAATTTCATGGACTTTAGACAGCATGAATAATGCTGAATACCCTGAAGCTTTACCAAAAGGACAACTTCCTGCCTACGCACGTGCACATGTCATGTTGAACAATGCACATGCATCACCAGGTGCGATTGATGGTTCAAATGGTAAAAATACATTAAAAGCGATTGCATCATTCCAGCAAATGAATGGTTTAACACCAACAGGTCAGTTAACCAAAGAAACTTGGGATGCATTGGTTGCTAAGCAGACTAAGCCAGCTTATGTTGAGTACACCATTACCGACGCTGACTTAAAAGGTCCATATGCGGATTCAATCCCTTCTGATTATGCACTACAAGCAAAAATGAAAGGTTTGTATTACACCCGTGTTACTGAAATGTTGGGTGAAAAATTCCATATGGATGAAAATTTCTTAAAGAAATTAAATCCAACAGCGACGTTCAAAAAAGTAGGTGAAAAGATTATTGTGGCCAATGTCCGCAATGACTTACCAGAAGATATTCATTTAATTGTTGCACATAAAGGCGCAAGACAGCTGTATTTATTCAACAGCCGCAATCAAATGATTGCGTCATTTCCTGCAACAATTGGCAGTACTGACACGCCATCTCCAACAGGTACTTATAAAGTAGTTGGTGTGGCAAAAAATCCTTGGTATAGCTATTCACCATCTAACTTTGTGCAAGGTAAAAACCTTAAACCGCTTTCTTTACCACCAGGTCCAAATGCACCAGTCGGTAATATTTGGATTGGTTTGAGCAAAAAATCATTTGGTATTCATGGTACGCCAAACCCATCTTTAATCTCTAAGACTGCATCACACGGCTGTATCCGTTTAACCAACTGGGATGCCAATGACTTAGGTGCTAAAGTACGTTCAGGTGTTACTGTAAAATTCTTAGAATAATCTAGGCATTTTCTACAAAAAACCGAATATCAAGCACTGATATTCGGTTTTTTATTTCAAAATACTTTCTTCTATATTTGGTAAAGGCTGATAATAAATCTGATTGCGTCCAAGTTGTTTTGCTCGATACAAAGCTTTATCTGCTGTATGAATCAACATCTCTTGGCTAATTTTTGGATTACCATTAAATACCGTAATCCCCAAACTAATAGTTACATGATTAGATACCAATGATTTATCATGCGGAATCATTAAGCGGTCAATTGCACGATAGATATTGGTCGCAACTGCATAAGCACCTTGTGCAGAGGTCTCAGGCAACAGTACAACAAACTCCTCCCCTCCATAACGAGCAATAAAATCCATATGTCGAATCGAGCTTTTAATAGTTTTCGCAATAGCTGAGATCACCTGATCGCCCATTTGATGCCCATAAAAATCATTATAGTTTTTAAAATAATCAATATCGATAAATAAGACCGATAGCGATTTGCGCTCTTTACAGGCTAAATCATAGTAATAGGTACACATCTCTTCAAAGGTACGTCGATTTGACACATCGGTCAGTTCGTCATGCTGACTCAGATGTAACAGCTCAGATGCCTGTATCCGTAAAATCTGCTCATCAATTTCTGAAATTTTGGACTTTATAAATATTTTTCTTTCTTTTGAAGTCAACATCACACTAATCGAGAAACCCAGCAGTAAGCTTCCTATTAGTGTGCGCCCAATCATGAGAAAATCACTAGGGTTATCAAACCAATATAAAAGAAACAAAATCGAAATTGCGGCAAAGGAACCAATCCATAACATATGTAGTGGTCGAATGCCACTCAGGATAAAACCCAACATATACAGAAATGCAATGAGGACCATGGCCTGATTTTGCAGTACCAGATTTGAAACACTCATCATCAAAAAAGAGGTGAATACAATGGTCAGGAACACTATCAGGCAAGCGGCAGGGTAAAATAAAGGATTGAGTTTTTTAAAGCGTGAAAAAGCCCAAAATAAGAACAGTGCAATCCCCACAACAATTAAGCTGAGAATACTGTAGATAAAATCGAGGGCAAAATATGTACTGCCACGAATCACGAGAAAATTAGATGGCAGGATCAACAGCACAAATATGGTATAGGTAATCACACCCTGACCGAAGAACTGAATCGCATTGAGACGTGTTCTGTCTACATTAAATTTCCAGAATTCATTTTCTAATTTTTGCGGTAAAGTTTGATGGGTATTCTTAGATTTAGAATGTTGGGCAACAAGCTGCTCGAGGTCTTCTTTCGACCTCCGCAATTGATCAAGATCATAGCCGTTGTCCATCCCAGATACTCTTTTTATGCTGCACTATTTTTGTGCCGCATAAAAAATAACATAAATTATCATTTTGTCATGCGCTTTGCTTAACCACTTATCCGTAATTCTAGTTACCATTTTCACACTTTATGCATTATTATTTGTATTATTTTTAAGTTTGAAGTAGACCTTGAATACTCTTACACTTTTGCAACCTGATGATTGGCACGCACACCTGCGTGATGGTTTAGCTTTAAAACGTACTGTTCCTGATTTAGCCAAACAATTTGCCCGCGCAATTTGTATGCCCAATCTTGTCCCACCCGTTAAAACGGTAGAAGAAGCTTCAGCTTATCGCGAGCGTATTCTTGCCCATGTGCCTGAAGGCTTGAATTTTGATCCACGCATGGTGCTTTATTTTACTGATTACACTTCTCCTGACGAAGTGCGTAAAATTAAAGAGTCTGAATTCGTCAATGCGATCAAGCTTTATCCTGCGGGTGCGACCACCAACTCTGATAATGGTGTTAGTGATATTCGCAAAGTGTATGCCGTGATTGAACAACTGGAAGAACATCAGGTTCCATTGTTACTGCATGGGGAAGTGACGCATAATCACGTCGATATTTTTGATCGTGAAAAAAGATTTTTAGATGAAGTGCTATCGCCTTTACTCAAACAGTTCCCAAAATTAAAAGTCGTGTTAGAACACATTACAACAAGTGATGCGGCGAATTTTGTACTCGAACAAGATCGTAATGTTGCGGCAACCATTACCCCGCAACATCTATTATTTAATCGTAACGACATGTTGGTTGGCGGTGTAAAACCACATTTCTATTGCTTACCGATTTTAAAGCGTCAAACCCATCAAACAACATTGTTGGAAGTCGCAACCAGTGGTAATCCGAAATTTTTCTTAGGTACTGACAGTGCACCCCACTCACAAGATGCCAAAGAAAATGCCTGTGGATGTGCGGGTTGTTATAGCGCACCAAACGCCATTGAGCTGTATGCACAAGCCTTTGATCAAGTCGGAAAGCTAGAACGCTTAGAAGGCTTCGCAAGCTTATTCGGTGCTGACTTCTATGGTTTGCCACGCAATACCTCAACCATTACCTTAGTCAAAGAAGATATTACTATCGCAGAATCTTTAGACTATCTCGATGACCAAAAAATTATCCCACTTCATGCAGGCAAAACCTTGCATTGGAGAAAAGTGTGACCCAAGAAGAAAATAAAGCCCCTGTCATTGGACAGCGTTTTCGTGGATTCTTGCCTGTTGTTGTCGATGTGGAAACAGCAGGTTTTAATTCGCAAACCGATGCCCTACTTGAAATTGCGTGTATTCCGATCATCTATGATGAACACGGGCAATTTATACCTGGCCCATCTTTCCAAGCACATATCAACCCTTTTGAAGGCGCAAATCTTGACCGCCGTTCATTAGATTTTATTGGTATTGATCCTTTCAATCCAATGCGTGTTGCGATGGCTGAAGATGAGCGCACTGCCTTGCGTCGTATTTTCAAATCATTGACTGAAGTTCGTAAAGCTCAGCATTGTACTCATGCGGTATTGGTTGGTCACAATGCACACTTTGACTTAGGTTTCTTACAAGCAGCGATTGCACGTTCTGGTACCAAAAATCAAAACCCGTTTCACAGTTTTTCGGTATTTGATACCGTGACGCTGAGCGCAGTCATGTTTGGGCAAACGGTATTGGCACGTGCCTGTATTCAGGCTGGAATCGAGTTTGATGGTAAAGAAGCACACTCTGCGTTGTACGATACGCAGAAGACTGCTGAACTGTTTTGCTATATTTTGAACAAACTGTCTCCTCACCTTCTTGACAGTTTGGTGACAGAACCCTAATATACACCCACCTCAAGAAGTCCCTATCGTCTAGAGGCCTAGGACATCGCCCTTTCACGGCGGTAACCGGGGTTCGAATCCCCGTAGGGACGCCAGATTTGAAAAAGCCACTGCATTTTAAGACAGTGGCTTTTTTATTTAGTTAAAATATTTCCAATAGCAATTAAAGTACTTTTTGTTCATTTGATTCGGTTTCAAAAATAAATGCCTCTGAGACTAAAGTTGTTTTCTCTTGTGTTTCAGATTCAATAGTTGTAGTTTCGATAGAAGTTATTCCAAAATCTTTTTTAACTTGATCTATATCAGGTGTTCTTTGATAACGAATTACTCGATGTCCCGCCTCAATGATTAAACTATCTCTATCGGCATCTTTATCTTCTTTCCCTTTATGAGATGAGTCGTCAAGTTCAACAATAGCCACTATATTGAACTGTTTATCTAATACAACAAAATCCGCGATCTTACGATTAAACAAATTCCTAGTGGCATAACCCTGAGCTGTCATAAATGCACTAAACGCAACCTGTGCCAAAACAATATGCTCCGGTAATGCTTCCCTTAATCTTAAAAAAGTTGGTTGCTCATTCATTGTTAGAATCCGTTTACCCTTAATCGGATTACGCTCACCACCTTTCTTTTCTTTTTTAGTATTACCTAAAACTAAAGTAACAATTGCAAACACAACAATTAAAATAATTATCCAAGTCATAAATATTCCCCTTAATACGAAAAATATTCTAAATGAAATAGTCAAATTATTAAAAGAATTGTTTAACCAGTATTTTTATTCACTAAAATAAAAAGGACTCCGAAGAGCCCTAAAATATATTATGCAGACTTACGTGAATTGACCCGACCTTTTACAACCGCTTTGATATTCCCTTTTGCATAATTTAAGAATACCAACAGTGGTGATAATTTTGGATTCGGCTTTTTACCTTGTCCAATCGCTTTAAACTGCGCTGCATACCAGATGATTTCCATAATTGCCATTTTATCGACAAATGGAATTCCTGTTTTAATCTGATTCACTGCATAACGGACATCATGCCCTGCAATTAAACGGTCTGTTAAATCAACTTCAACCGCCAATGGACGTGCAATTCCAATAAAATCACATGCGCCACTTTGCAATGCAGCATTCATTCCTTCTACGGTACGGAAGCCACCTGTTACCATCAATTTACAGGCAACGTGTTGGCGAATTTTTTCTGCAAATTCTAAGAAATAAGCTTCACGTGCAATGGTACTGGCTTTACGTGACTCTGCTTTTGCGCCCGCCATTGCTGGAGCTTCATAGGTTCCCCCAGAAATTTCGATAATATCAATCCCCGCAGCATCAATCGCTTTGAACACGGTAATGACATCTTCTTCTGTAATTCCACCACGCTGGAAATCTGCTGAGTTCAGTTTCACCGAAATGATAAAGTTTTCAGAAGTTGCATCGCGTACCGCCTGATAAGCATCGATCAAGAAACGCATACGATTCTCAATCGAACCACCCCATTGATCCGTGCGCTTATTGGTTAAAGGCGATAGAAACTGGCTAATCAGATAACCGTGTGCGCCATGCAGCTGTACACCTTCAAAACCTGCCTTCTCACATACTGCTGCAGCTGTCGCAAAACGCTGAATAATATCTAAAATTTCTTCATGTTTAAGCTCACGTGGTGTACCAAACATTGCTGCAAGCATTGGGCTAAAAGGCACAGCTGAAGGTGCAACCGTTTCCTTATTTAGACCTTTAGGACATTGGCGACCAGGATGTGACAACTGAATCAATTGCACCATGCCATGTTTCTTACCCACAGCAGCCCATTGCTTTAATTTTTCCAGATCACGATCGGTTTCAATTGCAACCACACCTGGTTCATTTTTAGCGCCTACATTCACCATTACGTTTCCCGTAATGGCACAACCTAAACCGCCTTTTGCCCACGCTTCATATAAACCAATCAAGAGATCATTGGGTTGTCCGGCATCATTCGCGAGCGCTTCGCTCATTGCCCCTTTGATAATACGATTTTTAAATGTGGTGTTGCGAATCTGGATACTGTCTGCAATCTGACTCATGGTCATCCTCTGCTACAATTAGAGTATTTACTCTAATTTAATCTGATTATTGTTACTGTCAAGCATTCTTCCGATGAACTGACAATAGCATATGTCAATTTAATTACAATGCTAATATTCGCTAGCAGAAATAAGCTGACGGGTATATTCAGTCTGGGGTTGGCTAAATAAAAGTGCTGTGGCTTGATATTCCAAGACTTTGCCTTGATGCATCACTAAGACTTTTTGGCACAGTGCTTTAATGACTTGTAAGTCATGACTGATAAAGATATAGCTGATGTGTTCTTGCTGCTGCAAACGACGTAACAATTGAATGATAGCCAACTGCGTAGTCCGATCCAAGGCCGAGGTCGGTTCATCCAAAATCAGTAGCTTTGGTTTTAGCACCAATGCTCTTGCAAGCGCCACACGTTGCCGTTGCCCACCAGAAAGCTGATGCGGATACTTCTCTTTATCCGCTAAAGATAATTCGACTTTTGCCAAAACAGCGTCAACTTCAGCTTGGCACTGTTGCGTTGAAATGGGCTGAAGATGAAGCCCTTCTGCAATGATCTGTTCAACTGACATACGAGGATTCAGGCTACCAAAAGGATCCTGAAACACAATCTGAAAATCACGTCGAAATGGTCGAAGCTGTTTTTGAGTCAACAGGTTTAAATCTTGTGCCTGAAAATGAATAGAACCTTCACTGCTGATCAGTCTAGCGATCGCTAAGGCCAATGATGATTTACCTGAACCACTTTCTCCAACGATGCCTAAAGCCTCTCCCTGAGACAGACTAAACTGGATGGATTCTGCTGCAATCTTATAGCTTTTAACTTGATTGAATAAACCATACTTAAGCGGATATTTTACCCTAACATCATTTAGCTCAAGTAGGCCCTGTGTAGGCTGTAGCAGCAAAGCTTGTCCAAAATCATGATTGAGCAGATTTTGTGTATATGAGGTTTGGGGATGAGTAAATATTTCTACAGTAGTCCCCTTTTCTTCAACACGCCCTTGATTCAGTACCACGACATGATCTGCATAATGCTTGACTAAATTCAGGTCATGGCTGATCAAAACGATTGCCATCTTTCGCTGCCGCTGCACCCCTTTTAACAGCGTTAAAATTTGCGCTTGTAACACCACATCTAAAGCCGTGGTTGGTTCATCAGCAATCAAAATTTCTGGCTCTAAAGCCAAAGCCATTGCCAACATGACTCGTTGCCTCTGCCCACCAGACAACTCATGTGGATAGCATTGCAGAATACGTGCTGGATCATCTATGTGAACATCCTGCAATAGCTCCACACACCGTTTTCGAATCTCGGTCTTAGCAATACCAAGTCGCATTAGACTCTCGCCCAGCATCTGCTCTACTTTGTGCAAAGGATTTAAAGCGGTCATCGGCTCCTGAAAAATCATAGCTATGCGTTTGCCACGTATCTGCTGTAACTGACTCTGGCTCAAAGCCAGCAAGTTTTCTCCATCGAGTTCCACTTTGCCTTGTACTGTAAAATGTTCAGGCAACACACCCAGCACAGCCAACGCACTAATGGTTTTACCTGAACCACTCTCTCCAACAATCGCAACCGTCTGCTCTGCATATAAATCAAAGCTCAAATTTTCAAGCAAGCTTTGTCCTGTTTCACTGCGAATACTCAGTTGTTGAACCCTTAATAACGGGGATTGATCAAGCGGGTTATCGTCTTGGGTCAAATGCATCACGTGCAGCCTCCCCGATATAAATCAATAACGAAAGTACAATCGCCAATGTAAAAAAGCCAGACAGCACCAACCACGGTGCGTCTAGGTTATTTTTGCCTTGTAATAATAACTCACCCAATGATGCAGCATCAGGCGGTAAGCCATAACCTAAAAAATCCAGTGCAGTGAGCGCAATAATATTGGCGGTCAGCATAAATGGGATCTGAGATAGACTTGAACTCATTGCATTCGGTAAAATGTGCTTAAAGATTATTTTATGATCCGTTACGCCCAACGCTTGCGCTGCTCGGACATAATCAAAATTGCGCGCACGCAGGAACTCCGCACGTACTAGTCCAACCAACTGAGTCCAACCAAATAGCAACATGATCAAAAATAGCCAATAAATACTGGGACTAAACATACTCACCAAGATCATCACAATGAACAACATCGGCAAGCCGCCCCAGACCTCCAAAATCCGCTGCCCAACTAAATCAACCCAGCCGCCATAGTAGCCTTGTATTGCGCCAACCATGATGCCAATCACCGCAGAACACAGCGTTAAAGCAAACCCAAATAAAAGAGAAATACGCAGACCATAGAGAATTCGAGCAAACACATCACGGCCTTGATCATCAGTTCCAAGCCAATTTTGAGAACTTGGCACTGAAGGCACAGGTACTGCCAATGATAAATTTGGTGTTTGATAAGCAAAAGTAACCAGTGGAGAAATCATCCAGCCCTGTTTTTGAATCAATTGTTTTACGGCTGGGTCTTGATAATCAGTGGCAGTTTCAAAAGTGCCGCCAAAGGTCGTTTCTGGATAATCGTTCAAAATCGGGAAATAAAAAGACTGCTGATAGCGAACCAACAACGGTTTATCATTGGCAATCAATTCAGCAAATAAGGACAATACAAAGATCGTTAAAAATAAAATCAGACAGCGAAAGCCCAATTTATTTTGCCTAAATCGATCAAAACGCGCACGCATCAAAGGGGACATTATTTTCCACCTCTTGATTCAAAATCAATGCGTGGGTCAATCACTTGATAGAGTACATCACCGATTAAACGTAAGATCATCCCAAATAAGGTAAATAAAAATAAAGTCCCAAAAATGACAGGATAATCACGCTGAGTAATCGCTTCAAAACCTAATAGACCAATCCCATCTAAATTAAAAATGATTTCGATAAATAAATTACCGACAAAGAAAATACCGACCAAGGCTTCTGGCAAAGCGGCCACAACCACTAAAATTGCATTGCGAAAGACATGTCCATAAAGGATTTGATTGTCATTCAGTCCTTTTGATCTTGCAGTCAGTACGTAGGGCTTTTGCAGTTCCTCAACAAATGAATACTTCGTTAAATAAGTCAGTGCGGCAAAACTACCCAATACCATACTCAAGATGGGCAAATACATATGCCACAAATAATCTTGTACTTTTGCCCAAAGACTCAATTGAGCAAAGTTCTCAGAAACTAAACCTTGTAAGGGAAACCACTGCAAATAACTGCCTCCTGCAAAAAAAACAATCAGCACAATTGCAAACACAAAAGATGGAATAGCATAACTCACGGCTAATAATAAGGAAGTAGATTGATCAAACAGCAAGCCATTATTTTTGGCCTTTTTAATACCCAGCGGGATTGCGATCAGATAGATCAGGAAGATGCTCCACAAGCCCAAAGATAGCGTGACAGGCAGCTTTTCGTATAACAGCTGGGTCACAGGTTTATCTTTAAAAAAACTGCTACCAAAATCCAGATGCACATAACCTTTAAGCATGAGCCAGAAACGTTCTGCGGCAGGACGATCAAAACCATACTGGGCTTTGATTGTTTCAATCATTTCTGGACTTAAACCACGTGCACCTTCATATTGTGCCAAAGTGGTCAAACCTGAGGGCGCACTGTTGCCTACTCCTAAGCCTTGCGCATTTTGGATTTGCTGAATCGCTTGTTCGACTGGTCCGCCTGGGGCAATTTGCACAATACAAAAATTAATCAATAAAATGAAAAATAATGTCGGGATCATCAATAACATTCTTTTCAGAATATAGTGAACCATTTAATAAGATCCTTAATTCTTTTAATTCAGTGTTTCTGCACGGATTGATCAAGTTTCTTAGCTTTATCTGTATCCACCCACCAATATTCCCATCCTACAGAAAGTTTTGGCTTAACCGAAGGCTGCTGATAGATATCCCAGTAGGCAAACCAGCGCTCAGGCTTTCCATAAGTCAAAATTTGGTAATATCCTGCACGCAATAAACGATCGAGCACACGCGTATACAACACCACCTCTTCGCGTGTTTTTGCCGCTACAATTTTCGCAATCATCTGATCAATTGCAGGACTCTTAATCCCTGAATAATTATAATTGCCTGCCTCATCTGCTGCAGCACTTCCCCAAAATTGAGCTTGTTCTTTTCCTGGGGTTAAAGTCTGGGGCAATTTCAACACCATCATATCAAAATCTTGATGACGAATCCGTTCCATATATTGCGGTACATCCACCTGCCGTAGCTGAACCTGAATACCTAAACGCTTCAGATTCCGCACAAAAGGCATTAATTCACGCTGTGGGTTTTCCTGTTGCATCAACAATTCAATTCGAATGGCTTTACCTGTTCGATCATATAACTGACCATTGCGAATCAGATAACCAGCATCTTTTAAGATCTGTTGTGCAGTCAATAAATTCTGCCGATTGAAACCACTGCCATCAGAAATAGGATAGCGCCAATCAGCCAAAATACCTTGTCGCATCACTGGATTGAATTGGGCCCAATATGGCTTTAATAGGTTTAATTCAGCAGCACTGGGGCGGCCAGTTGCAGCCAAATCAGTATTGTCAAAATAGCTTTGCAAGCGCCGATTTTGATTAAAAAACAGCGCCTTATTTTGCCACTCAAAATCATAAGCGTAGGTTAATGCCTGACGCAGATAAATATCATTGAGTGGCGCACGGCGGATATTAAACACTAAGCTTTGAATATCTAGAGGAGTACCTAACTGCGCTTTATACTTTTTGACTAAACCTGATTTCGCTGCTGGAAAGTTATAGGCTGTGACCCAATTACGGATATTTTTTTCTTCGTATAAATTGAATTGTCGAGATTTAAACCCTTCAAAACTCACATCTAAATTTCGATAATAAACATATTTCAGACGATCAAAATTATAGCGACCTTTGTTTACTGGCAAATCTTTGCCCCAATAGTTCGGACTACGCTTATAGCTAATACTACGCCCTGCATCTATACGATCCACCACATAAGGACCTGAACCGACAATCGGTTGAAGGGTGACACGACCAAAATCTTTATTTTTCCAATCCAATTTTGAGTAGATCGGCAGGCTCGCCACAATCAGTGGCATTTCCACATTGTTCTTAGACTTAAAAATAAATTTGATTTGATGTTTAGCTAACACCTCAGTTTTAGCCAAATCTGACAAATACATTTGAAAGCCTAGATTGGCTTTGGTCTGATAAGTATCGAAGGTAAATTTCACATCTTCAGCCGTTACAGGCTGACCATTATTAAATCTTGCATGTGGATTCAGGTGAAAGGTCACCGATTGCAGCTGATCAGGATCGTAACTGACCTTTTCTGCAAGTAATGGATACATCACACGCGGCTCGTCCAGCGAACGATCCATCAAACTATCAAACAGATAATTCACGCCTTCAGTTGAACTGCCTTTGCCATTCATGCTATTTAAATTATCAAATGTCCCCAAACTCGATTGGCTCAGCGTACCACCTTTCGGTGCATTCGCATTGGCATACGGCATCGCCTTCAACTGTGCATATTTAGGCTGTACATGCATCGCCAAATACGGCGTGGTTTGCATTGCCGCAAATGGAGACTGAGCAAAAAGGCTTAGTCCAGTATATAGACTAAGCCTTTTGATTAAGCGCAAATGAATCATTTATAATTACAGATTAGGCACTTTAATCACGTCACCAATACGTAACTGGGTACTTGGCGTTAAATCATTCATTTCTGCCAGCGCACCTGTATCTAAACCATAACGACTTGCCAGACCAATCAGCGTATCACCACGTTTTACTTTGTATTCACTCACTGTTTTAGGCACTGAAATACTTTGACCACGTTGCAGGCTTGCATTGGCTTTTAGATCATTTAACTCAGCTAGTTCACGACCAGACATCCCAAAACGATTAGCAATACTGTTCAAAGACTCACCTGCTTTGACACTATATCTTTCAGTATTACGGCTTGGTGCTGATGTTTTTGGTGTTGTTTTACTATTCTCTACCTTTGCGGTTTCAGCTTTCGGTAAATCACCTGTCAATTTGAGCTTTTGACCGATACGAACATTACTGCCGCGCGTTAAACCATTTAAACCAGCAACATAATCGAGCTGTAAATTATGACGACTCGCGATATTACCTAAAGTATCACCAGATTTAACTGTATAAACATCAGGTGTAGTTTCTTCTCTCGATTTAGTCGTATTGCTCGCAGTAGTTTTTGTAGGCACATCACCCGTCAGTTTCAGACGTTGACCAACACGTACACCCGATGTTCTTTCTAAACCATTTAGATCAGCAACATAGCTCAGTTGCAGATTGTACTTGGCTGCAATCGCATTCAAACTATCACCCGACTGCACGACATATTGGTCAGGTACAGTTGAACCTGCAGGAATCTTTAAACTTTGACCTAAACGTACACCACTATTCGCCTTTAAATTATTTAGCTCAGCCAACTCGCTCAAGCTAATTTTCGACTTGGTTGCAATACTTGATAAGGTGTCGCCACGCTGTACGGTATAACTTTCAGTTTTATAGTTAGTCGATGCACTTACATTTTCGTATTTTACGTTCGTCTTTGTTGGCTCAGCTGTGTCCTGAGTTGAAGAAACTTCGTGTAACGGCACATTGATTTTTTGTCCAACGAACAAGCTACTGCCAGCAGTTAAACCAGAAGTCAAATCAGCCAATTCCTGATTCGATAACGCATAACGATCCGCAATCAGCTTTAAATATTCGCCACGCTTCACCGTATACGATTTGGTTGCAACTTTTTGAGTCGTTGTGGCCTTACTGTCAGTCGCACGCGCTGGCTGTTGAGTTGTGCGGGTATTATTCTTTGGCTCAATCAATGTTAATTTTTGCCCAACGAACAAACCATCAGTCACAGACAAATTATTATAATCCGCCAACTGTTTCAGACTTAAATCAAAGCGCGAAGCCAAGTTAGTTAAGCTATCACCCGACTGCACCACATAGCTCTCTGGCTTTTCAGCAGCCTTAGGTGCTTCTGGTTTGGCATCATATAAATATAAGCTTGCACCAACAAATAAGGTACCGTTTGGATCAATCTGGTTCCACTTGGCAACATCACGCCAGTTCACGCCATTTTTTTGCGCAATCACAGCTAAGGTATCGCCAGGCTGTACCACATAGGTACTGCGCTTACCTTTTGGTGCAACGACGACAACATCCGTATCGGTTTTAATGTATGGCTTGCCTTGGTTGCGTTTGGCGTCTTCACTGTTTGCAGTGGCAGTATCTTCAACCAAGTTTTTTGGATAAGAGAAGCCTCGGCTCACCTCTTGACCTTTTTCATCAGCAACCGATTGACTGGTTTGAATCGCAGTTAATTTAATTTTGCCATCGAATGGATCAACAATTTCTGTGCCTTTTGGTGCAATTGCCTTAATTTCTGCAACAACTTGATCTTTCTCAGCTTGAGTCGCTTGTGGCTCTAAGACTTGTGCAACCGTTTCTTTTTTGCCTTCTTCTTTAATTGCGGCACTAATTTGCTCACGTTCTTTTAAAGAAATTGGTGGTTCAGTCACCACAGGCTTCACATTTGCGGCAGGCGTGATTGCGACAGGAATACGTGGTGCGCTTGGCACGTCAGCCCCTGCAGCAAATGAAGCCAACGCATCCGAACCTCTAGGCGTATTAACTTTACTGGTACTGATTGAGGAAGTTGTTGGACGTGTTGTATTACTTGCCGTTAAATTGGGTGGCGTTGCTGTCGATGCAGTAATACTTTGCCCAGTATTGGTCGTTGTACGAATCGTCGTTGAGCTGCTCAATGGATTGGTATTCATTGGCGGTGGGGTTTTATTGCTAGCCCAGAACCCACCAGAACTCGCCTTACCAGAACGTAATTTTGTATCAATCGAAGGACTTAAATCTGCTGGAATTAAAATCCGCATTGGGCTCATTGGGTCGACCATTTCACCACGATAAGCAGGGTTCAGTGCATAGAGCTCAGCTCGACTTAAACCCGTAATCGATGCAATCTGGTTGAGCTCCATTGGACCAGCCAAACTCACTTCACGGAAGTGAGGACGGTTTGCAATTGGCGGTAAACTCACACCATATGCGCCTGGGTTTTTAATAATTTGAGCAACAGCCAAAAACCGTGGAACATAGTTCATGGTTTCTTGTGGAAGCTTCAATGACCAATAATCTGTTGGTAAACCTGCAGCGCGGTTACGGTTAATCGCCTGTTGAATACGACCTGGTCCCGCATTATATGCAGCTAATGCCAGCTCCCACGAACCAAACTGGTTGTATAAGCTACCAAAGAATTCATACGCAGCACGTGTCGATTCGACCACATCACGACGTCCATCATAGAGGCTGGTTTGTTGCAAACCATAAATACGCCCTGTACTTGGGATGAACTGCCATAGACCTGCTGCTGCTGCACTACTGGTTGCTGCTGGGTCATACGAACTTTCGATAATCGGCAGCAATGCCAATTCTGTCGGCATACCACGACGTTCAGCTTCTTTTACGGTGTGATATAAATAGCGGCTGGCACGCGCGCTTAAACGATCTAAATATGGTTGACGAGAAATAAACCAGCTACGTTGTGCTTCAATTCGTGAATCCCAATGGTTCAAATCCATCTTGAATCCAACCGTCATTCGTTTCCACACATCACCATGTTTCAGTACCAATAAACGGTCGCCTTCCACAGCACGCATGTCGGTTGCAGACAATAAGTCTTCAAGTGAATCTAAACTGCTTGCATCTAAATAACCTGAGCCAGCTTGCTTTGAAGACGAGCTTTTACTTGATTGAGGTGTTGAAGAACAACCTGTGGTGATTCCCAACGCAACGAGAGCAGAAGTGAGTACAGTAATTTTGAATAATGATGTTGCAGACGCTTGCGACACCAATGTGCTCGATTTATACATAAAAACTTCCAGTCAACTCACGCTAGTTTATTTCTTAATTAGGGACTATTGATGTTTCAACCATGCATACGTTATAGGCTAAACCATTCAAACAAGGCATGGGACAAAGACAATCATCGCTCTTTGTCAAGTTTCACAACGAAGTTTGGAAAAGTTTTAGCCATGACCTGAGCAAGTGCAAAGCACTGCTTTAGTCACAGCACAAGGCAAAACTCTTCTGTCATCTGTGAAACGTCAACAGACTTAGACATTGTAGTAAAGCATGTCACTTAGACAAGGCAATAATTTAACGTGATTTGCATGGAAATGTTACAAGAAATTAAAAAAGATGAGTTTTGTAACGTTCAGACGCCAAATTTAGCTTTACAATAGCTGTTATTGTTATGGGGATGCTAAAATTCCCTGCTTATTTTAGCTCAAGTAAAAGTCTTATTCTTTTGTTATATGCTTAAGTAACACTTGAATATTGACCAGCCTTTTGTGCGATTAAAATATTCAACTTCTTATTCTGCTTATTGTTCAGGTTCAAATATGTCACAAACAATCACACTTTACGTTGATGGCGCATGCAAGGGTAACCCAGGTCTTGGGGGTTGGGGCGCGTATGTCATTACCGAACAAGGTGAACACAAGCTGTTTGGTGGTGAACCTGAAACAACCAATAACCGTATGGAGCTTCAAGCTGCGATCGAAGGCGTTTCTTTTTGCCCTACCGATGCCCGTTTAATTATTTGGACAGACTCCAATTATGTCAAACAAGGCATTACTGAATGGATTCATGGCTGGAAAAAGAAAAACTGGAAAGATGTTAAAAACCCTGATTTATGGCAGAAACTGGATGCGGTCTGTGCCAACCGAGAGATCGAATGGAACTGGATTAAAGGCCATGCTGGACATGCGGGTAATGAAATGGCAGACCAATTGGCAAATTTAGGTGCAGAACAAATTGCTCAACAACTAAAATCGCCAACACAGGCTAACGCTGATACAAAAAAGCCTGAATCCGATTGGCTCTTAAATGACCCTTTCGGATTAGATATTGATATGGATAGCGATGAAATGATCGAAGAATCAGAACTTGAAGAAGTCTTGGATAATATGGATGACAATACAGCATCAAATGAAGTGGTCGTCGAAGCTACTCCATTAAATCAGCATCCAAATATTGTCATTACAGAAGCCAAAGTTCATCTACAGGGCCCTCGCCAGCTCATTCTTGATACGGAAACCACAGGTTTTTACTATCAAGATGGCGACCGTATTATTGAAGTCGGTGCAATTGAAATGATCAACCGTAAACTTACGGGTAGTTCAATTCATATCTATATCAATCCAGAAAAACCCGTCGGTGACTCTGAAAATGTGCATGGTATCAGCGATGACTTTTTAAAAGACAAACCGAAATATGCTGAAATTTCCGATACGCTTTTTGCCTTCTTAAAAGGCGCTGAAATTATCGCGCATAACGCGACCTTCGATATGAACTTCTTGGATATGGAGTTTAAACGTGCTGGCTTACCTTTATTGTCTGAGGTTTGTGAGGTTACCGATACCTTGGCACTGGCCAAGAATAAGCACCCTGGTCAAAAGAACTCATTGGATGCTTTGGTACGCCGTTATGAAATTCCAGCGCGAGATCGTACTTTCCACGGCGCCTTACTCGATGCTGAAATCTTAGCCGATGTTTACCTTGCCATGACGGGTGGGCAAGTTTCATTTGATATGGACGCCCTTTCTCAAACTGAACAAAATCAAAATAAATCGACCCGCTCGCGTGTCCAAGTTGACTTACCTGTGATTCAACCTTCTGAACATGAACTAAATGAACATGAGACTTGGGTCAAACAATTTGAACAAAAACATGGAGAGCCTTGCCTTTTCGCAAAATAAATTTTCCAGTCAATGTAATTTTTTGTATTTCAAGCCTCTAAAGTTAAGTTATATTAACCTTTAAAGATTTAGGCCTCCTAAAAAAGGAGGTCCATGGATATAACAACTTAGGAAAGGTGTAGGTCATATGTCTTACCAAACCTCGATTCATTTCGACCCAACGGCATTATTAATAATAAAAAATGAAATCGACAATTCGATTAAATTGGTAGAAACAGCAGTCAATACCCTTGCCGAAGAACAAGCATTACCTTTCGGGATTGATGATGCGCTGAACCAGTTTGAACAATGTACGCAAGTTCTCGCGTTAATTGATATGCCACATTTATCACAAATTACTCAATACTCTGCCGAGCTGATGCGCAAAATTATGGCGCAACCACAGCAAATCCAAACCAATGATGTTATTGCGCTCAGTGAAGGTACCACCATGCTGAAGCGTTATATCGAATTCATTTGTTTACGTGAAGTAAAAGTTCCTCAATTCCTACTCGATACACTGAACCGTTTAGAAAAAGCCCTAGGTAAACCACTGACCAAAGAAGGTCAAACGGTACAACCATTGCTTGAGTTCATTACCCCGAGTTTTAATTTGCCTCAAGCACCAAGCTTGGAACAATCACAATATATTCATCAACTTTATAAATTGTGTTTAAACAAGCTCATTAAGCAATCTGAAACCCCGCTTGATTTGCAAGGGATCAAATTGGTCGGCGTTTATCTTGCAGGCTTAGCAGCAGGTCAACCAAGTCAACAATACTGGCAGTTGGTCAATGTAGGTTTAAGCCATATTGATGAGCTTTCAATTACCGAAGCACGCTTACGTACGTTGATTCAAATTGAAACCAACATCGGTAAATTCCTCGCTCAATCGGCTAGCTTTAAAAATACCATTGCTGATCTTGCAGACATTCTATGTATCTGTATTAGCCAAGAAGATGATGTATCACAGCATATTCGTGATCAACTCAATATTGGTGATGAATTACTCAGCGATACACAGCTACAGGTATTAAGCCGTCATTTATACGGCCCTGACTATGAAACGGTACACACCATCAGTCAATTGATGACCAATGAAATGGCTCAAATCCGTAATGAGATTGAGTACAACCATCAAAATATGTCAGCTGAAAAAACCCAAGAACTGCAACAAAAGCTACATCAGCTTTCGAATGTTTTCAAAGTACTGAATCTCAATGAAGCAGCGCGAGAGTTAACTCAGCAAGCGGAAAAATTAAGCCAACCAAATACATTAACTGATGCGACTTCGGTACAACAGTTAATGAACAGTATTTTGGCTTCAATGAATTCGATCGGTATTTTGGAACGTAATTATACGTCTAGTCGTTTACAGTTACGTGTTAATAACATGCAAATCTCGCTTGATCGTTTAGATGAAGCACATAAAGCGTTATTGACTGAAACCAAAACCCTGATTGATACTTTAACGCAAACATTAAGTCTCTATGTGCAAGATCCTACAGCACATAGCTTAGAAGCGTTACCTGTGTATCTGAAGGAACTTTCAGGCGCTGCTCTGTTCTTAGGTAGTTCAGCTCAACAAACTGCTTTATTAGGTGCAGCGCACTTTGCCCAATATCGTTTAGCGCAAAATCAACCTCTCGATGCCGAACAAATTAATTGCGTCTTAAACGTTGTCGCAGGTCTAGATTTACTGGTTGAGAACTTAAAGAACAAGCAACCTGTATTGCAATCTATGTTTGATGTGGCATTATCAAACAGTCAGCAATTACAAACCATAGCCGCATAATGACTCAACTATCACTTGCTTATATTTTTCAACACCAAAAACTGTTAGTCGACCAAAATCTACAACTGCCCCAAGTTGAGAAATTAGCAAGTGACCTCCCCATCCATCATAATGATCACGTCATCGCACGTGATCTTCTTGAAAATGAATCTATTCCTGAAGGCTATCAATTAGTTCCGATTCGGGAATTGATTCAGTCTTGGTCAAGTAGTGATTTCCTGCAAGCCAGTCGAGCGGTTCAATTACTTGAATGGCGTCGCAACCACAAATTCTGTAGCCACTGTGGTCACGCGACTGAAATTCACCCTAAAGAATATGCCATGGTTTGCCCAAGTTGTGCTTACCATCAATATCCTCGCGTACAGCCCTGTATCATTACCATTATCACCAAAGGTAACGATGAGATTTTGCTTGCCAAATCAGCGCATAACAAAAGTAATATGCATGGCTTAATTGCTGGTTTTGTTGAAGTGGGTGAAACTTTAGAAGAAGCCGTGCAACGTGAAGCATTTGAAGAAGTTGGACTCAAACTTAAAAATATTCGTTATATGTCGAGCCAACCTTGGCCATTTCCTAGTAATTTAATGATTGCCTTCCATGCTGAATATGATTCAGGTGATATCCAATTGCAGCTCGAGGAAATCAGTGAAGCAGCGTTTTTTAAATTTGATCAACTTCCAGAAATTCCATTTAAAGGCAGTATTGCCCATAGTATGATCATGCAAATTATCGACAATAAAAAAGCATCTTAAACGATGCTTTTTTATTGATTAGGGGTCTAAGGCTTCATCTAAAAAGTGTAAGATCGTCCGCTTAGTCTTAAAATAATGACTCATCAAACTCGCCAGTGTTGCCACAATGGTAATATGTCCCGTCTTTGGAATCACGGCGATATGACTATGGTTACCCTTTTCTCTTAACGCCTTATCTAGATCAAAACTATTTTCCTTACCCACCAACTGATCTTGTTCAGCCATCAGCAAATAATGCTTAATCTGATTCGGCTCAATAAAATAATACGGCATCACTTGTTGATACGATACTTTCTGATCAAAAGCATGTTCAGCTAAAGGATCACCCTTGTAGTCAAAGTGATATGGCCCAGCCATCCCCACAATTGCTCTAATATTTTCTTTGTATTTAAAATTTTGTGAATAGGCAGAATACACCACAGACATGACATTAAACGCACCCGCAGAATGTCCCATTAAAATGATGTTATCTGTCGAAATATTTAGCTTGCTCTGATTCTGATTTAAATAATGAATGGCTTGAGCAATATCATCAATAAAGGTCGGGAAGATATGTTCTGGTGCAAGATGGTAGTTAATCACTGCAACATCATAACCTTCACGGGCAAATGTTTCCCCAATAAACAGATACTCACGTTTGTTACCATGCTGCCAGGACCCGCCATGTACAAATACGATAAGCGGTCTTTGCTTTTTAGGATTTTTAGTTCGATACAGATCCAAACGCTGTCTTGCTTTCAATCCATAGGCAAGATGCTCTTCTTTTTCAAAGGTATCTTTGGGTGTCAGGTAATTGATCGAATAACTGGCAAAATCATAAAGGCGAAACTCCTGATAGAGGTTTTTCGCCTTTATTACATTTTCTTGTACTTGTTGTATAAGTTGCTTCATAAATTAAGGATTAGTTGGAGTAATGGTCGCAGGTTCCGCCTGATCAGGATCAATTGCAACAGGTGTCTCAACTAAAGGCTGTGTAGCCACAGTGCCCACCATTGGTGCTGCTGCTGTTGAACTAGCAACAGTGCCTGAAGGTTGATCCGTATTGTCAATCAGTGTCACAATTTTAGTCACATTTCCAACTTTTTGTAAGACGTCATCTAAATCTCTTGATTCAGCAGTATTTAAACGTCCCATCACGTACAACACCCCATTTTCAGTATGCACTAATACTTTGCTGTCAGATACTACAGGGGCTTTCATCAACAAACCGCGGGTATTTGCAGTCACCGTTGCATCTTGCATGATGGTGTTATAACCAACCTTGTCACCTACCGTAATATAGTTATGTACGGCTTTTACATCTGACATCGAACGTAAGTTATCTTCTGCCAATTGTTTTAAATATGGATCAGGGACTTGTCCTGTCAATAAAACATTGCTGTGGAAACTTTCAATGTTGATACGAGACTGTTTAAAGCGGTGATCTAATTTGTACAAATTAATATTTGCAGTACGCTTGATCGAAGAATCAATAAAAATCTGCCCTAGACTACGTTCACCACTGTTCGTTCCAACGGGTGAACTTCCTGTGCCACCAGAAATAAAACTAGCACATCCCGATAAACTTGCAGCGCAAAGCAACGTAATCGATAAACGTTTTAACACTTGGCAAGACTCCCTATCTACAAACAAATTTGTTCAATTTTCAATATTTAGCTTTAGATTAGACTTCTTAATTAATCTAAAGTAAATGCGTGTTCAATCCATTGCTGATCATACTGCAATTTTGAAAAATCTGGTTGTACTGTTTTTGCAATTTTCTGTGGAAAATCAAAACAAATCACATCAAAACGACAATCAAAGTCCTCATAATGTGGAGATTTCTGTAAAAAAAATTGTGCTGTCTTAATAATTTTACGTTGCTGGGCGAGTGAAACCACCTCATAGGCTTTCGCATAACTTGCTTTCGATCTGGCTTTGACTTCGACAAAAACGAGTTCTTTTTCCCGTTCAACGATTAAGTCAATTTCCCCATAACGTGAATGATAATTCCGCGCTACACATAGATATTGTTGGGACTGTAAAAGAGCAAGTGCTTTCTGTTCAGCCCATTGCCCTAAATTATGTACTTGTTGTGACATACCTGCCCGATCTTATTTTAATGCTTGAATACCCTTTTTCTGCTGTTGATAGCAATAAGGTTGGCGATAGACTTTCCCGTCTTTCACATCAATTGCCCCAGTTCGACCTTCAAAGGAAAAGTGTCGATCTGGACTATTTAAAAATTGCTGACTAATACTCCATGCATCACCACCAAAGGCTAATAAGCGTTGAAACGCCATATTTTCTGGTTGTTCTTTATATGCAGCGACTAGGTCTGCCCATTGTCCGTTATATAAAGCTGGTGTATCACAAAAACTGAGTCCTATCGGAATGCTCTTGTCTTGCTCAATACTCAAGGCAGTAGCATAAATATTTTTTTCAGGTAAAGGTCCTAGTTGCTCTAACCACTGTTGATCGCCCAACAATAACAGCCCGTCTCTACGCGCAAGTTTTTTTGGTAGTTCGTTAACCACATGAATATCAGAGCCAAATTCAGACATGAGTGCCATCATAAATAGTTCTGTTGCAGATTCAGTTCCAGCTTGGCGCAACACCAATAAGCTTTTAATTTTGTCTTTCTTGAGTAGTTGATTCAGTGCAACAGCATCATGCTGTTTTGCCAAACTGAATTGCCATACATTGGTGGTCTGGTTATTCACATCATTTAATGCAATTACAGGAATTGCTGGATTCAATTGCATCACAGTTTCAATTTCAGGTCGTGCCAATGGCCCAACAATCAGTCGAGTCTTACTGTTGACCCTTTTCTTAAAAATCGTATCGATGTTATTTTTCGCTGAATCTACAAAAATGATTTTTTCTTTGCTGCCAGATGCTGTATAAGCGCTCAAGAAACCACGTTTGATGCTCTGACCAGCTCGCGCCATCGTACCAGATTCAGGTAGAATCACCAGTACGTCCGCATAAACTGGACTCACACATGCCGCCAAACATAGTAGCAGCCAATATTTTTTGTAATACATTAGGGAGTTACCTTTTATGAGTGCTCAATTATTTGTTGTAGCAACCCCGATTGGGCACTTAGATGACATGACCTTTCGTGCAATTGATATTTTAAAATCTGTATCGGTAGTTGCCGCAGAAGACACTCGTCAATCTGCTCAATTATTCAAACATTATAATATCTCAACTCCACTCACAGCGTGTCATGATCACAACGAAAGTAACAAAATTGATCAACTTCTCCAAAGAATGTTAAAAGGAGAAAGTGTTGCATTAATCAGTGATGCTGGTACTCCCCTCATTAGTGACCCAGGTTTTAAATTGGTTCGTGCTGCGCAAGAACACGGGATTCGTGTCATTCCAGTACCAGGTGCTTGTGCAGCAATTGCAGCATTAAGTGCTGTTGGCTTGCCAAGCGATCGTTTTAGCTTTGAGGGTTTTTTACCTTCGAAAGCATCGCAACGACTCAGCCAGCTTGAAAAGCTTAAGGATGAAACCCAGACCTTGATTTTCTACGAAGCACCTCATCGTATTTTGGACAGCATTAAAAATATGGTGCAAGTTTTTGGTGAAGACCGACCTGTTGGTTTTGCCCGCGAAATTACCAAAACTTTTGAAACCATCAAGAAGATGACTTTAAAAGAATTGGTTACTTTTATCGAAAATGATCACAACCAAGAAAAGGGTGAAATTGTGGTTGTAGTCGGTGGAGCATCTGCGGAAAAAGATATGGAGCAGGATAAACTGGATACGTTGTTAAAACGCTTATTACAGGATTTATCAGTAAAAGCGGCGTCGCAATTGGCTGCTGATTTAACAGGTATAAAAAAGAAAGTAGCGTACCAACGTGCATTGGAACTCACTCAACAAGATGAATAAAACATAAGGGGAGATTAAAAAAATCTCCCCTTATCATCTCAATATGAAATAACAATAATGTGTCTTAGGCCTTAGTCATGAGATGAGCTTGGTCTAGTTTTCTTTCCATTCTCGCCTGCTTAATCACAGCCCAACCAGAAGAAACGCCTAAATACGCAATAATAAAAGCAACGAATAAATCAGGGAACATAGTTCCAGTTCCAAATACACCTATAGCTGCGATGATAATGGCGATATTGGCAATCGCATCATTCCGGCTACATAACCATACCGAGCGCATATTGGCATCGCCATCACGGAATGCATAGAGCATCAATGCACAGATAACATTGACAGCCAATGCCAGTACACCAATCGCCCCCATGAGCATTGGTTCAGGTGTTACACCTAGCCACCATGACCAGAATACTTTAACAATCACAAAAATACCAAATGCAGCCATTGTGATTCCTTTGACAAAGGCTGCGGTCGCTCGCCAGTACAAGGTCATGGACAATACAGCTAAAGAAATGGCATAGTTTGCTGCATCACCTGCAAAGTCCAAGGCATCCGCCCAGAGCGACACAGAACGTGCATGTGATCCCCCGATAATTTCGACAAAGAACATCAATGCATTTAAAATTAAAGCAATCCATAACGCCTTTCTAAACTTTGGACTAATTTTTTGTGTTGGCGAACACGTTGTATTGCATCCACATCCTGCCATGACTTTTCTCACTGAATCTTTTATAGTGATTTAAAACCCTAGAGCAACTCCAGAGTCAAGCATGATCAGTTTTAGCATTGGACAATTGGCAAAAAAGTCAGGTGTATCTGTAGATACAATTCGGTATTACGAAAAAATTGGGTTATTGGACAAAGCTCAACGAACGGCGGGAAATTACCGTCATTATTCGGAACAAATGCTTTCAGAACTATTATTTTTAAAGCACTGCAGAGAACTGGGCATCACCATACAAGATATTCAAAAGCTTAAGGGTCTAGCCGAAGATCCGAATCAAACCTGCATGGAGGTCGATCATCTGATTGATCAATATCTTGCCGAGGTTTCACAGAAAATTAAAAATCTGGAACATCTCAAACAAGATCTAAGCCATTTAAAACAACAATGTTCACAACATCGTACCATTGAACAATGTGGCATTTTAAAAGAGTTACACCAACCACTTGAGTGTGAACATGAGTCACACCAACATAAAAAAGCATCACAACCGTGATGCTTTTTTATGTCAATTCAGACTTAATCTTGATGCTCACCTGGCGGAACTTCAGTAATACGCCCACCACGTGCAAGAAACGCAGCCACTTCATCTTCTAAAGCTTGGCGTTGTTTCTGCTTCGCAGTCACGGTTAAAGTTTCCGCTTCAGCAAGATCAGCATCATTGGCGCTCGATTCTTCACTCTCTGCACCACTTTCTGCCGCTTTCGCCTCTTCGTCGTCTACAGCAGAATCTTCTGTGTTTTCGTCGTAATCATTCATTTCCGTCATCTTCATCTCCCCACAATGACTCAACTCTCATCATCGCTATTTGGCCATCAGAACTAGGTGGAATTTAGCAAGCTCTTCAGATTTAGCAAAGCACAATATTTGTTAAAACGTACTTTTTATGACCAAATTCACTCTGATTTATAAATGATTGTTTAAAAAATATCTACTATTTTTTAACATGCATATTGTGTGTCTTTCAATGTTCCTAATCCATTGGCTTGTTGCATAAAACGATCCTTAAACCAATCGAACTGTTCAACCTGTTTTAGACCAAAATTTCTTGCCCAAACAAAGGGAAATAATTCTGAACTTTCAATCCATCCAATCGCAGACATACTATGCATCATGGCATCGTTTTGCCCCTTACGTTGGTGTTCATAACGCAATAACGTCTGTTCGTTGGCCCATACACCACGTTTTAAATCGTGTAGTAATACATCACACAATACCGCGGCATCTAAACAGCCAATATTCACACCCTGTCCAGCCAAAGGGTGAATCACGTGTGCGGCATCACCAATCAGTGCTAAGCCTGATTTGATATAACGCTGAGCGGCACGTGCTTTTAATGGAAATTGTGCTCTAGAACGTACCTCAACCACTTCACCCAACATATGTAGACTTTCTTGCGTCAATAGTTGCATAAACGCTTGATCGCTGAGTGCTGAATATTCATCGGCATAGTCATCAGGTAAAGTCCAAACAATCGACTGCCAATAACCGTTTTCTTGAGCGTCTAAACTTGCCATCGGCAAATAAGCCAGTGGACCTGTCGGTAGGAAAATCTGTCGAGCCACATATTGATTCGGTCGCGTGGTTTTAATTGCACAACTGATCGCAGCTTGCTTATAATCCAGTACATCTAAATCAATATACGCCTGCTCACGTACAAAAGAATTCGCGCCATCTGCACCAACGAGCAACTTGGTTTTTAGTGTTGTGCCATCCGCCAATTGAATGGACCAACCTTGTGGAATCTGTTCGATCCGAATGACTTTGACTTGGGTGCGATAGTCTTTGAGTTGTCGCAGCATTTTTTGTTGAATCGCAACATTCAAGACACTAGGCTCGACCATTGAACCCAAGGCTTGATCTGGCTGAGGCTGCTGTTCCGACGCATGGCCAAAATTAATTTCACCATAGCCATTTTTATTCCAGACTTGCATGCCTGAATAGGGCATTTGACGTGCTAAATCATCCCAAACATCGACTGTTTTGAGTAAGTGAATGGTAGCCTGACTGAGTGCCAATACTCGAGGATTCATGACTGCTAAAGTTTTATCCTGATCAAGCACAGGCGCAGCATCCAGCACGGTAGCTTGTACCCCACCTTGCGCGAGTAATAAAGCGGTTAAACCGCCAACTAAACCACCACCGACAATGACGACATCTAAGATTTCACTCATGCTTTTAGTCCCATCGCATAATTGGCAACCAGAGGCTTAACCCCCGGAATCACATCAAATGCAATCAATCCTGTATTACGTATTAATTTGAGGATTGGATTTTGATTGCTAAAACCACGCACTACTGAATCACAGAACTTAATCACCCGTTGCTGGTCTTTCAAACGTGATTGTTCATAGGCCAATAAATTTTCAGGCGTGCCAATATCATCTGATTTTGCCAATTGTTCCATCAGGAAACGAACCAACACGTCTGCATCACGCAAGCACAGATTAAAACCTTGCCCTGCCACCGGGTGAATGGTATGTGCTGCATTACCCATCAACACCACACGTCCAACCGCCTGCTTATGTGCCAACACCTGAGCCAATGGATAGCTAAAGCGCTTACCTGTTTTTTCAAACTTCCCTGCACGATCACCATAAGTTTCCTGTAAAGCATCCAAGAAATGTTGATCATTTTCTTCACCCAACCACTCAGCTTCAGTGCCTTTTTTTACAGGCCACACCACTGAACGGCGGTATTCACCCGGTAATGGTAACAATGCCAATGGTCCAAGTGCACTAAAGCGTTCAAAGCCAACCTGCTGATGTGGCTTAGAAGTCTGTACGGTGGTCACAATTGCAACTTGGTCATAATCATGCTCATCCACCCCGACGCCAATGGCTTGTCGGCAAAATGAATCACGGCCATCTGCTGCAATCACCAACTTGGATTTTAAGGAATGGATATATTCACCATTGCGCATGGCTTCAATCTGGACTTGATCTGCATCTTGGATCAATGAGGTCACTTGTACACCATCAATCAATTCAATCAATGGCTGTTGACGAACTTGAGTCAATAATACGCGGCCAAGCCAAGCATTCTCAATGACCTGTCCAAAGCTTTCTACTTTTTCTTGCTCTGCAACTAAGCGAGCCTTACCAAAACTTCCCTGCTCAGTAATATGTACTTGCAGAATTGGGGTAGCATGTTGCTGTAAAGCTTCCCATAAGTCTAATTTTTGGTAAATCTGTACGCTACGACGAGACAATGCGGTATTACGCGCATCAAAGCTGGAATGATAAGGCGCAACATTTTCGTCATCGAAATTTGGATATTTCACCGCTTCTAATAACTTTACTGCGATATTAGATTTTGCCAACATTAAAGCAAGGCTGAGTCCAACCATACCTCCACCGACAATGATGACTTGTTGCTGCATAATATGATTCCTTATCAGTTTTTCATGACTTGATGTTTCGGGACTATCTTACTCTAACTCAAATCAGGAAGGGAATTTGTACTTTGTTTGGTCTATGTTTTTAAAATATATTCAAAAGTTGTCTTGAGTATCGATAAGAAAGAAATACGGCTATCTATCTCAATCAATCTTTTCAGCTTAGTCTGCCTTTTACCAAGCAAGAAAATAGAAATAGCCAAATTAAATATATTTTCTTGGAAGATAGGCGATAAAAACTGAACTCACCAAGCAAAAATAAATACAGTACAAAATCCACTCAACAGATCGATATTTAACAACTTTATAAAAAACAGTATAGACAAATAATGCCGTTACACTGACAAAAAATATTAAAGAAATAAACAGCAGGGAAAGAATATCTCGATCTTCATACCACTCCCACTGATTCAAATAAAAGTAATAAAGATGAATCTTTAAATATACATAAATCAATAAAATCAAATAAATGTCAGTGACTATTCGATAAATACAGTTCGATATTTTCATACAAGCACCTTATTTTTCTGAATATTATTATAATTTTTTGTTTGCCTCTTTATACATTAAAGAGGCATTCATAAAAAATAAAGCTTCTGTTCTGCCAATAGACTGATTAACGGTTCGCCATCAAACGTTCAATCTCTTCAACAGTTTTAACCACATTTTTGGTTAGAACCAATGGCCCATTTTCCGTCACGACAATATCGTCTTCGATACGAATGCCAATACCCCGCCATTTTGCATCGACGGTTTCATCATCAGGCGCAACATATAAACCAGGCTCAACGGTCACCACCATACCCGCCTCATAAGCACGCCAGTCTTCGCCAGTTTTATAGGCACCCACATCATGCACATCCATACCCAACCAATGTCCTGTACCATGCATAAAAAATTGACGGAATGCTTCGCTTTCGACCAATTCATCCACATTACCGCTAAGCAAGCCAAGATCAACCAGACCTTGAGTTAAAATCTTGACAGCCACTTCATGTGGATACTTATAGTGATTGCCAATACGGGTTGCATCAATCGCAGCAAGCTGTGCCTCAAGAACAATGTTATATAAAGCCTTTTGTTCAGGGCTAAACTTGCCATTCACAGGGAAAGTACGGGTAATATCTGATGCGTAGAATTCGTATTCACATGCTGCATCAATCAGGACCAAGTCACCATCGTTCAATGGCTTGTTATTTTCAACATAGTGCAGGATACAGGCATTTTCACCGCCACCAACAATACTGTTATACGACGGTACGCAACCATTTTTACCAAAGATATAATTGAGTTCCGCTTCCAGCGCATATTCCATCATCTCAGGTTTAACCGTTTGCATGGCACGGGTATGCGCTTCAGCACTAATATTAGATGCGATCTGCATCAACTCGATTTCTTGTGCCGATTTCTTCAAGCGCATCTCATCGACAATACGATCAAGCTGAACCACTTCTGCTGGTGCAGCACCACCACGGCGCTGCTGTGCATCTGCCTTTTGAATCCATTGGCTTACACGTGCATCAAACCCTGCATTTTGACCAATACGATAGTAAAGACGTTGTTTATTTAATAATTTGTCGATAATTTCTTCATCGAGCAGATCAATTGCATAAGCCTCATCTGCGTCATAGATTTCAATCGCACCGTCAATTCCAGCACGATAACCATTCCAGATTTCCATTTCACGATTACGTTCACGACAGAACAAGCTATAGCTATATTCCTCACCTTCGTCAAAGGTCTCGATCACGGCAATGGCTTCTGGTTCTGCAAATCCAGTCAAATAATAAAAACTACTGTCTGCACGATATTTATAATCCGCATCCCGATTCCGATACATTTCTGCTCGGGTGGCAATAATTGCTATGCTATTGCTGCCTATCTGTTTCGCAAGAAGATCACGGCGTTGTTTAAAATCGGTTTGACTTAATTTCATATTGCCCTTCTGATGAAGATGAATAATTGTAAGTTTCTTGAATTATAAAGTTTAAGGCATCGCCCGAGTTAACTCGGACGATGTGGGGTAAACATTTCTACCACAGTTTGCGGATCTACAGGGGTATCAGAGTTTCTACTTTTCGCATGAAAGTTTTGTAATAAAGAACTTTCAGCGACTGGAATCTTCTTACGACCAATTGATAAGCTGACTGGAATCAGACGTACGAACTCATACAGTTCTTGATAGCTTTCTTCGCCCTCTTCATCATTATCCGAGTCTTCGAACTCAACCGCTGCAACATCTTGTAAATGCTCAATCAGCTCTTGTTCCTCACCACGAATATGACCAGAAGCCAAACCAAAACCGAGAACGACGCCAGCACACCAATCTGCCAAAGCTTGCACACGGTCTGCAAGTAAATGACTGTCATCGGGTAGCATCGGTAGATAATCTAATTCATCATCTGACAAAGCATGAGAAACGTCTTCAGCTTCATCGGTTAAACTCTCCAGTGCCTCTGGCTGTAGAGCAGGCACATTCAAGGTGTTTAAGATTTGTGACCATTCATCTGCGGTTGGTGCTTGTGTCACACAAACTATACCTGTTAGTAAACCGTGTAACTCACTTGGACTTGAAATTTCTTCAATCCCATCAAAATGGGCATTCCATTCCGTCCAACCTGAAATATCGTCTTGCATTCGTTTATCCAATCTCTATACTGCTGTATATATTACCTTTGATTGCAACTCTGTGCGACCTTCGTTATGTTAGAACAATTACAGCGTCTACAAGCGCATATTGGTGTTTTAAAAACACGCTTACATCACTTGGAGCGAGAAAACACTTCGCTCACCGAAGCTAAGCAATTAGCTGAAACTGACCACCATGCACAAGTTGTGCAGAAAAATAGCATCATCACGCAAAAGCAGGAAGAAGTTGATAACTTAACTGAACAGCTGACTCAGTTACAAGATCAATTTAAACAACTGAATCAAGATGCAACAACTTTAGCGGAACGTTATAGCCGTTTAGAGAAAAGTACCACTGATTTGAAAAATCGCTTTCAAGAAATCTTGGCTGAGCGTAATGACTTACGTGTGAATAAAGAAAAATTACAAGCACAGCAACGCCATAGTCAGCAAGAGATTCAAGATTTACAACAAGATCGTGATCGCTTATTACAAAAAAATGAGCTAGCAAAATCTAAAGTCGAGGCTATTATTCAGCGCCTTTCAATTTTAGGCACAGCCCAGGATCAGCACGCACAAGAAATTCAGCAGCTTGCTCACCCTAATGCTGAAACCCAAGAGGAGATCTGATCATGAGTGAACCAATCGTTGTCGAACTTCGCTTAATTGAGCAGACTTTCCGTCTTAATACGACAGAAGAAAAGCGTGAAGAGTTAGAGCGTGCCGCAGAGCTACTTAATCAAAAATTCCATGACATGCGTCGTAGTGCCCCACGAGTTGAACATAATAAGCTTGTGATTATGGTTGCGTTACAGATGGCACAAGAAGTGTTTAGCTTAAATAAATCTTTGCAACAGTACGCTCATTGCGAACGGCTTTTAGAAACTATTCTAGAAGATGTTGAACAAAGTATCTGAATGAAAAAAGCCTGAAATGCAAATTTCAGGCTTTTTTATTAAACAAGCTTTCACACAAAAATAATTTTTCCTTTTTATCTTACTTCCATTGTAATTTTTATCACTTCTCTATCTTTTGACCTCAATCAAAGTATTAACATAGAGTCAATTCATATGTTTATTTTTTAAATGTTATTCAGGAAAAAATGAATAATCCTGCTCTTTTCTTGCATAAATGACCTAAACATAAGCTTACACATTGTTAAGTTATACTTACAAATAATATTAGTGGAGTCCTTGCAACATCGTCAGAGTTCACTATAATGCAATCCATCTCTGGAGTACTCGCCAGCCGGTCTGATTCCCCTGAGCCGTGATATCCTTCTTAATTGGAAAGCGTTTCTGAATATTTAGCGTGTATGCCTACCCTGAGTAGGAAACCCAGACAATATACAGCGCTCTCCACCTTGAACCTTAGTGTTCAAGGGTAAAGACATGCAGCGGTACTTCTGGAGATTATTTTTTTAATTAAAAAATCGATTTATTTATTATATTTTTCAATTCAGGCACTTCTATTTAACATCTTAACTGTAAACTTAAACTTACAAATCTCTCTATTTTCTCCCCTTGCGACAGCCCCTAATTTCACTATAATTAAAAACATCTCTGAGGTGTACGCCAGCCGGTCTGATTCCCCTGAGCCGTGATATCCTTCTTAATCGGAAAGCGTTTCTGAATATTTAGCGTGTATGCCTACCCTGAGTAGGAAACCCAGATAATATACAGCGCTCTCCACCTTGAACCTTAGTGTTCAAGGGTAAAGACATGCAGCGGCATTTTGGAGACCCATATTTTACTTCTAATAACTTATCCTGTTTTTAGATTTTATAATCTTATTAAACTTAATTTTCTAATTGTTAGTAAAACATACAAATCACAATATTTAACTCTTGTGGTCGTTGTTGATTTAACTATAATAGGAAACATCTCTAGGGTGTTCGCCAGTACGTCTATTCCCCTGCCGATACTTAAATTTATGGATGTGTTCTGTGTATTTTGAGTGTATGCCTGCCTCGAGTAGGAAACCCATTAAGTATGCGTCACCTCCACCTTGAACTCATCGGGTTCAGGGTAACGACCATGCAGCGGCACCTCTGGAGTATTTTCTTTTAAAACAAATAATAATTAAATTAAATCGTTATAAAAATTCAATTTGATTTTCCACTGTTTAAAACAAGTTGCTTCTAAAGCTTTCGAGTAACAAACCCAACACCACTCCCCCTAATTTGCACGCCTTAAGAATATTTACACACCCTCTATAAGTATTTTCATCTACAAAAAAACCACCCGCAGGTGGCTTAAACTGAATGATTTAAACTAAATTACTCATCTTTCAAAGCACATTCATAATTGCTTGGGTCTTGCGAGCAACGCACCTGTTTCAACAACTTCATCATATCTTTGTCGTAAAAACCTTCTTTGGTCATTTGAATCCGCGCTTCACGCATCAATCGAACATAACCAGGTTTATCGCTTTCATTCAATTTCAACCAAAATTTATCAGGAATTTTTGCTTCAATCTTGTCGACAAATTCAAATGCAGGATTTAACTGCTTAGAAATGACTTCACGTGCAATTGATCCCATACCTGCTGGAAACTTATTACGGTGCATAATCAGCGTCCCTGTCACTTGAATCACAGGAAATTTAATAATTCCACCGACGGCCTTGCCTGATTTATCCGTCATACCCTTTTGTAACTCAAGCGGCTCAAATAAAATGGCTGGTCCCGCCATGATATCAACTTCTTTATTATTAAATTTACCACCGACTGTCACCAAATCGACAGATACAGGTTGCGCACCCACATTCTGTACCAATTTTTTTTGAGTTTCATCAAATTGGAAAACGGCAACTTTCTTACCTGCGGCTTTAGCTAAGGTATTAATATTACGATCAGTTACCATGATATAGGCTGCACCTAACGGTACAATTCCAACCACTTCATAATCATTATTTGTCATCTTTTCATCAAATTTTGGATTAGCCAAAACCTGAATCACTGAACTGAGCTGCTTATAGGTTTGTAATGCACCTATCGCATCGACACTGCCCACAAACTTATTGAACTGTTTTGCGCGCAGATTACTAATTCCAGCCCCATCACAACGTTTACTACGGAAATCTTCAGTTAATACAGCTTCATTGGTATAGACCTTGAGGTTGACCACGGTCGATGCCTGTTTTTTCAATTTTGGGTAATCAAAGTCTAATTTGAATTGTAAATGAGAAGGACGTGTCACGTTCATGTTCACACCAAACTGTTTGGCTACACGGACGATACTTGGAATTTCAGTGATGTAACTGGTTGCTTGCTCAAATGCTTCACTATGCTCACCATTTGGAGAAAACACGCATAAAGTGACTTGTTTAGGAATCTGCTGCCAAGTTTTGGGATCGTTTAATAATTGTTTAACTTTATTTTGTGAATGCGGAGAAAGCGTTAAGTCCAGTTTCCCTTCGGGTGCAGCATAACTTGGCATCATCACCACAAATGATGATGCCAAGATACATGACACAGCGAAAGGCCTCAAAAATGTCGTGAATTTATTATTTTGCATCGCCTGTTCCATCCTTAGCTATTTCCCAATAGTTTTATTCAAAATTAAGGATAAAGCATCGAAATAGAATTGACTGCTTTTCTTTGGATGGTGTCAATTGAGTCAAAATACAAAAAAATATTCGCTATATGAGCATAAACATCCAAATCACAGAATTACACTAAAAAATAAGTCATTGAATAATAAAATCTTATGTCAATTTATTTCGATTCAGATGCTATTCTTCTCGGCTTAAATAAACGACCAAACTACATTTTCATCTTGTCGCTTTAATAGAAAATTGGTCTGATAATCATCTTCGACCACAATATGTTGATTCGAGATCATCTTTACTTTTAGTAATGTGTCATTTTCATAAACTAAATCATTTTTGCCTTCTTTGGTGAGGACAAGTATCTGATCAAGTACGATAAGTTCTTTAGAATCCAACATTGTTTTTCCCTCTATAAAACTGTTTTAAAAAATTTGAATATTTTATCAAGCCAAGACGTGAAACCACTCTCGTTACTTACCCCACAAATATTCAATCTAATTATTTAAATACATGAAACTGACATCTGAGAATGTTATTTCATGCGGCGCATGTTAGATTAATTTATGAACAAATTTAAGATAAATTGTAATACAGTTCACAAAAATTATTTTTTATGCAAAATAAAACCAGAACAACTAAAACCACATAAAATCAATCGATTGAAAACAACTAGACAAGTTAAAAACAGATAAATAATAATACCATTTGCAGCAAAGTACTAAACACCAATCAAATTAAGGAACAATTTTTACCATTAGGTATTAATCAAGAAAAAAATGGCTACCCAAAGTAGCCATTTTTTTCTTGCATATTCCCTACCAACTAACGTTAACACGTCGATTTGGAGCTAAGCAGCCCACAAGTTGACTATTTGCCTTATGCCCAGCGCATTGCTGGTATAAGTCAGTTTGGCTATTGGCTTGAATTTGAATACGATTTGCATCGATACCTTCATTGACCAACAGCTTAGCAACGGTATTGGCACGTTGTGCTGATAATTGATGGTTATAGGCAAATTTACCTAAAGGGTCGGCAAAGCCAGTAACAATTACAGGACTATTCGCTGGCGCTTGTTTGATCCGTTGTGCAATTGCTGCCACTGAACTAGGCCCCTGTTCAATGGCATTGGCATTTGAACGATCAAATGCAAAAAATACACTTGATGCACGCAGACTATTTAAATTGGTATCTGCTGGAACTTGATTATTCGCTCCCCAAGCCATTAAACCTTCACAGGCCTCGCCTTTCCACGACAAGCGTTCTGACAATGTTTGCTTATCAAAATCTACACGTAACTGACAACGTAAATAATCTTGACTATTCGGCTGACGAATATCTAGCACATAATTCCAAGTCTTTACAAAGAACAGACCTTCGCTGAATTGAGGATTTCCTAATACATGTCGGATTTGGTCTTTGGTTAAACCTGTTCCTAAACGAGCAACATTATCGTATTCATAACGTTTTACTTGTTTAAGATAACTCTTTTCAACTGCTGGAAATTTGATTTCCTCTTGTTGAACAACTACTTCATCATCTGCTGCAAATGTCACCATTGCAAAAGAAGATGTGATCCCGATAACCAATGCTTTTATCATGTTTTTCATATTTTAACTCTCTTTATCTATTGGAGATGAGGAGAGCCTAAGGGCTCTCCAACATAACGAGTCCCTTAGTCAATTACGCCGCTGATACCGATACGTACGCTTGGATCACCTTGTGATGCAGCAGCTACACCACCCGTGATTGACCAACGACCATTATCCGCAGTCTTACGTAAAGTTACGCCGACTGCATTTTCACCACCATGATAAGAAGCACCTGCTGCATAGGTATATTTACCCGCTACGTATGGCGCTGCTTCCAATGCCATTGCTGCGGCAATACCTGCATTGGCTTTTTTCTCTACATCTTCAATACGTTGATTGGTTGAGTAGAACGCTTGCTCAAGTTTGTTATCAAGGTTATCAATACGACTACCCAATGCTTGATCGGCTTTGTTTAAAGCATCAACCGCCCCGCCAACATTATTGTAATCTTTGCCTCCAACATTGTAAGTTGGATTGGTGAAGCTATTGGTAATGTTGTCATAACCAGCGCCACCGCCTAAGAATTCAACAACTTTCTTATTTGTTGCATTCAATTGAGAACCATTGATCGCATCTTTAGATGTTGCACTGATTGCACCATCTTTAACACCAGTTACAACACGATCACCATCTTTACCAGCCACATTGACACTTGTACCACCAGTGTCTTTAGCAACGGTAACTTCTGCACTACTATTTGCCTGTTTAACCAGACCCACAGCACCGTTATTAATATCATTTTTAATGTTATTAATATCATTGGTATTATTGGTAATCTGTCCTTGCAAATTATCTCTAATTTGCGCAACTTGACCACCATTCACAGCATCTTTAGAACCTTGAGCGACATTACCATCTTTCACATTGGTAATCGTGGTGCCATTTGCCCCGCCACCCAACGTGATTTTATCCTTAGTCGCATCGTCATATTTCACTGCATTATTGGCAAGCTCATTCACAGTGTTATTCACATTGCTGATTGCGCTATCCAATTGACCTTTGTTCACTGCATCTGTTGCGTTAACACCAGCTGCAACATTAGTCACTTGTTTATTGCCAGCATTGATACCCTGAGTTGTTACACTTGGACCACCTGCAATCGTTAATCCAGTATTGCTTAAGACAACCGCGTTATTACCAATGTTGATACCAGCATTATTCAGAACAGTGTCACCTGCTTTCACAGAGTCAACCGTCAAGTCTTTTGCTGTTGCAACTTCATAGTTATCAGAGCCATCTGCATTTTTGCTCTTATTCACAACAATATTCTGACCATTGGTTACAGTCGTTTTCGAAGTTGTTCCAACAGAGCCAATTGCTTTGTCGAGTGCCGTTAATGCATCACCAACATTAGTCTGATTACCTTGAGCTACATTATAATTCGGCCCTGTAATCGTACCATTCGCTTCAACTTTAGCACCGCCACCCAAACTATTTACAAGCGCAGTTTGAGTCGTCACAACTTGGTTACCCACAGCTTTCAACTGAGCAACGTTCACCGCATCGGCATCGGCACTACCAGCTGCAACACCCGTAATTTGACGATAGATACCACTCGCCTCATCACCTACTGCAACTGCACCTGTGGTGGATGTTGTCTTAGTAATGGCTGCATTATCAGCGCCTGTTGCAGCTGATAATGCATAACCTGCAACACCTGCACCTGTTGTCGCTGCTGAGCCATTACCCAACACAACTGATCCAGCTACTGTTTTGGTTACATTGTTACCAAGGACAAAAGTATCATCTGTAAGTACCTGGTTATTGTTACCCACAGAATAACTGTTTGCACCATCAACAATCGTTGGATCACCGATCGCACCAGAGTGATCACCTTTCACTTTGTTACCAGTACCAATGCTGATTGATTGTAATCCAGATGCCTCGGCACCTTGACCAATTGCAATTGACTCTTTTCCTCCAGCCTTACTGTTGTGACCTAAAGCAACTGCACTGTCTGCACCAGTTGAAACAATTGCATTTACACCAATCGCAGTAGAGTTGATACCACCTGCACTTGAGTCATTGGTTGCTCCTAAATCGCCTTTAGAAGTATCCGCATTGGTATGGAAGAATTTAATACCATCGGTATTCATCTTCTGTACTGTTTGACCAATCGTCAGGCGATCCGTCGTTTCTTGACCTTGCTTATCATAGGTTAAGAACAATGAATCTTGATTCTTGTTATCTGGATTTTTATTTACAACCTGATCAATGATATTCACCTTGTTGCCATTACCATCAACAACTTCAGTGATGTTATTACTGATCGCAACTTTCAATTGCTCTTCAGTTGCAGCTCTACCTTTGGTTGCAAAATCACCTGACGTAATGTCTTTATTGCTCAAGCCTTCAATTGTATTGCTTAATTTATCAACAACCACATTACCTACAGTCACTTTGTCGAAGTTCACATCTTTCGCTGTTGCAACTTGATAGTTGCTTGAACCATCTGCATTGGTCGTTGGGGTTACAACAACGTTATCTCCAGCAGTGACCGTTGTTTTCGCTTTGGTTGCTGCATCTTTAACGCTGGTGATCGCACCATCAATCGTGTTCGAGCCTGTGCCACCAATGTTACTTGTGGTGATTGCACCCGTCGTTGCATCAATCGTCGTGTTGCCACCTACAATATTCTTCACATTGTTAGCGGTGTTGAATAATTGGCTACCATTAACTGCATCAGTCGAGGTTGAGTTCACTGCACCAGCTTTCACATTAGTGATCGTGGTTCCACCAGCACCTGCAAGCGTGATCTTGTCTTTAGTCGTTGCATCATCATATTTAACCGCTGCA
>NZ_LXUJ01000009.1:242853-774207 GCF_013072675.1 Acinetobacter sp. Ac_3412 | reverse complement strand
TTGTCCAACCAGACTGGTCATACTGTCGTATTGTTCCGTGGCACTACTACGGTGATAACGAATCTGCCGACGCTCTAAGGCTTGGTATTGGCTATTGTCGTCAATCAGACGTAGTTTTTGCGGCTGAATCGCAGCACTGCTTTGCGCGACGGTTCGTTCAGCCTCATCAATGAGCCAGTTAATCGATTCGCTCCGTAGCAAACGCGTCAGGAAGTCGTAATCAACTTCCGAATGTTGCATGATAAAGGGACGAACATCGTAATCTTGGCTCAATCCGCTTAAATCAAGCGTTAAGCTGGATGCAAATAAGGGACTTTTTTGTTGCCACTCTTTGAAGATGATTTCCACCACATCACGCACGCTCTTGTTCATAAACACACGGCTGTTACGGCGTTGTTTCCACAGTGCGGTGGGATCTTCTAAAGTCAGTTTATAGACAGTGAGGCTGCCGTCTGATTGTCCTTGTAAGGCTTGAGTAATAATCCCTGTGACACGAGTGAGTTGACCTTGATCAGTCACCGTATCAATTGCTGCTTGGCTACCAATAAATTGTTTCAGAGGAATCGCCGCATTGGTCGACAGGCAGATCAGTTCTGCCTTAAATCCGTCATTCAGTTGATGTTGACCATCAATACGTTGTAGGAAGACTTGAGTATTTAAATTTTGATTGGAAAACTGAATATGGATTGCACGTTTTTGTGCAGTAAGGCCCAAACTGTCCAAGGCCTGAAATATATTACTCAACATTATTTTATAAAATATTAACTAAAATTTACGCCATTTTATAAACAGCATACAAATCTGTCTATATTTTTAATGTTACGTTCTTGCAACAAAGCCTGTAATAAACTGCAGATTTTAGTCTAAGCACTTAAAATAATGATTAATAATTTTTTTACAGGATTAAATAAAAATACATACAAACCAAAATGTTTTATCAAATAAGGCCAATTCTCCCTATTTGATAAAACAGCAATCATTCAGCCTTAGACTGTGGCCTTAAAATAATCTTCTTTCGGCATATCAATCACTTCAACACACAACTGTATCGGATAGCTGAACTTAGACTGGATATAGCTTTTTTGCTGCAGTCGCTGCAATAATGCCGCACCCACGGCTTGTTTTTGAGCCTGCGTTCTGCCACTCAATAAATACAGTTTTAAATGAATATAGGCTTCTTCTGTTTCATTCAAACCAATTAAAAATATCTCGTCTTTAAATGCACGAGATTTAATATCATGTGCGACAAATAAATCTGTTTCAATTAATGCGATATTCGCATCTTTTAATAATTGATGCGGATTTAATTCAGTTAAATTAGCCGAATAGTTTGCAATTAAATGCGGCATTTTTATGATTCCTATTCTACAAATAATAAAGCTAAACGGACTTGGTCATAAGCCATTCGCGGACTAGTGGCTTCAACAATGGGACGCAATTTAATCGAACCATCATCAGTAAAATGTTCAGGATTTTTACGTTTATGCAAACGCTTATAAATCTTACGCACTTCTTCAATCACTTCATCGCCTGGACTGGCGACTGAAATATCCAAACCCTGCTCTTTATGCAAACGCGCCAGATGATTGATGATCGTTGCAGGCGTTAAACCACGCTCATGTGCAATATCTTCAATTTCATAGCCTTCTTCAAATAAAGTACGGGTTTCATCCAAGGTTGCTGCGGCATAATTCTGTTTTGCACCTTTGGCGATTTTCTTTTCATTACGGGCAATTTCAGTCGCATTCAGTGTGCCACCACAATGCCGAATAAAGGCATTATGCTGTGTGCTTAAATCAATATTTTCAAAGTTGGCTTCCGCTTCACTCGATAACTCCTGAAAACGGCGATCTGCTTTGATTGCGAGACTATCCAGTTCAAGCGCCTGCTCATTAAAGCCGAGCAATTTCAGCCCTGTCAGAGATTTTAAACGTGATAAAGCCACATAGCCCTGACCTTTTTCAAAGGTATTACTGAGATTGATCTCTGCGGCTTCCAAAGTCATACCCTGACTTTTATGAATAGTGATTGCCCATGCCAAACGCAACGGAATCTGTTGGAAACTGGCAATTGCCTTACCCGCTTCATTTTCAATCGACCATGTTTCAGGTTCAACCAAGAAGGTTGTACCATCCGTCAACTTCACTTTAGGCAAAATGCCCTGCTTATCGTCTTCTTCAAAACCAATGACTTCACCCAAACTGCCATTGATATAGCCCATATCAAAGTTGTTTTTAACAAACATCACTTTGGCATTTTTCTTTAGGGTGAGCTCTTCAGGTGCACGCACTGAAGATTTTAAGGTTTCCATCAACTTTTCATTACCATCAACAACCGCATTGAATTGATGGCTTTCATTGTCAATTTCATTCAGGTGCTGATAATTAATATTATCGACATCCATATTGTGCGTATATAAACGGGTAAAGGTCTCGCCAATATCGTGCTGCCGCGATTGTTGCAAAGCACTAATATGGTTGCCTTGAATATTCTGCGCCCGAATTGCATTGAGAATCTGATTGAGGATTTCATCATCCTGACGATGCTGTTCCGTTAAATAACAGACACGGAATTTGGCTTCGACCCAAGCCTCCGACATAAAGCAGAATTTATCGCGATTGCTTTCATCCTTTTTACCGACTGGCGGTAACTGGAAGAAATCCCCTGCAACAATGACTTGAATCCCACCAAAGGCTTCGTCACTTTCTTTAAAGTATTTCAATACCTGATTGACCAAATTCAATTGCTTAGCATGCAACATTGAAATTTCATCAATAATCAAGACTTGGGCATTTTCTAAATGCTCTTTTAAATATTTACGCTCTTTCATCCGTTTCAGATCATCATCAGTCAAACGGTCTTTAATCCCAATTCCCGCCCAAGTATGGATGGTCATACCATTCATATGCGTGGCCGCAATCCCTGTAGATGCAGTGATCGCAACAGGTACTTTACGCGCTTTGAGATAATGAATGTACTGATTAAGCGTATAGGTTTTTCCTGCACCTGCTGAGCCCGTTAAAAAAACATTTTCCCCAGCCTTGAGTAACTTGAGTGCAGTCTCTTGTTTCATAATTTCTTCAGTCAAAAACAACAACGCATAGCTTAACGATTTTTTCGCAAAAATAAAAACGCAAATCCAATTCGCGAACGCTAGGTGTCGTATAATTACATTGACATCCAAGGGTTTTCATTTAATGTGTTTGTTAATGAATTCAGACTTGATCTATAAAAATGACTACTTCAAATCTTTATGAATATCAAACAGATATACTTGGTGAAGATTATCAGCAACTGACTTTAAATTTCGCTGATGATTATGATGGAAAAGTTGTTGCGACCTTGGTCCGCAAGAAGGCCGCTGAAGCGACCAAAAAAGCAGTTTTATATATCCATGGTTTTGCAGACTATTTTTTTCAAAAAGAAATGGCTGAACAATTCAATCAGCATGGTTACGATTTTTACGCACTCGACCTCAGAAAATATGGTCGCTCAAAACTTCCTCATCAAAAACTCTACTACGTTTTAGATCTACGCGAATACGATGCTGAAATCAGCAAGGCACTCGAAGTGATCAGTCAAGAAAATCATAATCAGGTTGTATTGGCAGGACATTCGACAGGCGGTTTAATTGCGACTTTATATGCTGCACATTATCCTGACCATCGTTTAATTAAAGCGGTTTGGAATAACAGCCCCTTTTATGATTTCTATAAAAGTGTCATTGAGAAAAAAGTCGGGATTCCCTTACTCAGTGAAGTGGGTAAACGCTTACCGAATGCAAAATTTCCAAGTGGTCTAAACCCGTGGTACACACCAAGCTTGCATAAAGATTTTTACGGTGAATGGGATTTCAATCTGGATTGGAAACCAAAAACCATGCCTTTTGTACATCTCTCTTTTGTCACGGCCATTCATGAAGCACAAAAAGAAATCCATCAAGGCGTGACCTTAAATGTGCCTACCCTAATCATGCATTCACATCAATCCAAATTCCCTAAAAAATGGGGTATTGATGCACAGCAAAGCGATGTGATTCTAGATGTCAATGATATGACTCAAAATGCCAAGAAAATGAAAGGTGATGTGCAAACCCTGTCGATTCAAAATGGTTTACATGATCTTGTACTGTCTGCACCATCTGTACGTGAGCAGGTGTATCAACAGCTTTTTGCATGGCTAGCTGAAAAAATCCAGTAATACCGACGACCATTTTAAATATCTTGATGCTCAGTGGTCTTGGTACTTACTGAGCATATTTTTAGCGGGATGCGAGGCTGGTAATAACTCCAATAAGCGTTCCGCCGCATCCACTGCTTCCGGACAATAAGCCAAATGCTTTAATAAAGCATCACTGCCCTGTGTCTGGAAAATCGCATGACTCAAACGAGATTCCAAGCAATCCCGCCAAGCTGATAAAAATGGACTTTCAGTTTTCGCTAAAAAAATGCCGGTATAGCGTTGTAGTGCTGTGTTGATATAACCCGCATCCAATGCTTGTTCCAGTTGCAGGAAATCCGCCTCAACAGGTACATTCAGGCGATAAGGACGAGAGCCAAGTAAGTCTCCCAAATGCTCTCTTAAATGAGACATCTCCGCTTTTAATGTCCCCATACTGACTTTGCGTTCCCCATACAACGCTTGATGTAAATTCTCTAAATTCAGTCCTTGCGGGCATAAAGCCAAAATCACCAGAATTTCCACTTGTCTCGGGCTTAAGCTCAAGTTTTTGCCATTGATCAAGACCTGTGCTGTATTAAAAGTACGGAGATACACATGCTGTTGTTGTAACTCTTGCACTGCCATTTGAATAATTGTAGCGCAGCGTTCGACCGCCAATAAACCTAAACTATTGTGGTTTTCCCATGTGGTGGATAAATCTACTACACCTAAGACTTGTTTGGAGTACGGGTCTAGGATTGGAGCAGCATAGCAAACCCAATCATGCACCGACGCCATATAGTGTTCATTGGAAAATACACAACTTGATTTCTGCGTCTTCAGCGAAAGTGCCAGTGCATTGGTGCCGACCAGTTCCTCCTGCCATTGCCCACCTGCAACAAAATGAACACGTTCAGCAGCATTGCGCATTTGGGTACAGGATGCCGTCCAAATAATGGTACTGCCGACATCGCCAACCGCAAGCACCATCGCTGACTGCTCTGCAACATGCTTGAGGTCTTGTTGACAGGCCTGTAATGCCAAGGCCAATGAACCTGTTTGAGTCGAAACTTGATCAAGTAAAGGTGCAGCTAAACGTTCTTTAGGAATATCAGCACGTGTAGAACGCTCCCATGAACTGGCAATACTCTGTTCCATTTTTTCGGCATGTTGTGGATTGAGGCTACTTTGTGCCCTGAGTTGCTCAACCAATGTCCGCTGTTGCTGTAATTCCCTTTTTGTATGCATTTGTAATTTCCCTATTCCCTTACATGCAATTCCAACCTTTTTCCAACCTTCAACGCGATAACGTCATTCTCAATAACGTACCCAGTACTTTATTTAAAAATATCACAACACATAAAGGAGTATGTATATGCGCTATGTTGATCCGAATCAATCTGGTTCAAAAATCCATTTTAAAGACCAATATGAAAACTTTATTGGTGGACAGTGGGTTGCCCCTGTTAAAGGAGTCTACTTCGACAATATTTCTCCTGTCGATGGCAAAAGTTTTACTCGTATTCCACGTTCGAGTGCAGAAGATATTGAATTGGCGCTAGATGCCGCCCACAAAGCCAAGCAAGAATGGAGTAAATCATCTCCAACCACACGATCTAATTTATTACTTAAAATTGCTGACCGTATGGAAGCCAATTTGGAAATGTTGGCAGTTGCTGAAACTTGGGATAATGGTAAACCGGTCCGTGAAACGCTGGCGGCGGATATCCCTCTGGCCATAGATCATTTCCGTTATTTTGCAGGCTGTATTCGCGCACAGGAAGGTGGTATTTCTGAAATAGATGAAGACACCATTGCCTATCATTTTCATGAACCACTCGGCGTGGTTGGACAAATCATCCCTTGGAACTTCCCAATCCTCATGGCGGCATGGAAACTGGCACCGGCATTGGCAGCAGGGAACTGCGTGGTGATCAAACCTGCGGAGCAAACACCTGTTGGCATTTTATTGGTGGCTGAGCTGATACAAGACCTATTACCTGCGGGTGTACTCAATATCGTCAATGGTTATGGTGCCGAAGTTGGCCGTCCACTGGCAACCAGTCCACGTATTGCCAAAATTGCGTTTACCGGTTCAACGCAAGTTGGGCAATTGATCATGCAATATGCCACCGAAAACATCATTCCAGTGACTTTGGAGCTCGGCGGGAAATCACCAAATGTGTTCTTTGCCGATGTCATGGATCATGACGATGATTTTCTGGATAAAACCCTTGAAGGTTTTGCCATGTTTGCGCTGAATCAAGGTGAAGTCTGCACCTGCCCATCGCGTGCCTTGATTCAGGAAAGTATTGCCGATCAATTTATGGAAAAAGCCATCGAACGGGTCAAGCGGATTAAGCTCGGACATCCACTTGATACCGACACCATGGTCGGTGCGCAAGCCTCCTTGGAACAACAAGAGAAAATCCTGCGCTGTATCGATACAGGCCGAAAAGAAGGTGCGGAAGTGCTATTGGGTGGGCATGGTCGCCAAGAGGTTGGCAATGGTTACTACATCGAACCGACCATCTTTAAAGGTCATAACAACATGCAAGTGTTTCAGGAAGAAATCTTTGGCCCTGTACTGTCGGTAACCACATTTAAGGATTTTGATGAAGCCATTCAGATTGCCAATGACACCATGTATGGCTTAGGTGCTGGGGTCTGGTCACGTTCAACGCATACCGCCTATCGTGCAGGTCGTGCCATTGAAGCGGGTCGAGTTTGGACCAATTGTTACCACATCTACCCTGCTCATGCTGCATTTGGAGGCTATAAAAAGTCAGGTGTAGGCCGTGAAAACCACAAAATGATGCTCGACCACTATCAACAAACCAAAAATCTGTTGGTGAGCTATTCAACCAAAGCCATGGGCTTTTTCTAAGCCAATTGAAGGATCAAATACTGTATAAGCCTTGCGACATAGGCTTATACAGCCTTAAACCATAATGTACTGATGATTCGATAAACACCGTATTTTCTCAATCAAACTGGATCAAGCAATCAAATAAAAAATTAATTTTGGCACAAGGTGTGCAACATCGGCATTGCTTTTGCATCTTGCTGATGAGACCCATACACGGAGCTTTGTATGAACAACCAAGAACCTATTTCTGCACTTTCAGTATCTGCAACCTCTTCTGAAGATTATTTTGCCCAAAGAAAACTCAAGCAAGGTGCCGTGGGCTGGTTATTACTGATCGGCTTAGGGGTCGCCTATGTCATTTCAGGTGATTTCGCTGGCTGGAATTTTGGTATCGCTCAAGGGGGTTGGGGCGGCATGTTTGTTGCCACCGCAGTCGTTGCCGTGATGTATCTCTGCCTATGTCTTGCCATGTCAGAAATGGCGACCATGCTACCAACAGCAGGTGGTGGCTATAGTTTTGCGCGTATCGCATTTGGTCCACTCGGTGGTTATTTAACAGGTACCGCGATTCTGATTGAGTATGCGATTGCGCCTGCCGCCATTGCGGTCTTTATTGGGGCCTATTGTGAATCTCTATTCGGTATTGGTGGTTGGCAAGTTTATTTAGCTTGTTATCTGATTTTTATGAGTATTCACCTGAAAGGTGCTGGTGAAGCTCTTAAAATTATGTTTGCCATCACCTTGGTTGCGGCGATTGCATTGGCTGTTTTTATCGTTGCGATGTTGCCTCATTTTAATTCGCAGAATCTGTTTGATATTGCTGCAGGGCAACAATTTGGCGCAAGCAGCTTTTTACCCTATGGCTATTTAGGCATTTGGGCAGCGGTTCCCTATGCGATTTGGTTTTTCTTGGCGGTTGAAGGTGTACCCTTAGCCGCTGAAGAAGCCAAAGACCCTGCCAAATCACTGCCACGCGGATTGATTGGTGCGATGTTAATTTTAACCGCCTTTGCCCTACTGATTCTATTTTTAGGCGCAGGTGCAGCCGGTGCCAGTACCCTACAAAACTCCAGTGCGCCCTTGGTCGATGCTCTCGTCAAAGTCTATGGTCAAGGTACATGGCTGGCGAACTTTGTTAATTTTGTCGGTCTTGCGGGGCTCATCGCCAGTTTATTTTCGATTATCTATGCCTATTCACGCCAGATTTTTGCGCTCTCCCGTGCCGGCTATTTACCCACATCGCTGTCATTGACCAACAAAAATCACGCCCCTTATTTAGCCATCATTATTCCTGGCATCATTGGCTTCTTCTTGTCCTTAAGTAAAGAAGGCGATTTACTGATTTTAATTGCAGTCTTCGGTGCGACCATTTCTTATGTCTTGATGATGCTCTCGCATATTAAGCTACGCGTATCTCGCCCCTTAATGCACCGTCCCTATAAAACACCTGGTGGTATCGTCACCTCGAGCATTGCCTTAATTTTGGCTGCCATCGCCGTTGTCGCAGGTTTTCTGGTCAATCCTAAAGTGTGGTGTATTGCGGCTGGTATTTATATGGTCTTTATTGCCTATTTTATCTTTTATAGCCGTCATCAACTCATACAAGGGACGCCAGAAGAAGAGTTTGCCCAAATCACGGCAGATGAAAAGCAATAACCAGAAAGATTAAGGAGAAGATCATGCGTTACCGTCAAATCGTGGCCCAACAACACTATCAGTTTGCCGATCTTAAAACCTTGATGGCAAAAGCCACCCCTTTGCGTTCTGGTGATCAACTGGCGGGGGTTGCTGCGCAGGATGCTACTGAACGTGTTGCGGCACAAATTACGCTTGCAGATGTACCGCTAAAAAACTTTTTAAATGAAACCGTAGTGGATTATGAAACCGATGAAATTACCCGACTAATTATTGATGAACATCGCGCTGATCTATTTGCACCAATTGCGCATTTTACGGTGGGTGATTTCCGTAACTGGTTACTCAGTGAAGATGCAACCACCGAGAAGCTACAACAGCTTGCAGCGGGTTTAACCCCAGAAATGGTTGCCGCTGTGAGTAAAATCATGCGCAATCAAGACCTGATTTATGTTGCAAGCAAATGTGAGGTCATTACCCAGTTTCGCAATACTATCGGTTTAAAAGGACACTTATCCACGCGTTTACAACCCAATCATCCGACCGATGATGTACTGGGTATTTCCGCCAGTATTTTGGATGGCTTGATGTATGGCAATGGTGATGCAGTGATCGGAATTAACCCAGCAACAGACAATCTGCATAATCTCTCTGAGCTACTAAAACTGATTGACCATGTTATTCAAGAATATCAAATCCCGACCCAGTCTTGTGTTCTGACCCACATCAGTTCTGGCATACAACTGGCAGAAAAGAATGTTCCAATTGACCTGATGTTTCAATCCATCGCTGGTACACAAAAAGCCAATGAAGGTTTTGGTATTTCACTTCAAATGCTACAAGAAGGTTATGAAGCGACACTGGCGTTAAACCGCGGTACGCTTGGCAACAACGTGATGTATTTTGAAACAGGTCAAGGTAGTGCCCTATCCAGTAATGCACATCACGGCGTTGATCAGCAAACCATCGAAGCACGGGCCTATGCTGTGGCACGCAAATACAAGCCTTTATTGGTCAATACCGTGGTCGGCTTTATTGGCCCTGAATATCTCTACGACGGAAAACAAATTATTCGCGCTGGTCTAGAAGATCATTTTTGTGGCAAGTTGCTTGGTCTGCCAATGGGCTGCGATATTTGCTATACCAATCATGCAGATGCCGATCAGAACGATATGGATGTGCTGCTGACCTTATTTGGTACAGCAGGCATTAATTTTATTATGGGCATTCCGGGTTCGGATGATGTGATGTTGAATTATCAAACCACCTCTTTTCATGATGCACTATACCTCAGACAACTGCTTGGGCTACAGCCTGCCCCTGAGTTTTCACTCTGGTTAGAACAACAAGGCATTTTAAAACAGCAACAGCAACAGATTCATTGGGCAGAACAAATGCCCGCTCAATTCTCCAGATTATTGATGCATTAAGGAGAATCAAATGAAGCTTTCTAAAGACATTCAATTTCCTGCACAGGCGCATCAAGACCAGTGGGAAACACTGAAACAGTTTACTGATGCTCGTATTGCCATTGGACGTGCAGGATGCAGCATTCCAACCCACGCATTACTTGATTTCCAACTCAGTCATGCCCAAGCCAAAGATGCGGTTTTCCAATCACTAAATGTCACACATCTGCAAGAACAGCTACAAAAACTAGGTTTAAACCCAATCCATGTACAAAGTCAGGCTGAACATAAAGAGCTGTATTTGAAGCGACCTGATTTAGGACGTTTACTTTCAACCGATTCGACACAACTGCTTCAGCAGATGCAAAAAGATTCGCAGGCTTATGATATCTGTATTGTGATTGGTGATGGTTTATCGGCCCGTGCTATTGAAGAAAATGCACTACCTTTTATACAGGCACTGATCCAGCCTTTTGCAGAACAACAGTGGTCCTTAGCCCCGGTTGTGATTGCCACAGGCAGCCGTGTTGCTTTAGGCGATCAAATTGCTGAAATTTTTCAGGCCCGTATGCTCATTATGCTGATTGGCGAGCGTCCTGGGCTCAGTTCACCTGACAGTATGGGACTTTACTATACATGGGAGGCGTATAGCGGTTGCCTAGATTCGCAACGTAACTGTATTTCCAATATTCGTCCCGCAGGATTAAGTACGCCAATCGCCACACAACGCTTATTGGCTTTAATGCATAACTCCAAACGACTGGGGTTATCTGGTGTCGATTTAAAGGATGAACATGTGGTTCCAACTGTTGAAGAACATCATCAACGTAGATTGCTTTTTTAACTGAGCAATTGGACAGCTCTATTTTCCAGTGCTGTCCAACACGCATAAGGTCAACACATCGGTCTTAAAAATGATTTAAGATACAACATAATTTTTATTCATTGGTACTCGGTCATGCCCCTCGCCACTCACCTAAAAACCGTTTATGCCATTCAACATCTTGCTTTTGAAGACCTAGGTTCATTAGAAGATATTTTTTATCAATTGGGTTTTCGCGTCCGTTATTTTGAAGCGGGTGTGGATGATCTAAGTCCAGCGCTTAGTTATGATGGCTTAACGGTGATTCTCGGCGGTCCAATCGGCGTTTATGAAACCGAGGACTACCCGTTTTTAGTGGATGAAATTGCAGGACTAAAACAACGCTTAAAAGCCAATAAACCCACCATTGGAATTTGCTTAGGTGCACAACTGATCGCACTCGCACTCGGTGCAAAAGTCTATGCTGGACACCAAAAAGAGATTGGTTGGAGCAAATTAGACATTAAAGTGCTTGAGACGAATCCCTTAGCCGCATTAGAAAATATCGAAGTGCTGCACTGGCATGGTGACACTTTTGATTTACCTGAAAATAGCACACTATTGGCAAGTTCAGCGATCTATCCAAATCAAGCTTTTTCTGTGGGTAATAATATCTTGGCATTGCAGTTCCATCTTGAAATCGCTGAAGAAAATTTTGAAAAATGGCTCATTGGCCATACCTGTGAAATACGCCATGCAGGTTTATCTATTCCTCAATTACGTCAAGATAATCAGGCTTATGCAGCACAGTTAGAACAGCAGTGCCGATTGGTCATTCAAACGTTCTTAGACAATCTGAATATTTAAAACTTCATTCTTTTAGAGTCTCAATAAAAAAGCCCAATTTAAAAATTGGGCTTTTTCAGTCTAAATCTAATTCTCCAAACACTCAGTGAGGAGAATTTGCTTCACACTTACTTCTTGTCTGCTTTAAAACTGTCTTTTAAATCCAGAATACGGTTAAACACAGGCTTTTCAGCTTGATGATCATGTTGATCCGCAACAAAGTAACCTTCACGTTCAAACTGGAAACGATCTTCAGGTTTTGCTTGTGCTAAAGCTGGCTCAATCACCGCTTGAACCACTTGCAATGATTCTGGGTTTAAATGTGCAAGGAAATCATCATCAGCATCTGGTGCTGCTTCGTTAAACAAACGATCGTAAATACGCACTTCCGCAGGTACACCTTTGGTCGCAGAGACCCAATGAACAACCCCTTTCACCTTACGCCCTTCAGGGTTTTTACCTAAAGTTTCAGGGTCAATTGAACATTTAAGTTCGATCACTTCACCATTGGCATCTTTAATTACTTCATCACACTTGATCACATAGGCATGACGTAAACGCACTTCACCATCAGGAATCAGACGTTTAAAGCCTTTCGGTGGTACTTCTTCAAAATCTTTACGATCAATATAAAGTTCACGCGTTAACGGAATAATACGTTCGCCCATATCCACGTTTGGATGACGTGCATGAGTGAGATCCAATTCTTCAGGCAAATTGGTCAATGTCACTTTCAATGGATTCAGTACTGCCATGCCACGTGCTGCGGTATTTTCCAAAGACTGGCGAATACAGAACTCAAGCATTGCCACATCAACAATACCATCCGTTTTCGATACACCAACACGCTTACAGAAATCGCGTAAACCTTCTGCGGTAAAACCACGGCGACGCATCCCTACGACTGTTGGCATACGTGGATCGTCCCAGCCCTGTACATGATGACCTTCAACCAATTTACGTAATTTACGTTTAGACGTAATGGTGTAATCGATGTTTAAACGAGAAGACTCGTACTGACGTGGTACAGCTTGCGAGTGAACTTTTTCTACAATCCAGTCATAGAATGGACGATGATCTTGGAATTCTAAAGTACAGAGTGAATGGGTAATACCTTCAATCGCATCAGACAATGGATGAGCGTAGTCATACATTGGGTACATTTTCCATTTATCACCGGTTTGGTGATGTTCTGAATGCAATACGCGATAAAGAATCGGATCACGCATATGCACATTCGGGCTAGCCATGTCGATTTTGGCACGAAGTACAGCACCGCCTTCTTGGATTTCACCATTACGCATTTGTTCAAAACGCGCAAGATTTTCTGCAACAGTCGCATCACGATACGGCGAGTTTTTACCCGGCTCAACAAAATTACCACGGTTCAACTTAATTTCTTCTGGGGTTTGTAGATCAACATAAGCATCACCTTGTTCAATTAACTGAACAGCCCATGCATAAAGTTGATCAAAATAACCAGAAGCATAGCGAGGCTCGCCATTCCAGTTAAAACCTAACCATTTCACATCCTTGGCAATACCATCAACATATTCTTGTTCTTCGGCATCTGGGTTTGTATCGTCAAAACGTAAATTACATAAACCTTCAAATTCTTCGGCAATACCAAAATTCAAACAAATTGCTTTGACATGACCAATATGTAGGTAACCATTTGGCTCAGGCGGGAAACGAGTTACAACTTTTTGGGTACGACCTTCTTTTAAATCATCGGTAATGACTTGACGTACAAAGTCTAAGCCTGCCTGTTGTTCTTGCTGCACGGCATCGACAGAGGCATGGGTATTCGGCGTCGGGGTCTTTGGCAGTTCAGAAACAACATCATTTGGCTTCATAGGGTGTAAATCACTTCTTACAGTTAAAAATGGGAAATAAAAACGCAATCTTTGCTATTTATGAAAGATTTTAACGTTTTTTACTTGCCTTGTAGTTTACAGTTTGCTTATGCTTCTCTCAACCAAAAACCCATGGTCAATTTGCCCATGTTTAGGAGATTAATGTAATGAGTTTTCCTCAAGTCGAATTAAACACCAACAAAGGTCGTATTGTTCTTGAGCTTAACGCTGAAAAAGCACCAAAAACGGTTGCAAATTTCTTAGAATATGTACGTGACGGTTTCTATGACGGCGTAATTTTCCACCGCGTGATTGATGGTTTTATGATCCAAGGCGGTGGCATGGACGAAAACTTCAAAGAAAAAGCAACGCGTGATTCAATCGAAAACGAAGCTGACAACGGCTTAAGCAACGATGAAGGCACAATTGCAATGGCGCGTACCCAAGCTCCGCACTCTGCATCTGCTCAATTCTTTATCAATGTTAAAAACAACTCTTTCTTAAACCACACGGGTAAAACAGCACAAGGCTGGGGTTATGCAGTATTTGGTAAAGTGGTTGAAGGTCTTGATATCGTAGAAGCGATCAAAGGCGTACGTACGGGTAACCGTGGTTATCACGCAGACGTTCCTTTAGAGAACGTTGTAATTGAATCTGCTAAAATTATCTCTGAATAAGAATCTCCCCTAACCCCTCTTTTAAAAGAGGGGAAACTCCTCCCTTTACAAAGGGAGGTTGGGAGGGATTATAAAATAGGATAAAAGTGTGACCTACCTGTTTATCTCAGATCTACATTTGTCACCTGATCACCCTCGACTCGTTCGAGGGTTTTTAGCTTTATTGAAACAATACCAGGATAAAAACACACAACTCTATATTTTGGGTGATTGGTTTAATGCTTGGATTGGGGATGATTACACCGCCCCGTGGTTAGATGAAATTGTCAGCGCTTTGCAAAAATTCACCGCAGCGAATAACCAAGTTTATTTCCAAGTGGGGAATCGTGATTTTGCCTTAGGTCAAAAATTCTTAAAACAATTCGATGGCATTTTACTGCCTGACGTTTATACCTTAAATATTCAGCGACATACGTTCCGACTGGAACATGGCGATGCGCTCTGTACCGATGATGTTGCCTACCAACGTTTTCGCAAAGTGATTCGTAACCCCGTATTATTGGGGCTAATAAAACGCACCCCATTGAGCTTTAGACAAAAACTTGCCAATGGTTTCCGTAAAAAAAGTAGCGAAACCAAACAACTGAAAAGTTATGACATTATGGATGTTAATGCTCAAGCAGTAGAATCCGTGATTGAACACGTTGATTATTTAATTCACGGTCATACCCATCGTCCAGAAATCCACCATGTCCTTAACAAACAACGTATTGTTTTAGGAGATTGGCGAGCAGATTCAGCTTGGATTTTAGAACTCAGCCCACAAGAAAATTATCAATTAGATTTTAAACAGTGGCTCTATTAATTAATCACGCTTTAACTTATCTTAATTACTTCTTTTATCTCTTCATATTTTTATCCCAGCCATTCATTAATAAATTATTGCCTTACACTTGGATAAGAACTTTAGTCGTTTTAAGCCTCTTGCACTTCGCTAAACCTTCAATCTGTCATCTACTTACACTTGATCAGTACTTTAATCGCTCTGATAAAGCTTATATACGACTTAAATCTATATAGAAATCACATTTAGCTACTTTTCGTGAAATTTAGATCAAGTAAAATAAATTAAATTTTAAAATCGAGTAAATGACGGATGGATACTTTAGCTACAGCAAAAACACGTTACGCCACAAAAGCTTATGATGCAGAGAAGAAAATTCCTCAAGCACAATTTGAAAAACTACTCGAAATTTTACGTTTCAGCCCTTCTTCGGTAAATATTCAACCTTGGCACTTCTTGGTTGCTGAATCTGATCAAGCAAAGCAGCGTATTGCATCGGCATTGACTGGCAACTATGTGTATAACGCGGCCAAAGTTCTTAATTCTTCACATACCTTAGTATTTTGCACGCGTACCGATATTTCTGCTGAATACTTAGAACAATTATTACAGCAAGATGATGCCAGTGGTCGCTTTAAAGATGAAACTGCCAAACAAGGACAACGTGCCACACGTTCTGGTTATGTTGAATTCTATCGTAATGAACTGAAAAATCTTCCTGCATGGATGGAAAACCAGACCTACCTTGCACTTGGACAACTGCTTTTTGCTGCGGGTCTAGAAGGAATCGACGCAACACCTATGGAAGGGTTTGATAGAGAACTTCTTAATAAAGAATTTGATTTGGCTGAAAAAGGCTTAAAAGCCTCTGTAATTGTTGCACTCGGATATCGCAGTGACAGTGATTTCAATGCCAAACTGCCAAAATCACGACTACCCGATGAAGTGGTTTTTACTCGTCTATAACAACATTTATTGAATAGTTGCCCTAATAATAACCAATTACACCTTATTATTAGGGCTTAGCATTACGCATTCGTATTGATTTGAGATTGACTTAAAACCGTCTGGTCTAATTCTTCAAAAAAGACCTTCAGATCATCGGCCTGAATAAAATCTGCTTTAAACAGCATTGAGGTTTGAACATCATCGATCCCACAATAGGCAAAAATACCTTCCACGATTTGTTTGTGAATCGCTTGTGTATAACCGTGCCGATCATACCCAGATTGCGTCCCTGTTGCAGTCCCAATCAGTTTAACTGGAATATTTTTTAGAGTACCCAATAGATTCCCCTGTTCATCGTATTTGTAGGCCCAGTCCTGACTAAATACACGTTCAAACCAGCCCTTTAAGAAAGCAGGAACCGACCACCAATACACAGGAAAAATAAAATAGACAACATCCGCACGATCAAAGCGCGCCTGTTCAAATTGAACATCGGCATCCAAAGATTGACGACCACGATAAGCTTCAATATCAGAAAGCGTCATCACTGCTTGAAAACCTTCCTTATATAAATCGGCAATTTCTACTGAAACTCCCTTTTCAGTTAAATCATGAGAAATATGCTGTGCAATCTGATGAGACAGTGATTGTGTATCTGGATGTGTTATAACAATCAAAGCATGCTGGAGTTTATTTGAATTAGACATAGATCCATTCCGAATAGATGATTTTCTCAAGTTACCAATAGTAACTTATACTGTCAACTCGGTTTTTGCTGCTTATATTTAGATCGCTGAATAATCTTGTAAAATAACTAAAAGTGAATTTTCCATCACCTGCTGTGCAGTCAGTGCATCAATTTGATTTTTACTTGCTGCTGTCGATACCGTTTCAATCAAGCCCATGATCGCGATCACGATCGCCTCACCCTCTTTTCCATCCAATTGAATAAATGGATGGATGCTTTGTTTAAAAATTTCTGTGAATTTTTGCTGACATTGCTGAAAATAGTTTTGCAAGATATCACTACCAGACAAAGCCGCAATCACCAATCCAACCTCTGGACCCGTTGAGATAAAACAACTTAAATAAGCGTCGCAAAAAATATGAATGGTTTGCTGTAAGGTTTTTGCTTCTGCGGCTAAAGACCGATTAAGCTCAGCAGTCTGTTTATCATCAAACTCCTGATAAATCGCAATCAGTAACCCTTCACGGTCAATAAAATGTCGATATGCAATTGGCTTAGTAATACCAGCTTGCTCTGCTAAATATCCCAGAGTTAAGGCTTCTACACCCTGAGTTCGAATAATTGAACGGGCCACCTGCAACAATTGCTGTCTGCGCTCTTCCTTACTTAGTCTCTTACCAGTCATAATTTTACTTCCATCAAATTTAACCAAAACGCTTTACATCATTGCTTTGGCTAAACACAGGACTGCAACCACACCACAGATCAATCCAATCCAGGTATAAGCTTTTAAGCGTTCTTTAAATAATACGACGCCACTGAGAACGCCAAGTACTACGACAAGAATATTCATCCCAGCAAAAACAATGGCAGGCGTTTCTTTGAAAATCATATGTGCTTTGACATATAAGGCGATATTGGCAAAATTGAGTACACCTAAAAATAAACCTGTAAAAATATTTTTAGGCTGCCAATTCGGTTGAGTAATTGCGATATAAGCGATGGATAAAATAAAGGCGGCAATAAACGTTAAATTCAATGTAACTGCAAACTGTAAACCTAAACTACTACTATATTTAAGTAATATATCTACAGCAGCATAACCCGCCCAAACACTAAACAAAAACAAGGCTGATTTTAAATTCATGCCTTTACTTGCCTGCTCTGTGGCCTGTCCGATAATAATCGCTAAAATCGCAATGATGCCCAGTACGACGCCAATTAGTTTTAATTGGCTAAACTGCTCCCCAAAAATAAAATAGGCAGCTAATAACGACAGTATGACTGCAAGCCGCTGAGCAATTTCCGTTTTCAGGATACCTGCAAATTGCAAAGACTTCGCCAAACATAAAAATATGCTGGGTAATAACACTGCTAAAATAAGAATTAACCACCAAGGGGTATGATTCAAAGAGATATGCGTAATATCGGTTTTAAACCAATAAAAACATAAAAGGCTTGCGCTCAAATAATTCCACGCAATCATTTGAAAAACATCAAATCCCTTTGCTTTTAGGTATTTCAGCAAAATTGAGACCAATACACTACAACATGCCGCAGCAACAATCATTTCCATAGTATTTATTCTAGCTTTCTAATAGACAAAAAAATGCCAGTCTAGCGTGAGACTGGCATTTTCTTAAAGATCATCGATCAATTAACGATTGTTTTCGTCTTCTTGACCATCTTCGAATTTAGTTTCGCCATCGAAGCCACCTTGATGACCAAAGCCACCTTGACCACCGAAGCCGCCTTGACCACCGAAGCCACCTTGACCACCGAAGCCGCCACCTTGACCACCGAAGCCGCCTTGACCGCCGAAGCCACCACCTTGACCGCCGAAGCCACCTTGACCGCCGAAGCCGCCACCTTGACCACCGAAGCCACCAGCAGCGCCTTGACCACCGAAGCCACCAGTAGCACCTTGTGCAGGGAAGCCACCAGCAGTACCTTGAGCACCAGCAGGACGTGGGTTACGCGCAGGAACAACTGTAGAAATCGCGTGTTTATAAACCATTTGACTTACAGTGTTTTTCAACAAAACAACATATTGGTCAAATGACTCAATATGACCCTGCAATTTGATACCGTTTACAAGGAAAATAGAAACTGGAATACGTTCTTTACGGAGAGAATTTAAGAACGGATCTTGTAAAGTTTGACCTTTAGACATTTTTAACTCCAAAAAATTTTTAAATCAGCGCAAAAAAACTATCTTTATTTTTCAACTAAAAATTATAAAAAGACAGCCTGCGAATTTTGCTTTATCCAAAGAAGTTTCGCAAGTCTTCTTTCGCCTGCTTTATCGTCACGTAAGTTTTAAAATCGTGTATTTCTTGCAAAGAACGTAACCATGTGTATTGACGTTTAGCTAATTGCCTCGTCGCAAAAAGGGCTTTGTTCTCCATTTCTACTTTATTTTTGAGACTTAAGTCACTTTTTAGTAAAAAATCTAAAGCTTGACGATAACCAACAGACCGCATAGACGGTAAATCATCATTTAAATCGTATTTTTTAATCAATTCCTCTACTTCATTCAAAAAACCAATATTCCACATTTTGCTCAATCTTTGCTCAATGCGTTGATGTAATTCTAAACGATCTGGCATTAATGCGTAGTTATGAAATATGTAACGATATGGTTGATTTTTAGGTTGTTCAGCTTGTAGTTTTGTTATCGGTTCACCCGTGATTCGAAACACTTCAAGCGCACGAATGATGCGCTGCTTATCCGATACTTTAAACTTTTCTCCTGCAACAGGATCTACCTCAACCAACTCTTCGTAGACAGATTGCCACCCCTGTTGTTCAGCTTTCTGAAGAATGGCATCACGTATCGTTTGATCCGCATTGGGTAAATTACTTGCCAGACCTTCAAGCAAGGCTTTGAAGTACAACATGGTTCCACCCACCAAGATCGGGGTCTTACCACGGGCATGCATATCATCAATCAATGGGCAAACATCTTCAACAAATTGTGCCGCCGAATACACCTCTAAAGGCGTAATAATATCAATCAAATGATGTGGATATTGCTCTTGTTCTGCTTTGGTTGGTTTCGCTGTGCCGATATCCATATCTTTATAAACTAAAGCTGAATCGACTGAAATCAGTTCGCAATTTCCACGCTCATAAAGTTCACATGCCAATGCTGTTTTACCGCTTGCGGTAGGCCCCATTAAATTGATGACGGGCAATTGATTTGACATGTAAAACTACTCTCCTCGAGCAAATAATTTATCTAATTGATGGAGTGGAAACGCACGCCAAGTTGGACGCCCATGATTACATTGGCTGGCAAACTCGGTTTGTTCCATTTGACGTAATAAAGCATTCATTTCCGATAAACTTAACTGGCGATGCGCACGCACAGCGCCATGGCAAGCCATCCCAGCGAGCAATTCATCACGTTTTTGCAATAAACCTCTCGCTTCATCATTTGGATCAAGATCATTCAGTAGTTCTGGGATGAGGTTGCTAAAATCAGCCTTATGCAAAATCGCAGGGACACCACGCACAATCACTTGATCATCACCATATTGATCGACTTCTAAACCGAGCCGTTGCAATTGTGATTGTAAATCTTCGATACGTGTCGCTTGCATGCGTGTGATAGATACAATTTTTGGAATCAATAACTGCTGAGACGTCCAAAACTCAGGTTTATCCCATGCTGACTTCATTTGTTGCAACAAGATACGTTCATGTGCCGCATGCATATCGACAATAATCAGGCCTTCAGTATTTTGCGCTAGAATATAAATCCCATGTAGTTGTGCGATCGCAATCCCTAAAGGAAACTCATCTACACGTGATGGAGCTTGATCGTTTCCATCTTCTGCATCTTCGCGTAAAGGCGCTAAATAGCTTTTTAATGCATTATTCAGTTGTGCAGAACCATTATATCGAGGCTGCTGAGCTTGCGATGAATTGTATTGCACAGCTTGTGGTCGACTTTGATTAAATTCAGTCAACAAATCTGTCGATACTTCAGCAGGTTGATTTAATTGCGGTTCTGCTTCTATCGCCGCACGATGTAAATTGAATTGTTCTTGGTATTTTGGCTGTGGTTGATAATTAAAATTATCATCCGCCGCATCTGTTTTCATTGCCTGTGCTAAATCTGCACTTGCAGTCTGAAATTGAGACAAGGTTGCTTTGGCATAGTGACGTACAAATTCATGCACTTCACGCTGGTTTAAAAAGCGGATTTCATGCTTGGTCGGATGCACATTGACATCGATATTTTCAGGATCGACTTCTAAAAATAACAAATAGGATGAATGTTGATGACCATGCAAAATTCCGTCATAGGCCATACGTAAAGCGTGTGAAATGGTTTTATCTTTGACAATACGACCATTCACATACACATATTGCATGTCAGCTTGTGCACGCGCATCGGAAGGATGTCCCAGCCAGCCAGATAAGCGCATATTGATACTATCTGAATCGATCCAGTACGCATTTTGGATAAATTGCTGGCCTAATAACTGTTGTACACGCTGATAGCGTAATTCACCACTGTCAGCGACAGGCAGGTTTAAACGAATATTATCGTTATGTTCTAGTACAAAACGAATATCGAAATGAGTTAAAGCCAGACGGCGAACAATTTCTTCAATATGATTAAATTCAGTTGTTGGTTTTTTTAAAAATTTACGACGTGCAGGCACATTAAAAAATAAATCCTGTACACGAATGTGTGTGCCTTTTTGTGCAGCGACCGCTTGAATTTGTTGATGATCAAAAGCTGTACCATTCACTTCAACTTGATAGCCGACACCTTGCTCATCTTGACTACTGGTCAGAGTTAAGCGTGATACAGCTGCAATTGACGCTAAAGCCTCTCCACGGAATCCCAGACTCACAATCGCATGTAAGTCATCAGCAGTTTGAATTTTACTAGTGGCATGACGCATCACCGCTAAAGGTAAATCTTCTGCATGAATACCATTACCATTATCAATGATTTCAATCAGCGTAGAACCGCCCTGCGCAACTCGGATAATCAGTTCAGTTGCACCCGCATCAATTGAGTTTTCTAATAATTCTTTGACCACAGATGATGGACGTTCAATTACCTCACCCGCCGCAATCTGGTTGGCTAAGGCAGCATCAAGGGTATGAATACGACGAGTTGAATCATGCGCCATTCAATTGTTCCTGCAAAGTTTGAGATAAAGATTCGGATTCAGTACTTAGCGTGACAAAGCGTGTCAACTCATCATCCGATTTTTGAATATCAATCACCACATCAGGTTTTGGAATTTCATCTCCACCTTTCGATGGCCATTCAAACAAAAATAAAGCATCGGGTGTTTCTAAATAATCACGGATGCCCATTAGCTCTAATTCATAAGGATCATCCAGACGATATAAATCGAAGTGAAAAATTTCTTTACCTTGGATTGAATAAGGCTCAACCAAGGTATAGGTTGGACTTTTTACTGAACCTTGATGTCCTAGATGTTGCAAGAAATAACGAGTAAAAGTGGTCTTTCCAGCGCCTAAATCACCAATTAAATAAATAATGCCAGAGCGCACCTGTTCAGAAAGGATATGTGCAAAACGCTGAGTGTCTTGTTCATGATTTAAAGTAAATTTCACTGAATACGACATGGCAAATAAAACATAATTGGGATGGCAGCTATGATAACATTGCCCTGCTTTAAAGCCTAATAAACTCCTTTTAAACTGGCTTTTTTTACATCGTTTATACCGAGTCGATATCGCTGTATGTCATCAATCATTGAATTTACGCCTCCGCTCATTAATGGTGTCAGTGCCAGTAAAGTTTTTTTGCCTCATGACGTTTCTGCATCGACCATTTTTGATTATCTCTGCCAGCACTTCCCACATATTCAGATCAGCGAATGGCAACAGCGTTTTGCAAATGAGCTGATTTATGCGGCGGATGGCACCAAGCTTACAGTAGAAAGCCGATATACAGCCAATACTCATATTTTTTATTATCGTTTTCTTGCGCATGAAGTACATGTGCCATTTCAGCATGAAATCCTATTTGAAAATGATGATTTACTTGTAGTCGATAAACCGCACTTTTTGACCATGACACCAACTGGGCAATATGTACAAGAAACGCTATTGGTCAGACTGAAAAAACAAACAGGCTACGAAGATCTGACCCCCATCCATCGACTGGATAGAGAAACAGCTGGTGTGGTTTTATTCTGTAAAAAAGTCGCCTCAAGAGGTGCATATCAGCAGCTTTTTGCCGAACGAAAAGTGCAAAAAACCTATCATGCTATTGCAAAATATCGACCTGAACTGGATTTTCCGCAAATTTTGCAACTACATTTAGAAAAAGGTCAGCCTTTTTATACGATGCAAATTAATCCTGAAAAACCCAATAATACTGAAACTTTAATTGAACTGTTAATGCATGATCAGCAGCATGCCAAATATAAACTTAGTCCCAAAACAGGAAAGCAGCACCAATTACGCGTCCATTTAAATTATTTGAATATTCCTATACTTAACGATTCTTTTTACCCTTATATTGAGCATAAAGCAGAGGATGATTTTAGTCAGCCATTGCAGCTACTTGCCAAAGAAATTTGGTTTATTGATCCGATTCTAAATCAAGAAATGCAGTTTAGCTCCAAGCTTGAACTCACATTGTAAATACACCGTAATGACAAAAATTCTATTTTTTCACTTCAAAAATATTGAAATTACATTGCAATGGTTTAAAATACATGACGATAACTAAAAATATTTGGTCTCATTCTTCATGCGAAAAACAGAAGTTTATCAGGTTCGCCTCGATTCACAGGAAAAGAAGCAAGCTTTTGCCGTGTTTAAACAGTTGGGTATCTCCCCTGCTCAAGCCGTTCGCCTTTTCTTTAAACAAGTGGTACTCACCAAGTCGATTCCATTTGCAATTGAAAATCAGAACATCAACATGGAACAGTTATTAAAACTGCGTAAATCAAAAGCAGCCGCCAGTACTGAAAACCCATCTTCTGTCGAAATTGAAGATGATCATGAAGACTTATTTGAAGAGTTGAACGCCCTTCTTGGTGAAAGTGACAAAACTTAACAATGTTGCATTTATAAACAAGTTTTTATTTTTTAAGCTGAATTTTTTTCGCTATTCTGACAGTCCTAATAAAATTATAAGTGTAAGGATAGGCAGGAATGATTGTTAAGCGAGCAACTAAGGAAGATCTTCATCAACTTGCTGTCTTGTTTGACGAATACCGTCAGTTCTACGGTGCATCATCAAATATTGATCAATCTTATCAATTTTTAAAACATCGCTTTGACAACAAAGACAGTGTCATTTTCATTCATGTTAAAGATGACGTATTTACAGGCTTTGTACTACTCTACCTTGCTTTTTCTTCTGTGGCTTGCGAAACCTACTATATTCTCGATGATGTCTATGTCACTCCTTCTTATCGAAAACAAGGTTCCGCTAAACAACTGATTGATACCGCAATCTTATTCGCACGGCATGAAAATGCACAACGTATCAGCCTAGAAACCCAAAAAAATAATTATCAATCTCACCGTCTATACGAACAAATGGGCTTTATTCAAGACAGTGAGTTCAAAACCTTCCATTGTTTTTTAAAGTAATCATGCATCTAAGGCGATGTTCTGACTTAACTGTTTTTGCGAAGGGGTTAAGTAGATCCACTCACCTTCTTTTAATTCAGGTAATTCAAGTAACCCCACTTGATGCCGATGCAAAACTTCAACTTTATTTCCAACAGCTGCCAGCATGCGTTTCACTTGATGGTAAACACCTTGGTGAATGGTCATTGCAATTTGATGTTCTGAGAATAATCGCACATCGGTGGCTGCATAGGTACCTTTCTCATTACGCAGTTCGACTCCCTGCTCTAAGCCATGTTGCTGTTCAGCTGTAACAGGATCTGCTGTGGTGACATGATAAACTTTGGGTACATGTTTTCGTGGATGTGTTAATGCCTGTAGATATTGTCCATCATCGGTCAGCAATAATAGACCTGTGGTATCTTGATCTAGACGGCCCACGCATTGAATCCCACGATGCAACAGAATTTCAGGAAAAAGACTAAATACACTTTTATGATGTGTCGTCTGATGCGAACATTCATAGCCTTGCGGTTTATTTAAAACAATATAGACGTGCTCTCGATATTGGTATTCTTCACCAAATACTTCAAAGACCAGTTGATCGGTATTGATATTCTGTTTCGGGTTATCACAGACTTGATTTTCAATCTGAACAGAACCATTTTTAATTAACTGCTGACAATACTTACGTGAACCAAAGCCTTGTGATTGCAAAATTTTTTCCAGCAGCATAAATAAATCCTAAGCTAAACTGCGGCCATTGTACTCGATTACAACGCAGGCTGTTGCTCGTTGCCTATTCATTCTTTATTTTTATAATTTATTCACAATCTCTTCATTTGTTATAGAACACTAACAAAACCCTCGTCAAACACTCTCAATCTAGATATTGCGCTCCATATTTTCAGCCACAACTCTTGTTACATTTGTCACAAGCAAAAAGAATATTGTCCAAAAGAATGGATAAGGAGTTTCACCATGAAATCGAATATGTGGTTATGTAGCGTTATCTTAGCAGCATCTTCAATGATGACCGTTGCACATGCAGATAATACCACTCGTGTTGCCGCAACCTCTGCCCTAGGAAGTGTAGTTGGTACCGCCTTGGGCAAACAACTTGGTGGTGACACTGGTGCAATGATTGGCTCTGCAATCGGTGGTGCTGGCGGTGCAGCTGCATCGAGTAATCGACGCGACCGTACTGAAGCTGCCATTGGTGGTGGTTTAGGTGGTGTGGGTGGTTATACCGTTGGCCGTAATATGGGCGGAAGCAATGGTGGTTATATTGGTGCAGCCCTAGGCGCAGCTGGTGGTTCGGCATTAGGTCAAAAGGTTGGTCAAGACCGTGATGCGGATCGACGTTATGATGATCGTCGCTATGACCGCCGTTATGATAATCGTCGTTCTTACGATGACCGTCGCTATTACAATTCTCGTGAAAGCTACCGTCATGACAATGGCCGCCATCGTGGCTGGTACAAACACCGTTAATCAGATCAAAACGTTTTACCCCTTTAGCGCCCTCGGGCGCTTTTTTTTGTTTGATCAAAACTATATATCGATCTAAAACGATATACAAAACCAAACTTATATCGTATTATTTCGATATATAGTTTTGAGACACCACAATGAAATCACTACAAGATATAAAATTCTCTATCCTAGAACTCGCTCCTGTTCGAGATGACAAGAGTATCGAGTTTTCTCTCCGTCATGCATTAGAACTCGCGCAACATGCGGAAAATTTAGGTTATGAGCGTTTTTGGTTGGCTGAGCATCATAATATGGATGGGATTGCTAGTTCAGCGACTGCAGTTTTATTAGGATTCATTGCTGCAAATACGCAGCACATCCGTTTGGGTTCAGGCGGTATCATGTTGCCAAACCATGCACCATTGGTGGTTGCAGAACAGTTTGGAACACTAGCCACACTCTATCCAGATCGTTTTGAACTCGGTTTGGGTCGTGCACCAGGTACAGATCAAATGACCATGCGTGCCTTACGTCGTGGCCGTCAGGAAACTGAAGATCAATTCCCTCAAGATGTGATGGAGATTCTGCAATATTTTAAAGCACCGCAACCAAATCAGAGAATTATCGCAACACCAGGTCAAAATACCCATGTGCCTGTTTGGTTACTCGGCTCAAGTTTATTTAGCGCACAATTGGCCGCAAAACTTGGACTGCCTTATTCTTTTGCGTCTCATTTTGCACCACGAATGTTAGGTCAAGCCATCGAAATCTATCGTGATAACTTCCAAGCTTCGGAATATCTCGATAAACCTTATGTTTCAATGGGGGTCCCAACAGTCGTTGCTGCAAGCGATGAAGAAGCTCAATATCTGGCAACCAGTTCATATCAGCGTATTTTGAATCTAATCCGCGGCCATAGCTTAAAGCTTAAACCACCGATTGATTCAACTGAAGGTCTAGCATCGAGTGCTGAACAAATGGCAATTCAGAATTTTTATGCTATGGCACAAATTGGTTCTCAAGAAACCGTTAAAGCCGGCTTAAATAAAATTGCAGCACAATATAATGTCGATGAATTCATCTTTACTTGTGATATTTACGATACGCAAAAACGCTTAGATAACTTCAGTTTATTGATGGATATTAAAAACAACTAAATCTTTGGCTTGAGTCTACAAGGTTCATTCCCCAATCAATCTTGTAGATTCACCATCCATTTAAATTCCAGCTTGGAGCATCTCTGTTGCTTGTTCTACATTCACAGCCCGACTAAATAAATAGCCCTGTCCGATTGAGCATCCAGAAGATTTTAAGAGTTCTAATTGTTCGGTGTTCTCAATACCTTCTGCAACAATATCCAATGATAGTTTTGGCCCCAAAGCGATGATCGCCTGTACAATGGCTAAAATCGCCTCATCATCATTCATTTGACGAATAAAATCACAGTCAATTTTTAAACAATCTACTGGGTAATCCCGTAAACGGGTTAAAGAGGAATGTCCTGTGCCGAAGTCATCCAATGATATTTTAACGCCTTGTTGTTTCAATAAATTTAATGCTCGAATCACATAGTCAGAACCACGATCATCCAAGATATGTTCAGTAATTTCTATTTCTACTAAATGATGTGGAATGTTGTAGGCATTTAAACGGTGGAGTAAACGCTCAGCATAATTGTCTTTCAGAAACTCGACTGGTGCTGCATTGATTGAAACAGGAACAACATCTAATCCTCGCGCTATCCACGCTGCAATATTTTTAAAAACTTTATTCTGCATTGCATCACTAATTTTTGTCGCCAGAATATAGTCTTGAAATGCTTGTTCAATATTACAAGGTGAATGGATATGCTGATCTTCCGTCTGCCAACGTAATAATGCCTCGAAACCAACCACCTTCGCATCTGCTAAACGCACTTTCGGCTGGTAAAATGGGACGATAAGATCATCACGAATAATATGGCGCGCATCATTTAATTGAATTGCAATGTTTTGAGCCGCAACTTGCATCTGCTGGTTAAACATACGAAAACCACCACGTCCCGTCGCTTTCAAATCATTGAGCGCAGTATCTGCGCATTTCATTAAATTAGCTGAGTCTTTTGCATCTCGTGGATAAATCGCACAACCGATACTCATACTGCCATTAATCAAATTGCCAGCATAAGTAATCGGGGCTTCTAACTGTCGACTCACATCCACAGCTATTTTTTCAAGCTCTACTTGTGTCTCAATTCCATTGACGACAATAGCAAACTCATCACCGCCTAAACGAGCGACAAAAGTGTTTTCAGGCAAAATGTTTTCTATTCGCTTAGACAGAACACGGAGTAGATGATCTCCAGCTGCATGGCCAAGCGTATCATTGACATGTTTAAAGTAATCTAAATCCAGCAACATCAAGCCGAGTAACTTCTTGCCTTTTTTATGTCGATGTAATGCACGCTTAAGTTGTAATTTGAAGAAACGACGGTTATATAATCCTGTTAAATCGTCTAACTCACTTGAAAGCTGTAATTGGATTTCAGTTTGTCGTTGTGTGGTCACATCGCGAGACAGACACAAAACCTGCACGATCTGGCCCTTATCATTTAATATCGGCGTGAGTAAATTATCCCAATACTGTCTTTCAGTCCCTTCTCCACTCATCCCACGGAAACGTGCAGCCTTCCCTTTAAGTGCCGTTTTTAAGGCATAACTCGCCTTAGTTCTTATTTCCACAGGTAACAGCTCGGCCCACTTCATGCCAAAGCTATTTTGGCTTTGAGGAAGATTAAGTGCGATACATCCCGTTTTATTGACATGCAGTAAAGAGCCATCTGCTTCTAATAATTTTATGCAATCAATACTATTATCCAGCATGTTGGTTTGTGCATTAATACACTGAACTAAGTTTTGTTGATACTGCTTGGTTTCATGGATATCAACGCTATTGATAAACCAATGTGCTTTTTCTTCTGAATTCGCCGCTATAAATTTTGCTGACAATAAAAACCAGCGATATGCACCAGACTGATGTTTTAATCGGCATTCAATTTGAAATGGGGACTTATAGATAAATGCCTGCTGCCACTCACTTTGGAAGATTGCTCTATCCTCAGAATGGATTAAATCGACCCAGTCTTTTGCAAAATGTTCTAGGTCGTTAAAACCAATATACTCTTGGCTTAAACTATTAAAAAAATACGCATCTCCATACTCAGAGAGCAGCCAGACCAGACTCGGAATACGGTTAAAAATATTTTGTTGGGCCTCACTCAGTTGATGGTTAGAGTGAAAAGGAATAGCCAAGTTCACAGACTTCTGTTCCAAACAGAACTCTCTCTATCAAGATATTCAGTTGCAATAAAAGCCATAGACCACCAACAATAAAAGTGAGATTTAAATCACAGTATTGTAGCAGAAATGCAATAAAATTATCACCAATTACAGACCGATCAGTTAGATTCACTTTATTATTTAATATCAATTATTTATTTTAAATTCACGATATTTGTCAAACTTTCTTTAAGAAAATGATCTAAAAAATTACAGACTACCTCATCTTGAGGACTGAGGTAGTCAGGCATAATTAGCCAATACGACGTTTTAAACCCGTCATTTGTAAGACACGTGTTGAGATTTCCTCAATCGACATTTCCGTGACATTTAAATATTTAATCCCTTCAGAAATATAAATCCCTTCAATCGCACGTAATTCCATCTGGCACTGGCTGAAACTTGAATAGCGGCTATTCGCTTTACGTTCGTTACGGATTGCCACCAAACGTTCGGCATCAATCATCAAACCAAATAGCTTGTTTTTATGTTCGCGCAGTACTTTTGGCAAACGATTGTCATCCAAATCTTCTTCAGTCAATGGATAGTTCGCTACACGAATACCAAATTGTAATGACAAATAAATTGAGGTCGGGGTTTTTCCTGAACGTGATACGCCAATTAAAATAATGTCGGCTTTGTCATAATGGCGTGTTCTCGCCCCATCATCATTGTCCAGTGCGAAATGTACCGCATCGATACGTGCTTTATAATATTCAGAATCAGTCACCGCATGAGTTTGTCCAACCAAAGTGGTCGGTGGCGTACCTAGTTCTTGTTCTAATTTACTAATCAAGCCTTCAAAAACGTCTAAGTTGACTGCCTTAGCAGTATTGATAATTTCACGGACATGCGGGTCAACTAAAGTATCAAAAACTAGCGGCAAAGAACCATCACGACTTTGACATGCATTGATCTCTACAGCGACATTCATAGCCGCCTCTTCAGTCGTAATATAAGGTATAATATGGATGTCAAAATCAACGTTTGGAAATTGCGCAAGTAGTGAATGTCCAAGGGTTTCTGCGGTAATTGCGGTACCATCTGAAATAAAAAAAACGCTCCGTTTAATTTCTTTACTTACGGGCATCAAAATTCTCCTTAAACATTTGTCTTAGTGCTCTATAATCTTTATAGTAAACTCATCTAACATGACTGTCGCTTAGTAAAACACTAAATCTAAGCACTTTTGTATAATTTCATACCAATGATGGTCATTCATACTGCAAAAAAAGTGGAGTAAATACTTTGGAAGCGCGCGTAATCGGTCTGGAAAAATTAGGAAAACACGATGTCGAACTCGTAGGTGGGAAAAACTCATCTTTGGGTGAAATGATCAGCCATTTATCCAATGCTGGTGTATCGGTACCTGGTGGCTTTGCAACTACTGCTGCTGCCTATCGTGAGTTCTTGGATCAAAGCGGCTTAAACGCTCGTATTCAGGCTGAACTTGTTCAGCTAAATGTAGAAGATGTAAATGCACTTGCTGAAACTGGTGCAAAAATCCGTAACTGGATTGTTGAAACTCCGCTTACTGCGACATTAGAACAAGAAATTCGTGAAGCTTTTGCTGCACTTTCAAACGGCAACCCAGACATTGCTGTTGCGGTACGTTCTTCTGCAACGGCTGAAGACTTACCAGATGCGTCTTTCGCAGGTCAACAAGAAACATTCCTCAACATTCGCGGTATTGATAATATTCTTATCGCGATTAAAGAAGTTTTTGCATCACTTTATAATGACCGTGCGATTGCTTACCGTGTACACCAAGGCTTTGAACATAGTGTTGTTGCCCTTTCTGCTGGTGTACAACGTATGGTTCGCTCTGAAACTGGTGCTGCGGGCGTTATGTTTACGCTTGATACAGAATCAGGTTTCCGTGATGTGGTCTTTATTACTGCATCTTACGGTTTAGGCGAAATGGTCGTTCAAGGTGCTGTAAACCCAGATGAATTCTATTTATCTAAACCGCTTTTAAATGCAGGTAAACACTCTGTTTTACGTCGTAACCTCGGTTCTAAACACCAGAAAATGATTTATGGTGAAGAAGGTTCTGCGGGTAAATCAGTGGTTGTGGTTGACGTTGAAAAACCAGAACGCCAACAATTCGCATTAAATGATCACGAATTACACGAATTAGCAAAGCAAGCTTTAATCATCGAACAACACTACGGCTCGCCGATGGATATCGAATGGGCAAAAGATGGCGATGATGGTCAAATCTATATCGTTCAAGCACGTCCTGAAACAGTAAAAAGCCGTCAAAATGTCGGTACCATGGAACGTTATTTGTTAAAACAACGCGGTACTGTCATCTGTGAAGGTCGTTCAATCGGTCAACGCATTGGTTCAGGTAAAGTGCGTGTCGTAACGTCTATTAAAGAAATGGATAAGGTTCAGGACGGTGACGTACTTGTATCTGACATGACTGACCCAGATTGGGAACCAGTGATGAAGCGAGCTGCTGCAATCGTTACCAACCGTGGTGGTCGTACTTGTCACGCAGCAATTATTGCACGTGAATTAGGTGTTCCAGCAATCGTGGGTTGTGGTAATGCAACAGAAGTACTGACTGATGGTCAAGAAGTAACTGTTTCATGTGCTGAAGGTGATACTGGCTTCATCTATGAAGGTGCATTAGATTTCGAAGTACAACGTAATTCGATTAATTCAATGCCATCACTACCGTTCAAAATCATGATGAACGTTGGTAACCCTGACCGTGCTTTTGACTTCGCTCAAATCCCGAATGAAGGGATTGGCCTTGCACGTCTTGAGTTCATCATTAACCGTATGATCGGTGTGCATCCTAAAGCATTATTAAACATTGACAGCTTGCCACGCGAAACACGTGCTGCCGTTATGGCGCGTACTTCTGGCTACTCTTCTCCAATCGAATTTTATGTCGAGAAGTTAGTTGAAGGTATTTCAACACTTGCTGCTGCATTTGCAGAAAAGCCAGTGATTGTTCGTATGTCTGATTTTAAATCGAATGAATATGCAAACTTGATCGGCGGCAAGCTCTACGAGCCGGAAGAAGAAAACCCAATGTTGGGCTTCCGTGGTGCGAGTCGTTATGTATCTGATAACTTCCGTGATTGTTTTGAACTTGAATGTCGTGCCTTGAAAAAAGCACGTGATGAAATGGGTTTAACCAATATCCAAATCATGATCCCATTCGTGCGTACAGTTTCTGAAGCGAAACGTGTGATCGAACTTCTTGCTCAGAATGGTTTAAAACGTGGTGAGAATGGCCTCAAAGTCATCATGATGTGTGAATTACCAACCAATGCCCTATTGGCTGAGCAATTCCTTGAGCACTTCGATGGTTTCTCTATCGGTTCAAACGACTTAACACAATTAACACTCGGTCTTGACCGTGACTCTGGTATCGTATCTCACTTATTCGATGAGCGTGATCCAGCAGTTAAAGCGCTCCTTTCTATGGCAATTCATGCTTGCCGCAAAGCAGGAAAATACGTTGGTATTTGTGGTCAAGGTCCTTCGGATCACCCTGACCTTGCGAAGTGGCTCATGGAACAAGGTATTGAATCTGTGTCACTTAACCCTGACTCAGTACTTGATACTTGGTTCTTCCTTGCTGAAGAACAAATCAAGAAAGCCTAGTCTTTTTTAGAAAAAGACCCTCTTTCGCAGGGTCTTTTTTCATCGTAGGGTCTGTTGAGATTTCAGAGATACTTGCGACAACGGACATTTTTAGACAATACAAGGCATGGCTTACGCAATTTAGCCATTCTAAATAATGAGCAGCGATTGCAGCTGCGTAAGATAACGCAGTAGTGGCAAAAATGTCCTTGTCCCGTAGGGTTATGGCTAAAACCTCCCCAAACTTCGTTATAAAACCTTGACAAGGGAACTGCCATTGTCTACGTTTCATGCCTTGTTTGGGTTGTTTTAGCCTATAACGCCAGACATGTCTGAAATGTCAACACACCCTTGTAATTGAGATTTTAAAATTATGCAAATTTACTTGGCTCGTAATAATCAACAAGCAGGACCTTACAGTTTAGAACAAGTAAACCAAATGCTTGCCAGTCAACAAGTTTTATTGACCGATTTAGCTTGGCATGAAGGTATGGCTGAATGGAAAACACTTGGTGAACTGACACAAGGTAAACTTGTCTACGAACCTGTAGGTTACTCTCCTTTTAGTGCTCAAATTAAAACTGAAACGAACGAACCAACTTACAAAATCAAAGTCGAACAAAAAGCACCTGAACTCGCACCTTTTCATTCACGTGCGCTAGCGAAAGTTTTTGATCTCATCCTTTGGCTACCGATGGCTTCTATCCCATCTTTCTTTTTTAATGAAAGCCAATACCAAGAGTTGTTTGAAATTCAAAAACAGATGCAAGCCACCCAAATTGCATCTGATAAAGCAGTAGAATTACAGCATCAATTGATGCAGCTAATTCCAAATGAAGCATGGATAATGATCTTTGCTTACCTCATTATCATGCTCATGATTCAGGCGTTCTTTATTGCAAAATCAGGCCAGAGTATTGGTAAAAAAATCGCCAAGATTAAAATTGTGGATGTCGAAACATCAGGAAAAGTCAGCACAATTCGGGCCTTTTGGTTGAGAAGCGTGTTCTTTATCATTCTCAATTTGATCCTTGTCCCAATCATTACCGTGATTGATTATGCTTTATTCGCATTTACCAAAAATCGTCAAACTTTGCACGATAAAATGGCAAAAACTAAGGTCATTAAGCAGTAATCACAAATCGATAAACAAAAGAGGATTTATTCCTCTTTTTTTATGTATTAAGCTGATATCTATATAAAAAACACAGATGCAAATAACAATCCCTACAAAATAAATCGGGTTTTAAAACAAGTATTTCACACGACTTTATGAGTAGCTTAGTTTTTCAATATAAGGCATAATGCCCAACAACGTTGCGGTGTCGCGTGATTGCTAAGCATTTTTTAACCAATCCTTATCAATCACGCGACACTTTAATCGCTATCCCATAATTTTAATTAGGGAATGGGACTCTTCACCGAGGTTGTAAAATGAGACAAACGATTTTAGCTGTATTGTCTTTATCAACGATGGCTGCGCTCTTGACTGGGTGCGGCGGTGATATGGTACTTCTAAACAATAAAGGTCCAGTTGGTCAAGGTCAAAGTAACCTGATGATGACTGCGATCTATTTAATGCTATTGGTGGTGATTCCATCAATCATTATGGCATTATGGTTTGGTTGGAAATATCGCGCATCGAATAAAGATGCAGACTATAAACCTACTTGGGCACACTCAACGACAATTGAGATCGTTGTATGGGGTGTACCTGTCATTATTATTGGTATTTTAGCTTGGTTAACTTGGTGGGGTTCCCACAAGTACGACCCTTACCGTCCGTTAGAATCAGATAAAGCACCATTGACTATTCAAGCTGTCGCTGAACAGTTCAAGTGGATTTTTATCTATCCTGAGCAAAACATTGCAACGGTAAACGAAGTACGCTTCCCAGAACAAACACCAGTAAGCTTTAAGATCACTTCTAACTTCACGATGAACTCGTTCTTCATCCCACAGTTAGGCGGTCAGATTTACGCAATGGCTGGTATGCAAACTCACCTTCACCTATTAGCCGACGAACCAGGTATTTTCCGTGGTTTCTCAGCAAACTATTCAGGTTACGGTTTCTCACAAATGCGCTTTAAAGCACATAGCGTGACTGAACCAGAATTTGCACAATGGGTAGAAGCAGTGAAAGCTGGCAATGGTACAAGTATTAACCCTGAAGCAATTCAAAAAGGCACACTTGACCAAGCTGAGTTAGCAACGCTTAAAGATGGCGATCGTTCTAAGCATCAGATCGAGCATTTAGTGAATCGTGCTAAAGCTGCTGGTGATGAAGAAGCACTTGCAAAAGCTGAAGCGATGAAACCGTTCCCGACTAAGCCACACCCAGTGACTTATTACTCATCAGTTGAGCCAAAATTGTTTGAAACAATCATCAACCACTACATGAGTAACTATCACGGTGCTGACCATTCTGCTGGACATGATGCAACAGCAGAAACTCATGCTGCAGCAGAACACGCTGCTCAAGGGGAATAAGACATGGATATGATTTTTGGTAAATTGGGGTGGGATTCTATCCCGACTGAACCCCTTGTACTTGTCACCATGGTCTTTATGGCACTTGGTGCAATTGCTGTATTGGGCGGTATCACCTATTTCAAGAAATGGGGATATTTGTGGAACGAATGGTTTATCACTGTAGACCATAAAAAGATTGGTATCATGTATATCATCGTATCTGTGGTCATGCTGTTGCGTGGCTTCGCCGATGCGATCATGATGCGTCTACAACTTTTCCTCGCGAAAGGCGGCGGCGAAGGTTACTTACACCCTGACCACTACGACCAGATCTTCACCGCGCACGGTGTAATCATGATCTTCTTCGTAGCAATGGGTCTTGTTGTTGGTATGATGAACATCTCTGTACCTTTACAGATTGGTGCTCGTGACGTTGCTTTCCCATTATTAAACTCTTTAAGCTTCTGGTTATTCGCTGGTGCTGCTGGTTTAATGATGCTTTCACTTGTATTAGGTGAATTTGCTGCGACTGGTTGGATGGCTTACCCTCCTCTATCTGGCATTCAATATTCTCCTGGTGTTGGTGTTGACTACTATATCTGGGCACTTCAGGTTTCTGGTCTAGGTACGCTTTTATCTGGTGTTAACTTCTTTGTTACCATCATCAAAATGCGTGCACCTGGCATGAAATTAATGGACATGCCTATTTTCACGTGGACTTCACTTTGTACGGCTGTATTAATCATTGCATCATTCCCTGTATTAACAGGTACGCTTGCAATGCTTACTTTAGACCGTTACTTCGGCTTCCATTTCTTCACAAATGAGCTTGGCGGTAGCCCAATGCTTTATGTGAACTTGATTTGGACATGGGGTCACCCTGAAGTATATATCTTAGTATTACCAGCATTTGGTTTATACTCAGAAATCGTTGCAACCTTCTCTCGTAAAGCGTTGTTCGGTTATAAGTCTATGGTGTATGCGACGATTGCGATTACTGTACTTGCATTCGTTGTATGGCTTCACCACTTCTTCACCATGGGTGCTGGTGCGAACGTTAACGCGTTCTTCGGTATCATGACCATGGTTATTGCGATTCCTACAGGTGTGAAAATCTTCTCTTGGTTATTCACAATGTATAAAGGTCGCATCACCTATACTACTCCTATGTTATGGACGCTTGGCTTCCTTGTAACATTCGGTATCGGTGGTTTAACTGGTGTACTTATGGCTGTTCCACCTGCGGACTTCCTTGTACACAACTCATTATTCTTGATCGCTCACTTCCATAACGTAATTATCGGTGGTGTGGTGTTTGGTATGTTTGCCGGCATCATCTTCTACTGGCCGAAAATGTTTGGTTGGAAGCTCAACGAAGCATGGGGTAAAGCTGCATTCTGGTTCTGGTTCATTGGTTTCTATTTTGCATTCATGCCACTTTATATCCTTGGTTTCATGGGTATGACGCGTCGTTTGAATACATATGACAACCCTGAGTGGGATCCATACTTAGCGATTGCATTGTTTGGTGCTGTTCTTATCGCGATCGGTATTGCATGTTTCTTAATGCAAATCATCGTTGGTTTCTTACAACGTAAGGACAACATGGACCATACAGGCGATCCATGGGATAGCCGTACCCTTGAATGGGCAACGTCATCTCCTGCTCCGTTCTATAACTTTGCGCATGAACCAGATGCTAGCGGTGTAGACCGTTTCTGGACTGACAAAGAAAATGGTGTAGCATACGCACGTAACACTAAATATGAAGACATCCACATGCCGACTGATCGTGCTGCTGGTTTTGTCATTGCAATGTTCATTACAATTCTTGGCTTTGCACTCATCTGGCATATTTGGTGGCTCGCTGTTGTTTCATTCGTTTCAGCTATTGTTAGCTTGATCGTAAGCTCATTCACTAAGAATGTTGATTACTACGTTCCTGCTGCTGAAGTTGAGCGTATTGAAAACGAACGCTATGCTTTACTTGAAAAACACTTGAAGAAGGACTAAGGAAATGGCTGAAGTACTTCATCACGACAACCACGGCCACGATGGTCATCATGAACATGATGATACTGACTTAACGGTCTTTGGTTTCTGGACATACTTGATGAGTGACTTGATTCTTTTCGGATCACTCTTCATTGCGTTCGCTGTATTAAGCAGTCATATCCCGCCAGGAACCCCAAGTGCATATGACCTGTTCCATGATTCATTAGGCTTCGTGTTAACTGAAACATTTGCCTTATTGATTTCATCGGTAACATTTGGTTTTGCTGTACTTGCATCTTATAAAAAGAATGTAAATCAAGTGATCACTTGGTTGTTTGTGACATTCCTTTTTGGTGCATCGTTCATTGGTATGGAAATCTATGAGTTCCATCACCTTGTACACGAAGGCCATGGTCCAACTCACAGTGCATTCTTATCTGCATTCTTTACTTTGGTTGGTACACACGGTATCCACGTAACTTCTGGTTTAGTGTGGATGCTGGTATTAATCTACCAAATTAAAAAGAATGGTTTGACTTTACCGAATACACGTCGTCTTGCTTGCTTAAGCTTGTTCTGGCACTTCCTTGACATCGTTTGGATCTGTGTATTCAGCGTCGTTTACTTACTGGGAGTTCTCTAATGAGTAGTCATGACCATAATGCTGCAGGTGCGTCACACGGTAACTTTAAACAATACACGATTGGATTTATCCTATCTGTCATCCTTACCATCATCCCTTTCGGGATGGTGATGGCTGGCGGTTTTAGTCGTGGCATTTTAGTTACAGTAATTGCAATCACTGCTGTTGCTCAGGTACTTGTACAACTTGTGTATTTCTTGCACATGAATACATCATCTGACCAACGTTGGAACCTTATTGCATTTATCTACACAATCTTATGTATCGCTGTACTGTTAGTCGGCTCTGTGTGGATTATGAATTACCTACACTACAACATGATGATCTAAACTGATCGTCATGTGGAAAAAGTACTTATTCCTGACTAAACCAGGAATTCTCTTCGGTAATTTTATTACCACCTTGGGCGGCTTCTTCTTAGCCGCCCAAGGCTCTATAGACTGCCTCTTATTATTACTTACTCTTCTCGGAACAACATTAGTGGTTGCTTCTGGTTGTGTAGTCAATAACGTAATTGATCAAGACATCGATCAGAAAATGCAACGCACCATGAACCGTGCACTTGTGACAAAAACCATTTCCCCTACTGTTGCCATGTGCTATGCGCTGGTTTTAGGTGTGATTGGCTTTAGCATGCTCTGGTTTTATGTTAATGCTTATGCTTTTTTATTCGCTGTCATTGGTTTTGTCGTCTATGTCGGTTTTTATAGTTTGTGGAGCAAACGCACCACAATCCATCAAACCGTGATCGGTAGTATTTCTGGAGCGAGTCCACCTGTTATTGGTTATGTGGCTGTAAGTCATCAGTTCGATATGGCGGCCCTATTGATCTTTGTTGCATATGCTTTATGGCAAATGCCGCATTCATGGGCGATCGCAATTTATCGTTTTGACGACTATAAAAATGCAGGCGTTCCTATTTTACCTGTAGCCCGTTCAATCCTTAGGACAAAAATCGAATCACTGATTTATGTGGTTTTATTTACTCTAGCGATGAATGCTTTATATGTATATGGATACACCAATATCGTATTCTTGGTCATCTGTAATATACTTTGCATTTACTGGTTCTACATTGCTATTTTAGGATTCAAGGCCGAAGATGATCAGCTTTGGGCCAAACGCTTTTTCCTTTTCTCAGTAATCCTCATTACTGTTATCAGTTTAAGCTTTAGCTTCACCTTTAAAAGCCCTGCACCATTCTTTCCTATTTTTTAAAAAGATAGAGAATGCTCTATCTTTTTATGCTCTCCCAATTTTTATCATTTCGTGCAATAAAAACATTTCGTTCTTTATTGCCTAAATGAAACAAGCCTAGACTAAATTCCAAACCAGTCGTTACACATACAATCTTTAAAGATTAACCTGCAACACGACTCTAGCCAAAAAACTCACTGTCTGGCTCAAAACGTCTAAAAAATTGATCAATATTATGTGGATATTTTTGATCTAATTTTTGCCATACCTCTTGAGGTAACGGAATGAACTCCAAGGTATCGGACCCATCGGAAGCCACACAAAAACGGATTTCATAATCAGGCTGCAAAATTTGATTGAGTGCTTTTAAGGTGGTATCTCGATCTGCACCCTCACCTTGATAAGGAATAATCAAAGTTTGATTCTGATAATAAACAGTAATGGTAAATCCTTGCAGGTTATCCGCATTTTGTATCTCAGCCCGCAAACTCCCCGTTTGTAAAATATTTTCACAATACTCAATAATCACCTCATCCTCTTCACGCCAATCGACAATCATTAAGATTTGGTAAATATTACCTTGGTATTGCTCAAAAGCGTCTAAATATGCCTCCTCAGTATTCAACTGCAAAATCGACTCAAGTAGGGCAACTGTCTTTATAAATTGTGGTTCCATTTTTATTGCCTATTTTTATTTAAAAAATATATCACAAAGACTATGGCAAATTTGCTTTATAGCGTCAATTTGCATATAATCCCCGCTTCGCAATTTGCGACATAACTTTTTAGTTATGACTCCTTGCTTCTAATTTTTTAATTAGGGGCTGCTTAAACCGTAAGGAGCTGACAATGCGTCACTACGAAATCGTACTATTGGTACATCCAGACCAAAGCGATCAAGTTGTAGGTATGGTTGAACGCTATATCTCTCAGATCAAAGAAGCTGAAGGTCAAATTCACCGTTTAGAAGATTGGGGCCGCCGCCAATTGGCTTACCCGATTAACAAAATTCACAAAGCACACTACATTCTTATGAATGTTGAATGTGGTCAAACGACTCTTGATGAGTTAGAAGAATTGTTCCGTTATAACGATGCAATTATTCGTAACATCATTATCCGTCGTGAAAACGCAATTACTGAAGAATCTTTGCTTGCTAAAAGTGCTGAAGAAAAACGTGCGCGTAAAGCTCAACGTGAAGAAGCACAACAAGCAGTTCCAGAAGCTGAATAAGGAGAACATCAATGGCACGTTTTTACCGTCGTCGCAAGTTCTGCCGCTTTACAGCTGAGAATGTTGCGTACATCGACTACAAAGATATCGACACATTAAAACAGTACATCACTGAAAACGGCAAGATTGTTCCTAGCCGTATTACAGGTACTAAAGCTCGTTATCAACGTCAATTAGCGTTAGCTATTAAACAAGCTCGCTATTTGTCTTTGATTCCGTACACTGACAACCATAAGTAAGTGAGGTGAGCTGTGGACGTTATCTTATTACAACGCATTAAAAACCTTGGTAAATTAGGCGACAAAGTATCAGTTAAAGCTGGCTACGGTCGTAACTTCTTGATCCCTCAAGGTAAAGCTGTAGCTGCAACAGAAGCAAACACTGCTGCTTTTGAAGCTCGTCGTGCTGAACTTGAGAAGCAAGAAGCTGAAGTATTAGCTGCTGCGAATGCACGTGCTGAACAATTGAACGAAGTTAACATCGTAATCACTGCGAAAGCTGGTGACGAAGGTAAACTATTCGGTTCTATCGGTACTCGTGACATCGCTGATGCTTTAACTAATGCTGGTCTTGTTGTAGACCGTGCAGAAGTTCGTTTACCAAACGGTGCGCTTCGTCACACTGGTGAATTCAACATCGCAATCCAATTGCACCATGATGTTGTTGCTGAAGTTCTCGTTACTATCGTATCTGAGTAATTTCTGCAAAGAAAAAGAGCATGTTTTACATGCTCTTTTTTTATGTCTATTGTTTTTGTTTTCTTAAATACTCCTATTCATTGAAAATGCAGTTAGCGCATCTCTAATAAATATTTCACATAATTCACTGCACTCTGATTGATTTCATTCCCCGTAGGTTGAGCCTCTCCTTGTTCTGGATTGGTATCCATTCCATAAAAAGCATACATTGGTTGGTAATCTGCCTTTACATAACGGGCTGTCAATTCAAATGGTAAACACAATTCTTTTAAACTAAATTGATATCGTCCATCAGTTGAATAGTCTTTCTCTTTGATCCCCGCCGAGACCGCAAGCGTAATTTTCTTGTCTCTTAATTGATTTCCTGCGGAACCATAGGCCCAACCATAAGTCAGCACATCATCTAACCATTGCTTTAATAACGGTGGGCAGTTAAACCAATAGATCGGGAATTGAAAGACCAGATTTTGATGTGCTTCTACCAAAGCTTGTTCTCTTGTGACATCAATAACACCATCTGGGTAGTGCTGATAAAGTTGATGAATCGTGAATTCATCTGGATATTGACTCAATTCCTCAATCCAACGTTTATTAATAACAGCATTATCAATATCTGGGTGAGCAACAATCACGAGTGTTTTCTTCATTTCAAAGCATCCCATCGGACATCTGTGTCTTTCTGCAATCAATATGAAATAGATTATAGAAGTATGCTAGAAATAATATAAGTACGGTCATTATGGTTATATACTAGACTAAAAGTTAGTGTCGGAAAAATTATGGAAACTTGTGCCCCACCCCAGATTGACTTAGAGCAAACAGATTTTGGATATACGCTTTCCCTAATCAATGGCAAATACAAAATGATTATCATGTATTGGCTTTATCAGCATAAATCCATCATGTGATTCAATGAGTTAAAACGCTCCATCGGTAATGTTTCTTTTAAAACCTTAAGTCTGACTTTAAAAGAAATGGAACGAGACCAATTAATTATTCGTAAGGAATATCCACAAATTCCACCCAAAGTCGAATACAGTTTATCTGAACGTGGGCTGTCCTTAATTCCATTATTAGACATGATGTGCCAATGGGGTGCATCCAATCGGCTCTAACTGCTAAACCACACTTTTTCGCCACTTACACAATTTTCACTGAATTAAATTGTGCCGATGCGCTCCATTTGGATTAAGATAGTCACTCGGTATCGTTTCATCTTTTTATTAGGTCTTGTTATGTCACAGGCGAATGCCAATTTTACAAAAAATTCTCCAAACACAGAGAGTAAAGTGAGTGACTCAGGTCAGCTAAAAGAATTCCGTACCCCACCGCACAATCTTGCAATTGAGCAAGCGGTATTGGCAGCGTTAATGACGGTTGCTGAATCATTTGAACAAGTCAGCGACTTGCTTAAAGAAAATGATTTTTATGCGACACGTCACAAATATATTTATCGTGCCATTGAAAAACTGGCACAGGAAAACTCACCGTATGATGCTGTTTTGGTCAATGACTGGTTGCTCAAACAAAACCTGTTAGATGCAATTGGTGGTGAAGAATATCTGATGCAATTGATGGCAGATTCACCTTCAAGCTTCTACAATCTTGAAATTTATGCAAATAAAATCAAGGAGTTCTCAACTCTGCGTAACATGATCAAGATCAGCAGTGATATTTTACAAAATGCCTATGACACCAAAGGTCGTCCAGTCAGCGAAATTCTTGATTTAGCAGAAACCAGTATTTTCTCTTTGGCAGAACAGCACAACAACAATAAAAAAGATTCTGGGCCAAAATCAATCAGCTCTGTGACTGCTGACGTTATCACCAAATTAGATGAACTGTCTAAACTAGATGGCAACATTACTGGTTTAACCACAGGCTTCTTAGAGCTTGATAATAAAACATCAGGGATGCAGGCGGGAGATTTGATTATTGTTGCAGCACGTCCATCGATGGGTAAAACCACGTTCGCCATGAACTTGGTTGAAAGTGTACTGCAATACAACCGCCTACCGGCTCTCGTATTCTCGATGGAGATGCCAGCAGACTCGATTGCCATGCGTTTGATTTCAGCAATGGGTAAAGTCCATCAGGGTCATCTACGTTCAGGTAATCTCGATGCAGACGAATGGACCAAAGTCACTGGGACCATTCTTCAGCTACAAGAAATGCATCTCTATATCGATGACTCATCTGCCCTGCCGCCAACCGAACTACGTGCACGTGCGCGCCGTGTGGCTAAAATGCATGACGGTAAAATCGGCTGTATCATGGTCGATTACTTACAGTTGATGAAAGTCCCTGGTATGGGCGATAACCGTGTCGGCGAGATCTCGGAAATTTCACGAAGCTTAAAAGCTTTGGCCAAAGAAATGCAATGCCCTGTAATTGCACTGTCTCAGCTTAACCGTAGTTTGGAGAACCGACCAAACAAACGCCCAGTAATGTCAGACTTACGTGAATCGGGTGCGATCGAGCAGGATGCCGACTTGATCATGTTTATTTACCGTGATGAAGTCTATAACAAAGAATCTAAAGAAGCTGGTACTGCTGAAATCATTATCGGTAAGCAACGTAACGGTCCAATTGGTAGCGTACGTCTCGCATTTGAAGGTCAATATACGCGTTTTAGTAATCTCTCACCTGAGTTCTATGCTCAGTATGAAGATGACGAATAACATTCAAACTATTTCTATTTTATATACAATCCAAGTCGACCCAAAGGAGAACTCAGGGTGCGCCAAGCAACAGTTTATATTGACAGTACAGCACTGCAATATAATTTAAACCGTGTTAAACAACTTGCTCCACATTCAAAAATCGTCAGTATGGTCAAAGCCAATGCTTATGGACATGGAGTCAAAAACTGTTTAGCCGCCTTAGAGGCCACGGACGCTTTTGGTGTCGCCTGTTTAGAAGAAGCACTGGAGATCAGGCAACTTGGATACACTCAGCCGATTACATTGATTGAAGGTGTATTTTCTGAAGATGAAATGACGCAAGTCATCGAGCAGAAACTTGAATGCATCGTACATCACAAACAACAAGTAGAATGGTTGATTCAACATAAAGCTGCTTATAATGCGTTGGGTTTAAAGGTTTGGGTTAAACTAAATAGCGGCATGAACCGTTTAGGTTTCAAAGTCGATGAAATCATTAACGTGATTCAACGTTTAAAAACTGAAGGTTTTACCTGTGTACTTGCCATGCATTTTGCCAATGCTGACGTAGACCACCCCTTAAATGAGCAACAAAAGCAACAATTCTTACAGGTAAAACAAGCCTGTGAACCGATCTTGGTATCTTGCTGTAATTCTGCTGCGATTTATAAATACCCTGAACTGCATTTTGATTTTGTTCGTCCGGGCATCATGCTTTACGGCGCATCACCCTTCGCGGATCGCAATGTACATGAACTCGATCTAAAGCCAGTAATGACTTTTAGTGCCGAAATTATTGCCCTCAATCAGATTCAACAAGGTGAGTTTGTCGGTTATGGCTCGACCTACTCAGCGTCATGTACGTCACAAATTGCCATTGTTTCGATTGGCTATGGTGACGGCTATCCACGCGCGTATATCGAGCAAAACTTTGTTGCCATCGATCAGCAACTTGTTCCTGTAGTCGGCCGTGTCAGCATGGATATGATCGCCATTGATATCAGCAATGTTAAAGCAGAAATTGGCACAAAAGTTGAGCTTTGGGGCCAATCTCGCCTAGTTGATGATGTTGCAGCAGCAAACGGAACTATCGGCTACGAGCTACTTTGCCGCCTCACCCAACGCCCAATACGTCAATTAGATAACTAAACATTACTTGATCAATTTTTGTGTTTTATCTCTAATAAGGTTTTAACCATTCAGATCCAGAATGCTCAAACTGATTTATGATAATCCGCTGTATAAAATGCCGATCCAGCAATTCGTGCTCTTTTTGATCCGAATTTCGATCGGCATTTTTTTCTTCACCACAGGCTTCAATAAACTTTTCGTTGAAAAAAATAAACTGATTATGCTGGAAACAATCATCGATGCAGGTATTCCATTTCCAGCAATCATGAGTACTTTTGTTTCAGCGACTGAAATGCTTGCAGGTTTATTTCTGATTTTGGGATTATTTACTCAGATCAGTAGTATTTTCTTGTTTATGATCTGCCTGACAGCACTATACACGCTTGGGATTCATACGATTCCAAGTGGCTTAGATCCGATAAGCTGGCTCAGTTGGTTCTTCTACATCCATGACCTGTTGTATATGCTGATTCTTGCAATACTGATTACATCTCGACCAAGCATGCTGTCGCTGGATCGCATTCTAAGTAAAAACAGACCGATACCTTAGAATAACGCTCTCTCAAAAACATCTATACGTGCTTTTGAGAGAGGCTTAACGTAAGTTATAAACCATAGTCAGCAGTTGGTTTTGGCAATTCTTGCAAACCACGGCGCAAAGTCTCTGACCATTGTTTACTGATCTGGGTGAAGTAAGGATCATCTTCACCAATACGCTTACCTTCTGGAATTTTAAAACTGTCTTTATGATAAACCAAAGCATCCAAAGGCAAACCCACTGACACGTTGGAACGCAAAGTCGAATCAAAAGAAATGAGTGAACAGCGCAGTGCATCATCCAAAGGCATATCGTAGTGTAAAGCACGGTCTAAAATAGGTTTGCCGTATTTGCTTTCACCAATTTGGAAATACGGTGTATCAGTCGTTGCACAAATAAAGTTCCCTTGCGGATAAACATTATAAAGCTGCATCTCTTCGCCTTGAATTTGCCCACCGACCAAGATGCTACACGAATAATTCATCTGTTCTTGGGTGTCACTGGTAATATCTTCAAGCACTTTACGTAAGGTTTTCCCTACCAATTCAGCCACTTCAAACATGGTATTGGCACTATACAAATTCGGCTCTTGATGCAAAGCCAATGCATTCTGCAAATGCCCAATCACGGCTTGAGTCGTCGCCAAATTACCCGCTGTTTGCAAAGCAATAAAACGTTCACCTTCAACACCAAAGGTATGCAACTTACGAAATACAGAAATATGATCGACCCCTGCATTGGTTCGGGTATCACTAATCAATACCAAACCCTGCTCTAATCTTAATGCGCAACAATAGGTCATCTTTCTCTCTTTACTTTCAACACGCCAAAACCTGCACCACAGACATCATACTTTCTACCCCGCCTTGCTCACGAATACCACGAACAGGCGCCACATCTAAATAATCACGTCCAACTGCAACGTATATATGGTTTTGGGGTGTAAATATCTGGTTACTTACATCGAAACAATACCACTCATTATCCACAAAAACTTCTGCCCATGCATGACTGGCGAGGTGTGGCTGATTTTCATCGTAGATATAGCCCGAAACGTAACGTGCAGGTAATTGTAACGCACGACACATGGCAATTAATATATGTGCGTGGTCTTGGCACACTCCTTGACCCGCATAAAAGGCATCAATAGCTGAGGTCGTAACCGAGGTGCTTTCAGGTTGATATGGAACTTGTTGTAAGATTTTTTCTGATAAAACAATCAAATGATGGCGGTCTTTTACAGTAACAATCGAATGCGCAAAATCCGTCATGGTCAGGTCACAGCAGGTCATTGTCGTGCGTTGTAAAAACAGTAATGCTGAAACATCTGTCTCAAAATAACCTAACTCAGTCGCATGCAAATCCACTACACCCTGTGCCATGATGGTCAAATAACGATAATCATGGCGTTGCGTTGCGGTAATCCATAGGTTATTAAACGCATCACGTTGACACGAATACTGTCCTGGCACACTAATATGCCAATTCTCTACACTCTGATGCCGTGAACTTTGTGGCATCATTTTGATGGATTGGACACTGTTCCGCGCAATCTCAGTATATTGATAATGCGTTTGGTGATTCACCATGAGTTTCATGAGGATGCCTCAAATTGATTTTCCAATTTATAGGTAAATGCATAAAACTGATTTAAATATGGCTGTTCTTTTAATGTCTCCCAACACGGTTGTAAGTCTTGCCATCCCAAATGATATAGCCGCTCAATGGTTGGATCAATTGCATCAAAAACAGCATGGGTATTGTGTTGAAATCTGAAATAGGTATCAATTTGCTCAATACATTGCCCAATATGAAAAAATAGAAAAATATCTTCTTGCTCAGCTTTCAGAATGTCGCAACAGCTTTGCACTACATCCTGAATAGCCAACCCATCTGCTGCCACATTTTTGATCAGATAATTAAGTTCTGCATACGCCTGTGCGGTTAATAATCCCCTCAACTCCTGAATATTGTCCCGTGCAATCTCAAGCTGACTCAATAAAGAATAAGGCTGCTGACGATCTAACATAAATTGATTCAAATTTTCTGCATCATCAATATGCAAACAAAGTGCCTGTGCAAATTCTGATGCCTGAAAATTATCATCAAAAGGTAAATGTCCTGCCACATGACCAATACGGAATAAATAACGTCCTAACCAATAAATATGTTGAGCACTTGAGCTAAGTAAAAGCATAAATCTCCTCCCTTTTCTTAATATTCAATCTCACAGCCCGCGTTGTTATCATCTTCGGGCTGTGGATATGATTCAGGAACGTAATGTTTCAACCACCCATGTATCTTTAATTCCACCACCTTGAGAAGAGTTCACCACGAGAGAGCCTGCTTGCATGGCAACACGTGTTAAGCCACCCGGCACAATTTCAGTGCGATAAGGTGAGCTGAGTACAAAAGGTCTTAAATCAATATGTCGCTCAGCAACACCTTCTGCTGTCATGGTTGGAGCGACGGAAAGTGCCAAAGTCGGTTGTGCAATATATAAATGTGGTGTCTCGATTAATTTCTGTCTAAAGCAATCGATCTGTTGTTGATCTGCTTGAGGACCAATCAACATGCCATAACCACCTGAGCCTTGTGCTTCTTTCACCACTAATTTTTCTAAGTTACTGAGCACATAGTCCAGTTGTTCCGCCTCTCGACATTGATAAGTTGGCACATTATTCAAAATAGGTACTTCACCTAAATAAAACTGAATCATTTGATCGACATAGGGATAAATCGACTTGTCATCTGCCACTCCTGTTCCCGGTGCATTGGCAATCACAACATTATGCTGTAGATAGGCAGACATCAGGCCAGGTACACCCAAAGTGCTGTCAGGTCTGAAACTAAGAGGATCTAAGAATTCATCATCAACACGGCGATAGATGACGTCTACCTGTTGGCGACCACGAATAGTTTTGACGAAAACCTTATCATCTTCTACATACAGATCTCGACTGCTTACCAGTGGTACATCCATTTCACGCGCTAGAAATGAATGTTCATAATAGGCACTGTTAAAACGCCCAGGTGTTAGCACCACAATTAATGGCTGATCGACATAAGCATTTTCTTCGAGAATTGCTCTTAACAGACTTGGATATTGCTCAATCCCCTGTAAATTATTACTGCTACACAGATCTGGCATCAATTTCTGACTGATTTTGCGACTTTCCAGCATATAAGACACACCTGATGGTGTACGTAGGTTATCTTCCAACACAAAGAAATCGCCTTGCCCGTCACGGATGATATCGATGCCACTAATTTGTGAATAAACCTTGCCTTTCAACTGGTGCTTTAACATATGGGGTTGAAATGCTTCGTGCGCAATCACTTGTTCTGCGGGAATCAAACCTTCTTTTAAAATATGCTGTCCATGATAAATATCATCTAGAAATAAATTTAATGCTTTGACTCGTTGTGCGCAGCCCGTCGCGATCTTTTCCCATTGCTTCTTTTCAATCACACGCGGTATCAGATCATAAGGAATGGTACGCTCAGCACCCTCCTGATCACCATAAACATTAAAAGTAATGCCTTGATATAAGAAATGCTGTTTTGCTTGTGCTTCTAGTGTTTTTAAATCGTCAAGACTACGAATACTCAACCATTGCTCAATTTTTTTGGACGCTTCACCGTTAAAACTTTTGTCATCTAACATTTCATTGAAAAATTGTGATTTAAGTTGCTCAAATAAATTGGTAGTCACATTGAGCTGTGAAATAAATGTAGAGGTATCAACGGACGCCGCTGGATTGGGTTCTGGTGCGTAATAATCTGTGCTGATATGTAGGTTGTGTTCTTGTTCTGACATAGAAACCTCGTCTCATCATTTATTTATATCTAAAGGAAGCAATTTCAATGCCACTTATACAAAATGATCAATTTTCAACCAGACTTAGAATATTTAAGCAAAACTAGGGTCATTTCAGTCGTAAATACGTAATCTAGATAGGATGGACTTGATAATTAAGTATAGTTTTTTTATTGTGTCTGCTTTAGACCATTGAATTATGTATTTCGCTTATGTCATCCATACAAGAAAAAGAAACATCCAATAGCCTTTATCGCCAATGGCAAATCTTATCCCGCCTTTCTACAGGGAAATGGATGGGCACCCGCGAATTACAAGAAATACTAGAACGCGAAGGCATTGATATCAGTCTGCGTACCATTCAGCGTGATTTAAATCAAATTGCACAGCGTTTCCCAATCGAGAGCAATAAAACCGTACCACAAGGCTGGCGTTGGCGTTCAGATGCACCAATTCAAAGCTTGCCCCACATGACCAGCTCGCAAGCAGTTACGTTTATGATGGTCGAAGAGCATTTACGTCACTTGCTTCCACCAAGTTTATTAGAAGAAATGACACCTTGGTTTGATTTGGCCAAACGTAGCCTATCGACACAAAATAATGTTCGACAATGGATCAACCGTGTTCGTATTGTACCGGCGACACAACCCTTGATTCCGCCTGTTGTCGACAAACATGCACAACAAGCGATTTATGAAGGTTTATTACAAGACAAACAGATCGAATGTATTTATCGCGCCCGTACCCATCAAGGCGAAGATAAGACCTATATCCTCAATCCTCTGGCTTTGGTTCAAAAAGGTGCAGTGATTTATTTAATCTGTACCCGAAATGATAAAACCGAAGTACAAACCTTCGCCTTGCACCGCTTTAAAGCAGCAACGGTATTGGAAAGTCGTGCCTTACATCCTGTGAACTTTGAAATTGATAATTATATTGAATCAGGTGCATTGGGTTTCCGGGTTGACTACAGCAAGCCAACCGAACAAATTCATTTAAAACTAACCATGACCGAGAGTACGGCCAAGAGTTTCTATGAAAGCCAGCTGAGTAAGGATCAAATCATCCAACATCTGGAAGAAAATATTGTCGAAGTCTCTGCAACAGTCCCATTTACCTCTCAACTGGTGTGGTGGCTGAGAAGTTTTGGTAAAAAAATGCTGAATATTGAACCCGCTGCCGTTTATAACGCAGTGAAAGAGATTGAAGAACAACCCCAATAAAAAAGAGAACCTTTAGGTTCTCTTTTTTATAAATTTTATTATCAAACACTCAGTATTATTTTTATTCTTTAAATGTTCAAACCAACCTCTCTCCCCGCCTTGATCAAAATTGGTTTGTACCTTTTTAAGCGCTTAGATTTAAATTAACATCGGCACGCTAATTCATAGCCATTGTAGCGGATTCTCTTTTTAGTCATGGTAAAACCCTCTTTGTTTGAACGTAGAATCACTATAACGAGGATTTTTTAGACTGTGAAATAACAAAGATTGGAATCAAAATCTAATTTTTTGCTATCACTGATCTTTACGTCAAGATCAACTTATCCATCTTCTTTTTTATCAGATAATAAAACTTCGAAGCGATGCAAATGGGTAAAACGCCCAGCCTGTATTTGATATTGATCAATCTGAGGCACTAATTGCTGGAAATGCTCCGACTGTACATGTAAATCCAGTGCTTCACGATCAACCCATTCTTCGATAAAAACAAAATGCCCTTTTTGTTTATGGTCATGATAAAGATCATAAGCAATGCATCCTGCCTCGGCTTTAGTTTTCTCTACCAACTCTTGATAAAGCGCTAACACCTCATCAATTTTGTCTGGCTGGATATAGTCTTCAGCAATCAGTTTTAAGGTCATTTACCTCGCTCTCCCTAAATATTTCCCATAAAAAAAGCTCTCAAATTCATGAGAGCTTTTTTGTCATCAATTCAGCTTATGCTGAAAATGGATGACGTAATACGATTGTTTCTGCACGGTCAGGACCTGTTGAAACGATATCAATTGGGCAACCAATTAAAGTTTCAATACGACGTACATAGGCCAATGCATTTGCAGGAAGTTGATCAATTTGAGTCAAACCGACAGTAGACTCGCTCCAACCCGGCATGGTTTCATAGATCGGTTTCAAGCTTTCGAATGAAATCGCATCAGAAGAACCTGCACAGCCAGAATCTACATCTTCATAACCCACACAGATTTTTACTTCTTCTAAACCATCTAATACATCAAGCTTAGTTAGGCAAATACCAGATAACGAGTTCACATCAACCGAACGACGTAAAATCTCAGCATCAAACCAACCACAACGACGTTGACGGCCAGTAGACGCGCCAAACTCATGACCAACTGTACCTAAGTGACGACCAATCGCATCACCTGTATCTGTTGCTGCATCATAATGCAACTCAGTTGGGAACGGACCTGCACCTACACGTGTTGTATATGCTTTGGTAATACCCAATACATAGTCTAAATGCAATGGACCCATACCTGAACCAGAGCTTACGCCACCAGCAGTTGTATTCGAGCTTGTTACAAATGGATAAGTACCATGATCGATGTCAAGCAATGAACCTTGCGCACCTTCGAACATGATTGCCTTACCTTCTTTGCGGTAATTATGTAATACAGTCGTTACATCAATCACTAATGGAGCAAGAACTTCGCGCCATGCATCACAAAGAGCAAGTACATCTTCAAACTTAACTTCTTCAACGCCATAGAATTGAGAAAGTTGGAAGTTATGCAGCTCAAGCATTTCCTTGAGTTTTTCTTCAAGTAAAGCACCACCACGAATCAAATCTGCTACGCGTACAGCACGACGTGCAACTTTGTCTTCGTAAGCTGGGCCAATACCGCGACCAGTTGTACCAATTTTCGCGTTACCACGTTTTTTCTCACGTGCTTGGTCAAGCGCGATGTGGTTTGGCAAAATAAGTGGACAGTTTGGAGAAATACGTAAACGCTCTTTAACAGGTACGCCTTCTTGTTCCAAAATCGCCATTTCTTTAATCAAGGCTTCAGGAGAAAGAACAACACCATTCCCGATTAAGCACAATACGTTTTCACGTAAAATACCTGATGGAATGAGGTGTAATACAGTCTTCTTACCACCTACCACAAGCGTATGGCCTGCGTTGTGTCCGCCTTGATAGCGAACTACCGCAGCCGCTTGATCTGTGAGCAGGTCGACGATTTTACCTTTTCCTTCGTCGCCCCATTGGGTACCAAGTACCACAACATTTTTGCCCATAATAGCCTCATTACATCATGCTGTTAAAATTGGAAACCAAGTCTTAAAAACTTGGCAATTAAATTTTTTCAATCACCCACTGCCCGTTTTGAGACACCAACTGATGGGTCGCATAAGGCACTGAGCTTAAATCATCATTACCCAACAACTGCACCACACGTGAACCTTTGCCACGTACATCTGCAATTGCATTTAATAAATCTTGATCATTGCCTTTCGGTGCAACCACAGTTTCAATTTCTACAAACTGTGTCGCGCCTAAAGCATATAAGTCACAACTAAATCCAGTTGCTGGACGCGCACGCCCAAAATGCTCACCAATACCATCATAACGACCACCTTGAGCCAGTGGTGCGGCACGATTCGGTGCATAAATGGCATACATCAAACCTGTATGATAGTGATAGCTGCGTAACTCAACGACATCTATCCCAATGTTCAGATTCGACCAACGTGACTGAATTTGCGCTAATGTAGATTTCAATGCAGCTAATGCATTTTTGAAATCCGCATCATTTAAAATATCTTGGCTTAAATGCGTTTCTAATGCATCAAGGTCGCTTGCATAACGCCCTAAAGCATAAAAGTCCGCACCCATCGCTAAATCTTGCGTGAATTCTTCTAACTCTGGGAAAGCTTTACGCTGATATAAATCAGAAAGTTCACTTTCGGTATTTTTATTTAAGCCAGCGCGTTTAACCAGACTACGGAATAAACCAACATGACCTAAATCTAAATGAGCGCCCTCTAAAGTATGAGTATGCTCAATTAACGCCAACATAACGTTGATCATTTCAACATCTGCTTCGATGCTGTCATGACCATACAACTCTGCACCTAACTGCAAAGGTGCACGGGTTGCATTGAAATTCTGTGGTTTGGTATGCAAGACTGAACCTGCATAGCAATAACGTGCTACACCTTCAATTGGTCGAACATGAGCATCTATACGCGCAACTTGCGGCGTCATATCCGCACGCACACCGAGTAAACGACCAGATAGTTGATCAATAACTTTGAAGGTAACTAAATCTAAATCTTGATTAGATTCTGAAAGTAGCGAGAGCGATTCGATGTATTCAATAAATGGCGTATACACCAATTGATAACCTCGAACTGCGAGGAAATCTAACGCTTCTCGACGCAAGGTTTCAACAACTTGCGCTTGTTCTGGCAATACATCTGCTACCCCGTCAGGGAGCAACCATGTCTCTGAAATGGCCATGTTCCAAACCTAAAATCTGTTCAATGTGGAAGCATCCACACAAAAAGCAACCACATAAAAAAATCGGGTGAATGCCCGATTCAGCGTAGTGTAGCACGAAGATTTATGTGATGCACCTTCGAATTTGAATAAATCTTTCGGGTTTATTGATCAACCAACTTCACTAAGTAAGAAAAATTAACGAGTAGATTCAATAGATTGAAACTAATCACTGAGAGTATAAGTCCATGTTCTTGTCCCTAAGAACTGCCTAACATCTGAACTATTGCCCTGCTTGCAATTAATCAAGTTTGATTTTTACAACATTGATTGCTTGGGAGTTAAATGCAAAACAGCCTGTCTAAAATTCCGAACCTTTTAAGCAGCGATTACCCCAAATAAATGAAACGCCTTAAGGTCTTGTTGTTCGCTCATATTAAAAAATCACACATTCCATTTTTTGACTTCTTTCACCAGAACTCAGGGCTAAAGATTCCCATTCAGGTATAAACACAAAATCGTGTCTAGAATATAAACTGACTGCTCGCTGATTTTTTGGAGATACGCTTAATACAATCCTAGAATGACCTTTAGCAACTGCTAAATCCTTAATCGCAGAAATCAGCAGATCGGCTATTCCACTGCCACGAAACACAGGATTAACCCACATCGCGATCACATTAAATTCATGTACAACGTTTTGAGTTCCACCAATAATCCCAATTGCCCGACCCCCTTTAATTGCTAAAATATATTGAAATTTAGCCTTTTGTGAGGCACGGTCACGCCATTCTGATTCACTATATTTCTCTGTAGTCGCATAATTAGCAGCGAAAACATCTGGACTATCAAGCAGCGACTCTAAACGAACGGTTTTAAGGATTTCCCAATCCTCCTCGGCTGTGAGACGCACCACCAATTCATCCAAGTTTGAACTCATTCAATACCTCGAACTTATCGCGAATCTGAATTTTTATAAAAGACTCTTAGAATTAGCTTAATATTTATTCAGTTCCTTTGCCGCCTTTTACTACGATTTCTAGCAAATTCACCATTTCAACATTTTGTTTTTCTAAGGCAGCAATATTTGCCACAGTTCGATCTAGAACCTCTTGTTGCACATGCATCTTCTTGGCCAGATCTTGCATGATTTCCAAACTCTTTTTCAGATGTAACTCTAGATGCACCACTTTCTCTTCAAGTTGCAAAACTTGAACATCTTGGTTTGGTACATCTACATTTTTAAACTGCAGCCAGAATAAAAATACAACCGCCGCTAATAAAATAGCAATAAATCCCCAAATCAACATCAATGTCATTCACTACTCCGAATTAATTTTTATATTATTTAAATCATTAATCACAAAAAGTTTCACACAAATCCAGCAAGCGATTTGCATATCCCCATTCATTATCATACCACGCAAAAACTTTTGCTTGATGCCCCACCACCATGGTTTGGGTTAAATCCACAATCAGAGAATAAGGCGAATGATTAAAATCACTTGAAACCAGATCTTCATCTGTCACTTGCATGATCTGCGCATAATCATATTGCGCCGCTTTGCTCAAAACTTCATTGATTTTATGCACAGTAATCGGTGAATGCGAAACAAAAGTGAGGTCAATGGCAGCCACATTAATGGTCGGTACACGAATCGAATAACCATTAATCCGATCTTCCATTTTCGGCATGACCTGTTTCAATGCACCCAAGGCACTCGATGTGGTTGGAATAATATTTTGCCCAGATGCACGTGCGCGACGTAAATCCCGATGGGCATGATCTAATACCGATTGATCTGCTGTGACCGCATGGATTTCTGTCATTAATGCGGTATTAATACCAAAGGCATCATCAATAATTTTGACCAACGGGACTAAGGCCTGTGTGGTACATGAGACACTGGAAATGATTTGATCTGTGGCCTTTACGTCATTGTGATTGACACCATAGACAATCGCCGCGTCCACAGAATCAAAAGGCGCAGCACCAATAATCACACGCTTCGCACCTGCCTCAACATGACGTGTGGCATCAGCACGTGAACGGAATAAACCGGTACATTCAAGCACCACATCAATATCTAAGTCGGCCCAAGGCAATAATTCTGGCTGAGCCTGCTTAAAGACTTGTAGTTTTAACTGACGTTGATTGGACTGGATATTCAAAAAAATATGTTGATTTTCAATTTGAATTTCAACTTGACCTGCAAAACGACCATGCGTGGTATCGTATTTGAACAAATGCACCAAGGTCTGCACATCTGCGATGTCATTAATGGCAACAATATCAAACTGAAATTGCTTAGGACTCTCAAACCACGCACGTAATACATTCCGACCAATTCGACCAAATCCATTGATAGCGATACGTTGCATGTAGCGTCCTTATTCATCAAAACATCATCTTTTCTATGCTATATGGTAAAACATCAAGCGCATTGTTGAATATAGATTTTTAGCTTAAACACAGTTTTATATGATATTGCTTGTAAAATCGTTGGTGAGGCAGGTATTTTCCGTTATAATTTAGCACTTTTAAAATCTATGCCACGCACTGGGTTCGATTGTAGAATCGTTAGACACAACGTACCTTGTTGCATATAGCCAAATTCAAAATTATGGAGTGTCTTGGTTGTGAGTACTCGCTTTATGACATCAGCTGAAATCCGTGAAGCATTTTTGCGTTATTTCGAATCGCAAGGGCATACACGTGTCGCTTCGAGTTCTCTCGTTCCCGCCAACGACCCAACTTTGCTGTTTACCAATGCTGGTATGAACCAGTTTAAAGATTGTTTCTTAGGTTTAGAAAAGCGCGACTATGTTCGTGCTGTTTCATCTCAAAAATGTGTCCGTGCCGGCGGTAAACATAATGACCTCGACAACGTAGGTTATACAGCGCGTCACCACACGTTCTTTGAAATGTTAGGCAACTTCTCTTTCGGTGATTATTTCAAACAAAATGCACTGAAATTTGCTTGGGAATTTTTGACCAGCGAACAGTGGTTAGGCTTACCGAAAGATCGTTTATATGTCACGGTTTATCATACCGATGATGAAGCATTTGATATCTGGAACAAAGAAATCGGTATCGATGCTGAACGTATTATCCGTATTGGCGATAACAAAGGTGGCCAATACGCATCAGATAACTTCTGGGCAATGGGTGACACAGGTCCTTGTGGTCCATGTTCTGAAATTTTCTATGACCATGGTGACCATATCTGGGGTGGCTTACCAGGTACTCCAGAAGAAGATGGTGACCGTTTCATCGAAATCTGGAACAACGTTTTCATGCAGTTCAACCGTACTGCGGATGGTGTCATGCACCCTCTTCCAGCACCTTCTGTTGATACAGGTATGGGCTTGGAGCGTATTTCGGCTGTACTGCAACATGTCAATTCAAACTATGAAATTGACCTGTTCCAACACTTATTAAAAGCAGCTGCTGAAATCATTGGTTTAGATACCACTGCAATTGAGGCTGAAGCAAAAGCACAAAATAAACCAGTTGAATATCCTGCATCGTTAAAAGTGATTGCTGACCATGCGCGTTCATGTTCATTCTTGATTGCTGACGGTGTTAACCCTTCAAATGAAGGTCGTGGTTATGTGCTACGTCGTATTATTCGTCGTGCCGTGCGTCATGGTAACAAGTTAGGTGCAACAGGTTCATTCTTCTATAAGATGTTACAACCGCTAATTGAAGTGATGGGCGATGCCTATCCTGAACTTGCAGCGCAGCAAGCACGCATCGAAGCACAGCTTCTTAAAGAAGAAGAGCAATTCGCGAAAACACTTGAGCAAGGCTTGAAGTTGTTAGAAGGTGAATTAGCACAACTGAAAGGCAATGTGATTGCTGGTGAAACCGTATTTAAACTTTACGATACTTACGGCTTCCCAACAGATTTAACAGCTGATATCGCACGTGAACGTGATCTTACTATTGACGAAGCTGGCTTCGAAGTTGAAATGGCTGCTCAGCGTCAACGTGCACGTGATGCAGGTAAGTTTGCAGTTGACTACAACAGCATTGTTAAAGTTGAAGGTGAAACTCAATTTGACGGCTATGATGCAACTCAAGGCCAAGGTCAAATTGTTGCAATCTATAAAGATGGCATTCAAGTTGATGAAATCAACGAAGGTGATGAAGCGCTTATCGTATTGAACCAAACCCCTTTCTATGCAGAAAGCGGTGGTCAAATCGGTGACACAGGTATCTTCAAAAACGATACAGGTATTTTCGAAGTTCAAGATACCAAAAAATCTGGTGGCGCATTTGTCCATCAAGGTATCGTGACCATGGGTAGCCTCAAAGCCACTCAAAATGTTGAAGCAACGGTTAAAGCAGACATTCGTGCAGCAACAGCGCGTAATCACTCAGCGACTCACCTTCTACATGCGGCTTTACGTCAGATTCTTGGTGAGCATGTACAACAAAAAGGTTCTTTGGTTGCCAGCGATATTTTACGTTTTGACTTTGCCAATGACCAACCTGTTTCGTTTGAACAATTGCAACAGATTGAGCGTTTAGTCAATGCTGAAGTCATTGCGAACAGTCCTGTAACAACTGAATTACTTGATATTGAATCAGCAAAAGCCAAAGGCGCAATGATGCTATTCGGTGAGAAGTATGGCGAAGAAGTTCGCGTGCTGTCTATGGGTTCTATTATTGAAGAGAAAAACTTCTCTATCGAACTTTGTGGTGGTATTCACGTTAAGCGTACAGGTGATATTGGTCTATTTAAAATCACTTCTGAAGGTGGTGTTGCTGCTGGCGTTCGTCGTATTGAAGCCGTGACTGGCACCAAAGCGCTTGAAGTGGTTCAAAAAGCAGAAACAGATATCCAAATCATTAACGGTTTATTGAAAGCGCAAAAAGACCAAACTGTAGAGAAAGTTGAAGCAATTGTTGAAACTGCTTCTAGCCTACAAAAGCAAATCGAACAATTGAATCAAAAGTTAGCCAGCTTCCAAGCGGCTGAGCTTTTAGATCAAGTGAAAGAAATTGCGGGTCGTCAAACGCTTATCACATCGGTAAAAGGTTTAGATGCCAAATCATTACGCAATCTTCATGACAGCGTAAAATCAAAATTAGAAGATGCAGTCATTATTTTAGCTGGTGTTGAAGGTGATAAAGTGAGTTTAATCGCTTCCGTCGCTAAACAATACGCTGCAACTCTAAAAGCAGGTGACATCATCAAACACTTGGCTCAAGAGCTGGGTGGTAAAGGTGGTGGTAAACCTGACTTAGCACAAGGTGGCGCGCCACTTAACGAGAAGTTTGATCAAGTCATCGCAGCATTACCTGCTTGGCTTGCGCAATAATAAAGACTTCACTTTTGTGTAACTGACCCTGATGCCTCTCAGGGTCATGGCTTATATGGAACAACTATGGCTTTAATCGTTCAAAAATATGGCGGTACCTCTATGGGTACTCCTGAGCGCATTTTAAATGTTGCTCATCGTGTCAAGCGTTGGCATGATCATGGTCACAAGGTGGTCGTGGTTGTATCAGCAATGAGTGGTGAAACTAACCGCTTACTTGCGCTTGCCAAAGCCATTACTAGCACCCCTGACCCACGCGAATTAGATCAAATGGTGTCAACGGGTGAACAAGTAACGATTTCCATGTTAGCTATGGCACTTAATTCAATTGGTGTAGAAGCTAAATCATATACAGGTCGTCAAGTTGGTATCAAAACTGACAGCGCGTTTACCAAAGCACGTATTGAATCCATTGATACTGATGTAATGACCGCTGATCTAGATGCTGGTCGTGTCATCGTCGTTGCCGGTTTCCAAGGTTATGATGCCAATGGCAATATCACAACTTTAGGTCGTGGTGGTTCAGATACTTCAGGCGTTGCACTTGCAGCAGCACTAAAAGCAGATGAATGTCAGATTTATACCGATGTAGATGGTGTTTATACCACTGACCCTCGTGTAGCGCCTAAAGCGAAGAAAGTTGACCGTATTTCTTTTGAAGAAATGCTAGAAATGGCATCTTTAGGTTCGAAAGTTTTACAAATTCGCTCTGTTGAATTCGCAGGCAAATATCAGGTGCCATTACGTGTATTATCAAGCTTTGATAACGATAATGATGGCGCATTTGATGAAGATTTCAAACAAAACGTAGGTACACTAATTACGACTGAGGCGGAAGACGATATGGAACAACCAATCATCGCAGGTATTGCATTTAACCGTGACGAAGCAAAACTCACTATTTTAGGTGTTCCTGACGAACCAGGTATCGCATCTAAAATCTTATCACCGATCAGCAATGCCAACATCGAAGTGGATATGATTATCCAGAATGTTGAAGAAGACGGTACAACAGATTTTACTTTTACCGTGAATCGTAACGACTTGGCGAAAGCAAAAGCAATTTTAGAACAAACTGCAAACAGCATCGAAGGTTGTGAAGTTGTGACGCGTGATGACATCGTAAAAGTGTCAATCGTAGGTGTTGGTATGCGTTCTCACGCAGGTGTAGCGAGCAAAATGTTTACTGCATTAGCTGAAGAAAGCATTAATATTCTCATGATTTCTACATCAGAAATCAAAGTTTCTGTGATCATCGAAGAAAACTATTTAGAATTGGCAGTTCGTTGTTTACATACAGCTTTTGGCCTAGATCGTGAACACGGCGAAAGCAGTGCACGTGCTTAATTAATAGCTGCTTAAACATATTTACTCGCAAGTAAATAAGAAAAAAAACAGAGCCACTATAGTTTTTCTTATAGTGGCTCTGTTATATTAGCCTTGAGGTTTTTAAAAAGACTCTCACAGAACTTACGAAAAAAAATGTTTTTTACATATTTCTGTTAGAGTTTTCTGTATATTAGGCTGTGCTTTCAAACAATGAATTCCCTGTCGCAAGTTTAAGCGTTTAGCAAGGAGATAAACATGCTGATTCTGACCCGTCGTGTCGGAGAAACATTAATGATTGGGGATCAAGTCAGTGTTACTGTGCTTGGCGTAAAAGGCAATCAGGTGCGTATTGGTGTAAATGCTCCAAAAGAAGTTTCTGTGCATCGTGAGGAAATTTACCAACGTATCCAACATGAACGTGCCATGCATGAGCATCTGCAACATCTTGATCAAGATTATCAACATTCTTATGAAGAAGAGAATAATGATTTTTCTCAACATAATAACTTCAATCGTTAATATGCCGCATTCTTCTCGAATGATTAAAGCGACTAAAATTAGTCGCTTTAATTGTTTTTACAGCCCTAAAACTTTCTTGACAGGCGCATAACTACGGCGGTGTTGATCAATGACACCATGAGCCGCAATCGCTTCAAAATGTGCTTTAGTTGGATAACCTTTGTGTTTAGCAAAGCCATAGTCAGGATATTGCTGATCTAACTCATGCATCTGACGGTCACGGGTCACTTTCGCTAGAATACTTGCCGCACTAATTTCTGCATGGCTAGCATCCCCCCCCACAATCGCCTCACACGGAATCGTAATTCCTTTTGGAATCTGGTTACCATCCACAATTACTTTTGCAGGAGAAGCCGCTAATCCCTCTACTGCACGACGCATTGCAAGAAAAGTGGCTTGCAAAATATTCAATTCATCAATTTCAGCATGGCTTGCTTCAGCAATTGACCAAGCTAAAGCTTTTTCTTGAATCTCCAAGAACAGCTTTTCTCGTTTTTTTTCGGTTAACTTTTTAGAATCATTTAAACCCTTAATCGGATTATTTGGATCTAAAATGACTGCGGCAGCAACAACAGAACCCACTAAAGGTCCTCGCCCTGCCTCATCTACACCAGCAACTCTCATATAAAATCTCTAAAGGCCGATTACTCAGCCTTATCTTATTAACCCGCTTTCTTGAAAGTTTCAGCCACACATGCATTTACAGTTTGAGAAACCACTTGAGTCACAATCGTCGCGCGTGCTGTTGGATCAATAGCTGCGGTAGCCAATTCTACTGCTGTTACGCTATTTGGTGCTTTTTCACTAACACAGCCACAAACTTCAGTTTGAATATTTTCACGTTGTTCTGCGGTCATTACACGTGTCGCTGTTTTCCACGCTGGCAGCGTATTAATTTCATTAATACATTTCGCATTTACAGCAACTTTCAATGCAGCCATGCCTAACTGTTGTGAAGTTGTACCCACTGAGTTATTTCCATCTGGAGTAACACAGCCTGTTAAAGCTAAAACAGCAGGAGCTACAATAAGTACCAACTTTTTCATGATTTCTAACCTGTATCTAATTTTTGGCAGGCGTATTGTGCCTAAATGACACGCGTTATGATATGACTCAGCGCCATACTTACATAATATAACAATCACACGGCACTTATAAGCACTACACCGTTCTACTCATAAAACGCTCTGTTACATTTACACTGTAGGAGAATGAAAAAGCGCTATCTATTATTAAAAATAATTACCTATAACAAAGCCAGGATGTTGCAATGTCAACCTCAGCACAATATTACACGCGTACGGCACAAGTTATTCATTGGCTCATGGCTGCGATCTTCATTGCTGCCTGGTTGATTGGTTTCTATAGTGGCAACTTTCTCAGCTATGAGGTTGATGGAAGCTTCAAGGGAACTGTGATTACCCTACATAAAAATATAGCCACCACTATTATTTTCTTAGTGGTTATCCGTATTTTTTGGCGCTATACCCACCCTGCACCAGAATTACCAGACACCATGTCACCAACAATGAAAATGTTGGCGCATGTTGGACATTTATTCCTTTATTTAATGCTATTAGCGCTGCCAATTACTGGCTGCTTATTTAGTTGGAGTGCTGGACACCCTGCACCAGTTTTATATTTATTCGAAATTCCACGCTTGGTACAAGACAATCCAGAATTACTGGCAATTGTTAAACCGCTACATATTTATCTTTCATGGTTCGCTGGCCTACTCGTTGCTGGACATGCTTTGGCTGCAATTAAACATCATCTGATTGATAAAGATAATGTCTTGCTCAGTATGCTACGTCAGCCCAAATAATTCTTCAGATATAAAAAAACCGCTTTACGCGGTTTTTTAATTTAGATCTTTTTCACTTCTGCAATCCACTTTTGCTTTTCTTCATCCGAAATGAATGAAGCTTCAAAAGAGTTGATTGCCAGTTGCTTTAATTCATCATTGCTTAAATCCAAAGCTTGCTGAATCGCCACAAAGTTATCATTCATATAACCACCGAAATATGAAGGATCATCTGAGTTCACAGTAACATGTACGCCCTGCTGCAATAAACGGCGGATGTTGTGCTCACCCATGTCTTTTACAACACAAAGCTTTAAGTTACTTAAAGGACAAACTGTTAAAGGCATTTTCTCAGCGATTAAACGCGCCATTAAGCGCTCATCTTCTTCAGAACGCACACCATGATCAATACGGTTTACTTTTAACAAGTCTAAAGCTTCCCAAATATATTCTGGTGGGCCTTCTTCACCCGCATGTGCCACGATCAAGAAACCAGCTTCACGGGCTTTAGCAAATACACGCTCAAATTTTGCTGGAGGATGTCCAACTTCGCTTGAGTCTAAACCGATCGCAATAATGTCATCTTTGAATGGCAATGCTTGCTCAAGCGTTTCAAATGCTTTTTCTTCACTTAAATGACGCAAGAAACACATGATCAACTGAGAACTAATTCCTAACTTTTCTTTTGCATCTGCACAGGCACGTTTTAAGCCAGCCAACACAGTTGCAAATTCAACCCCACGTTCAGTATGCGTTTGTGGGTCGAAGAACATTTCGGTATGTACCACACGATCTTCAGCACATTTCTCGAAATATGCCCAAGCAAGATCATAAAAATCTTGTTCAAGCACCAGCACATTTGCGCCCGCATAATAAATATCTAAGAAAGATTGAAGATTATGGAAGTTATACGCTTGCTTCACTTCTTCAACCGACTGATAGGGAATCTGAATCTGATTACGCTGTGCAATTGCAAACATCAGTTCTGGTTCAAAAGTCCCTTCAATATGCACATGCAATTCGGCTTTGGGTAAAGCACGAATCAGCTCGATTTGATTCATATTAACTCCACGTCTAAAGAAAAAAGGGTGTTATCGAAATAACGCCCTTTTAGGCTCTCTTCACAGAAAGAGCTGTTATTCAAACAGCTCACAAAGAGAATGATAAAATAATAATAACGATTTGCTTAGCCGCCAAATGCAACAAATTTAAACACCCACAGTGCCGCAATAATCCAAACCATATAAGGAACTGTCTTTGCTTTTCCTGTCAGTAGTTTCACCAATGCATAGCTGATAAAGCCCATCGCGATACCATCTGCAATTGAATAGGTAAATGGCATAAATACGATGGTTAAAAAGGCAGGAACAGCTTCAGTAATATCATCCCAATCGATATGTGTGATCCCTTGGATCATCAACACACCAATAAATAACAATGCGGGTGCTGTTGCAAAACCTGGAACTGATTGAGCCAATGGTGCCAAGAACAAGCAACCAATGAATAGGAATGCAACAACGACTGCGGTTAAACCCGTACGTCCACCTGCCGCAACACCTGAAGCTGATTCAATATAAGGTGTAGTTGACGATGTACCTAAAGCAGCACCCGCTACGATTGCAGTTGAATCTGCAAATAATGCCTTCTTCAAACGTGGTAATTTACCATCTTGAAGCAGGCCTGCGCGATGTGACACACCAACTAAGGTACCTGTACTGTCAAATAAATCGACAATAAAGAAGACGAAAATCACCCCAACCATACTGGCAGTAAATAGACCTTCGAAGTCCATTTGCATAAAGGTAGGTGCTAGAGAAGGAACTTGACCGACAACACCCTTGAACTCATTCAAGCCCATTGCAGTTGCAATCGCAGTCACAACCAGAATACTAAGAATGATCGCACCACGTACTTTAAACTGATGCAAAACTACAATCATTAAAAAACCAAATAAGGCCAATAAGACTGTTGGCTGTTTGATATCGCCTAGACCAACCAAGGTCGCTGGATTATCAACAATAATGCCTGCATTTTTCAGTGCAATTAAAGCAAGGAATAAACCAATACCACCACCAATTGCAAATTTCAGAGACATTGGAATTGCATTGACAATTGCTTCACGAATTTTAAAGAAGCTAATTGCAAGGAAAACCAACCCTGACACAAAAACTGCAGCTAAAGCAGTTTGCCAAGGCACGCCCATGCCTAAACAAACAGAATAGGTAAAATAAGCATTTAAGCCCATTCCAGGTGCAAGTGCGATTGGATAGTTCGCAATAATCCCCATGACCAAACACCCAATTGCCGCAGCCAAACAGGTTGCAACAAACACAGCACCATGATCCATGCCAGTTTCAGAAAGAATGAGTGGGTTTACAATGATGATGTAACACATCGTCAAGAATGTAGTTACACCTGCTAGAACTTCCGTTCTAAAGTTGGTTTTGTTTTCGCTCAGCTTAAATAAGCGTTCTAACAAACCAGCCGAAGCATTAGGCGTTGTCATAACATAGCACCTGTTGAAATCTAAGATCGTAGAATATGAAATCTATACGTTTGTGTTTGCAATCTTTTTTGAATGTACACAAAAAGGTATACAAGGCTAAAAGCAATCTATATGCCAGCTTTGCGCTTGTTACACAGAAGATATGTATAAATTCGATTCCGATATCAAAACGTAAAAAGCCGCATATCAACATGCAGCTTTTTATTTAATGGTAAATATTTTAACAGATTCTACTCAAAACTTGAGTATCACAATACAAAAAAAGCGTATTTCACGATCAAACTCAGATGATTGAATCAGCAATGCTCTTTATTGGCACATAAAACTACTGATTACGCTGATAAGAGGATAAATGCGTATGTTGATTATGCTGTATCGTATTCAAGCTGTTTTCGGCATCTTGAACAATTTTCATTAGCTCTTGGCGTTTCTTGGTTTGGGCATCAACATAGGTGACATAACCCAAAATAAATACAGAAAAAGCCAAAGCGATCGCAATCTTAATCTTCATTATTATTATCTCTATTATAAAGTTTTCTTTAATGCTAACAAAAAAGACTGAAAAGGAGAACAAAAACGCATATTAAAATCACAAATGATAACCACATCACAATTATACAGTTATTCTAATAAGTTTTTTGCTTAATTTTCACTCAATCAAATATTAGAATATTCCAGTTTTTTTAGCAATGACATTTTATATAATTCAATAAGATAGATATAAACTATATCTTTATAACAGAAAAAACTGTTCATTTTCAGCAGCTAAAAACAAGAAAGCACTTTTGTCTAGACAAAAGTGCTTAAAGTCACATTAACGTGTTTAGATTAGAACTGGTAGTTCAAACGCACCAAGAAGTTGCGTGGTGTACCTGGCATTGACTCTGAACGCCAATATTCTTTATTGGTCACATTATTGACAGCGAATGTAATGTTCCAAGGATCTGCACTATAGCCAATCGCAGCATCTAGTCGAGTAAACCCAGCAAAGTCAGTTGGTTCTCTATCTAGGTTTCCGTTTGGATAAATTTTGGCATCACCGACATAAGTTGCCCCCACTTCACCATAAATCTTATCTGTTGGTAGATAACGAACAAAGAGATTACCAGTATGGTGAGGCGTATTATTTAACTCTTTTCCAACATTTTGTGGCTTGGGATCTTTAGAAACCTCCGTGTCCATATAGCTATAACCACCACGTACAAACAGATTATCTAAAGCACGTCCAATAAAGCTAAATTCAATCCCCTTGGACTGGTGCTGCGCACCAACAGCCCACTTTTCTGGCTCATCTGGGTTTGGCTGGTAACGGATATTGTTCTTACGGATGTCAAATACAGAAAGCTGGGTATTTAAACGATCATTCAGCCAATCACTTTTTATACCAACTTCGTATTGTTCATTGTATTGTGGTTTAGCATCAAATGTATCTACATCTGTATTTGCTGAAACAACACTTACTCCCACTCGCCCACCAAATGGCGCGAAGCTTTTACTATAAGAGGCATAAAAGCTCTGACTTTCTACAGGTTGCCAAATAAAACCTATATTTGGGCTAAAGCTCTCACCATCAATACGACGATGATAGTCCAGAGACTCACGTGATTTTAAACGGTTGGTGGTTTCAGATTGATAATAGTCATAACGACCACCCAACATGACTTTAAAATAATCATTAAAACTAATGAGGTCTTGGATGAATACACCATAACCTTCACCTTGGTTATAGTTATGTGTATTTAATATTAAGTTACCCGAACCTCTAGAACTGCTGCGCTCACCAGTTAACGGATTTACATAGCCATAGATAGCACCACCATCTTTCTTATTGGCTAAAAGCGGCTCACGTTGTTCATAAGTCCAGTCTGCACCAACCAATAAATTATGTTTAATACTGCCTGTATCAAACTCACCACGGATATCAAAAGTATTGCTAGTGGTTTTATTATCGGTTTTCTGCCAATAATAAATTTGTGAGATATCACCGACATGGCCTTTACATGTTCCAGCATTAGTTACCGTTGTACTTTCTGTCGCACATAATCCACCCGCATAAAAGTGATCAAAGTTTTGCTCTGCTTGACGATAACTTAGTGCCCAATGAAAATTCCAATTTGGTGCAAACTCGTAATTCAGGTCAGAACGCGCAACTTGTAAAACATCATTTACATAGTCTCCATCTTGGGCAAAACCTGTTTTAATCGAGGTTCCCTTCGGAAGTGCTGTATAAGATGGTCCACGATCCGGCACACGATGTAATTTATCGTAGGTATATTGCATGGTCCAAGTTAAACCCTCATCATTTTTATAAGTAAAACTTGGTGAAAGCATTTCGATTTTATTTTCAATGCCTGAACGGAAACTATCTGACTCTCCATATTCTCCAGTTAAACGTACAGCAACGTTATCTGTGAGCACTTGATTGAAATCTACTGTTGTTCCATAGTTATCATATGAACCACCGTAGATACCCACCGAGCTTTTTGAATCAAAATTGGCGAATTTACTCACCATATTGATCACTCCACCACCCGAACTACGACCATATAGAACCGACGCAGGGCCTTTTAAGATTTCAATACGTTCGATATTTGCTGTGCTACGGCGAACCTGACCGCTTTCACGAATACCATCACGATAAATATCGCCTGTATCTGCATTAAATCCTCTTAAGTTAATCCCGTCACCGCGCATGTCATAACTGGTTGATACACCTGGTGTCCCCTGTAGCATGACACTCAGATCATTGGCGCCATAAATTTTATATTTTTGCACATCAATGGTATCGATGGTCTGTGGAATATCTTTTTTCTTAAGACCATTTCGGGTCACACTTGCCTGATCATAATCGATATAACTTTTGATCGGATCAAGCTCGCTCATTGCTTCGATCTTAATAGTTGGCATCACTGCTGTTGGTGCTGGAGCCTCATTGGCAAAAGCATACTGTGCTTGCAACAGCATCATGGTTAACAAGCTAAATTTGAAAATAGGCTTGTGATGCATATTTAAGGGTAAAGAACGCATAAAATTTCTCAAAAAAACTCAGACAAAAATTAAAAAAATATTAAAAACAAAAAAACGCTACAATTTTAATAAAAATCATTCTCATTTTCATCATTTTTTGCATTAATTTTTGACTAAACAGGCCATTTATTATTCATTTAAAATTTATGCTTCATTTTCATCTTAAATCCAATCCTAAAAATATTTTTTAAATCTTTGAGTTCTTAGGAATAAATTCCATTTTTCTACACAATTTTACATTAGGCTACACAGAAAATAATTTGATCATTTTTGGGGTTTGATAATGAAAATTTCTACGTGTTATGGAAAACTGAGTGTACTCAGCTCAGCTTTACTCAGTATAAGTGCATCAATTTATGCTGCCGAACCCCAAAGTGAGACTCCCGCTTCCACGGTATCTGAATCAAGTACTCAGGTTCTACCTACCCTTTCATTCAAAGCTTCAGCAGAACCTCAAAAAGCCAAAGATGATGATATTAGTGCTGTACCTAAAACCATCATTACTCAAGAAGAAATGCTGCAATATGGCGACCAGTCGGTTATGGATGCTTTGCGTCGTGCTGCTGGTTTCCAGATACCAAGTTTTGGCCAAGGACCACGCGGCGGTGGTGGCGCTTCGGGCATGCGTTTTCGTGGTGGCGGCGCACCCACATTTTTGGTCAATGGCGAGCCCGTGCAAGGTGGCCCACGTGGTGGTATGTCGGTTATTGATACCATTACACCTGAAATGATTGAACGTATTGAAGTGGTCAAACAACCCAGCGTTGCCCAAGCCTCTGTTGCATCCTCAGCGGTAATCAATATCATTTTAAAAGAACCTCTAGATACCCGCTTAAATGGCTCAGTGAAGCTCGGCTATGGCTTACGCGATAGCGGTGAACAACAATCTGAACGCAAGCAAATCAACATTCAAGCAGACGGTCGTGAAAACCAGTGGTCATATAGCGTTTCAGCCAATCAAATGTGGATAGACAACACCTCAATCACAAAAACTGAAACAGCAACGGGAACACGCGAACAACTTCGTACCACCAACCGTACCATGCAGATGTTCTCCCCACGTTTGCAATACGATCTGGATGATCAGCAAAAGTTGATCGCAGAATTGTTCTACCGAAATATCAAAATGGATGGCTATTCATCCAATCAAACTCAAGATGACAAGAACGATAGTATTCGCTTAAACACGCGTTATGAACGTAAAGACAAAGACCTGAGTGATAAAATCCGCCTATCAGTCGAACGTCAGACAGAAACACAGCTCACCCGCTCGCCACAAAATACAATTTATACCGATGAAACAGTAAATGAATACGGGCTTGCCTATGATGGGGTCCGTAAATTAGATAAAGACCGTCAAATTAAATTTGGTTTTGATACTCGCAGTAATGAACTCGATAGCAATGTGAGCAAAAGTCTGGATGAGCAACGTTATGCTGTTTATGGTGAGGGTAGCTGGCGTTTTACAGACCGCCAAACGGTGACTTTAGGTGCGCGTCAGGAATGGCTGAATCGTTCAGGCTTGGTTGATTATCAAGACCAACATTTAAGCCCTGTTTTGGCTTATCGCTTTGACCTCACTGAGCAATGGTCGATTCAAACTAACTTGAGCCAAGCATTTAAAAGCCCAAATACCGATCGACTGGTTCCGAATGTGACTGTCTCTACAGACAGTGATGCAGGTAGCTTGAATAATCCCGATCGTGGCGGCAATCCAAATTTAAAACCAGAAAAAATCCGTGCAGCTGAATCCACCCTTGCCTATGATTCTGCTAGTGGTGGTGTGAGTGTCACAGCGTATCATCGTGAAATTAAAGATTACATCGAGAAAGTCATCGCACTTGAAGGCACACGTTATGTGGAGCGCCCACAAAACCAAGATCAAGCGACCACCTATGGCGTTGAGTTGTCTGGACGCTATGCACTCAAACAAACCGAAGCTGGGCATTCATTTATGCTCAATGGGCAGCTATCAACAGTTCGCGCTAAAATTGAAGATGGGCAACACCGTGAACGCTTAGCCAGTGATGTTGCGCCTTATAATACCAGTGCGGGCTTATCCTATAGCTATAAACCATGGCAACTCTCAACCAGCGTGAACATCAGTTACACGCCTGAATTTACCCGCTCCTTAGACGCTCAACCCTATGATCGCACCACCAATGAGCGTTTTAGCTTAGATTTGAGCGCAACCAAACGCTTTAGTCATGGCTGGGCAGCCAGTCTTAATCTCAATAACGTCTTGAGTACCAATTACAAGGAACGCCTCACCAACCAAACAGATGGCAGCTTATATCAAGCGAGAACCAATGAAAGCATTCCTTCATTACAATTTAGTCTTGAGAAAAAATTCTAATTCGCTTCCGCTTTTAAATGATTGAAGCACCAAAAGTCAGCTTATCTCAAGCTGACTTTTTTAATTTCAAAACAAATATTAAGACTAAATGATGGCAACCACTTAGGTTTAGAGTGCTATGATCTGCACCTAACTATGATTAACCACTTAAAACAAAATGAAAACCGAATTAAAAGCGAAGATCGTTCATATCTGCGATGAAAAAATAGCCAAGAAAGGCAACAATGTAGGACTTTCATTTTATGCTTTCTTTGCCAATAAAAATGATGATCCTGAACTTCTCATGGAGGCTGCTGAATGGTGGATCATGGAGCATCGACTGGATCATTTTGAAAAAGCCAGCAAGATTAAAGCACTGGTTTTAGCTGAATCCGATTAATACACATCGCGTTGATAACGCTGTTGTTGTTTAAGCTGCTCCAGCAAATCAAGACCTAAAATCTCTTTTAAGGCATGATCAACGCCACCCGCCATACCCTTAAGGCTACCACAAACATAAATTGCTGCACCTTGCGCAACCCAAGTCTGTAATCGAGTGGATTGTGCTTTTAAACAATCTTGTACATAGATTTTTTCGGCTTGATCACGGGAAAATGCATAATCAACCTGATCGAGAAAGCCATGTTGCTGCCAATAGTAAATTTCCATCTGATAAAGATGATCGAATTGCTGCTGTCTTTCACCAAAAATCAGCCAGTTTTGCTTATAACCCCAATGCTCTCTCTGACGTAGATGTACCAGCAAACCCGCAATCCCAGTACCATTGCCAATCAAGATCAAAGGTCGTGCATCATGCGGCAAATGAAAACTTGGATTATGACGAATATGAGCTTGTAAGATTTGGTCTTGCTGCAAGCCTTGTGTCAACCAGCCCGAACCCAAGCCTAAACCTGTTGCCGTACGTTGCTGTCTGACCACCAATTCAATAAAGCCGTTTTCAGCCAAGCTGGCTATCGAATACTCACGCTTAGGTAAGCGCTCAAATTGTGTTAACCATTGCTGAAAAGACTGCTCTGCTTTGCTCGGTAATTTTCTTAAATTCAGCGTGCTTAATTGAGCGATCAACTTAGCATTGATGGGCTGTTGCTGTGATTGCAAAAACGCCTCGATATCATCCAAATTGTTTTCGCATTGAATCTCTAAAATATCACCTGATGACCAAACCAAGTCTTCATCGCCAATCAATTGAACTTTATAAATGGGTTCACCGATACTGCCTTTATTTAAACACTGCCGATGCGCAAACTTTAATTGCAGCATTTGTTGTGAATGGGCTAAATCACTGAACTGCATTGAAGTCAGCTGTTCTAATCCATTCAACCATTGCTCCAAATCACGGCTATTCAGCTGGTCTACCAAAACAGTATCAAATAGAGCATGTGCCTGTTGTTGAACTAACCATTGTTCTAATCGCTGCCCAAACTGACAGAAATTAGCATAGCGTCGATCCCCCAATGCCAATATTGCAAAAGATAAATGAGATAAATCCAAGCCTTGAGTAAAAGCTTTATTGATAAAAGATTGTGCACTATCCGGTGCATCCCCTTCACCATAGGTACTGACCACCCATAGAATTCGCTGTTGCCCAGTTAAATCATTGATACTCAGATCTTGAATATTTCTGACCACAATCTGATCATCAACTAAACGCAATTGCTCAGCCGTATGTCTCCCCCATATTTCGGCATGTCCAGACTGACTGGCATAGACCACCAAATATGAAGGATGAGATTGCGGGGATGATTTTGAATTTCTTTGCTGCCAATATAGCCACACAATCACAAAAAGATGCAGACTCAATAATATTGCCAATATAGCAATAACGATCAGCACAGCCTGAGTCATGATGTCACCTTAAATGGCAAACCAAATGAGTAAAATAATTGCCGCTAAACTAGTTGCTGTGAGCAGCAAATGCGTAATTAAACGGGTTTTAATGGTGAGAAATAAAATATAGCCCGCCAAGGACAATACAATAATAATGATCGCACTGATATCAATAAGCCAATGCCATGTTTCACCGACATTTTTACCGCGATGTAGATCATTGAGCAATGAAACGGTAGTTGCTGGTTTTTGAGTAATTTCGACTTCGCCTTGATCCATCAACACCCATAGATCTGTTGAACCTGCTGGACTCTCCAAACGGATCATCACCTCCCCATCCATGACTTCGCTGCTTTTATAGCGTCCAATCAGTGGCTGCTTATCGCGAACAAAATCCAGAATCGCCTGAGTTGGATTCTCTTGTTTTTGGATAGCACTCACAAAAGCAGTTGGCAAAGTGAGTTTTACGATTTGCTCATCATTGGATGATTTAAACCAATCTGGGTTATTGAGTAGCAATCCTGTTGCAGCAAAAAAAATCAGTGCGATGAAAGCAAATGCAGAGAGCCAGCCATGCACATAGCGTGCATGGCGGTAAAAATCACGACGTTGATACAAGTGACAAGCCTCGTAAATAAGTAGGGCTTTTAATTAAGCACCACGTTGGAAGTTTAATTTCAGCGTACCAATTTCTGCCTGTGCAGGAAGTGTTTTTGTTACCGCTTTTGGCCCTACTTCTAACTCGAAGCTTTGATAAGAATGATCGCCATGCTCGCGAGAGGTTTCAATATGGATTAAATATTTACCTGCATCGACAGCTTTACCAGCTTCATCCTTACCATCCCAAGCTAAACGGTACTGCCCTGGTTGACGTGATGGCTTAGCTACTGCATCCAAGTTTGGCATTTGACGACCATAACGGCGCCACCATACGTAGTTTGAGTTCAGCCACTTCTCATCTTTGCCCCAAACAGCAAGCGTACGAACTAATTTTTTCTCGCTGTCTGTCACCCAAACGGAAACATAAGGTGCACGATAATTATCAACGGCAAGTTTTGGAATATTCACTTCAATTTGAGCCTGATAACCTTTAGGCCAAGCCGTTGCTGCACCATTAGCAGCCACATGTCGCATGATCGCAGGTTGATTGGCATCTAAAAGCGTAGACCAACCTGAACTTTGATAGCTGCTGCCATCACTCGCAACCAACTGGGCTTCAAAACCAACCAATTGTTCAATCAGCTGCATGCCTTCATAGGGTGACATTGCGGTTAAAGCAGTTGCCAAAGCATCCGCATCTGCAGCGCACTGCCCGACCACGACACATTGCTCTACGGTTTGAATTGGCATACCTGTTTGCGGATTAAGCAAATGCGATTGGCCTGCCAACGAACGATAGCCTTGCCCACTAAAAGCAACAGCTTGATCTTTAATATTTAAAACTTGTGTTGGCACTGTATTATCAAAGCGTTCATTTGGATCTTGAATACCGATCTTCCAGCTTGCTTGTTGTGGTGATTGACCCCACACCCGCATATCGCCACCAATATCGATCAAAATCCCCTGTAAATGTGGCACGGCTTGTTTAGCTGCAATCAACGCCCGATCAATTACATAACCTTTTGCATAGGCATCTGGTGCAATTTTGACGGCTGAATCAAGCTTAATCTGTTTGGTTTTTGGATTTAACTCAATACTTTGGGTTTTTAATTGGCTTAGCAAAGCTTCTTGCGTTTGATCATCCAAATTTTTTACCTGATGACTTTGTTCCCATAGCTGAATCAATTGGCCTAACCGTGCATCAAAGCCACCACAGGTCGCACTGCGCCATTGTTCACAAGCAGCAATTACCTCATAAAGTTCAGAAGAAGCTTCGATCTGTTGCTCACGATTGAGTTGACTGATTTCACTGTCATCACGCCATACCGATAAAATCTTGTCCAAACGTGCCACTTCATTCTGGATTGTCTGTAATGCCTTTTCTGCATCTTTTTGATGTGCAGTAGTTACAACAACATCTAAAGAAGTACCCAAAATATGATCTTGGTGAAAACTATAACTTGGCGTCTGAACGGGTGCTTGTAATGTCTGAGGGTCTTTTATAGCATTTTCATTGGCCTGAGTTGCTGTAATTGGCGACATGAATACAGCGATAGCTGCCATCAACGGCGATAAACGAAATATGAGTTGAACGGGGCGAAAAATTTGTTGCGTTGATGACATCGTTAAGCTTCCATTTTCTAAGATTTAACTCGGCCAACCTACTGACTTTATGCACAGTCAATCGCTCGGCCTCTCACATGAATTACAGCCAAAAGAACATGAAAATGAAATGATTTTATTCTGAATAAAATCAAAAACATTTGATTCATTTGCGACACGCATTTGGGAGATAAAAAGCTTCTTAATCTTTGTCTGCCCAATGGCATAAAAACGATTAAAAATTTATCGAAATAATATTGCAACTGATACTCGTTATCAAGTAGATTGTAGCAAATCTTTTGCATTTTTGTTTATTTCTCTTTTAAGGAATTCTTCATGCGTCACCTACTCACTGTTGCTCTATTTTCTGCGCTTCCAACTCTGAGCTTTGCTCATACAGCAAGCCCTTTTTTATTGCCAGAAGTGTTCGACAGTAAAGCGGATAGCGTTAGCTTCCAAAGTGGAATTACCGTTGAAAAATTCTTTGTAGCAAGTCGTAACTTTAAAACTGATTATCAGGTGACAACACCAGAAGGAAAAACCGAAACCATTAAAGCAGCAGCAGAATTAAAAAAATTCAATATCGCTGAAGTCAATTTAACCACGGATGGCACCTATCGTCTTCGTACTGAAAATGCGGCAGGCAACCCAACCAAATATGCATTGATTGATGGTCGTTGGTTACGTGTTCGCCCTCAACGCCCTGCTAATGCAAACCCGATGCAGCCACAAGGTAATAATGCAGAGCAAAAAGCGCCCCAAGCACCAGCCAATCAACCGCCACGTTTTATTGCTGAAGACCAAATTCCTGCCAACGCAAAAACAGCACAAACTAGCAATACCTATATTGCTGAAAGTTTTATCACTAAAGGCAAACCAAGTGCTGTGCCTGCTGTGAGCAACAAAGGTTTCGAGTTTAAGTTCCTCACTCATCCAAATGAGTTGTTTGCTGGTGAATCTTTTAAAGCACAAGTGCTCATGGATGGTAAGCCTGTTCCAAATCTGGAAGTGGATGTGTTTAAAGGCGCTAGCAGTTATCAACCCAATGCCAAACGCGAACAACCGCATGTAAAAACCAACACCAAAGGTGAGGTTGAAGTGAAATTTAGTGAAGCTGGTATTTACCTGATTACCACCGCTTATCCTGAAGCGAATACTGACAACACCAAACCACCCATCGCGCAATCTTATACTTACAGCGTGACCGTTGAAGTGACTGAATAAACCTTTTGACTAAGGTACTTATCAGCGTATAAGTACCTTTCCCCTTTTGATTTAGTTGCAATCCATTTCTATCTAAAAAATAACAGCGTATATTGTTTTAAAACTCGTATTTGCCCTGTTTTATGACTTCAAAAAAAACCAGTGATGCAGGCATCTTTTTATGGATGGTTTATCAAACCATGCAAAAGATGAATTTAGATGCCGCTGCCATATTTGCTCGTGTTCATTTACCCGATCAGCCACCTGATAAATTTGTCCGTCGTGACAACGCCACACAGCAACGCTTTTGGCAAGCCGCAGAACAAATTAGTCATGATCCCGATATTGGTTTACATGTCGGTCACAATGTTCCCCCCTTTCGTGGACAAGTGATTGAATATCTTTTTCTCAGTAGTGCAACATTTGGTGAAGGCCTCAAACGAACCATTCGATATCAGGCCTTACTCACTGATGCCATGTCATTTAACTTAGAAATGATAAATGAACATAGGGTGATGATTTCAGGGCTCAATCATCCTGTTCGACACTATTTGGAATGTGCGATTGGTATTTTGCTTAATTTCTTTAAATACATTAGTGATGAAACATTTATAGCACTTGAAATCGGCTTGCCATATCCAGATGGAGCAGATCAAGAGGAATATCAGAAAATCTGGGGATGTCCTGTCAAACTCGGGCAAGAAAATGGCTATATTTGCTTTGATTCAGCACAATTAACGACACCCTCTGCTGCTCATGAACCTGAACTGTTAAAAGTACATGAACATCATGCTGCCTCACAGCTTGAGCTATTAAACAAACACCAGCTTATAAACGAAATCGAAAAAATCTTGGCCAGTGGTTTATTAGAGTCTGGTGAATTTGACCAGAACATCATTGCCGAGCATTTAGGACGTAGCGCTCGGAGTTTAAGAGCGGATTTACAACTGTTAAATACCAGCTACGAAAAAGTCATTGCCCATTACCGTGAACGTCTTGCGCGTCGCTTACTTTCTCAAACCGAAGAAAGCATCGACCAGATTGTTTATCTGACGGGTTTTTCTGAACCTTCAGCATTTTCCAGAGCATTTAAACGCTGGACTGGAGAGACACCTACTGCATATCGACAACGTAAGCAGACTTAAATTGATTGGATAGGCAGCTTAAAACTGTCAGATCAGTCAAAACTTTTTACTCTTCTCTTTTTAAAATCCGATCTATGTTAAACGAGGTAATCCAAGCATGATCGGTTTTCCAGTAGGCGTTTTTGTCGCAAATGGTATGGAGTGGTATTTCCACAAAGTCTGGTTACACGAATTCCCAAGCAAGAATAGAAACAGTCCGTTCTTTACTCATATTGCGCATCACAAGCGTGCTCGCTTAAATGGCTTTCATGATGAAGGCTATGCGGAGTCGATGTTTAAAAATTCTGAGATGTACAATGAAAAATCAGCACTTATCGGCCTAGCGGCTGCATCCACTATTTTTCTACCGGTTGCACCGTTCTTTACCGCAGGTTTGTACTATGGCATTTGGAATTATTGGAAGGTGCATGCCAAATCACACCTCGATCCAGAGTTCGCTAAAAAACGAATTCCTTGGCATTATGATCATCACATGACCAGCAATCAAAATGCCAATTGGTGTGTGACTAAACCATGGTTTGATTACATTATGGGAACTCGTGTGATGACCAATGTATCGGTCACAGAAACTAATCCATTGGCGATTAACATGCCGAAGTGGTTGGAAAAAAGAGTAAATCAAACAGCACGTCGTTTATTACCGAAAGCTTATGCTCAAATTGATATCAATACGCAATTTGATCAGCAGAATTTAAAACAAGGGATTGAAATTAGCTTATAGCTAGCGTGCAGATCAGACAAGAAACCGAGTATATACATGACTCGGTTTTTTTGTGACAAAGTTAATGCGAGCTGGTTTTAGACAGTAAATTGAGAATCAACACACCACTCATAATCAAGACAATCCCAATAATTCCCCAAATATCTAGTTTTTGGTCAAATACAAACCAAGCCACGGTCGTAATCAAAACGATCCCAACACCAGACCAAATCGCATAAGCAACGCCTACAGGAATCGTTTTTAAGGTTAGAGACAAGCAATAGAATGCAATCAGATAACCCACTACAACCACGATGGAAGCAACTGGTTTGGTAAAACCTTCACTACTTTTTAAGGCAGAGGTTGCAATCACTTCCGCAGTAATCGCAATGAATAAAATTATCCAATTGTTCATTTACTCATCCCCTTCAATTAAACAGAATTTGCTTAGCAGAAAAAAACACCCTTTGTAGAAGGGTGTTTTTAACATTTACGACAATAGACGAAGCAGGCAATTAAGCCGATTTCTTCGCCATATTGTTTTTACGGATCGTAATCATCAGTAACTGTACCGCAGCTGGTGTTACCCCTGGGATACGACTTGCTTGTGCTAATGTTTCAGGGCGAACCGTGTTTAGCTTTAATGTGATCTCACGTGACAAACCTGAAATACCCTCATATTCAAAATCAGCAGGGATTCGGGTTTCTTCAAGACGTTTTAATTGTGCAACATCTTCATGCTGACGATTAATATAGCCTTCGTATTTCACCGCGATTTCAATCTGCTCACCCACATGCTCAGACACTTCTGAACCTGTTAATTCAGCAATTTGGCTAAAATTGATATTTGGACGTTTCAGTAAATCGATCGCACTACATTCTTTACTGAGATCTGCACCTGTCATTTCAACGAACTTTTTACCCATTGGGTTATTTGGTGCAGCCCACAAATGTTGTAAACGAGAAGTTTCACGCTCAACCGCTTCCATTTTTTCGCTATATGCAGCCCAACGCTCATCGTCAACTAAACCAAGTTCACGACCAATTGATGTTAAACGCTGATCGGCATTGTCTTCACGTAACATCAAACGGTATTCCGCACGTGAAGTAAACATACGATACGGTTCTTTGGTACCGAGTGTAATCAAGTCATCGACCAAAACACCCATATAAGCTTGGTCACGTTTTGGTGTCCATTCTTCTTGTTCCCACGCACGGCGTGCAGCATTCAAACCTGCGAGCAAGCCCTGTGCACCCGCCTCTTCATAACCCGTGGTACCGTTGATTTGACCCGCAAAGTACAGATTTTGAATCGCCTTGGTTTCAAGTGTGAATTTCAACGCTTGTGGATTGAAATAATCATATTCAATCGCATAGCCTGGACGCAAGATATGCGCATTTTCCATACCACGGATCGAACGAACCAAATTGAACTGTACGTCAAATGGCAATGAAGTCGAAATGCCGTTTGGATAAAGCTCATGGGTATCTAAGCCTTCAGGCTCCAAGAACACTTGATGTGAATCTTTATCAGCAAAGCGGTGGATCTTATCTTCGATTGATGGGCAATAACGTGGACCAACACCTTCGATCACACCAGTATACATTGGTGAGCGATCTAAACCGCCACGAATAATTTCATGGGTTTTTTCACTGGTATGCGTGATATAGCAATTGACTTGTTCAGGGTGCATAGATGCATCACCCATAAACGACATCACTGGCGATGGGAAATCACCCGGTTGTGGCGTCATGACAGAAAAATCAACTGTGCGTGCATCAATACGAGGCGGAGTACCCGTCTTTAAACGTCCAACGGGTAATTTAAGTTCACGTAAACGATGTGCTAAAGCAATCGATGGTGGATCACCTGCACGACCACCACTTGAATTTTGTAAGCCGACATGAATCACCCCACCCAAGAAAGTTCCTGTCGTCAATACCACCGTCTTGGTATCAAAACGGATCCCCATTTGGGTCACAACACCTTTAACAGTATCGCCTTCAACAATTAAGTCGTCTGCAGCTTGCTGGAAAATATCCAAGTTTGCTTGATTTTCTAAAGTATCGCGAATCGCTGCTTTATAACGTACACGGTCCGCTTGCGCACGTGTTGCGCGTACAGCTGCACCTTTACGAGAATTTAGAATACGGAATTGAATACCACCTTTATCCGCTGCGAGTGCCATTGCACCACCGAGTGCATCAATCTCGCGGACAAGATGTGATTTACCAATACCACCAATCGCTGGGTTACAGCTCATCTGTCCCAAAGTTTCAATGTTATGCGTTAACAATAATGTTTGTCTTCCCATACGTGCCGCAGCAAGCGCTGCTTCCGTACCAGCGTGACCGCCGCCAATTACGATAACGTCGTAAACTTTAGGATAGTGCATAGTGGTAAATGTGTATTCAAAAAATGACAGAGCATTATACAGGAGTTTTGCATTAAATTGCCAAAAACAGTCAAGATTGTTGAGGATTGCAAGCCCCTGTTCTGACTACAGAACATACAAAAAGAAACCTTATGTTGCATTTTCCTCTTAGACTGCACACAGCGATTCATCACTATTAACTTGAACACCACTGTTTTATCTGCCCAGTTTCTTATCCTAAAAAGTGTATAAAAAATACTTTAGGACAATGATATGAACACAAAGCTTTTATTTTCATCTCTAATTTGTAGTCTATGTTTTAGCGTAGCTGCGCATGCAGATACCAAAGCAAGCCAAGACCAACAGGCCAAGAAATATCAACAGGTCTGTAAAGGCAAAAAACAAGGTGATCCAGTTTCATTTGCATTTAAAGGCGTTGTTTTCAATGGTTCATGTGAGCATAATGAAGCTGGTAAGTTAGCATTCCAACCACCAACACCTGCATCGAATGCTGCCGTTGAGACTCAAAGTCGTCTTTCAGAAACGCAATCGGCACCTCGCCCAGTCAGTAGTGCACCAGTAGACAATAGCACTGCACCCATGGAAGCACCCGCTATCGCTCCTGCACCACCAGTAGCACCTGATGTCGAACAAACTGCACCTTAATGCATAAATGATATAAAAGAAGGCCTAATTAGGCCTTCTTTTATATAAAAACAATATAATAGACTGCATTAGGACAAAATATTTCATCTTAAAATTGTAATCTGTCTACTTTATAATCCCTTTAACAAGCACGAATCCATTACAATAAGCACAAATACATTTATTTAGGTTTTCCTGTGAACTGGCTACAAATTCATATTACTGTTGATCAAAACCAAGTCGAACTGACCGAAACATTACTCCTGTCATTAGGCGCGGTGAGCGTAACTTTAGATGATGCTGAAGACCAAGCCTTACTTGAACCATTGCCAGGTGAAACACCTCTTTGGAATAAAGTCATCGTCACGGGGATTTATCAACAAGAAGAAGATGACCCAATTGATGTCGATACTTTAGAAGCCTTTTTAAAAGCACAACTTCCAGATGTACCAATGCGCCATGAATACTTGGAAAACCAAGTGTGGGAACGTGCTTGGATGGATTATTATGAACCGATTCAAATTGGTGAAAAATACTGGATCGTACCAGAATGGTTAGAACCACCTGAAGCTGATGCAACCAATATTAAGTTAGATCCAGGCCTTGCCTTCGGTACTGGAAACCATGCAAGTACCTTCTTATGCTTACAATGGCTAGGTAAAACTGATGTTAAAGACAAAGTTGTGATCGACTATGGTTGTGGCTCAGGCATCTTAGGTGTTGCGGCTTTATTACTCGGCGCTAAAAAAGTTTATGCGACTGATATTGATCCACAAGCGGTACTTGCGACCAAACAAAATGCAGAATTAAATGGTGTACTGGATCGTCTTTCTGTAGGATTACCCGAAGAGTTCGATCAAGAATTTAAACCACAACAAGCAGATGTCCTTGTCGCCAATATTTTAGCGGCACCATTAATGGCACTTGCGCCTGAATTCTCAACTTTAATAAAAAATGAGGGCGAGTTCGCACTTGCAGGTGTAATCGAAGAGCAAGTTGCTGATGTTTCTAGTGTTTACTCACAGTTTTTTGATATATTAGAGATCGAAAAGCGTGAAGAAAACTGGTGTCGCATTTCAGGAAAACGTAAAACAACAATTTGAGAACATTGTTACTTATGAGTGAAAAACAAACCCGCTGCCCTAAATGTTCAACTGTGTACAAAGTGACCCTTTCACAACTCAGTGTTGCACAGGGTATGGTTTGTTGTCCGAAATGTGTCATTAACTTTAATGCATTAACCAACTTATTAGAAACAGATAGTGAAGCGATTCCGACACCTGTCAATCGCTCACTTTTTTCTTCAATTCAACCTGACAGCTCGTTTGCAGAAAAACAAATGCAGATTTTGAGCATCTTTGATCAGAAAATTGAAAACTCAAATATTGATTTATTGACCTATCTCAACAACCTCAATTATTTCAATACCGAGCCTGTTACTGCCTTACCTAATTTAAATCTGTCTGAAGATACTTTACAAATTGACCATGAGAATAATGATAAACAACATGGTTGGCTGTATTACACGCTTTGGGGGCTCGGTAATATTGCTTTAATTTTAGTATTTGCTTTTCAGATTTTATGGTTCAACCCAAAACTGATGCATGAAAGCCCAGCCTTGAATCAGATGTTTAATTATGCTTGCGGCATTTTTTCGTGCAAAACCAGTGATGAACAATATAAATATCTTAGTTTTGAAAAAGTAAAAATTAAGCGTGGAGAAAAAGATGCTACTGTTTTTTCAGGTGTGCTTCTAAATCATAATGAGAACAGCGTGGCACTGCCTCCTATTAAAGTCGTGCTCAAACAAAACGACGAAGCCGTTTTTAACGTAATGCTCAAACCACAAGATTATTTAGTTGACAGTTTAAAAACGATTCAACGCATTCCAACCAACAGCCCTTTTCGCTTCGAATTTACCCTTCCAAAAAGTAAAAATAGCTTCAATGACTATAGTTTAGAATTTGTACAGCCCTAAAAGCTCAAAAAAGTGACAAAAAAACAAAAAAAAGTGCAGTTAATTTGCTCACTTTTTCGCTGACAGTGGTATGATACGCGCCACGAATGCTTGACCTACTTACTCCTCGTAATTTATAGACAATAAAATCGTTAAACGAACTGTGCTTTTACCCAATAAGCGCATTGTTGGTTTTTTTGTTTTTAAAAGTAGGCGGTAACAAATATTTAACTATTGTTACGCTTATTTTTTACACAGCTCGAGGATTTGTGGCAAGCTAATAGTCCTTTTGTTTTAGAGTCACTGTTTTAGGATCTAAAACGGGGCTCAGTAATTTAGACCACATTTATATCACTTTACCCAAGTGATATTTTGATATTTCGGATTAACACGCATGAATAGCAAATCTCCTATTTTTACGGCTCAATCTGATGTCGCTCTTCGCATCCATGTAGATCGCGCAGTTCGTCATTATTTTGCACAATTGCAAGGTGAGCAACCATCTCAAGTTTATGACATGGTTTTAGCAGAAATGGAGAAACCTCTTTTATCTGTGGTCTTAGAATATACTCGCGGTAATCAAACACGTGCCGCTGAGATTTTAGGCCTTAACCGCGGAACTTTACGCAAAAAGTTAAAAGCTCACGGTTTAATGAGTGAATAATTGATAAAATGCTCACGTTCTCGTGGGCATTTTTTTTGCCTTTTATTTTTAATCTGTAGACTTCAAACTGTTGACTAAAATCATGACTATCAAACGTGCTTTAATCTCTGTATCTGATAAAACCGGAATCGTTGAATTCGCTCAAAATCTTGTAGCTCTAGGGGTAGAAATTTTATCTACGGGCGGTACATATAAGTTGCTTAAAGACAACAATATCACCGTAGTAGAGGTTTCTGAACATACAGGTTTTCCTGAAATGATGGATGGTCGTGTAAAAACATTACATCCTAAAATTCATGGAGGCATCTTAGCGCGTCGTGGTCTGGACGAAGCAGTGATGCAAGAACACAACATCGATCCGATTGATCTAGTGATTGTAAACCTGTATCCATTTGCAGCCACAGTAGCAAAACCAAACTGTTCACTTGCAGATGCAATCGAGAATATCGACATCGGTGGTCCAACGATGGTTCGTGCCGCTGCGAAGAACCATGCTTCAGTAGGCATTATCGTGAATGCAGCTGACTACGACACAGTCGTTGCTGAATTAAAAGCAAATGGTGCGCTTTCTTACGAAACTCGTTTCGACTTAGCGGTAAAAGCATTTGAGCACACTGCACAATACGATGGCATGATCGCCTCTTATTTAGGCGCGCGCGTTGGCAAAACTGAAGGCGAAGCGGATCTGTTCCCGCGTACCTTCAATACCCAACTGAATAAAGCACAAGATTTACGTTATGGTGAAAACCCTCATCAAAATGCGGCTTTTTATGTTGAAGCAACAGCTCAAGAAGCATCTGTTTCTACTGCGAAGCAATTACAAGGCAAAGAACTTTCTTATAACAATATTGCAGATACCGATGCAGCACTTGAATGTGTGAAATCATTTGCGAAGCCTGCCTGTGTGATCGTTAAACATGCGAACCCTTGTGGCGTTGCTGTTTCATTGGATGGTATCAAAGTAGCTTATGATCTTGCTTATGCAACCGATCCTGAATCTGCTTTCGGTGGCATCATTGCATTCAACCGTGAATTGGACACTGCGACTGCACAAGCGATTGTAGATCGTCAATTCGTTGAAGTGATTATTGCACCAAGCATTGCGGATGGCGTACTTGAAATCACAGGTGCGAAAAAGAATGTACGTGTGTTGGTGTGTGGTGAGCTCCCAGCAATTGACGCTCGTGCAGCACAACTTGACTATAAGCGTGTGAATGGCGGCTTATTGGTTCAAGACCAAGATCTAGGCATGATCACCAAAGATGATCTTAAAGTTGTGACCAAACGTGCGCCAACTGAACAAGAAATTGATGATTTGATCTTTGCTTGGAAAGTAGCGAAATATGTGAAATCAAATGCAATTGTTTATGCAAAAAATCGTCAAACCATTGGTGTAGGTGCAGGTCAAATGAGCCGCGTCAACTCAGCACGTATTGCAGCGATTAAAGCTGAACATGCAGGTTTAGTGGTTGAAGGAGCTGTAATGGCATCCGATGCATTCTTCCCTTTCCGTGATGGTATTGATAATGCGGCTAAGGCTGGTATTAAATGTATTATCCAACCAGGCGGTTCAATGCGCGACGAAGAAACCATTGCAGCAGCGGATGAAGCTGGTATTGCCATGGTGTTCACAGGCATGCGTCACTTCCGTCACTAATACTACTTTAAAAATTCCGTCTTATTTACCTCCCTCTAAATCTCCCTCCTAAAAGGAGGGAGACTACACCAATATCAATATGGGTTCCCTCTCCTCTTAGGAGATGAGGAACGATTGTAGTTCCGCAAGGGAGAGGTTAAGAGGGACTTTTTTATTCTGAACAGGTATATTCTTAGATACTGAAAAAGGGAAATAACTTAATAATGAATATTTTAGTTTTGGGTAGCGGTGGCCGTGAACATGCACTTGCATGGAAAATCGCACAAGATGCAAAAGTCACTCAAGTGTTCGTTGCACCGGGTAATGCAGGCACGGCAACAGAAGACAAATGTACAAACGTAGAGCTTAATATTCTAGACAATCCAGCAATCATCGCATTTGCAAAAGCAAATGATATTGCATTGGTGATTGTTGGTCCAGAAGCACCATTAGTCAATGGTGTGGTAGATGCAGCACGTGAAGCAGGTTTAAAAATCTGGGGCCCAACCCAGTACGCTGCACAGCTTGAAGGTTCGAAAGCATTTGCCAAACATTTCTTAAAACGCCACAACATTCCTACCGCTTTTTATGACGTTTTCACTGAAGTGGATGCGGCGAAAGCCTACGTTGAAAAAAATGGCGCACCTATTGTGATTAAAGCAGACGGTCTAGCTGCAGGTAAAGGCGTAATCGTGGCAATGACCAACGAAGAAGCTTTTGCTGCGATTGACGATATGCTTGCGGGTAACAAGTTTGGTGATGCAGGTTCACGTGTTGTCATCGAGCAGTTCCTTGCTGGTGAAGAAGCAAGCTTCATTTGTATGATCGATGGCAACAACATTTTACCAATGGCCACTTCACAAGATCACAAACGTATTTTTGAAGGCGATGAAGGCCCAAACACTGGTGGTATGGGTGCTTACTCTCCTGCTCCTGTGGTAACGGCAGAAGTCTTTGAACGTGTCATGAACGAAGTGATGCGTCCTACTGTTGACGGTATGGCAGCAGATGGTCATGTTTACACTGGCTTCTTATATGCTGGCTTGATGATTGATGAACAAGGTCAGCCACGTGTGATCGAGTTCAACTGCCGCTTTGGCGATCCTGAAACTCAACCGATTATGATGCGTTTAAAATCATCTTTAGTTGATTTAGTTGAAGCAGGTATCGCAGGTAGCTTGCCAAGCGAAGCTGAATGGGATGAACGTAAGTCAATTGGTATCGTACTCGCAGCGGAAGGTTATCCAGAAACCGTACGTAACGGTGATGTGATTTCAGGTCTTGGTCAATCTCCAGAAGACACCAAGATTTTCCATGCAGGCACGGCGATGAGTGCTGATGGACATGTGATTACTGCTGGTGGTCGCGTACTGTGTGTGACTGCACTGGGTGATACCGTACTTGAAGCGCAAATTAATGCCTTAGAAGTATGCGGTCAAGTAACCTTTACAGGTATGCAATACCGCAGTGACATCGGTTACCGCGCAATTGCTCGTGAAAAAGCTGAATAAGCTTTGTTGAGCAGAAAAAGCCTTCTTCGGAAGGCTTTTTTATTCCATAAACTGCATAAATATGAATTCTATATTCATTATTTAAATATAAAATTCAGAAAAATATATATTTATTATTCAACTGATTCCTCTCTTTATGTTTTTGGAAAAATTTATAAAACTATCATTTATTTATATTTACTTAGACCATGATTTTCTTCAAATAAGCAGGTTGTTAAGTTTCAAAGTACAAGCTGTTCCACTATAACCGCCCATAAATTGTTGCTATGATTGCCGAAATTTTAGATGTTGTTTTTATGTTAACTGTATATTCTTTTTCATTATTTTTAAATGTCTAGAATATTGAACCTAACAAAACAAATTGCAGCTAAATCCAAATTTGATTTGAAAATGAGATGAACAGTTGGTTCCTATCTGTATATACTGAATTGGAACATGAATATTCATCTACTTTTCGGATGTTGTAGATCTATCACACTTGTTCAAACTTTAAGAATAATTCAGGGATTGTTTTGAGTGCGATGTCAATTTACAACATACAAACCTATTGCAATCATTAATGCTAGAGAAATGATGATTTTCTCGACATTTTCCGATTAGGATTTATACATGAAAAAGCTGATTAGTCTTTTTTTAAGTGTATCTGTGTTATTACTTGCAGCCTGCAGTAAACAACAAGATACCGCATCTACTGAACAAAAAGGTGATGCTGCTGCATTACAAACCGTTGTAATCGCTTCTACAGGTTCAGACGCTGATATTTGGCGTTATATCGCAACATTACCAGAAACTAAAGCCGCTGGACTTAAACTCGAAATCAAGAACTTCACAGACTACGTTGCAATGAACACTGCGGCCGCGAATAAAGAAGTTGATTTGAACGCATTCCAATCTTACGCTTACCTTGTCGCATTCAATGCTGCAAATAAAGACAAGATTGCGCCTGTTTCAACCACTTACTTAGAACCAATGGGTATCTACTCAAGCAAAGTAAAGAAAGTTGAAGAGTTTGCTGAAGGCGCAACCATTGCGATTCCAAATGACGGTGCCAATGAATCACGTGCTTTATTACTTTTACAAAGTGCTGGCTTAATCAAATTAAAAGCTGATTTCGACCCTGTAAAAGGCACACCTGCTGACATTATCGAAAACAGCAAGAAAATCGTGATTAAACCTATCCAAATGGCGACAGCTGTACGTGTTAAAGACGAAGTTGATGCGATTTTGTTGGGTAATACACTTGCAATGGAAGGTGGTTTAAACGTTCTTAAAGATGCAATCTACTATGAACCAGTTGATCAAAGTACCAAATTAAATGTCAATGTATTGGCAACAGCAGAATCACGTAAAGATGATGCCGTGCTCCAAAAAGTTGGCGCGCTTTACCATACTGAAGCTGTGAAGCAGTATGTACAAGAACACTTTGCTGGTACGAAAGTTGACGTAAATAAACCAACAAGCTACCTCACAGAAGCGAATTCGTAATATAATACCCTCAAATAAAACAGGCAAAGTGATTTTGCCTGTTTTTTCTTTTTTGCATAGTATTGACGAACATGATCCAATTTAAAAACATTTCGAAACACTATCAGTTAAAAGGTCAAACGATTAACGCGCTGGATCAGATTAATTTAGAGATCCCCGACGGTAGTATCTTTGGCATTATTGGCTACAGTGGTGCAGGTAAAAGTACGCTTATCCGTATGATTAATTTACTTGAGCGCCCGACTCAGGGACAAGTGATCATTAATCAAAAAGATTTTACCGCAATGGATGCGCGTACACTTCGTCAAGAACGTGCAAATATCGGCATGATCTTTCAGCATTTCAATTTACTTCAGACTAAAACCGTGTCTGAAAATATTGAAATACCGCTGAAATTATTAGGTCATAGCAAAGCAGAACGAGAAAAACGCCTCGCTGAATTACTTGATTTCATTGATCTCAAACATAAAAAAGATGCCTACCCTGATGAACTTTCAGGTGGTCAAAAACAACGTGTCGGGATTGCACGTGCACTTGCAAATCATCCTAAGATTTTACTCTGTGATGAAGCAACCTCTGCCCTTGATCCACAAACCACTAAATCAGTTTTGGCTTTATTAAAAAAGATCAATCAAGAACAAAACATTACCATTGTCATGGTGACCCATGAAATGGATGTGATTGAATCGGTTTGTGATTATGTTGCTGTGATGGAAGCTGGTCATGTGATTGAAACTGGTCCGACATTGGATATTTTCAGTCAGCCACAGCATCCAACCACCAAGACCTTTATTCAAACGGTATTGCAACAACAGTTGCCGATCAATATTCTGAATAATCTTGAGCATAAGCATCATAATAGTATTTACAGCTTGCAGTTCTTAGGTACATCAGCACAAGAAACCGTGATTCAGGCTGCGATTAAGCAATTTGATATCAGTCTAAATATTCTTTTCGCGAACATGACAGAAATTAATGGCACCGTGATTGGACAAATGTTCATCCAACTCTTAGGTGATCCGCTGACCATTCAAGAAACTGTTAAATTTCTTGAGCTTCAAGGCGTGAAAGTTGAACAGTCTGGAGTGGTTAGCCAATGAGAGATTTAATCGTACAATGGTTGACCCAAGTTACCGCTCCATTTTGGCATAGTTCCTTATCCATCGACCAATTTGTTACAGCACTACAAGAAACCTTCCAAATGGTGTTCTTCTCGCTGCTGTTTGGCTGTATTTGGGGACTTATCCAAGGCATTACCTTAGTGGTTACCCGTACGGGTGGTATTTTACAAAATCGCGCGATTTATTATTTCCTCAATCCGATTGTGAATGCACTGCGTTCTCTTCCCTTCATTATCTTACTGATTGCTGTTATTCCACTGACCAAAATGTTAGTTGGAACATCAATTGGGACTTGGGCTGCGATTGTACCTTTAACCATTTATGTCGGCCCATATTTAGGTCGTTTAATTGAAACTTCGTTACTTGAAGTGAATGAAGGCATTGTTGAATCCGCTCAGGCAATGGGTGCATCACCTTGGCAAATTATCTTTAAATTTATTATCCCTGAAGCACGTAGCTCTCTAATCCTTAATTTAACCACAGGGACGATTTCCCTGATTGGTGCGACTGCAATGGCAGGTGCTGTTGGTGCGGGTGGTATTGGTGACTTGGCGATTTCTTATGGTTACCAACGTTTCGATACCAGCGTGGTGATTTTAACCGTGATTGTTTTATTGCTATTGGTTCAAATGGTACAAATGCTTGGAGATTGGTTAGCTAAATTACGCTAATTTTCATTCTATATCTTATTAAGGAATATATTGAAAACTCAATATATTCCTTTTATTTTTCTCAAAAACTGACCAAATGATATAAAATAATGCTCTATTAAAATAATAGTAAAAAATCCAGCAAGAGCACAATATGGCATCGCTTGAAATACTAACTACTTTCTTAATTACAACGTTTATTTTTGCTTATATTCCTGGCCCAGCAATGCTATATACCGCCGCACAAACTTTAGCAAAAGGGCAAAAATCTGGTTTCATGGCAACTTTAGGACTTTTTATAGGAGGATGTGCTCATATCATAGCCGCCGCAGTCGGGCTCACGACACTGTTTCATCTATTTCCAGTTCTATATACCGTCATTAAAGTCCTTGGTGCATGTTGGTTGATCTGGTTAGGTATTAAACTCATTAAAGAAACGCCAACATCCAACACGCTAAACACTGCTCAAGAAGAAATTGCAGGAAGAACACTCAAAGAAAGTATCTTGGTCGAAGTATTAAATCCTAAAACTGCGATTTTTTATCTCGCATTTTTACCTCAATTTATCAATAGTGCTTCTCAATCACCGGTCTGGCTACAATTTATCCTTTTAGGTTTAATCGTTAATACAATTTTTATTTCTGCAGATCTTGTATGCGTTTTTCTGGCTGAATTCGTCATGAGAAAAATGAATAAATCCCAAAGTATCCAAAAAACTATGTCTATATTGGGCGGTTTAATCTTTATTTCTTTGGGCCTATTTCTGGTTTTGGGCCAACACTAAATCAGCTTATGGAAAGTAAACTTCATTCGCCGCCTTAAAGGTATTTACATGCAAAGGCACCAAATCATCCAGTGCCTGATACCCCCCCGCCAACACAAACAACATTGGGATTTTCATTTTTTTCGCCATTTCAAAGACAATGCGATCACGCTCGAATAACAATTCAGTACTAAACCATTTAGAGCCGTATTTATCATGTTGATGGCAGTCCATACCTGCTTGATAAATAATTAAATCTGTATCCCACCGCGAAGCATATTGGAATGCCTCAAAGATCGCTTCACGATATAAATCGAAATTACCTTGCTTGGGGTGAATATAACGGGTCAAACTGCGCTCACTGGCCTTACAGCCAAAACGGATTCCAAAAATTCCAAAATTAATCAGATTGGTCATACGATTGGTGAAAATAGCTGTGCCATCTCCACCATGTTGATCACAATCCAAAACAAAGATTCGTTTTTCAGGATATTGCTTAGCAACCAGCGCTAAGCCATTAAAGGTACAATAGGCTGCACCAGATTCATAACTGGCATGGTGAAATCCTTGGGCAATATTTGCAGCAATCCCCTCTTGCAAAGCAATTTCAGCTCCAACTAACTGTCCAGCCTGAACCGATAAAATCGCATCTCTCAGTTGTTCATTCCATGGCTTAAAGCCTTGTATGGTGGCAAAGGCAGACTGTCCAGATAAAAACGCCTCCACATACTGTGGATTGTGCAATTTCTTTAACAGCTCAACATCAATGCTGCCTGGGTCTATCAATTCAGCCATCTGTTGAGCACGTAATACATCCGCAACAGCAGTGAGTTTTTCCATACTATTGGTATGCGTTCGTGCAAAATAGCGTGGAGAGTAACAGGCTTTTAGCATGGATGTCCTACGTAAATCTGATCATGCGCAATTTCCATCAGCTGACTCAATTCGGTTGTATCCGGTCTAAATAATCCATTATCGACCTGTTGTTTAAAGTGATAACCAAAGGCACGCGCACGATTTTCAGGTGACACAGCCAAGGTAGTTAAACGTAAAAACCAAAAACCATTCATCTCGGCAATCGGGATCACATAGCCTTTATATTGCTTATTTTTATGTTTTTCGAGCTGCTCGATTTCATAATGTGTTGAAAACAAACTTCCCGCAGGTAAACAAACACCATTCATCATCAAGGGAACTAAGCTGATGCAAGAGTGATTATCCCCCATATTTAACTTTTCCATCATGATAGGTTGATCATGCTCATCCACAAAAATATTGATTTCACCTTGTCTTAATAAACGGTGGTGTGCAATACGCAAGAAGAATTTCTCTGCCATCGGGCAAGAGCCTACTTTAGGTTTTTCCTCTAAAGCTCGACATTCAATCATTTCAAGGTTTTTGGCATCTTGCGGTAGGATAATATCGCTAAGTAACTGGCAAATCAGTTTGCTTTCTTCAAGTTGGGCATATTGATGAATATTTCTGAGTTTGGCTTGAAACTCAACTTCCTGCTGTAAGCTCTGTGCAAAACTTTCTTGTGGGTTTATACGCTGCAAGCATTGTTGGACGTTTAAATTGGTATCCAAATTACGCCATGTTTCTAACTCTAAACCATAAGATGAGCTTTGATTAAGAATATTACGCAAAGCTTTGGTCTCGTATTCTTCAAAAATACGCAAATCCTGAAACCCGATTGGATCCCGAACTTGAGAAACAAACTCTGCAATAACACGCGTCGCCTGCGTATAACCGCACCCCCGACGTTCAGTCTGATGACTAAAATGCTCATTCAGCATTTCTGTAAGTTTGGCAGAGAGCGGATATAAATACTTTTTAAAGATAACGACCACTTCATGATCGATCAGCTCAGACATAACGCCCCCTCTTATTCTTCAGATTTATCACTTTTCACCCATCGTAAAAGATCTTTATTTCTCTTTTTAAATTTAATCATTGAAATTATTTAGCTTTACTTCAATATTTTTATACGACTAAAGATAAATCATTAACTTATAAAACTTTTATCTCATCTTTATTGAAAATATAACACTTGTCAACGATTAAGATATCTATTGAAAGTGGCTGTCAAAATCTGCCCGATAAAGTCATTATTCAGGGCTATAAATCAGTAGGAATTTTGCACTGGACTGTATTTGCACTTACACTACAAGTAGGCACTCATATAAGTACCCAAACCGCAATAACCTCACGAAACAAAGCTTTAGGATTCGGCTATGCATTATAAGATTCATGCAATTGACGTAAAAAATGCCTTAAAAAACTATATTTGGTTATTGGAAGATACAGATACACAAGAAGTTGTTGCCATTGACCCAACAGAAGCTGGTTTAGTTACAGATTTCTGCGAGCAACATGGTCTTCAACTTAAACAAATCTGGCTGACGCATTGGCACCGTGATCACACTGGCGGTGTTGAAGGTTTACTCGCCGATCAGAATATAATGGTCTACGGTCCACGCGATGAATTGAGTAAAATTTCACTCATCTCCAACCCTTTGCAAAATGACGATCATTTTCATTTTAATGACCTCAAAGTTGAAATTATTGCGACGCCTGGTCATACCCTTGGCCATATTACTTATTTTATTGAAAAAATTGAGACGCTGTTTAGCGGTGACACCTTATTTGCAATGGGCTGTGGTCGTCTATTTGAAGGTACAGCGGAGCAAATGTATCACTCATTGAATCGGTTGGCTGCGTTACCTATTCAGACCAAAGTATACTGCACCCATGAATACACACTTGCCAATGCTGAATTCGCCCTAACTGTTGAACCAAATAATGTCGCGCTACAAGAGCGCATGCAACAAGTCAAAGCGCTAAGAGAGGCAGATCAAATTACCCTTCCAAGTACGATCGAATTAGAGCTTGAAACCAATCCCTTCCTGCGGACTGAAAGTGCAGAAGAGTTTGCCCGAATTCGTAGTCTGAAAGATCAATTTTAATTAAATCCCATCGCTTCGACTGATTCATTTTCTACTTTCACAGCAAAGTAGAAAATGAAATTATTTTTTACATTTGCTTCAAGAATATTTTCCCTAAAAATTGATTTTCACCACATTTATGAAAAATATTTTTTATAGTAAATTCAATAAACTAACAAAAACACAGATAAGATTCTCTCTATAAAAATTACGCTAAATTTACATTACTTACATGTGGAAAAATAAATCTATGCAATCCCCCTTTAAAAAAATTTAACTGACCCTTATTAATAAATGCATGTTCACAAGGAGATCTGTCATGAAAAACAGAGTTGTTAAAGCAAAAAACGTATTGGCTTTCCGTATTTGGTTAGAAAAATTAGGATATTCGGTTAAAAATCTGACAGATAACCGCGGTTTCACATTTAGCTTCAAAAAAGAATATGGTTTAGTCACAGGCGATTTATCTGGCAATGCTTTAGCAATGCAACTGGGTGAAGAGTTTGAAGATCATTTAAAAGCCTAATGGCAAATTTCCCTAGATATCAGGGTTTCAAAGGGATTTGGAATCCTTGATTGATGCTCATAAAAATAATTAAAACGTATCTCTCATTTAATCCTTCATTTTCTAACCATTTCAAACAAAATTTCATTGGAACAAACGCAATTTCCAAGTATCATTATGCCCAGTCGAGGGATGCTGCGACAATTGATCGGCACTAAAGATCAATTTGCCAGGCTCGACGATCGGTTAGACACTCGTTTTAACCAACAACGGCATCCGCGAACAGAATGATCCATACTATTTTTTCTAGGAGATCCTGATGAACGCGGTGAATGCTTCATTTACAGATTATAAAGTTGCTGATATTTCCCTTGCTGACTATGGTCGTAAAGAGATCAAACTTGCTGAAGCAGAAATGCCAGCTTTGATCGGTTTACGTAAACGTTATTCAGCAGCTAAACCACTTGCTGGCGCAAAAATTTTGGGTTGTATTCACATGACAATCCAAACCGCTGTTTTAATCGAAACTTTGGTTGAACTCGGTGCAGAGGTACGTTGGACTTCTTGCAATATCTTCTCTACTCAAGACCATGCTGCTGCTGCAATTGCTGCAAGCGGTGTTCCTGTGTTCGCGTGGAAAGGCGAAACTGAAGAAGAATATGTGTGGTGCTTAGAACAGCAAATCAATGTCAACGGTCAGCCTTGGGATGCCAACATGATCTTGGACGATGGCGGTGACTTAACTGCTCTTGTTCATGACAAATACCCTGCGCTTTTAGAACGTATCCACGGTATTACTGAAGAAACCACAACAGGTGTACAACGTCTGTTGGAAATGTGGAAAGACGGTTCGCTTAAAGTACCAGCGATCAACGTTAACGATTCGATCACTAAATCGAAAAATGACAACAAATACGGTTGCCGCCATTCATTAAATGATGCCATCAAACGTGCAACTGACATGTTACTTTCTGGCCGTCGTGCACTAGTCATTGGTTATGGCGATGTTGGTAAAGGTTCTGCGCAATCTTTACGTCAAGAAGGCATGATCGTTCGTGTAACTGAAGTTGATCCAATCTGTGCAATGCAAGCATGTATGGATGGATACGAAGTTGTATCTCCATATAAAAATGGCGTACAAACTGGCAAAAAAGAAGATATTAACCAAGACTTATTGGGCAATACTGATCTTGTTGTCACGACAACTGGTAACTACCATGTATGTGATTCTGCAATGTTAGATAGCTTAAAAGCGGGTGCTGTAGTGTGTAACATCGGTCACTTTGATACAGAGATCGACACTGCATACTTACGTGGTTACAAGTGGGTTGAAGTGAAGCCACAAGTACACCAAGTGTATCGTTCAGAAGACGAAAACAACTACCTCATCCTTCTTTCTGAAGGTCGTTTAGTGAATCTTGGTAATGCAACAGGCCACCCATCACGTGTGATGGACGGTTCTTTCGCTAACCAAGTGTTAGGTCAAATGCATTTATTTGCTGAAAAATTTGCTGACTTACCTGCTGAGCAAAAACAAGCAGCGATTCGCGTAGAAGTTCTTCCTAAAAAATTAGATGAAGAAGTGGCTGCTGCAATGGTCCTTGGCTTTGGTGGTGTGTTAACACAATTAACGCAAGTACAAGCAGATTACCTTGGCGTTCCTGTAGAAGGTCCGTTCAAATCTGACGCTTATAAATACTAAGAAAATCAGGGCAGACGTTTTACGGACTGCCCTTTTTTCTAAAATTCCAAGCGATTTTAAAAAGGATTTGAAATGACAAAACGTGTTCCTATTTCTTTTGAATTTTTCCCACCAAAAACTGATGCGGGCGCGGAAAAATTAAAAACTGTTCATCAAGAATTACAACAATTAAATCCAGAGTTTTTCTCGATTACCTATGGTGCGGGTGGCTCTACGCGTGAACGTACTTTAGCTGCGATTAGTGACTTTAACGGCAAAGGTACACCAGTTGCGCCTCACCTCTCTTGTATTGGTGATGACAAAGCACGTATTGCTGAGCTCTTAGATTTATATAAATCTCAAGGGATTGATCGTATTGTCGCTTTACGTGGCGATTTACCTTCAGGTCAGGTTGGTCTGGGTGAACTGCCTTATGCGCAGGACTTAGTCCGCTTTATTCGCGAGCATTCAGGCGATCATTTCCACATTGAAGTGGCAGCCTATCCTGAAATGCATCCACAAGCTGATACCTTTGATGGTGATATTCAACGTTTTGTTGAAAAAGTAAATGCAGGCGCGAATGCAGGCATTACCCAATTTTTCTTCAATCCAGATGCCTATTTCTATTTTATTGAACGTATTACCAAAGCTGGCGTGAATATTCCAGTTGCACCAGGTATCATGCCGATTACCAATGCAAGCAACCTGATCCGCTTTGCTGACGGAACAGGTGCAGAAATTCCACGTTGGATCCGTAAACAACTCGCAGCTTATGGCGATGACAGTGCAAGTATCAAAGCATTCGGTCACGAAGTGATCGTGAAACTTTGTGAACGCCTGATCGCAGGTGGCGCACCAACGCTGCATTTTTATTCAATGAACCAAACTGAACCGACTCGACAACTGGTTGTCGATCTTGGTTTAAACTAATTTGTACGAGCACAACCCAAGCATGAATCGTTTTTATATCGAAACCGAATTAAATACTGGCAACGCCGTTGAATTAACCGAATCGGTATTTCATCACTGGGTACGTGTGCTACGTGCAAAAGAACAAGAACAAGCCATCTTTTTCAATGGAAAAGGTGGCGAATATATCGTAACACTGACTCAAATCAATAAGAAAAATGCCTTGGTTTCTGTTGATCAATTTGATCCAGCCGATCGTACAGCACCTTTCAACGTTGTTTTAGGTCAAGTGATGAGTAAAGGTGATCGCATGGATTATGCGATTCAAAAAGCCACTGAACTTGGTGTTACAACGATTCAACTCTTGACCAGTGAACGCTGTGAAATGCGTTTAAAATACGATCGTGACCAGAAAAAATTAGACCATTGGCAATCTGTGGCAATCGCCGCCTGTGAGCAATGTGGCATGAATCGAGTTCCTCAAGTTTTGCCACCCATCAGCTTAACTGAGTGGCTAAACTCGGAGTTACCGTCATCACGCTTTGTGCTGGCTCCAAACAAAGACCAAACGAATGTCCTACTTAACAGCCTACCAGACATTGCCCTACTGATAGGTCCAGAAGGTGGCCTGAGTGAAGCAGAAATTAATACTGCCAATCAACATCAATTTAAAAATTGGTGTATCGGAGACCGTGTTCTAAGAACTGAAACAGCCCCAGTAGTTGCTTTATCTATTTTAAATTATCACTTTGCATAGAAGTAATGTCGTGACATTGCTTTCTGCTATGTTTAGCGTTAATTTAAAATAAAACGTTGCTGTGTTTACAAAAAAACAAAGACTGTGAATATAGATAAAAAATGAAAAGGATTATTCTTTGTATGTTAGGGGCTCAGGAAAAAAATTTGCCACAGTTTATCTACACAGATCAAATCGATTATCCAAATCATGTACGCTTATTTGTATTAAGTGTCTTCTGCATTTGTCTTTTAGATTACGCCCTATTTGGTATTTTTTATTCATTTGAATCAAATATTTTCACGACTTGGATGAGCATTACCCTCATCCTTTTATTTAGCTTTACCTGTATCTGTCATTTTTTACTCAAACGCTACTCTTCCGTTCGTTATAGCAACCAGACCAACATCATTTTTCAAGGGATCTGTTTTTTTACTGGTTTATTGATCGGAGTCAATACAATTGTCATTAATCATTACTTGGCTGTCGATATTCCTCATTTGATTGGGTCACATATTTTGACCCTAACTGCGTTACTACTCACTGCATCTCATATCATTGCACTGACCTTTTTAACCCAACATATTCGCTATTTCTTCTTATTTTTTATTCCAAGTATTGCACCTTTAATCGCATCTCAAATTTTACATCGAGATCATGATCACACCCTATTCTACCTTGCATATTACTCTTCATTTTTCGCAACCGTACTCTGTGCTCAAGTTACCTATAAAATTCACAAACGCTTGGCTTTGGTTTTAGATAAAAATAAACAACTGATTGATGTCGCTGAGCAGCACAACCAATGGACTGAAGAATTGTGTCAGCAATTACAGCGTGAAGTGAATAAATCCAAAGATATTGAAGCGCAACTGCAATTCAATAATCACCTATTAGAACAAAAAGTGCGTGAGCGTACATTCGACTTGACGCAAATGAATGAAAGCTTAGAAGAACATCGTCAGAACTTAAGTTTTGCCCATGAAACCGCAGGCATTCGCCCTTGGGACTGGAATCTTGAAAGCCATACCGTTGGAGTCACCAATGCACATAGTCAAGCAGTCACGCGCAATTCTGAAAACCATTACACCCTCCTGCATAAAATCATCCATCCAGATGATATCGAGCGGGTAAAAAACACCTTATATAATCATTTATGTGGCCAAACCAAGCGTTATGAAGAAACCTTCAGAATTAAACGCCATAATGGTGAATGGACCTGGATTCATGATGTTGGTCAGGTGATTTTAAGGGATCCAAAAGATGACACCCCTTTACGAATGGTCGGTATTCACCGTGATATTAATCAGGAAAAGAAAGATCAAGAACGTTTAAAGCTTGCTGCCAGCGTATTTGAGCAGGCCTCAGAAGGTATTTTCATTTTAGATGAAAACTTTAACTATGTTGAAGTCAATCCTAAATATGAACAGCTCACAGGCCTTGATAAACAAGCAATCGTAAGTAAACAGTTATTTGAAATTACCAAACAAAACAAACAACATCATCATAATTTTCATTTATCAATTCTTGATACACTGCGTGAAGAACAGGAATACGAGGGTGAATTTCAAGAAACTTATACTTCTGAAAAATCTTGTTTTTTGTGGATTCATATCAATGCGGTGAAAGACGAACAAGAACGAGTCATCAACTATATCGGTATTGTTTCAGATCAGACTGAACGTAAGCATCAAGAGCAACGTTTATCCTATCTGACCAATTACGATACGCTCACCGATCTCCCTAACCGCTTTTATTATCAACAGCAGTTGCATCAATATTTGGTCAATGAAGCGTCGATTCAGCATCTGGCTGTCATCCGTTTAAATATCGACCGCTTCCGTGCCTTGAATGAAATCATTAGCAATCAAGCAGGTAATGAACTCCTCAAACAGGTGGCACAACGCTTACGTATCAGTAATATTGATGCCCTACTGGTCGCTCATTTAAGTGCAGATGACTTTGCGATTATTTATGAAATTTCACCACTACATCCACCGATTCATCAATTGTGTAACAATATCGTTGAAGCCTTTAGCAAACCTTTTTATCTGGCAGATCAAGAATACTTTGTCAGTATCTCGATCGGTGTCGCCATTTATCCAGAACATGGCCGCCAAGTCGATAATTTAAATACCCATGCAGAACAGGCATTGACCGAAGCCAAGCGCTTAGGTGGCAACACCATTCGCTACTACTCCAATGAAAGAGCCAATTTTGTAGCCAAATACACTGATCTAGAACTTGATCTCAGAAAAGCCATTCAGAATAACGAGCTGGTTGTGTACTATCAGCCAAAAATTAATGCACATAATCACCAAATTAATGGTTTTGAAGCCCTAATCCGTTGGAAGCATCCAACGAAAGGTCTAATCATGCCTAGCATTTTCATTCCTTTAGCGGAAAGTACCAGTCTGATTTCTGATATTGGACAGCTAGTTTTACATGAAGCGGCTAAGCAACTGCAAACATGGCAAAAGCTTGGTTTTAACAATATCAATATTGCAGTCAATATCGTGGCACAGCAAATTTTACGCGGCCAACTACTGCATGATATTGATGCTGTGTTAAATACGTATGAGATCTCAGGAAAAAATCTCGAACTCGAAATTACTGAATCGGCCTTTATTGAAAACACCGACAGTGTCAAAACCGTGTTGTATGCCATTAAAGAACGTCAGATTTCAATCGCACTGGATGACTTCGGTACAGGCTACTCTTCTCTTGCCTACCTCACCGAATATCCAATTGACATTTTAAAAATTGATCGTGCTTTTATCTCGAAAATTGGTAATGCCAAACAAGATGCGATCGTTAATGCCATGATTGCCATGGGCAAAACCATTGGCCTAAAAGTTGTGGCAGAAGGTGTTGAAACAGAACAGCAATATGAGTATTTGAAACGACAAAATTGCGACATATTACAGGGTTACTTATTTTCACAACCGCTTACTGCCGCCCATGCGACAGAATATCTGCAAAAACAAAAGCAGCAGTCAACTGCAAGATATTCCATTTAAACGTGAATTTTAACCTTTTTTGCTGTTTATTTTTCACGGAATAGCAACTGTCAATAGGTATGCAGTTCAGTGAAAATAAGCTTTTTTGACTGTGCGAAAGCATGAACTAGTGCTATATTCTTGTGCACTTATCTTAATATCGTAATTAGACAGCTATATGTCTGATTATTATCGGAACAAACGAGACTCAGATGGACGATCAATCTTTAAAACAAGCCGCTTTGTATTACCATGAATTTCCAACCCCAGGAAAAATCAGTGTGACACCTAGCAAGCAGCTCGTTAACCAACGAGATTTAGCGCTTGCCTACTCACCTGGTGTTGCTGCGCCATGTTTGGAAATCGAACGTGACCCTTCTGCCGCTGCCAAATATACAGCGCGTGGTAATCTGGTTGCCGTCGTGAGTAATGGTACAGCCGTGCTTGGTTTAGGAAATATTGGTCCGCTCGCGTCTAAACCTGTAATGGAAGGTAAAGGCGTTCTATTCAAAAAGTTCGCTGGTGTTGATGTCTTTGATATCGAGATTGATGAAAATGATCCAGACAAGATCGTAGATATCGTTGCTGCATTAGAGCCGACTTTTGGTGGTATCAACTTAGAAGATATCAAGGCGCCAGAATGTTTCTACATCGAGAAGAAACTTCGCGAACGCATGAAAATTCCTGTATTCCATGATGACCAACATGGGACTAGTATTATTGTCGGTTCAGCATTGCTGAATGCTTTGCAACTGGTAAATAAAAAAATTGACGAAATTAAAATCGTTGCATCAGGTGCCGGTGCAGCAGCACTTTCGTGCTTAGACTTGCTTTGCGCTTTAGGCGTGAATAAAGCCAATATCGTTGTTGCCGATTCTCGCGGTCTGCTCACTACATCACGTGAAGGTCTAGATGAATCGAAAAAGCGTTATGTACAAGACATTCAAGCAACACAATTACATGAAGTAATGGCTGGTGCAGACATGTTCTTGGGTCTTTCAGCAGCAGGTATCTTAACCAAAGAAATGGTTAAGGAAATGGCTGAAAATCCAATTATTTTTGCACTTGCAAACCCAGATCCTGAAATTCTACCTGAACATGCGCACGAAGTACGTCCAGATGCAATCATGGCAACGGGTCGTTCAGACTATCCTAACCAAGTGAACAACGCACTTTGCTTCCCTTATATCTTCCGTGGTGCATTGGATGTTGGTGCAACCACCATTAATGAAGAAATGAAGATTGCTTGTGTGCATGCAATTGCACGTATGGCACACGTTGAAGCGGATGCTGCAACCTATGGTGAAAAATCTGCATCATTTGGTCGCGACTATTTGATCCCTCGTCCACTCGATCAACGCTTGATTTTGGAAATCGCACCAGCTGTTGCCAAAGCAGCAATGGACTCTGGCGTTGCGACACGTCCAATTGAAGATTTCTCTGCATACCGTCAACGTCTTTCTGAGTTTGTGTATAACTCAGCATTCTTGATGAAACCAATCTTCTCTCAAGCGAAGACTGATCCGAAGCGTATTGCGTATGCTGAAGGTGAAGATCAACGTGTATTACGTGCTGTTCAAATTGTTGTTGATGAAGGCTTAGCGAAACCAATTCTAATTGGTCGTACTGCCGTGATTGAAGACAATATTCGAAAATTAGGTTTACGCTTACAGCATGGCGTGAACATTGAGATCGTCGATCAGGAAAAGAATCCTTCGTATGATGATTTCTGGAAAGAATACCATCAAATCATGCAACGCAAAGGTGTAACAGTTGAATATGCACAACGTGAAGCACGTCGCCGCTCAACACTCATCGCAGCAATGTTGGTTAAATTTGGCAAAGCCGATGGTATGTTATGTGGTACCTACTCAAGCTATGACATTCATTTAGATTTCGTGAAAAACGTCATTGGCTTAAAAGAAGGTCGCAGCACGTTCTTTACGCTGAATGCATTGATGCTTGAAGATCGCAATTTATTTATTGCAGATACTTATGTAAATACCAATCCAACTGCGACTCAACTTGCTGAAATGACGATTTTAGCGGCCGAAGAAGTTCGTCGTTTTGGTATTACGCCACGCGTAGCGCTGCTTTCTCATTCAAGCTTCGGTAGTGACCAAACCGATGCAAGCGCTCAAAAAATGCGTGAAGTCTATCGCCTACTTTCAGAGCAAGCACCTGAGCTAGAAGTTGAAGGGGAAATGCATGGTGATGCGGCGTTGGATGAAAATATTCGTCATTTTGCATTCCCGAACTCACGCTTCAAAGGTTCAGCAAACTTGTTGATTATGCCTAACTTAGATTCAGCCAATATTTCATTCAACTTGTTAAAAGCAACTTCAGGTAATAATGTGACCATTGGTCCTATTTTATTAGGTGCTGCAAAACCTGTTCATATTCTGACACCTACAGCAACGACGCGTCGTTTGGTGAATATGACTGCATTAACGGTTGCCGAAATTCAGCAAAGTCAAAACTAAGTTCACTTAAGCCCTGCTTTTCTTGAAAAGCTTCGCTTAACCCTTGAGAAAACCTCTATTCTGTAGCATGATTGTGTGAAGAATAGAGGTTTTTTCATGCAAGTTTATTTAGTAGGCGGTGCTGTTCGAGATCATTTACTCGGCCATCCCTATCACGAAAAAGATTATGTGGTGGTTGGAGCAACGCCCGAGCAATTACTCGCCGAAGGCTATCAACCCGTGGGAAAAGATTTCCCGGTATTTCTACATCCAATAACAAAAGAAGAATATGCACTTGCACGTACTGAACGTAAATCTGGTGTGGGTTATCACGGGTTTCAATTTTTTACCGATACCACGGTTAAGTTAGAAGAAGATCTGATCCGCCGTGATTTAACCATTAATGCAATGGCAATGGATGATGCAGGTACCATCTATGACCCCTATGGTGGGCAGGATGATTTAGATCAAAAAATTCTACGCCATGTTTCAGATGCATTTACCGAAGATCCTCTGCGCGTACTTCGTGTAGCGCGTTTTGCTGCTCGTTATGCAAATTATGGCTTTAAAATCGCAGATGAAACCCTAGAATTAATGCAGGAAATTGCCAAATCTGGTGAGCTTGATGCATTAACGCCTGAACGTGTCTGGAAAGAAACTTCACGTGCATTGCTGGAAGATCATGCTGATGTCTACTTTCAAACACTCAAAGCGTGTGATGCCTTGAAAATCTTGTTTCCAGAGATTGATGCGTTATTTGGTGTACCACAGCGTCCTGAATATCATCCTGAGATTGATTGTGGTATTCACACCCTCATGGCGCTTAAACAAGCCTGTTTAGCAAAATATGCGCTTGATGTGCGTTTTGCTGTGCTTGTGCATGATCTTGGCAAGGCACTCACCCCTGTGGACGAACTACCACGCCATATCATGCATGAAGAACGTGGTCTTCAGCCTGTAACGGATCTGTGTGATCGTTTAAGAGTACCCACCCATTTAAAAAGCTTAGCTTTAATTGTGTGTAAAGAACATTTGAAGTGCCATCAAGTCAAGAATCTGAAACCAGGCACTTTATGGCGTCTTTTACAACGCTTAGATGTATTGCGTCGACCTGAAAAAGTTGAAGCTTTTGTTCAAGCCTGTGAGTGTGATGCTAAAGGCCGTTTAGGCTTAGAGCAACGCCCATACCCACAAGCACAATACATGTTAGATGCGATGCAAATCGTACGCAATATTCGTGCTCAGGATTTACCTGAGCATGTGACTGGTCCAGAAATTGGTGAAATGCTGATTCAGTATCGCATTGAAGCACTAGCAAAATTTAAAGAGTTGCACAATAACTGATTAATTTTTAAGTAAATTAAGTCTTTTATGTACAGATTCGCTTATCTATACGCCAAAAAGATTATTAATCAAGCAAACGATTAATTTTATTTACCATTGTTGTTGACGCATCTGCTTTTCATGCCTAAAATGCGCATCAGATTCTCCAATAGCTCAGTCGGTAGAGCGACGGACTGTTAATCCGCAGGTCCCTGGTTCGAGCCCAGGTTGGAGAGCCAATCTACTAATCTCCCATAGCTCAGTCGGTAGAGCGACGGACTGTTAATCCGCAGGTCCCTGGTTCGAGCCCAGGTGGGAGAGCCAAGATTCTAAAAAGCCCTGATCATTGATCAGGGCTTTTTTTTATTCCGTAATTAATAAAATACCCAATAAAAAAGACCCGTGATGAACACAGGCCCTTCCGCTTCTACTTTAAACTAAGCAGCAACTTCTGCTGGCACGCCACTATGAAAGCGGAACGTATCATCTGGACTTAAAATCAGATTTTTTTCCACTTCACGAATATGCTCGATGCGTTGCTGGATCGTCTCTTCTGGATCTTTAAGTTTCGCCGTTTTTGCAACATCCAAAGCTAAAGCCAGATAGTCCTCAAAATGACGAGATTCAGACTTAAGCAAGTAGCGGTAGTAACGCCCCAGCTCATCGTCCACAATCGGTGCTAGCGCATAGAAACGCTCACACGAGCGTGCTTCGACAAATGCACCAATAATCATCACATCAATTAGAGCCTCAGGCTCATAAGTACGAATCTCTTTACGTAATCCGCCTGCATAGCGCCCTGCACTCAAACCCTTCCATTCTTGGCCGCGTTTGTTCATGAATTCCAAAACCTGCTCATAATGCAGCATTTCTTCACGCACTAATTGTGCCAATTTCACTTGCAGGTCCGTAAAGAAACTATAGCGGAACATCAAGTTCATTGCTGTACTCGCTGCTTTTTTCTCACAGTTAGCATGGTCTTGCATTAAGATGTCCAGATTATTAATGGCTTCATCTAACCACGCCTGAGGAGTCGTACAACCCAAAAATGCGATGACAGGTTGCATTAACTCATCATAATTTACACTACTCATCAACTTATCTCGCAGCAGCCTGAATCGCTGCTTTCATATCTGTTACTGCTTGAGCCAAACCAACGAATACGCTATCAGCAATAATTGAGTGTCCGATGTTTAATTCATGAATTTGTGGAATTGCTGCAATCGCGGCAACATTATCCAAATTCAATCCATGCCCAGCATTCACAACCAAACCTTTTGCCGCTGCATATTCAGCACCTTTGATAATACGAGCTAATTCAGCTTGCTGTTGCTCATCCGTTTCCGCATCTGCATAAGCACCCGTATGGATCTCAATGGTGGGTGCGCCACATGCGACAGCAGCATCAATTTGTGCCAAATCTGCATCGATAAATAAAGACACATCACTACCAATGGCTTTGAGTGCTTGGGTCGCTGCTTTAACTTTTTCAAAATGACCAACTACATCCAAGCCACCTTCGGTTGTCACTTCTTGACGACGTTCAGGTACAAAGCACACATGTTGCGGCTGAATCTCTTTGGCAAATGCAACCATTTCATCAGTCACAGCCAATTCAAGATTCATACGTGTTTTTAACAATGGACGCATGCGACGTACATCATCATCTTGTATATGGCGGCGATCTTCACGTAAGTGCAAAGTAATGCCCTCAGCACCTGCCTGTTCACAGACCAGAGCCGCCTGAACTGGATCAGGGTAAGTTGTACCACGTGCCTGTCTTAACGTCGCAACATGATCAATGTTTACACCCAAGATTGCAGCCATAAAAATATCCTATCGGTTTAGCCCTGAATCATTATTTTCAATACATCAGGAATATCAATTTTGTGTACTTTGAATCCAAAGTTGCCGGCTTTTCAGCGGCCGATCACCCAACAAAGAGCTAATCATTTGACGGTATAGTTTACCCAATAATTGCAATTGTTCGTGAGAAAAATCCTGCCCATCTTCGTAACTTTGCATGGATGTAATCAATGCACCATCAAGTGTTGAACGCGAAGCTTGTGAAACTGGTAAAAAGCCATCATTGAGCTGAAATTGATAGTGCTGAGTAACCTGAATGTCTTTTTGGCTCGCATCTACTGAGAAATCAATGGCATAACCAAGTTCAGGTAATAATACATGCTCAAATTGACGTAAAATTTGTCGAAGAAACAAAGCCGCTTGCTCATGTGTAGCCAATTGCTGTAACAGCGCGAGAATCAACTGATATTGTTCGAAGGTTTGCGGCATCATCTCTTCTAAAGGACACAGTCGCAATAGAATTTCATTTAAATAAAAACCAGCAAAAAAAGCATCCCCGTGAAAGAACACAGGTTGATTCAGGATTTCTAATTTTGTGAAATTTTTAAGTTCTGACTTACCAGAAGCTTGCAGACGAATAGGTTGGTATTGTGGCGGTGGGACCTGTCTTAAAATCCCATCCACCCGACCATATTCTTGTGTAAATAAATGCACAATATGGCTTTTTTCACGATATTTACGATGATGAATCAAATAGCCATGCAGGACTTCATTACGCATCATAGAACGATACTAGTCCTTCTTTTTCTCATCCTTTTCTTCATCATCGCCATCAGGAATGACTGCACCTACAACCGCAGCCGTCCCTTTAACAACACCTTTAGTGGTCTTATAGGCAACTTTCACAGGTACAGTTACAAGCTTATGAATACAGCCCTGCAACATGAATACACATGTCACGATTGCGAGTAAACGGATTGTTATTTTCATACCTGTTTCCATTGTCAACAAGACAGTTAAATATCGCTATAACCTAAGCTTTTAAGTGCACGCTCATCATCAGACCAGCCACCTTTGACTTTCACCCAAAGCGTCAGCATAATTTTTTGTTCAAACATCTTTTCCATGTCTGCGCGTGCATCCATACCAATACTTTTCAGCTTCGCGCCTTTGTCGCCAATTACAATGGCTTTTTGGCCTTGACGTTCCACAAAGATGGTCGCATCAATATAGGTACAAGGTGGCTTTAAACGACCTGTTTTTTCATTTACTGCCGCTTCTTCCGTTTTGAATGATTCAATCTGAACTGTTAAATCGTACGGAAGCTCTTCACCCAACTGACGCATAATTTTCTCACGAATGATTTCACTCGCAAGGAAACGTTCAGAACGATCGGTAATCTGATCTAATGAATACAAAGGTGGTTGATACGGCAGATATTTTTCAATCGTGTCACGTAAATGATCTAGGTTCGCACCACGCAACGCTGATACTGGAACAATCTCAGCAAAGTTCATTAACTTGGCACGCTCTCGAATCAGCGGCAAAGCTTCATTTTTATTTTCGAAGGTATCTAGCTTATTGATCACAAGGATCACAGGCATATCTGCATTTTTAAGCTTTTCCAAAACCAATTCATCGTTTTGAGTCCACTTTTGTGCATCAACCACAAATAAAACCAGATTCACATCGCGCAATGCTGAGTGTGCAGCACGGTTCATCATCTTATTGATGGCACGTACTTCTTTTTTATGCATCCCAGGTGTATCTACGAATACCGCCTGTGATTTCTCACGTGAATCAATCCCCACGATCTTATGACGTGTGGTTTGTGGCTTACGTGAGGTAATGGATAGCTTCTGACCCAAGATATGGTTCATCAAAGTTGACTTGCCCACGTTTGGACGGCCAACGATCGCAACAAAACCGCTTTTGAAATCTGAAGGAATTGTGCTTCCTTGAGAACTAAAAAATTGATCAACTACATTATTGCCATCTTGCTGTTCAGTTGCTTCTGGCTTATTTTCTTCTGAATGAGACATCAGGTTATTGCTCCAATAATTTTAAAATCTCTGCCGCTGCCGTTTGTTCGGCAAAACGACGACTTGAGCCCTCGCCTATAATTTTTGGCAATCCCGCTACATCACATTCCACTTTGAAATGTTGATTCGGGGCATCACCCTGAATATCTACAACCTCGTAAACTGGGAGAGGTTTTTTACGTGCTTGTAAATACTCTTGCAAACGTGATTTAGGGTCTTTCAGTTGATCTGTCGGTTCGATATGATCAAGATATGGTTCATACCATTTTAACACAATGCGCTCTAGCAAGTTGAGATCATTACTGTCTAAATAAATAGCACCAATAATGGCTTCAACCGTATCAGCCAAAATCGATTCACGATGATGTCCACCCGATTTTAACTCGCCTGTGCTTAAAATTAATGACCGACTCAATTGTAAGTCATTTGCAATTTTCCCCAATGCTTCCTGTCGAACCAAAGTCGCACGCATACGTGTTAAGCGACCTTCATTTTCTAGGGGGTAGGCATTGTACAAATAATTTGCAACGATCATCCCTAATAATGCATCGCCTAGAAATTCTAGGCGTTCATAATTATGTTTATGGCTGACTGAGCGATGGGTCAAAGCCAGTTTTAACAAGTCAAACTGTTTAAACTGGTGACCTATTCGCCCTTGCAGCCGTGTATCATTGAGCTTGTTTTGCAGATTTTTGGTCAAAAGTCTTCTCAAAGGTCATCACTAAACTGATATTCAGCATGAAAGGCTTACGTATTTCATACTTCTTCATCACCACAAGATCATCTTTATAAGTCACTTGCGCAATATCTTTAAAATGTAGATCGCGAATCCCGTTCATATCAAAACGTTGATCCATCTGAGATGCAAACTTACTCGGTGTAATATTTGCAGGACTATCTTTTAATAGCCCCTCAATTTGAGTATTAATCAGTTTGTCATCCCAGTATGCTGGCCAAATCGCAATTGCTGCTTTCACAGCAACTGCAAATAAGACCACCCCAAATAAAATTGCAATATACGAAGTCCCTTGTTGAGATTTACGCATCTGTCTATTTCCTATATATTTTTATTAGTCAATCTTACCATTTCGGTTGAAACTTGGAAGATTAAAACCAGGTTCTTTATGCATCCATACATAAAAAGCACGACCTGTTAGGTTCGCTTCAGGTACAAAGCCCCAAAAACGACTATCTGCACTTTGATCGCGGTTATCACCCATTGCGAAGTATTGTCCCTTTGGCACTGTTACTTCCCAATCTTGACCGTTACTTTGGATAAATACATCATTCTCTTTTGCGACAAATGGCACCAAAGCCTCAGCACCTCTCAATTGCGCAAACTGGAATTGCTCAACAAGCGGATTGCGTCCTTCCAAGTAGCGGATTAAATGCTGATGTTCACCTAAAGTTTCTTTGAAATAAAGCGCTGTAGGCGTATCTTGCTGATCTTTCTCACGCGAGTATTGAGTCTCTACCTTTGCAACTTGCTGGCCATTAATCATTAATTGACCATTTCTAAATTGAACATGGTCACCTGGTACACCAACGACACGTTTAATATAGCTAATGGTTGGTTGTGGCGGATAACGGAATACAATCACTTCACCCCGTTTTGGCTCACCGACATCAATGATTTTAGTATTTACGATTGGTAAACGTACACCATAATCAAACTTATTCACCAAGATAAAATCACCTGTTTCCAAGGTCGGAACCATAGAATCTGATGGAATATTAAATGGTTCATATAAGAAAGAACGTAGCACCAGCACAACAGCCAACACAGGCCAAAAGTCATATGCCCAAGTAATGACAAAGTTCTCTTGATTACGCCCACGTGTTGCACGCTGTTTCAATACCAACTTATCCAGTAACCACACTAAAAAGAAAATTAGTGTTGCTGGTACCAGAATCAAGTTAAAATCAAAATCCACAAACCCTCTCTTGCAGTTTCACTGCCCGTCATTCGACTGGGTAAAGCGGCATGCTTCCCCAGCCTGATCTTTTTTATCGATCAACTTTCAATACAGCTAAGAACGCTTCTTGTGGAATCTCAACACTTCCCACTTGCTTCATACGTTTCTTACCTTCTTTTTGTTTCGAAAGAAGTTTCTTCTTACGCGAAACGTCACCACCATAACATTTTGCCAATACGTTTTTACGCATCGCTTTTACAGTAGAACGTGCAATGATTTGGGCACCAATCGCAGCTTGAATCGCAACATCATACATTTGGCGAGGAATCAGATCTTTCATCTTCTCAACCAATGCAATACCACGATGACGTGCATCTTGACGGTGACAGATCATTGCCAAGGCATCAACCTTTTCGCTATTAATTAGAACATCAACCTTAACCAGCGCTGAACTCTCGAAACGAACGAAGTTATAATCCAGTGAAGCAAAACCGCGCGAACATGATTTTAATTTATCAAAGAAATCCATGACCACTTCAGCCATTGGAATTTCAAACGTGATTGATACTTGGTTACCCAAGAATTTCATATCTTTTTGAATACCACGACGTTCGATACATAAGGTCATGACATTGCCTAAATACTCTTGCGGTACAAGGATATGACATTCAGCAATCGGTTCACGTAAATCTTCAACTGTTGAGCCATCTGGCATTTTTGAAGGGCTGTCGATATAAATGATATCGCCTTTCTTGGTTAATGCTTCGTAAATAACAGTCGGTGCAGAACTGATCAAATCAAGATCATACTCACGCTCTAAACGCTCTTGCACGATTTCCATGTGCAGCATACCCAAGAAGCCACAACGAAAACCAAAGCCTAACGCATCTGAACTCTCAGGTTCAAAGAATAAAGCAGAGTCATTGATCTGTAGTTTTTGCAGCGCTTCACGGAATGGTTCAAAGTCACTTGAGTCAATCGGGAACAGACCTGCATAGACCTGTGGTTTAACCTTTTTAAAACCTGGTAAAGTCGCAACATCAGGTGTATTCGAAAGTGTAATGGTATCACCGACTGGCGCACCAAAAATGTCTTTAATCCCTGCAATTACAAAGCCAACTTCACCTGCTTCGAGGATGTCAGTTTCTGTATGCTTTGGATTGAACACACCAACTGAAGTCACAGGATGTGTTTGGCCGGTTGATTTCACCAACATCTTGTCGCCCTTGCGGATACGACCTTGTTTAATACGAACAAGCGATACCACACCAAGGTAGTTATCGAACCATGAGTCAATAATTAAGGCTTGTAACGGTGCATCACGATCACCTTCTGGTGCAGGAATCACGTCAACCAGACGCTCTAGAACACCTTCAACACCTAAACCAGTTTTGGCAGAACAAGTAGGTGCATCTGTCGCTTCAATCCCGATAATTTCTTCAATCTCGTGAATGACACGCTCAGGCTCTGCTTGGGGTAAATCAATCTTGTTCAAGATTGGTAAAACTTCTAAGCCCTGCTCAATCGCGGTATAACAGTTTGCAACTGACTGTGCTTCTACACCTTGAGCAGCATCAACCACCAACAGCGCACCTTCACAGGCAGCTAGAGAGCGCGATACCTCATAAGAAAAGTCAACGTGCCCTGGAGTATCAATGAAGTTCAATTGATATTCTTGACCATTTGGATGTGTGTAATACAAGGTTACCGATGCAGCTTTAATGGTAATCCCACGCTCACGCTCAAGCTCCATAGAGTCTAATACTTGAGCCTGCATCTCACGATCTTGTAAACCGCCGCACATTTGAATAAAACGGTCCGCCAAAGTCGACTTACCATGGTCAATATGAGCAATGATCGAGAAATTGCGTATATTTTTGATATCTACGGATTTTTTAGCTTGCGCCATGGGTTACCTTAACAAAATAGAACGCCCTATACTTTCAAAAAGTAGTGAGCCAAATGGTTTAATAAAATTGCCCGCGATTATAACAGAAGCTCGGTATGAAGACGAAAGAAATTTATGCCTAGACGTTTTATGCGGTATAGCATTAGGCTCAAATAGCTCAATATCAAAATAACGACAATCGGAATTGCAAGAAAGTTCGCCCCATTTCGACCACAGGTTCAATTTGATGAAATTCTAATTTCTGTAACAGTCGTTGTGATTTAAGGTTTTGCTGCATGACTTGTGCATCTACATGGCGAATTTTTCGATCAAACAACAACTCGGTTCGAATCAAATTTAACATCGCTGTAATCGCCTCAAACATATAACCATTTCCCCAATAGTTCGGATGTAAGTCATAACCAATAATCGCACGATGATCACCCTCCTCCTCAACAATACGATTAACACCACAACCACCTATCATTTCGCCGGTCTTTAAACGTATCGCATAACGAAAGCCCGATGCTGAACAATAACGATGATGCATTCGATGAATCAGCGCTTCCGCCTGTTCAATCTCAGAGAAAGCATCTAAATCATAAAATTCGAGTACTTGAGCATTTGAAAACATATCGAGAACGAATGCAGTATCATCTAAATGTAGGCTATTTAAAATCAAACGTTCTGTTGCTAAAGTCTTCAATGGTTGCATCAAATACTCTCTCATCTGGTCGAAACTTAATGCTTTCTATTCAAAATAGGTCACACTAAAGTCCATTGGATTTAAACTGGTTGCAATTGGCTGATAAGCTTGGGTAAAACTCGGCGACATTCGCTTTGGACGACCTGTCTCAATTTCAATACATGCCCATTTGGTATTACCAACAAATAAGATGCTCTGATCTTTAGGACGATAGAAAGCATACTGGCGGAATGAATAGAGTGCATTAATATCATCTAGCCATGTCCGCAAGATGACTTCTTCACCTTCCAGTGCAGCCTTACGGTATTGAACATGATGTTCAACCGCGACCATAGCGTGTTTCAGTTCTAAATATTGTGCCAAACCTAAACCCAATGCTTCGATGTGCGCTGAAGCAACGTCTTGCATCCACTGGATGTACATCACATTGTTCACATGACCCAATACATCGATATGCTTGGGCTGGACTTGTATTTTTAAATCAAAAATCGTACTCATAATTTTGTATACTTCATCAAACAATGTGCCGCTAGCTACACTAGTCTAAACACGAAAGTATTTCAAAATAAAAACCACCCTAATCTAGAGTGGTTTTAGCAACATAACCTTCATGCCATCATTAAGGTAAACGTAATCCAAGGATTGCACGTTGACCTTGGCGAATAATCGTTACACGCGCAACACTATTTTTTGGTAAGGCAGAAACAGTTTTTGCAAACTGTTGGCTATTGGTAATCGCTGTACCATTCACCTGTACTATCACATCACCCGCAACCAGATTTGATAACGACGCAGTACCACCACGCTTCACATCTTGTATCAAGATACCACCACGCACATCTAAACGCGCTTGCTCAGCTGCAGTTAGATCACGGATACTCATGCCTAAACCACTGGTTGGGTTATTTTTCTCAGCATCAGCAGCAGTGTCATCTGGTGCAGTACCCAATGTTGCAGAAATTGTACGTGTTTTATCATCACGTAGAATTTCCAGTTGAACAGTTTGGTTCGGCGCAATCCGGTTTAGTGAATACAATAAATCACTGGTACGCGAAATTGGAGCACCATTGGCTTTCAAAATCACATCACCTGATTTTAAACCTGCTTTTTCAGCTGGCGATTTCGGCGCAACTTGAGTAATCAATGAGCCTTCTGGCTTCGGTAGCTTATAGGCTTCTGCCAAATTACGATCAATATCTTGCATCATAATACCGAGATATGAGCGAGTCACTTTACCAGTCGTTTTCAATTGTTGTACGACATCCATCGCTACATCAATTGGAATCGAGAATGATAAGCCCATATACCCCCCCGTACCACTGAAGATACGTGAGTTAACCCCAACCACTTCACCACGTTGGTTGAACAATGGACCACCTGAGTTACCTGGGTTCAAAGCCGCATCAGTTTGAATAAATGGAACCGAAGTTTCTCCACTCATATTTCTTGATTTTGCACTGACGATCCCTGCCGAAGCGGAATAATCAAAACCAAATGGTGAACCAATTGCGAGTACAGGTTCGCCTACTCGGAGTTGATCTACATTACCAATTCTTAATTCTGGAAAATTATTGCCATTCACTTTAAGCAATGCAATATCGGTACGCTCATCACTTCCTACAAGTGTCGCATCCAATTCACGACGATCATTTAAGGTAATACTGATACGTGAAGCATCTGCAATTACATGACGGTTCGTGAGTAAGTAGCCATCTTTCCCGATAAAGAAGGCACTACCATATGCCGTTTTTTCTTGAGGTCCCTGCTGTTGAGGGATAATCACTTGGTTACCAAAAAAACGACGTAGAATTTCTGGGACTTGTTGCTGTAATAACTCTTCCTGAGTCATTTTCTTAACAACATTGACACTCACGACCGCAGGACTGACCTGCTCAACGAGATTTGAAAAATCTACTGGCGATGCAGCATTGACTTGAGATGCTGCTATCGTAAATACCGCAGCATACATTCCTTGTTGTAAATAGCGACTTTTCATGAAGCAAGAACCTACATACTGATAATTAAAATGAAATTTAGGTCTATATTTCTAGCACACACCCATCATTCTTTTCGTAAAAATATGTTTATATTTTCAATGCATACAACGATCTAGAATGATGAAATGTGAATAAACTATGGAGAAACACACCATAATTTACCCGATAGAAATGGTTTTATCTTGGAGAGCTTAACGATAGATTAAAACAATGTACTGAAACGTAATCATTTTCTCATTCATATAGATCAGGCAAAAAATAATCGGCAATAAATCGCATTCGCTAAAAATTCACTCAATTCTAGGCAGATTAGCCCTTGCCTTTTTGATAAAAAAGCGGTGTCATTAGCGAACGTTTAAAACTGAAGCAGATTGACATGCCTGATTTAAAAACAATTCACCATTTTGATGTGATTATTGTGGGCAGTGGCGGTGCAGGTTTAAGTCTTGCACTCTCTTTACCAAGTCATTACAACATTGCAATTTTAGCTAAGGCGGCGCTGACGGAAGCCAGTACCTTCTATGCGCAAGGCGGTGTTGCTGCAGTATTAGACGAAACAGATTCTATTCAACAACATATTAATGACACTATGATTGCAGGTGGTCATCTTTGTGAATTAGATGCCGTCAAACACACCGTCGAAGGTGGTAAACCTTCCGTTGATTTCCTGCTCAAGCAAGGCGTGCAATTTACGCTAGATGATGATGAACAATTGCACCTCACCCGTGAAGGTGGCCATTCACAACGTCGTATCATTCACTCTGCCGATGCAACCGGCAAAGCCATTTCAACCACCTTGGTTGAACGTGCTAAAGAACGAAATAACATTACGATTTTTGAAAATTATATTGCAATTGATCTGATTACCCTACACAAGCTTGGGCATCTAAATCAAACCAATCGTTCAATTGGTCTTTATGCTTTAGATGAAGCTAATGAACAGGTGCATACTTTCCTCGCGCCATTTACTGCACTGGCTTGTGGCGGTGCAATGAAAGCTTATCTCTACACATCAAACCCTGATATTGCCACAGGTGATGGTATTGCCATGGCTTATCGTGCAGGTTGTCGCGTGGCGAATATGGAATTTAACCAATTCCATCCAACCTGTTTATATCATCCGAAAGCGCGTTCGTTCTTGATCACCGAAGCGATGCGTGGTGAAGGTGCTTATTTACGCTTACCAGATGGCGAACGTTTTATGCTGCGTTTTGATGAACGCGCTGAACTTGCTCCACGTGATATTGTGGCACGTACCATCGACCATGAAATCAAGCGCTTAGGTATTCGTCATGTCTGGTTAGACATCACCCATAAATCACCCGAATTTATTACTGAACACTTCCCGACACTATATGCGCGCTTACTTGAACTCGGCATTGATATCACTAAAGATATGATCCCTGTTGTTCCAGCAGCACATTACACCTGCGGCGGTGTGGTGGTAGATGAACATAGCCAAACTGATTTAGACGGTTTATATGCCATTGGTGAGACCTCTTATACAGGTCTACACGGCGCTAATCGTATGGCGAGTAACTCACTACTTGAATGTTTCGTTTATGGCATGAGTGCAGCAGAAGATATCGAACAGAAATTTGATGCTGAGTTTCAATTCCCTGATGTTCCAACATGGGATGAAACGCAAGTTACAGATGCAGATGAAGATGTCGTGATCCTACAAAACTGGGATGAGCTTCGTTCTACCATGTGGAACTATGTGGGTATTGTCCGTACCACCAAACGCTTACAACGTGCCTTGCACCGTATTGAAATGTTGAAACGTGAAATCACTGAGTATTATCAGGATTATCGTGTCAGTAAGAATCTAATTGAATTGCGTAATCTAGTTCTAGTTTCGGAAATGATTGTACGTTGTGCAATGGAACGCAAGGAATCACGTGGTTTACATTACACGCTAGATTATCCTGAACTTTCAAATGAGATTCGTAAAACAGTGTTAACACCACCTAATTTTAAAGTGGAACAGCCGTTGGTGAATGAGTGATACTTTCAAAGAAGACTCTTAGTTAATATTTACTATCGCGGTAGGCGACAGAGATGTCGCCCGTTGAGCTGCGGTATCAAGGATGTACCGTCAGCTCAACAAAGGATTTTTGTTACTTTTCATCCCTGAAAAGTAAGGCATAAGAAATAAAACCAAAGCATCACACAAACTTTTTAGATGATACAGATTGAGTATATAGCTGCTTTTATTTCAAATATTGCAAAGCTTCTTCAAACACAACATCTGTATTCTGTGTTGCATCCAAACGCTTCATCCTTTCAGGTTCTGCTTGCCATAAGGTCTCATAACCTGCACGCACCTTAGCAAAGAAACTTAATTTCTCCTGCTCAAAACGGTCCAATGCTCCACGCTCTCGCGCACGGGTCATGCCCAATTCAATTGGGGCATCCAGCCAAAAGGTGATATTCGGCATTTTCGCCACAAAGGTTTGATTTAACAGTTGCAACTTTTCCTGACTTAAACCACGTCCAGAACACTGATAAGCAAAGCTGGCATCGGTAAAACGATCACTCAACACAATCTTGCCCGCCTCTAATGCAGGTAAAATCACTTGCTGTAAATGCTGTGCACGCGCTGCATAAATTAATAACAGCTCGGTATCATGACTCATTTGCTCTTCATGATTCACCGCCAATAATAAGGAGCGAATCTGTTCCGCCAATGGTGTTCCACCTGGTTCACGGGTCAACACCACTTCTTTACCTTGCTGTTCAAAGTACTGATGAATTTTACGAATCAGCGTAGTTTTTCCTACACCTTCCGTCCCTTCAAAACTAATAAACATTATTCGCCCTGCTTTTTCTTTGAACGTAGCACAGTTAAATATTCTTGCACTGCACGATTATGGTCTTCTAAAGACGCGGTAAATTTATGCCCACCATTGCCCGTGGCAACGAAGTAAATATTTTTGGCATCATCAGGATGCATCGCTGCTTGAATTGCTTTCTTACTTGGCAAAGCAATTGGCGTTGGTGGCAAACCATTAATGGTATAGGTGTTATAAGCCGTTGGCGTACGCAGGTCATTACGGGTGATATTGCCTTTATAGTTATCGCCCATACCATAAATCACAGTTGGATCTGTTTGTAAGCGCATACCCATTTTCAAACGACGGACAAATACACCTGAAACTTGTTCTAACTCGCTATCAAGGCTAGTTTCTTTCTCAATAATCGAAGCCATGATCAACGCTTCATACTTATCTTTATACGGTAAGTTCGGTGCTTTCTTGGCCCAAGCCTCATCCAGCGATTTCATTTGACGGCGATACAAATCGGTTAAGATTTTTTTATCGGTCTCGCCTTTGGCAAAGAAGTAAGTATCAGGCGCAAATAGGCCTTCTGGGTGCGTATATGAGATATTTAATTGTTTTAATAATTCACTGTGCGGAAGATCAAGCAAAGTATTGGTGACATTTGGGTCTTTTCTTAGACTCTGAATCAACTGTGAAAAAGTTGTTCCTTCAATCACTAGAATACGGTTCATCTGTGCATTATCTGCATCAGACAACATATCCATCACCTGACGAATACTCATGCCTTCTGTAATTTCATAAACGCCCGCTTTCATGGTGTCATGAATCATAAACTTCTGATACAGCTTTAAAACTATTGGAAAATTCACCTTATTTTCTTTGGCTAAACGATCAATAAAGCGTGAATAGGTATCACCAGAAGAAATCACCAAAAGCTGTTTTTTACTGTCTACAGGGTAATTTTTAAATAAACTCGACCATACAATGCCAAAGATCGCCAATACAAAAATAACAATGGCGATCAAAAAGGCTTTAAAAAAAGAAAATCTAGATTTCGGTTTCGCTTTGGGCTTTTTCTTACTTTTGCTGGAATTTGGCGGCTTTGGCATATTAATCAATCTGGCTAAGTTTTAAAGTTTCAAATAAATCAAGATAGGGTTGCTGCGCTAAGGCCTGATCATTAAATCGAACAACCGCTTTCATTGGATGTAACGCATTGCAAAAAAATAAACTTTGGATATGGCCAATCTCATTCATATCGATACACCGCTGCTCACATTCAATCTGATATTGCTGCATTCTCGACAAGATTTTGGCTCTCATCACACCGTGGACGCCATTATAACGAAGTTCAGGCGTAATCCATCGATCATTTATACGAATAAAACAATTACTGCTCACCCCTTCAACAATATAACCTTGTACATCACTAACAAGGGCTTCTAACCAACCACGCTGATCAGCTTCTTGCTTGAGTAAGACCTGTTCTAATCTATTCAGCGTTTTTAAACCTACTAAATGCGGCATATTCAAACCCAAAGCATGATTTAACATGCCACTTTCAATCCACTCAGGCTGAAAAGCCTGTGTCACTCTTGGGTAATACCAGACATACACATCAGCCGCATGTAATGGCAGACTATAACCACGATCGCCTTCACCACGGCTAATCACGACTTTTAATGTGCCATTGAGATTTGAATATTGCTGCTGTAATTGTACAAGTGACTTTTCTACACAAGATAAATCTGCATCCAGCTGTAATGACTGACATGCCAATTTTAAACGTGCAAAGTGTAGTTCTTTTAGTTCAAAAATTCCGTGAAAAATACGTGCTGTGGTAAAGCAGCCATCGCCATAATGAAAAGCTCGGTCTAATAAAGGGATGGAGTCAATTAATTGTCCATTTTTATAACACTGCATAATCTAGATACCTTTCCACTTTATTAAGTCAGCACCACCAAAACCAATAAGCCATTGATTTTAAATAAGTATAACAATTAAAACCTAAAATTAAAAATCACTTATATATCAATAATTCAGCAAAGCTTATCTGTTTTATCTATTTCTATTTTTTTCATAACAAATTCGATTTTAATTATTTTTTTTGCAAAAAAACTGGCGTTATGCTGCGTACATATTCCAAACAGTGATTTAGTTTTTAAGGGGTTTTCCATGCGTTTTTCTCAAGTTAAAGTCGGCGTCATTGCCGCATTACTCTCAGTTTCTTCATTCGCGGCACAAGAATTCTTAAACGTTTCTTATGACCCAACGCGTGAGCTGTATACAGATTTCAATAAACAATTCGGTACGTTCTGGAAACAACGTACTGGCCAAGACATCGACTTTAAACAATCACACGGCGGTTCAGGTAAACAAGCCCGCGCCGTGATTGATGGCTTAAATGCAGATGTAGTCACACTTGCACTTGCAGCAGATATCGATGAAATTGCTGAAAATGCAAAACTACTTCCAGCAGACTGGCAAAAGAAATTACCGAACAACTCTACGCCATATACCTCAACAATTGTATTCCTTGTTCGTAAAGGCAACCCAAAACAAATCAAAGATTGGGGTGATCTGGTTAAACCAGGTGTGGAAATCATTACACCAAACCCAAAAACATCGGGTGGTGCACGTTGGAACTACTTAGGTGCTTGGGCTTGGGCAAAACATCAAAAAGGTGGTAACGACGCTAAAGCTCAAGAATTTGTTCGTCAAATTTATAAACAAACCAAAGTACTTGATTCAGGTGCACGTGGTGCAACCACAACATTTGCTGAACGCGGTATTGGTGATGTATTACTGGCTTGGGAAAATGAAGCCTACCTAGCCGTACGTGAACAACCGGGCAAATTCGAAATCGTTACCCCTTCTCTATCGATTCTCGCTGAACCACCAGTGGCTGTTGTAGAAAAGAATGCTGAGAAAAAAGGCAACTTGCAAATCGCTCGTGGTTACTTGAACTACCTGTATTCACCAGCAGGACAAGAGATTGCTGCACGTAACTTCTACCGTCCACGTAATGCCGCGGTATTAAAGAAATACAGCAACGTGTTTAAACCACTTAAATTGGTAACGATTGATCAAGAATTTGGTGGCTGGACCAAAGTACAAAAAACACACTTTGATAACGGCGGTATCTTTGACCAAATCGTCAAGATCAACAGCACAACGAAATAATTTACTCAACGGGTAAATAGGGAGAGCGGACATGATTCATACCGTAATTGTTCCAGGTGTAGGTGGTAGCGAAACGCAGCATTGGCAATCTTGGTTACAACAGCAACTCGTGTCTAGCTCTCGCGTTCAACAGCAACATTGGGATCGACCTGTATTAAGTGAATGGGTTGCTCAATTTGTTAAAACTGTTTCAGCCGCTCCAGCGCCTGTTCAGATCGTTGCACATAGCTTTGGCTGTTTAACCAGTGTTGCTGCGCTGGCTGAACACCCAGAACTCAGAGCAAAAGTTAAAAATCTGATTTTGGTTGCACCTGCGAACCCTGCACGATTTGGTGAAGCAGGTTTTGCGCGTCATAGCTTGACTGACTATAAACAGTATTTTCAGCAGCTGAAAATCGAAGTGCCAACCACGTTATTGATTAGTGAAAATGACCCTTGGTTAGGTTATGTCGATGCACTGCAACTCGCGCAAGCATGGAAATTAACACCAATCAATTTAGGTCCAGTTGGTCATATCAATGTTGTTTCTGGATTTGGTCCTTTCCCTGAGATCCTGAACTACCTGCTACCTGAAAAAAAGATGCAGCCTATCGTCCGAATGAGTCAGGCAAATTTTAATTTGAAATTTGCCTAACCCCAGCTTTCCGTAATTCTAGTATTCGCATTATTTATTTGCTTGTTTTAGCAAACATTTCTCTTTGAGGAAATATCATGTCGCAGCGTTCCCGAGTGCTGCCTGGGTTTGGTCTCTCATTAGGCTTCACCCTCGCTTACGTGTCTTTGATTGTGCTTATTCCTTTATCTGCTGTATTTATCAAATCTTTAGGGATTGGGTGGGATGGCTTATGGGAAATCTTAACCTCAGAACGAATTTTAAAATCCTTACAGCTTAGCTTTAGTGCCGCATTGATTGCCGCTTTAGTTAACGTTATTTTTGGTTTGTTATTGGCTTGGTGTCTGGTGCGTTATAACTTCCCAGGCAAACGCATTGTCGATGCTTTGGTGGATTTACCCTTTGCCCTGCCGACTGCTGTTGCAGGTATTGCATTAACCTCTTTATATGCCCCAACAGGCTGGATTGGACAATACCTTTCTCCACTTGGGATTGAAGTGGCTTATACCCCGATTGGGATCACACTTGCTTTAATCTTCATTGGTCTCCCCTTCGTGGTTCGTACTGTACAACCTGTACTCAGTGACATTGAAACTGAACTAGAAGAAGCTGCATCTGCACTAGGTGCCAATCGCTGGCAAACCATTACCAAAATCATTTTGCCGATTTTGTTTCCTGCTTTGCTAACAGGTTTTGCCTTAGCATTTGCACGTGGCGTTGGCGAGTATGGCTCTGTTATTTTCATTGCAGGCAACCAACCATATAAAACAGAAATCGCACCACTCATGATTATTTCTCGTTTAGAAGAATATGATTATGCAGGCGCAACCACCATCGCTGTGGTTATGCTCGTCCTCTCTTTCGGCATCTTATTTTTAATTAACTTGGTGCAAGCATGGGCTAGCCGTCGTACAGGGAGAGTTGCACAATGAGCTTAAATACCAATAGCAATGCTTTAGCAGTTAAATTACAAGCCAGAGATGCAACCAGAGAACCAACTTGGGTCCGTTATACCTTAATTGGTGTTGCTCTGATTTTTTTCCTGAGCTGCTTAATCCTACCGCTGATTTTGGTTTTTGTTGAAGCATTTAAACAAGGTTTGACCGTTTATATCAATGCTTTAACCGATTCAGATACTTTATCTGCCGTCAAACTGACCTTACTCACTGCCGCGATTGCAGTACCCATTAATGTGGTGTTTGGTGTTGCAGCAGCATGGGCGGTTGCAAAATTCCAGTTTCGAGGAAAAGCCATTTTAACCACCATTATTGATATGCCTTTTTCGGTATCGCCAGTCATTGCAGGTTTAATGTTGGTCCTGATTTTTGGTACACAAGGCTGGATGGGCAGTTGGTTAATGGATCATGACATCAAAATCTTGTATGCCGTACCAGCCATTGTACTCGCCACCATTTTCATTACTGTTCCATTCGTTGCGCGTGAGTTAATTCCGTTAATGGAAGCACAAGGGACTGAGGAAGAAGAAGCTGCGATTGTACTCGGTGCTTCAGGTTGGCAAACCTTCTGGAGAGTGACGTTACCTAATATCAAATGGGGTCTGATTTACGGCGTGATTCTGTGTAATGCCCGTGCAATGGGTGAGTTCGGTGCGGTATCCGTGGTTTCAGGTCATATTCGTGGTCAAACCAATACCTTACCGTTACACGTCGAGATTCTTTATAACGAATATACCTTTAGTGCTGCATTTGCTGTGTCTTCATTACTGGCATTTTTAGCGATTATCACTTTGATTTTGAAAACATGGCTAGAAATACGTCAAGAGCAAGCAAATAAGCATCAGCCGAATCACTAAGGAATAAACACATGAGTATTCAAGTTAAAAATATTGAAAAACACTTTGGTGCATTCCATGCGCTAAAAAATATCTCTTTAGACTTTCCTGAAGGTGAATTGGTTGCCCTACTCGGTCCTTCAGGCTGTGGAAAAACAACCTTATTACGTATTATTGCAGGCTTAGAATCTGCAGATGGTGGTCAGGTTTTACTTGAAGGTGAAGATGCAACGGACATCCATGTACGTGAGCGTCAGGTTGGTTTTGTTTTCCAACATTATGCCCTATTCCGCCACATGACTGTTTTTGACAATATTGCCTTTGGTTTACGCGTTCGCCCACGTGCAACACGTCCTTCAGAAGCTGAAATCAAAAAACGTGTGACTCGCTTACTGGATTTGGTACAACTGGGTTTCTTGGCGGATCGCTATCCAGCTCAGCTTTCTGGCGGTCAACGCCAACGTATTGCACTAGCCCGTGCCCTCGCAGTTGAACCACGTGTTTTACTCTTAGATGAGCCTTTTGGTGCACTTGATGCCAAAGTACGTAAAGAATTACGCCGTTGGTTACGTACCTTACATGATGAGCTGCATATTACTTCGATCTTCGTGACTCACGATCAAGAAGAAGCTTTAGAAGTGGCTGACCAGATCATCGTGATGAACAAAGGTGACGTTGAACAGATTGGTTCACCACGTGAAGTGTATGAAAAACCTGCTACCCCATTTGTTTTTGATTTCCTTGGTCAAGCAAATCGTTTTGAAGGTGAGCATACTGGCGGTATTATCCGTATCGGCGATGACCGTATTCAGCTACCGACTCTATTAGATGCGCCACAAGGGAAAGTCATTGCATTTGCACGACCAAATGAATTACATATTCATACCCAACCTCAAGCCAATACCCTTGAGGCAACGTTCTTACGTGAAGTGTGGATTGCAGGTAGAGTTGTGGCGGAATTACAAGATCGTAGTGGACGTACTATCGAAATTTTATTAAGTGTAGAAGAAGCGAACTTACATCAATTCAAACCAAATCAAACCGTTTGGATCAGTGCAGCTCAACTTCATTTATTCGCAGATCAAACAACGCAAGTTGCTTAAAATAATATTGATGGGGTAAAACACGCCCCATCCTCTTATGAGGAAAAACTTTTATGAACTTCCAACAACTCAGAATTATTCGAGAAACTGTTCGCCAAAACTTTAATTTAACTGAAGCATCTGCGGCACTTTATACCTCCCAATCTGGTGTCAGTAAACACATTAAAGATTTAGAAGATGAATTAGGTGTACAACTTTTTGTACGTAAAGGTAAACGCTTATTAGGCCTCACCGAACCAGGACAATCCTTATTAAGCATTGTAGAGCGCATGTTGGTCGATGCTGACAATATTAAACGTCTAGCCGATGATTTTAATAAAGTGGATGAAGGCACTCTGACCATCGCAACCACGCATACTCAGGCACGTTATGTGCTACCACCAATTGTGAATCAGTTTAAAAAATTATTTCCAAAAGTCCATTTGGTTTTACAACAGGCCAGCCCAGTTGAAATTGCAGAAATGCTGCTACAAGGTGAAGCAGATATTGGTATTGCAACCGAATCATTAACAACAGAAGATAATTTGGCCAGCGTACCTTATTATGAATGGCACCATAGCATAATCACCCCAAAAGACCACCCTCTAGCGAAACTAGATAAAATCAGTTTGGACGTCTTAGCCGAATATCCGTTGATTACCTATCATGGCGGTTTTACAGGCCGTTCTAAAATTGACAAAGCCTTTGAAGATGCACAATTGCATGCCGACATTGTAATGTCAGCCCTCGATGCCGATGTCATCAAAACCTATGTCGAACTGAATATGGGGGTCGGGATTGTCAACGATGTCGCTTATGATGCGGAGCGTGATTATCGTTTACAACAAATTAAAACAGATATATTTGGTGTTAATACCACTTGGATTGCGGTACGAAAAGGGCATCTGCTCCGTGGCTATGGTTATGAATTTATTTCGCTCTGCTCACCAGAAACAGATATTAAAGCACTGAAAAAAGTAGCTTATCCAGAAGAATAAATTATCCAAAAAAACAAAAGGCTCATATGAGCCTTTTGTTTTGCTTATTAAAGCGCATAAAAAAACGAGCATTGAGCTCGTTTTTTTATGCTGAATGCATGGATTAGAACTTGAAGCTCACACCCACTTTTGCAACTGGCATCCACTCATATCTGCTCTTATTCGCGATTTTATCAGCATCACGATCAGCCGCAGCTTGACCTGACTCGGTACCACCTACTTTAATTAAACCTTCAGACTTTAAATCAACTTCAGGATTACCAGTATAGTACGCACCGACTTCACCAAATACACCAAAGTTTTTATAAACAGGACTATTTAAACCTAAGCCTACGTATGGAGCAATTTGGTTATCATAATTTAAATGGCCTTTAACCGAACCCTTTCCGCCAGGAGCGTAGTAGTTTGAACCATCAATTTTGATTGTATCGTTTGTATTAGAAACAGATTTTTTCAAATCATAACTATTATCAAGATAACCAACACCTGCCGCTACATAAAGTGCACGAGCAAATGCATTTTGGTTAGTACCCCATGGATAAATTTCAGCATTTAAATATGCTGTTTTATTGTCCATGTCCATATCATATTTCGTGCCATCAATTTTCAAACTGTCTGACCAAGAAATATCGCCACCATTATAACCAAGGCTTAAGCTCACGTATGGGTTGACTTTATATGAAATTGCACCACCGTAGCCTGTAGTACCTACCTCAGCACGAACAGAAACTGGATCTAAGTATGAAGGGAATGCATAAACTGATTCCTTCACCACTTGTTCATCTGCTGCAAATGCAGTACCTGCAATCGCTGTTAATGCACCTGCTGCTAACATAACACGCAAAGCTTTCATTGAAGTCTCCTCAAAAAAACGCTTTTATTTAAATAAATGTATAATTGTTGCTTGTGGAATAAGCATAAAAGAATGATCGCTAACTTTTTATACAGAAACTGATTACTTTTTGTTATTTTTTGATACAAATTCGAATGAATTATGTATTCCTAAATTATAGATAAAAAACAATGGTCTCCATTTTTATTACAGTTTTGTTGCTTAAATTTAAAACAATATATTGTAACTACTTTTTTCAAAGATTCTGAGGGTCTGCTGCCACTTTATCTATGGTTGCGACATGAGCCGTATACGGCGCAAGATTTTTTAGGCGATACAAGGCATGGCTTGTGAAGTTTAGGCTTTCTAAATGAACAAGACATAACGATGTAGCGACAAAAAAACTTCTTGTCCCAAAGGGTTATAGCTAAAATTTCCTCATACTTCGTTATGAAACTTGGCAAGGGAATAGCCATTCCCTGCGTTTCATGCCTCGTCTGATAAAATTTTAGCTTATAACGCAACCTATTTATAAAATGGCAACAGACCCTACAAAATTAGTGTAAAATCTTCAAAATTTTTTTGGAAGAACGAAGATCATGTCTCAGCTTTCTACAATCATTGAGCAAGCATTTGAAGACCGTGCCAACTATAGCGCAACGGACTGCCCAACAGAAATCCGTCAAGCTGTAGAAGAAGCATTGACTGCTTTAGACAACGGTACACTTCGTGTAGCGGAAAAAATCGATGGTGAGTGGGTTGTTCACCAATGGTTAAAAAAAGCAGTTTTACTGTCATTCAAACTCAATGACAACAAGCCAATTGAAGCTTGTGATCTTCGTTTCTATGACAAAGTAGATACTAAATACGCAGGTTGGACTGAAGAACAGTTCAAAGCTGCGGGTGTACGTGTTGTACCGCCTGCTGTAGCTCGTCGTGGTAGTTTCCAAGCGAAAAATGTGATTTTGATGCCTTCATATGTCAACATCGGTGCTTATGTAGACGAAGGTACGATGGTTGATACATGGGCTACTGTAGGTTCATGTGCGCAAATCGGTAAAAATGTTCACTTATCTGGTGGCGTTGGTATCGGTGGTGTTTTAGAACCATTACAAGCAAACCCAACCATTATTGAAGACAACTGCTTCATCGGTGCACGTTCTGAAATCGTTGAAGGTGTGATTGTTGAAGAAGGTTCTGTCATCTCAATGGGCGTTTTCATTGGTCAATCAACCAAGATCTTCGATCGTGAGACTGGTGAAGTTCATTATGGCCGCGTACCAGCAGGTTCTGTGGTTGTTGCGGGTAGCCTTCCATCTAAATGCGGTACTTACAGCCTTTACGCTGCAATCATCGTGAAAAAAGTAGATGCGAAAACTCGCGCTAAAACCAGCTTGAACGATTTATTACGCGAAGACTAATTTGTAATATTTATTGCGGAACTTGATCGTTCCCCATCTCTACGATCAGTCATGGTCGTAGAGATTTTGTTTTTTATGTAGCATGCTGCTTGTGTAGCAACTGTTTGTGGTAACTGTTTATGGCTTCCTTACGTTCTTCTGCAATTCCTGTCTCCGATCCTGCGGCGGGTTTACGCATCACGGAGATCTTTTACTCTTTGCAAGGCGAAGCGAATACCTTTGGTCTACCGACCGTTTTTATTCGTTTAACAGGTTGCCCTTTACGCTGTAGTTATTGTGATACGACCTACTCCTTTGAAGGTGGTGAGCGTTTATCGCTTGAACAAATTATCGAAACTGCAAGCCAACATAAAACACCCTATATTTGCGTCACAGGAGGCGAGCCACTTGCTCAGCCGAATTGCCTGATTTTATTACAGCGCCTATGTGACCTCGGTTTTGAAGTATCTCTAGAAACCAGTGGTGCCTTAGATGTGTCTAAAGTTGATCCACGTGTTTCCAAAGTACTGGATTTAAAAACACCGACCTCTAAAGAAGATCATCGGAACCTATACAGCAATCTTGACTATTTAACGCCACATGATCAGATTAAATTTGTGATCTGTAATCGTGCGGACTATGAGTGGTCGAAACAACAACTTGAACAATTCCAGTTGCAAGATAAAGTGAGTACAGTATGGTTCTCGCCAGCTTTTGCAGTTGAAAAAGGTGCTGTTGCCCTGCCTGCTTTGGCGCGTGACTTAGCCCAATGGATTTTAGAAGACCATCTCCCTGTTCGTTTCCAATTACAGTTGCATAAGCTGTTATGGAATGATGAATCTGGTCGTTAAAATACTCACCATATCCGTTCTGCAAAATAGATCGGCTTTTCTCAAATTTATTTTTAGGTTGAATCATGGAAAATAATATGCGTTCTCGTGCCATCGTATTATTGTCTGGCGGCTTAGACTCAACAACGTGTCTTGCTTGGGCACAGGCAAATTATGAATGTATCGCCCTAAGCTTTATGTATGGTCAACGTTCGACGACTGAACTTGATGCAGCAAAAGCACTTGCACAACGTGCAGGCGTAGAACACCGTGTCATTAATATTGATTTGGGTAATTTAGGTGGCTCTGCGCTTACAGATCATAACATTGAAGTCCCAGAACAATTACAAGAAGGCATTCCTGTAACTTATGTTCCAGCACGTAACACTATTTTCTTATCTTATGCACTTGCTGCAGCCGAGGTTTTTGACGCTGCTGCCATCGTCATTGGGATCAATGCTGTTGATTATTCAGGGTATCCAGACTGTCGTCCTGAATTTATTGATGCTTTTGCCAATTTGGCTCGTCTGGCGACAAAAGCTGGTGTGGAAGGAAAACCCCTTAAAATTGAAACACCTTTGTTACATTTATCCAAAGCGAATATTATACGCTTAGGCATCGAACATGGCGTAGACTATAGTCAAACGGTATCCTGCTATCAGGCAGATGCTCAAGGACGTGCATGTGGCAAATGCGACAGCTGTCGTTTACGTCAACAAGGTTTTATCGAAGCAGGTATTGCGGATCCAACGCGTTACGCTGAATAACCGATATAGGGTAAAAAATTAGGTACATTATATGAAGTTTTCTAAATCAAATCTTATTCTTTCTACAATGATGTCAGCTGCAGCATTATTTGCAACGGCAACTCACGCAGCTGATAATCCATTACAAACTGCGTATAAAAGTACCAATGTAAAAGCAGCGTTGGTCAATGTATGTAAAGACCAAACTGCGAAAGGCGGCAAATTAACAGCAGCAGAAGTAACTAAATTCTGTGGTTGTCAAATTGACGCGCAAGGTAAAGTAACTGAAGCACAAAAATGGGAAATCCAAAGCGCAATCAATGCGAAGAAAAGCCCAAGTACTTTAGGTTTTGTACAACAGCAAAATAAAGATTTACAAGCTTGCTTAGGTGCACCGCTTGTGAGCAAGTTAGAAAAGCTCACTGAAGAAGCAATGAAAGCTGCTCAGCAACAGCAGCAACAAGCGCCGAAAAAATAAGCTTATCTTGCTCAGAACAAAGCCTGCATTTATGCAGGCTTTTTTTATCGAGTTTGTTAAAATCTCATTTATTTTGAATCAATTGAATAAGATCATGCAGGATCAATGGAAAAGCAATGCCGAACGACGAAAATCAATCGTCTCTTTTAGTGGTGGCAAAGACAGTTCTCTCGCCCTATATCACGCCATGCAAACAGGCACAGTGATCGGGTTAATTATGATGTTAGAAGAACAAGGACAACGCTCCCGTTCACATGCAATGCCACTCGAAATTATCCGTGCACAAGCAGAGGCCATTGGTTTGCCAGTGTATATGGCATCTTCCAGTTGGGCTGATTATGAAAGTAAATTTATTGCCCTACTCGATCAAGCCAAACAACACGGTGCCGAAGTACTTGTGACCGGTGATCTAGATATGCCTCAACATGGCTGTTGGCATGATCGTGTTACCCAACAAGTAGGGTTGAAATTGGGTATGCCACTGTGGTTACGCCCACATAAAGAAGTAGTAGAAGAATTTATCAATCTTGGTTTTCACAGTGTTCTCGTAACGGTTAATCTTAAACTCGGCATGAAAGTCGAAGATTTAGGCAAAACACTCACGCTGGAATACATCCAAGAGTTAGAAAATCGTGGCATTGATCCATGTGGTGAAGGTGGAGAATTCCACACCACTGTGATTGATGGGCCAATTTTTAACAAAGCTATTCCTGTACGCCAAGGCGATATTGTTTATCATGAGGAATATGCTTTTTTGCCCCTTGAGCTTGAACAAAATTAATTTTATCGAAGGATGAACAATGTCTGAGAATATTCAATTACCGAATCACACTTTCCCAACCACACAGGGTGAAGTGAATCTTGCAGAGCTAAGTAGTGAATGGCTGATACTCTATTTCTACCCTAAAGATTCAACCCCAGGTTGTACCACTCAAGCCATTGGCTTTTCTTGCTTAAAAGACCAATTTGATGCGTTAAACTGTCAAATTATTGGCGTCTCACGTGACTCAATTAAAGCACATCAGAACTTCACTGAGAAACAAGCACTCACGATTGATTTAATCAGTGATAAAGAAGAAGTGCTATGCAAACATTTCGATGTAATCAAAGAAAAGAATATGTATGGCAAACAAGTGATGGGCATCGAACGCTCAACTTTTATTTTCCATAACCAGAAATTGGTCAAAAGCTATCGTAAGGTCAAGGCTGCTGGACATGCAGAACAAGTGCTTGAAGACTTAAAAGCGTTACAATCAGCATAATCATGTTAAGTAACAAAAAAGCGAGTTAAAGGCTCGCTTTTTTTATTCAAGCAAATTGCCCTCAGCTTTACGATTGACGTATGATAAATAGATTAAAAGAATTAAATTAAAGACATTTAAAATGACTCATCTCAATGCTTTTTTGCCCCTATCCTTGTTATTTTTTCTGGCGGCATGTAACTCTAATGCACCTACGACTTCTCAAGATTCTGCCCCCTTAGTCGCACAAATTCAAAAACCAGCGACCGAAATACGCTGCCAAGACCTACAAAACCCGGCTTATCAACAAGTGCTTCTTGATGCAATTAATGAAATTCGGCAACATCCACGTCAATGTGGTGGACAGCATTTTCCCGCAGTTGCACCACTTAGATGGAACAATCACTTATATCAAAGTGCCTTGGCACATGCCGAAGATATGGCGCAGTACAGTGTGCTTGGACATGTCAGTAGCACAGGTCAAGATTTTAGAACCCGTCTAAAACAAACACAATTTAAAGGTCGAGGCGGTGGTGAAAACGTAGCACGTGGACAAAAAAATTTAAATGATGTGATGGCTACATGGCTTGCCAGTCCTGTGCATTGTCATAATTTAATGCATCCAAAATTTACAGATTATGCGCTAGCCTGTACAGTCGATGCATCAGCCAAGCAAAAGAGTTATTGGACTCAACAGTTTGGTGTTCGCTAAGAGGAATAAGCATGCAATCTGGATCAATTACCCCGATTTTTCGTATTTTTGATATTGAACTTGCGCAAGCATTTTATCTTGAGTATTTGGGCTTCCAATTGGACTGGCAACATACTTTTGGGGATAACTTCCCTGTTTATCTACAGATTTCCAAAGATGATTGCATCATTCATTTATCTGAGCATTTCGGTGATGCCAGCCCGCATAGTGCGATTCGCATTTATTGGGAAAATCTCAGTTTGTTTCATGCAGAATTGGATGCAAAAGACTATAAATTTGCAAAGCCTCAAGTAGAGAAAACCGATTGGGAAACCTTAGAGTTGAGTATCACCGATCCATTTTCAAATCGAATTATCTTTTGGGAAGATGCTTAAGCAATATAAACTCAAGCAGCTTTCCGTTTAGACTTAAAGGATTTATAGCTATAGAATTTCATATTGAAAAACTTTGCTTATAATTTTCCATTGTTGATGTTCATATATCAATGTTAATGCGTCATAAAAATATTTTGGCTGAATTGCACATTCAACATGCACAATTGCCAATCGCTCATGAATCAGGTTGATGGAAACCACTTTATCTTGTCTTAGCGCATTTTGAGAAGCGGGTGAAATACGCTTCTCCACAATAGAAAAATAGCTTGCCATATCCAGTTTTAACAAAGGATGATCCGTTGCATTGATATAAATGGCATCAGGGTGAAATACTTGTTGCAAACGGTTCACATCACAAAAATATAAAGCATCAAAATATTGATGCAGTTGCGAATGGATCGCTGAAATTACATCGTTAACCATAATTACCCCGTCGCCTCATCATTATGGACGAGTTGCTTTCGTCGCAGCATTGATACTGTCTCTCCCGTCACTCCCCAATTATCTGTATTCACCTCATCAATCACCACAAATGTGGTTGCAGGGTCCTTATCCAGTACCCGAACTACAAGCTCTGTCGCCTCCTTAATCAATTGCTGCTTTTGCTGTACTGAAACATTCTCTTTGGTAATTTGAATCAAAATATAAGGCATGATTTTTCTCTTCTAGAATAATTTTATTGAGATCAATACGCTAAACGGCTTCGACTGCAATCGCATTTTTGACAGTCTCACGATTGGCAACTCGCTGCATAAATTTGGTCAAATGTATGCAATCTGTTAGGTCCAATTCAATAAATACTGCCCAGCGTGTCACCACAAACAGATAAATATCCGCAATCGTAAAATCCGGTCCAGTTAAGTAATGCTGCTCAGCTAATTGCTGATCTATCCATCTATAATGCTTATTTAATATTGAGCTAAATACTGCTTTACGCTGATCAGCATAGCTGTCATGAAAAAAAGGCGTATATGCCTTATGAATTTCTGAGGCAATAAAATTCATCCACGCCAGTACCTGATAACGTTGAGGTGTATTGATTTCTGGTAATAGATCTTTTCGCCCAGCCTGATCCACTAAAAACTGGCTAATCACACTGCCTTCAGATAAAAATGATTCATCATTCAACTGGAGTAAAGGAACTTGCCCTTTGGAATTAAGCTGATAAAAATCGTCGCCTAATACTGTCAAATGCTGCTGTAAATCGACTTTGATCAATTCAAATGGAATTCCAAGCTCTCTTAAAACAATATGCGGGGCTAAAGAACAAGCGTTTGGTGAATAAAATAGTTTCATACAATCATTCCATCACAAGGGATGAAGCTATCTTATTATTTACATTTATGTGCTTAAATAGCGTACAACTCAAATCATTTTTTACATGGTGTAATGAATGTCACAGCAACTTAGACGAATGATGTTTAGCAGCGTCGAACTATTTTGTTTAGTTGCTGAATACGAAAGCTTTTCTAAAGCTGCATTACATGCAGGTGTTAGTCCTGCCGCTGTGAGTCGTTCAATCGCACGCCTTGAAAAGCATTTAACCCTTCCATTGTTTATCCGAACGACACGCCAAGTCCGTTTAACCCCACAAGGAAAAATCTATTTTGATGAATGCAAACAAGCATTAAATCAAATTCTTGAAGCAGAACAACAATTAAAGAATCAAAATCAGCAACCAACAGGTCTCATCAGACTCAGCGTTCCCACACCTTATGGGCATTATCGAATATTGCCTTTACTGGCAAAATTCTCACAACAATATCCAAAGATTGAAATTGATGTACAACTCACCAATAAAAATGTGGACTTTATAGCAGAAGGGTATGATTTAGCGATTCGTGGCCGGCAATTCGCTGATTCGAATCTGATTGCACGTCAACTTGAACAAGCAGAGTTGATCGTAGTTGCATCACCAGAATATCTAAAGCAATTTGGTACCCCACAATACCTTGAGGATTTACAGCATCATCAATGCATTCAATTTGTATTACCTAGCACAGGAAAAAATGTTCCTTGGCTATTCAATCTAAATCGCCAAATTGTAGAATATGTAACGACTGCAAAAATACGTTGTTTGGATGATATCTTAGGCACAGTTACCCTGGCCAAGCACGGTGCAGGTTTATTACAGACCTATCGTTTTATTGTTGAAAAAGAAATCGAAAATCATACGCTTGTTGAAGTATTAACTGAATTTTCTGGTGCATCCCGCCCTTTTTCTTTGGTTTATCCATCGAAAAAACACGAATCTTTTCATCTCCGTGTTTTGATTGATTTCCTGATCAACGAGTTAACAAACGCCAATTAAATTATTCAATATTGCTGCGATCATCCGTCAAATATTTTTTCTGTAATTCAGCGTAGATCGCTGATTTTTGAAATTCTCTCAGAAACTGGATTGTCCCCTCAGGAAAAAATTCAGTTTGAATCTCGCCACGATAATAAGCCTCACGCATTGGCGTTGCTGAAATTGAATCTTTCAAACTATCCAGCTCCACCATCTGCCACTCGGGGAATAAACGTAAATAATACGAAGACTCATCCTTGAAATGACCGATTAAGCCCACTTTTGCATTGGGCTGAATGACAGCATTGACCAAATCTTTAACTTGTTTAACCCATTTTTCATCGTTATACACATCAACGACATGAACAAAATGAATCCGTTTTTGATCTTGTGCAGAAAAATTCGACAAAATCATCTGTTCACGTTCAGTGGCTAAAAAAGGATTTTTGATATTCCGTTCAGATTGAGCCGAGCCCAAAGCCAAAATCACGTTCTGACTTTGCTGTAATGCAATTTCAATGGTTTGCATATGTGCCAAATGAAAAGGCTGAAAACGTCCAATAAAAACAAGATAGTCAAATGTGTACATAGGCGTAATTTCACTTTTTGTGAACTCATCAGTTGTGTCATTCAGATAAATATGCGACATAATGAGGGCACTTAAAAATCAATCTGGATTAAAGCAAGGATAGTACGATGACACTTAGCTGTATTCAACAACCTCATCAACATTTGCAAGCAAATTTAGAAGATGGCGTACTCACCTTAGCCATTAACCGTTCAGAAGCAAAAAATGCACTCTATGGCGAACTTTATCTTTGGATCGCAAAAGCTTTGGATGAAGCAGATGCGGATAAAGACGTTCGTGTGGTGATCTTCCGTGGTGCAGAACAAGACTTTACTGCGGGTAATGACATGAAAGACTTTATGGGCTTTATCCAAAAGCCACATGAAGGTAAAGCTGGCGATCAACCTCCATTTGTATTGTTAAAAGCTGCTGCACGGTTATCTAAGCCATTGATCATTGCGGTCAAAGGTGTCGCAATTGGTATTGGTGTAACGCTGCTATTACATGCTGACCTCGTTTTCGCAGACAACACTGCCCTATTCCAAATTCCATTTGTCAGTCTTGGCCTGTCTCCAGAAGGTGCGGCAAGTCGTTTATTAGTCAAACAAGCGGGCTACCAGAAAGCAGCTGAATTGTTATTCACAGCGAAAAAATTTGATGCAGCAACTGCGGTGAAAGCCAATCTGGTGAACGATGTGGTTGAAGATGTCTATGCCACTGCACAACAAACGGCTCAACATTTAGCTGCATTACCATTGGCGTCGATCAAACAAAGTAAGGCACTGATGAAGCAAGACTTGGCTGAAATCATCGCATGTGTTGATGATGAAGCTGAAATCTTTATGCAACGTGTGCGTTCTCCTGAAATGATGGAAGCCGTACAAGCCTTTATGCAAAAGCGTAAACCTGATTTTTCTCAGTTTAATTAATGCAATAGTCGTTGATTAAACCAAGCCACTTTGTTGCTCAACTTAGTGGCTTTTTTTATTTTCGTCATTTATCTAGATATTCAACATCGGACAGACTAAGCTCAAGTTAGATTAAAACTTGATTGTAAAGAATTTATGAAAGTTGTGATTGCCCCTGATTCATTTAAAGATAGCCTATCTGCACACGGTATTGCCCAAGCAATTTCTTTAGCTTGGCAACAAGTCTTTCCTGATGCAGAAATCATTCAATGCCCAATGGCAGATGGTGGTGAAGGCTCTATCGAGGCTGTCTTGGAGGTGTGTTCAGGGCAATGGCGTGAGCAAATGGTACAAGGCCCTCTTGGTGAACCTGTACGGGCAAAATGGGGCTGGTTAGATGCTGACAAGATCGCCATCATTGAAATGGCTCAAGCCAGTGGTATCCAGTTGGTGCAACCCGCTGATCGCGATGCATGTAACAGCAGTACCTATGGCACTGGACAACTGATTATCGCAGCATTAGATGCAGGTGCTCAGCACATTATTCTGACGATTGGCGGTAGCGCAACCAATGATGCAGGTACAGGTTTACTCAATGCATTAGGTGCTAAATTTCTAGATGCAGATCATCTGCTGGTGGTCATACCTTGCAAAACTTGGCACAGATCGATCTAGAAAATTTTGATTCACGAATTCAACAGACTAAATTTTTATTGGCTGCCGATGTGACCAATCCTTTATGTGGTCCAAATGGTGCATCTCATATTTTTGGGCCACAAAAAGGCGCTTCACCTCAACAAGTGTTGGAGTTAGATCAAGCTCTCTCCCATTTTGCCGACGTTACTGCTCAATTGCTTGGCGTCGATCAACGTAATGAAGCTGGTGCAGGAGCCGCAGGCGGACTTGGTTTTGCTGCTAAAACATTCTTAAAGGCTGAGTTTCGATCTGGAGTTGAAGTCATTGCAGAACTAAATCAACTTACTGCCAAAATCCAAGGCGCTGATTGGGTGATTACAGGTGAGGGAAAGTTTGATGAGCAGACCTTAAATGGCAAAACACCGTTTGGCGTTGCCAAAATTGCACAAGCCGCCAATATCCCTGTGATTGTGATTGCCGGAACACTTGGGCAAAACTATCAAGCTTTATATGAACATGGCATTACGGCTGCTTTTTCATTAACCTCAGGCCCGACCAGCCTAGAAGAAGCCTGTCAAAATGCGGCAGAGCTGATTCGTGCACGGACAACAGATATCGCTCGGTTGATTCAAAGCAGTATGCTTAGAAAAGAATAAAGTTTATTGAATCTCTAAAATCTGGATAAACTCAAAAGCAGGTTCTTCATAGGGATGACTTGCTTTTAGAGCTTTTGCCACAGCACAGGCCTTTTCTTTTGTGACAATAGTTTCAACTCGCCATTCTTCGAGCTGCTCTAATTCATCCAACTGCCCTAAAAAAGGATTTGCACCTTTTACAGGCTTAAATTGTCCAATGCCTTTGACTTGCCAAGCACAATGCTCATAATTGCCAATACCACCTGCTCCTGCTTTGAAAATGGCAGATTTTGTAGATTCAAGGTGAGACTCTGGCACGTAATAAATCAATTTTAGCATTATCGAAATGACTCAAATCATGGATAATCAATTCATGAATCATAACGCTAAAAAAGTCTAAAAATCAAAGTGAAATATTAATCATAAGATAGCTCACGCTTATCAGTACAATTTGAATAACGACGGTCAAGCCAAACCAAAACCAACCTTGATCTTTTGTATGCAATGTTCTTAAATAATTTTCATTTTTCATTATCCGATTTCTCATATTTGGTTCAATGTTAAAATATAAGAAGCAAGAATTGAGCCACTAAACAAATAGAAACAAGAACACCAATGATGATAAAATAATCAATTCAAACTCAATCTAATAGGTCATCAAAATGGGATAACTTCACGTATTGCTCAATTTCATCAACAAGAAAACTTACATCTACATCAAACTACTCCACTAATTTTCACTGTAGATCATGTGTTTTCAAATGCTGAATGCAATTCTTTTATAGAACTAAGCAATCAATATCACTATGAAACAGCCGATATATCTATAAATTCTGCTCGGCAAGTCCAGACCAATATTAGAAATAATCAACGTGTGATTTATGATAGTACTGAACTAGCGGACACCCTGTACTCTAAGCTTAAACCTTCTTTACCAGAACGACTCAACGGCTGGGAAATTTCTGGCCTAAATGAGCGTTTCCGTTTTTATCGATATGAAAGTGGAGAAACTTTTAAACCTCATTTTGATGGAATATATGAGGTTAATGATAGGTATCGTAGTCAGTTAACATTACTGATTTATTTGAGTGAAGATTTTATTGGGGGTGAAACGATTTTCTATCGTAATAGCGGTATGTTGAAACCATGCAAAGAAACTCAGACCGCTAATATTCAACCAAAACTTGGACAAATCCTTGTATTTGAACATCAGCAATTGCATGAAGGCGCACCTGTTATCTCAGGTCAAAAATACGTACTTCGTACCGATGTCATGTATAGAAATCCAATCATTTTAGAAGCTACAAACAATTGAAGTAGTTTTTGAGTTAAAAGCCATCTTATTATGATGGCTTTAATTTATCAGCAAATATTGCCTTAAAAAGCTTAGCGCTTCTTTAAAGGTTTCATGCCAATGATCATCTGGTTGTTGATCTAAAGAATACCAAAAGAACCTAAAGTCTAAACCACCATCATCCTGACAATGATGTAGCCACGTTTCAGCCAACTCACTCTTTAGCTCACATAAATAGAAATACCAATCTTGCTGATTAAAGCTAAGTATGAGATTGCCCATAAACTTGGAATTAGGCTGAGCAATCAATCCCGATTCTTCAAACAACTCACGAATTGCAGCCTGTTCATATTGCTCAGCTTGTTCGATTGTTCCCTTAACCAATTGAGTCCCAGCAAGTGGATGATGAAAAGCCAGTATTTCTACACCATGATTTTTATGTCTTAAAACTACAGGGACAACTTTTTTCATAACTTTGTCATTTTAAATAAAAGAAACATGAATCAAAAACCATCCTCTATAACATATCAGCATTCAATAATTAACATCATAGGACAATTTTAACTATTGATCATCTTATGATCTTTTAACCAATGTTAAAAAAATATATAAAAGATTAATCAGGATATATAACGCTCAGTCAAATATCCCATGATTCGCTCAATTAGATTTTAAAGCGAGTCAATAAAATTTAAAAAACTAGAATCTAAAGCAAAGAGTATTTATATGCCTCATAAACCTCTGATGACCTTAATTTTCACTTTTAGTGCGTTAACAAAATCTACTCTTCTCTATGCAAATAAAATAACACACCTTAAACAAATGGAGTCAAGTCCGCATCATTCATCTTCGACACCTAGAAACATGAAACAAATTTATCAAGGTGAACATGGAATATGGTTTCTTTCTAAACATCGTGGCAGAAAAGGAGGATGTGCTGTTACTTATAATTCTGATTTAAGCCAACTCACCCTGTTCGGTCCTACAGAAAAAAGTACTGGAGCATTGGTATTTACAGGTCCTCATATACCAACAACAACCAGTAATCAACAACTCGACATTGTGATGCGTACGGATCAATCTGAAACTTTAACTGAGGCAACACTCATCCCTAGCCACACGAAAGGGATCTTACTTGTCCCAGTCACTATGGTACAAACAGCGTCTAATTTGGATGATGTTGGCGCAATGGAAGTTCTACTACAAGGAAAAACAATTTATGCATCATCTATTAGTGGTGGTTTCAGAGCCCGTGATGCATTAATGAGTTGCATCAAAAGCTAAATATAAAAAGCCATCATCAGATGGCTTTTAAATGTATTTCAGTCCAAAAATCAAGCCATAAGACTTAACTTTCTAATTTAGTTAAGTGTCGTTTTTCATATAAAGTCAGCGCAAATGCCAAACCACATAAAATCACAAAACCACAGGTCATTGGAATTAAAGTTCCGTTATATAACTGACCAATAATAGAGGCGAGAATAAGCGATAATACCGAAGACGATGCACCAATAATCGCAGAAGCCATACCAGCCACATGCCCCATCGGTTCCATTGCAATCGCATTTAGATTGCCAAATAGCGTTCCAAACAATAAAAACAGAATGCAGGCATACAGCATAAACATCCAGAATGAGATGGATACGCCAGAAAGCTGAATGATGAGGAACAGCAACGAAATTAGACTTAAACCAAGAAAGCCATAAATACAGATGGGACGCATGCCAAACTTCATGACAATTCTAGAATTGGTAAAAGACGCAATCCCCATCACACCTGCTAATAGCGCAAAATAGGCACTAAACTCCTGCCCTGTTTTGCCAAATTGTTGCATAAAAATTTGTTGTGACGTTCCAAGATAGCCAATAAAACCGCCAAAGCAAAAGCCTGCACACAGTAAATAACTCATGGTGGTTTTATTGCTCACCACTTCCTTAAAACCATCCTTAAATGCTTGTACTCGCATTGGCAGACGATTCTCAGGCACTAAGGTCTCTTCCAAGCGCAAAGCAATCCATGCTCCAACAGCGATAGCATAGACCATATACAACACAAAAATATCGCGCCAGCCAAAGAAATGGATGATCAACTGTCCCAAGCTCGGTGCAACTGCAGGCGCGACCATAAATACCATCATGATCAGAGACATGATGCGGGCCATTTGGGCACCACTGTATTTATCCCGAACGATCGAAATCGAAGCAACATAAGGCCCTGAAACACCAACACCCTGAATAAAACGTCCGACTAAGAACCATTCAAAACTTTGGGTGGAATAGCACAATAAACTGCCTAAAAAGTAGATCACGATGCCTGTAAATAAAATCCGTTTCCGTCCAATCGCATCGGATAATGGTCCTGCAATCAACTGTCCAATGGTCATTCCAGAGAAAATACTGATGATGACCCATTGTGCCTGATTACTATTTTGCAGGGTAAAAACACGACCAATTTCACCCAGTGCAGGTAAAACAGCATCAATTGAAAATGAGACAATGGACATGAGTAATGCCATCAGCAGTGCAAATTCGTGGAAATGGATTTTTGATTTCATTTTTCTTGTCCATTGATGATTATTTTATACGGAATGAAATAAGCCACCTGACGGTGGCTTATTTCATGACTTTAATTAACCAATAAATTTACGTGCGTTACGGAACATACGTAACCAAGCACCATCTTCTGCCCAATCTTCAGGCTTCCAAGAATGCTGTAAAGCACGGAAGTTACGCTCTGGATGTGGCATCATCACGGTTGCACGACCATCTTTAGAGGTTAAACCTGTAATCGCTTCCGGTGAACCGTTCGGGTTCAACGGATAGTGCTGAGTTGGATTACCCAAGCTATCCACATAACGCAAGATCACTTGGTTCTCAGCATTTAAAGCAGCAATTTGCTGTTCAGTTGCAACCAAACGACCTTCACCATGCGCAACAGCGATTGGTAAAATCGAACCTTGCATATCTTCAAGCAAGACAGAAACTGATTTTTCTACACGAACGTTCACGGCACGCGCTTCAAATACTTCTGAAGTGTTACGGTGGAAACGGCCCCAATGCTCTGCACCTGGAATCAGTGGTGCAAGTTGAGACATCATTTGACAGCCATTACATACGCCTAAGCTGAATGTATTTTGACGATGGAAGAACTGTTCAAACTGGTCACGTAATTTCGCATTGAACAATACTGATTTCGCCCAGCCACCACCAGCACCCATCACGTCACCGTATGAGAAACCACCACACGCCACTAAACCTTCGAAGTCGCTCAAGCTGACACGACCTGCAAGTAAGTCACTCATGTGTACGTCGATGGTATTGAAGCCGACTTTGTCAAAAGCAGCGGCCATTTCAACATGACCATTAACACCCTGCTCACGCAAGATGGCCATATTAGGACGACGTGTATTGATAAACGGCGCTTCAACTGGCTCATTTAAATCATAAGTTGCTTGCGCAATTAAACCTTTGTGGTTTTGATCTGCAATTAAAGCAAACTCTTGATCAGCAGTTTCAACGTTATCACGTAAGCGTTGGATCTGATGCGATACTTCAGCCCATGCTTGTTGCAATTCAGCACGCTCTAAAGCCAAACCATTGACAGCCAATTGATCCGTAGTATTGACACGACCAACAACTGCAATTGCATCTTTCAAACTTGATGCCGTAACTTCAACTTCTAACTGTGCCCAATCAGCCGCTGTGATTTGTAGTACAGCACCAATTTCTTCAGCGAATAAACTTTCAGTTGATTGATTTTCTAAAGCAACACCTAAGCGTGAAGCAAACATCATTTCAGCAACAGTCGCCAATAAACCGCCATCACCGATATCATGGTAAGCCTTAATCACACCACGATTGTTCCAGTCTTGAATCAAGGCAAAGAATGCTTTGAAGTCATCAAAACTATCGACATCAGGCGTGACTGAACCGATTGCCTTATACACTTGAGCAAGGATCGAACCACCTAAACGGAATTGACCTTTAGATAAATCAATACGAACCAATACAGAATCTGCTAAGTTCTTCAATTCAGGCGTCAATGTTTTACGAACATCCAAAACTGGTGCGAATGCAGTAATCACACCTGTCATTGGCGAAGTTACTGCTTTGTCTTCACCATCGTTCCAAGTGGTACGCATTGAAAGTGAATCTTTACCGACCGGAATTGCGATGCCTAACGCAGGACACATTTCCATACCAATCGCTTTCACACCTTCAAACAAGGCTTGATCTTCACCTTTTTGACCAGCAGCTGCCATCCAGTTTGCAGAAAGTTTGATATCACTGATTTGTTCAATGTTGGCACAAGCAATGTTGGTGATTGCTTCAGCAACCGCTAAACGTGCAGACGCAGCTGGATTTAACAAGGCTACTGGTGGACGTTCACCCATTGCCATTGCTTCACCAGTGAAACCTTGCAAACTTGTAGTCGTTACTGCTGCATCTGCTACAGGAACCTGCCAGCGACCGACCATTTGATCACGTGCAACCATACCTGTAATCGAACGGTCGCCAATGGTGATCAAGAATGATTTAGAGGCAACTGTTGGATTTTTCAATACACGGAAAATCGCATCTTTTAAATCAACTTTCGCAGCATCAAAGTCGTTGCCTGTACGCTCAATCGTTTCATACGAACGTTGCATACGCGGTGTACCACCTAAGATCACCTGCATTGGAATATCGACAGGCTTGTTCTCAAACAAAGGATCTTCAACTGTTAAGTGACGCGCTTCAGTCGCTTCACCAAGTACTGCAAACGGACAACGCTCACGTGCACAAATTTCTTCAAATTGTTCTAAAGACTCTGGACGAATTGCAAGCACATAACGTTCTTGCGCTTCATTTGACCAGATTTCCATCGGGCTCATACCTGGCTCTAATGATGGAATTTTACGCAGGTTAAGCACTGCACCCAACTCATGATCATTCACAAGTTCTGGCATCGCATTAGATACACCACCTGCACCCACATCATGTACAGACACGATTGGGTTAAAGTCTTCTAAACGCCAGCAGGTATCGATGACTTCTTGGCAACGGCGTTCCATTTCTGGGTTTTCACGTTGAACAGAAGCAAAATCCAAGCTCTCGCCCATAGTACCGCTGTCTACAGAAGACGCTGCACCACCGCCAAGACCGATCAACATTGCAGGGCCACCCAACACGATGAGTAAGTCACCCGGTTGGATCGCATCTTTTTCAACATGGTCAGGACGAATGTTACCGTAACCACCAGCGATCATGATTGGCTTATGGAAGCCTTTTACGTCACCATTTACATTCTGTTCGAAAGTACGGAAATAACCATTTAAAGCTGGGCGACCGAATTCGTTGTTAAACGCAGCACCACCCAATGGACCTTCGATCATGATTTGTAATGGCGACGCCATACGCGAAGGTTTACCGTAGTTATCTTCCCAAGGTTGTTCAAAACCAGGAATATTTAAGTTTGAAACCGTAAAGCCTGTTAAACCAGCTTTTGGTTTACCACCACGACCAGTTGCACCTTCATCACGGATTTCACCACCCGAACCTGTTGCAGCACCTGCAAATGGAGCAATTGCAGTTGGATGGTTGTGTGTTTCAACCTTCATTAAAATATGGGCAGCTTGGCTCTTATATTTATAAACGAAGTGACCATTTTCATCCGCTTTCGGATAAAAACGCATCGTGTCATAACCCACAATCACAGACGCGTTATCTTTATATGCTGATAACACATCTGTTGGAGATTCTTTATACGTATTCTTAATCATTTGGAACAATGATAATGGTTGTTTTTCACCATCAATTGTCCATTCAGAACCAAAGATTTTATGACGACAATGTTCAGAGTTTGCTTGTGCAAACATCATCAATTCGATGTCATTTGGATTACGACCCAGCTTGGTAAATGCTTCGGTTAAGTAATCAATTTCTTGCTCAGATAAAGCAAAGCCAAACTCATTGTTGGCTTTAACTAACGCTTCTTTTCCTTGACCCAAGATATCAATTGAGTTCAATGGCTTCGGCGCTGTTTCTGAGAATAGAGCTTTTGCATCATCAATTTGAGCAAAAACACTCTCTGTCATACGGTCATGTAATGCCAATTTCACTTCGTTCGAAATCTCTTTCACACCTTTCAGTGTAAATAACAGACCACGCTCTAAACGATGAATGGGCGTATTACAGTTTTGGAAAATATCCGTTGCTTTAGATGACCACGGAGAAATTGTCCCCACACGTGGTGTCACTAAAATTTGGATTTCATCACTTGCAGCTTGGCGAAGTTCGAAAGATTGACCATCGTTTAAAAGTTGTAATGCCGATTGATGTTGCTGCTCGTTGAGCGCTTGATCAAACAAATAAACCCACTGGCTGTCAAAAGATTGAACAGAACTCATTGACGTTAATCGGTTTAAGAGTTGAGCTTTCTTGAAAGAAGAATGTGCTGATGCACCGGCCACGATAAACATGTTGACTTTGGCTCCACGGGTGGGTCTAACGAACCTACCACAATGTGACTTATGAAAGAGCGCATATTCTACTGTGAAAGGCTCATTTCAGCTAGCTATATCCATCTTAAAAATCAGAGTTTTCTACTGCAAATGGCTTAATTTCTTGTAGCTTTATCCATTTTACTTTATTCGTAACAATTCATTTAGCCTGCTGTATAAATCATACTTCTTGTTTGCAATTCTTATTTTGTGGAAATACCAAACTAAAAAAAGAATTGCTCATTGCATGAAAATGACTCTTTTAGACCATCATCAACACCTTATACAAGCCACATACGTGAACAAATAAATGCCTTAAATTATGATTGAATACAAAACTATAAACGACAACATACTGATCCAAGACAACTTATGTCGCCCTACTCTAGTGCTTTAATCTTTTTTTTGGCATGATGATCCTGAACTCGTAGTGAATAATGATGAATGGAACAAATGCGTTGGGTAGAATTGCTTTCTGCAATTCGTTTAGGTAGTAAAAAAAGTAGTACTGAATTGGCTCGAAGCCCATTCCACAAAGATTATGACAGAATTATATTTTCTCAAAGTTTCCGTCAATTAAATAGAAAAACACAGGTTCACCCACTGACTCAACATGATGGGATTCATACCCGCCTCACACACTCGCTAGAAGTGTCTTGTATTGGGCGTTCACTCGGCATGTTGGCCGCAGAAAAAATCAAAGATGAATTACCGATGTGGATTTCACCTGCTGATGTTGGTGCGATTATCCAAGCTGCCTGTCTAGCGCATGACATTGGTAATCCCCCATTTGGTCATGCAGGTGAATATGCAATTCGGGAATGGTTTGATGATGCCTCTCATCGCGATTTCTTGACTAAACTCACGCCAGAAGAAGCAGCCGATGTACGTCAATTTGAAGGCAATGCCCAAGGACTTCGACTACTTAGTCGCATTGACTATCACCCCGATGATGGTGGCATGCGACTCACCTGTGCCACATTGGGTGCTTATTTAAAATATCCTTGGTTATCCAAAACCATTGAAGAACAAGGCGATATGCCATCGCATCAACGGGCGAAATTTGGTTGCTATCAATCTGAAAAAGAAATTTTAAAACAGTTGGCAGAACAGCTCGGTCTGATTCAGCTTGGTGACTATCATTATTGCCGTCATCCACTCACCTATTTATTAGAAGCTGCCGATGATATTTGTTATGCGCTAATCGACTTAGAAGATGGCATCATTCTCAATATGTTGAACTATGCCGAAGTTGAGCCAATCTTTCTGAATCTGATTGCCGATTATGGCTATCCCGAAGAGCTACATTTACCACATACCACATGGCAGCAAAAAATAGCTGCCCTACGTGGTCGTGTGATGAAACGTTTAGTCGATGAAGTCACTACAGCTTTTGCCAAACATCAGTATGAAATTTTAACCGGTCAGCTTAAAGGCAGCCTATTACAATATTGCTCACCCGATATTGAAGCAGGCATTCAAACGGCAAAGAATCTGGCGAGAGACCGCATTTTTGAGCATCCTCAAAAATCAGGTTTAGAGATTATTGCGCATCAAAGCTTACAAACTATATTAGATGCTTTTATCCCTTTAACCATGCCGCATAAGACCTTAAGCTTTAAAGAACAGCGTTTGATGTCAATTTTGCAACATTCAGGCGTAAATCTGCAAAACAACCACTATAATAATATTATGCAAGTTCTCGATATTATTAGTAAGTTCTCGGATCATCAGGCTTATAGCTTGGCGCAAGAGCTGCAAGGCAATAAGATAGGGTTCTTTTAGCCATTAGATGAGTTGGCACCCTTGCCTTTTTATACCCAAACTAAATTGTTTTTAAAAATAGTGAAATTTAACTCATGATCGGATGTTTAATTGGCGAAGTGTTTGCCCTAGAAGCCCCAACCGTATTACTCAATGTAAATGGCGTTGGCTATGAAATTGACACACCACTTTCGACATTTTGCCAATTACAAAAGGGACAGAAAGTCACTTTATGGACGCATTTGGTTGTTCGTGAAGATGCTCAGCAACTGTATGGCTTTAGCGATGCACAGGAAAAAACCATTTTCCGTACCCTGCTCAAAGTGAATGGCGTTGGCCCTAAAATGGCTTTGGGCATTCTATCGACATTAAGTGTTGAACTGCTCATCCACACAATTGAACATGATGATATTAATACCCTGATTAAAGTTCCGGGTGTGGGCAAAAAAACTGCTGAACGATTAATGATTGAATTACGCGATCGTTTCAAAGCGTTGGCGCATTCAACAGGCAGTACGACAAATGCAGCATCTGCTCAAATTCAATTTATGGCAAATTCACCAGTTGCCGAAGCTGAAGCTGCTTTGCAATCCTTAGGTTATAAACCAGCAGAAGCACAAAAAGCAGTGGCAGCAGTTAAAGCAGACTATACTGAATCTGCTGACATTATCCGTGCTGCGCTTAAATCCATGATGAAGTAATAGATATATGCAAGATCGTCTTATTAGCGGAACAGAAAAACCTGAAGATCATTTTGATCGTGCCATTCGTCCGACCTCATTGGCTGACTATATTGGTCAACCTGTGGTTCGTGAGCAAATGGAAATCTTCATTGGCGCAGCGCGTGGTCGTGGTGAAGCCCTAGATCATACCTTGATCTTTGGCCCTCCAGGTTTAGGGAAAACCACGTTGGCCAATATTATCGCAAGAGAAATGGGCGGTAATTTAAAATCAACTTCTGGCCCTGTATTAGAACGTGCGGGTGACCTAGCAGCCATGCTGACCAATTTGGAAGAAGGTGATGTTCTGTTTATTGATGAGATTCATCGTCTCTCACCCGTAATCGAAGAGATTCTCTATCCAGCCATGGAAGATTATCAACTCGATATTATGATCGGTGAAGGCCCTGCTGCCCGCTCAATCAAGCTCGATCTTCCTGCCTTCACTTTAGTCGCTGCCACAACACGTGCAGGTTTGCTCACCTCTCCGTTACGTGACCGTTTTGGGATTGTACAGCGTTTAGAGTTCTATTCGGTTGAAGACCTGACCCATATCGTGACGCGTTCAGCTAACTTGATGGATGTCCCGATCACCAAAGAAGGCTCAACTGAGATCGCCCGTCGTGCACGCGGTACACCTCGTATTGCCAACCGTTTATTACGTCGTGTTCGTGATTATGCGCAAGTCAAAGGCACTGGTGAAGTGACACAAGATATGGCTCAACGCGCTTTGGACATGCTTAATGTCGATAAAGCTGGTTTAGATACGCTCGATCGTCGCTATCTCAGTATGTTATTGGAACGTTTTGAAGGCAGACCAACAGGTGTGGAAGCTTTGGCTGCGGCAATGGCTGAAGATAGTGGAACACTTGAAGATGTGATTGAACCCTACTTAATCCAGCAAGGTTATGTGATGCGTACCGCTCGCGGACGTATTGCTACCAATATGGCATATTTACAATTCGGCATGACGCCACCTGAATCATAAAAATATTTTCAACTTAACGCTTCTTATAATGAGATGATTAGAATAGGATATGCCTGATTTTAATCGTCTCATTATTTTTAGGGTAACAATGAAAAATAAAACTTTAACTTCCGTATTTTTGAGTAGCTTATTTTTAACAGCCTGCGGGGGTGGAGGTGATAATGCAAATAATGGCAATTCATTTCAAGCCAAAGAAAAACTAGATTATAGCAAACCAGAAAATCTTGAATTGATTTATGCACCCATTATCAACTTATCAAGCATTAATGAAAATCAACTCATTGATACGATTACACTTGCTGAATCCGTTTTTTATTTAATACAAGGTGGAGAAAAAATGGGCTACAAAGCCTTCTGCCGAAATAAAGAAGGAAGCTTTAGCAGAAATAGCCAAATGGTTACGCTGAATAAATGTGATTTACAATATACAAAAGATGGCGTTATTCAACCTGTTTCTGAGGAACCAATGATTCTGTCTGGAAGTGTTAGCACACAAGGATACTGGTCACAGGATAACTTTAAAATCGATACGACACTGAACCAATTTAAAGTAGAAGTTGATAATGAAATAACAACCTTTAATGGAAGCAAAAGCAGTCTATCTTATTATGCTGATGCTCGCCCCTTCAAATATGACATTGCTCAAATGGAATTCACATGGGCTGATAAAAAATATACCGAAGTCTATAAACTTACAAACTATAGCTTTGAGCCTTGGTCAACTGGATCAATTACCAAAGGACGTCTAGTTGGGATATCCAATAATAAAGAATTCTCTGTAAATTTTGACAATCAAATCAAATTTGGAAGTGTCGGTGATGTTGTGGCTTTTTACCCAAGCTTTGCTGAAATTTTTATTGAAGATACTAACAACAATAAAAATGCAATCACCATTACTAAAACCGTTGACTATAAAGCATTAATGCGTGCCTATGCTAATGGCGTTACCGTCACAGGCTTCCCTAAAGTCGTCGCTTGGGAAGAACTCAACTATTAAAAGAAAGAGCCCTATTCAAGGGCTTCTTTTTTACCTCATTCAACAATATGTTATTTATTACTATTTCCTTAACCTTATTGAGGCAATATCATTCCTGATAGCTGACAGTACGCAAAAATAGGTAATAGAAATGGCAAATCATTTTGAGTTCAACATTCGCGTTTATATCGAAGATACAGATGCAGGCGGTATCGTTTACCATGCCAATCATATCCGTTTTATGGAGCGTGCCCGTACCGAATGGCTACGTGCAGCTGGTGTTGATCACTACTGGCACCAAAAAGATTACAGCTTCGTTGTACATCAAATCGCTGTTAAATATGTACGCCCAATATTAATGGATGATTTAATTACCGTTACAGCACGTGTTATTTCGTGTAAAGCCGCATCTTTTGTGTTGCAACAAAATATTTATCGTGGTGAAATCTTGCTGGCTTCAGGTGAGGTTGTGTTGGCATGTTTAAACAAAGAGTTAATGCCACGTAGACTTCCTGATGAAATTCGTGATCTGATTCAAAAAGAATTAGCACAGGACTAAAATAAACTTTCGGCACAGCAACTTATGGCAACTAACTTAGAATCTTCCCTGCATATTTCTGACCTAATTTTACAAGCAAGTCCTGTTGTACAACTGGTCATGCTGATCCTGCTACTCTCTTCAATTTATAGCTGGTATCTGATTGCCAAATTATATATGGGCTTTAAAAAAGCAGGACAAGAGGATGAGCATTTTCAAAAAATGTTCTGGTCAGGTGCCGAATTAAACACGCTTTATAATAATGCACAATTGAACTCTAAACGTCGTGGTCTAGAAGATATTTTCTACCAAGGCCTAGGTGAGTTCTTTAAGTTGCAAAAACGTAAAGCAGACACCAATCAAACCATCGAAGGAACTGAACGTATCCTGCGTGTTGGTTTAAGCCGTGACCAAGGTGGTTTAGAAGTCGGCTTGGGTGCACTTGCTAGTATTGGTTCAGTTGCACCTTATATCGGCTTATTTGGTACGGTATGGGGGATTATGAATGCCTTTATCGGCCTTGCTGCCGTTGACCAAGTGACTTTGGCAACAGTTGCACCTGGTATTGCAGAAGCCCTCATTGCAACTGCGATTGGTTTGTTTGCAGCAATTCCTGCGGTACTTGCGTTTAACCACTTTACCGCTAAAGGTGAATCAATCTATTCAGATCGTGCTTTATTTGCAGAAGAAATGGTTGCCCTTTTACAGCGTCAAGCGATTGGAACGACACAGGAAGATGCATAATGGCGATTCAACGATCTGGACGTTTTGAGCGGATTAAAAAACCGCTCAAAAGCGATATGAATGTGGTTCCTTATATCGACGTCATGTTGGTGCTCTTGGTCATTTTCATGGTGACTGCACCCATGATTACCAGCGGTATTAAAGTAGATTTGCCACAAGCCAATAATCATCCAATTGAATCAAAAGATATGCCAGCGATGGTCACCATTGGTAAAGATGGTAATATCTTTTTGCAATATCAAGAACACAAAGGCAGTGATCCTCTTTCTCTAGAGCAGCTTGAAGCTGTACTAAGTGAAGCTCAGACCCAAGCCGAGCAGGACAATAAACAACTAACTGTATTGGTGAATGGTGATAAATCGCGCCCTTATGGTGAAGTCGTCTCACTGATGGCGAGTCTACAAGAAGCTGGTCTTACTCAAGTTGGTTTACTGACAGAGCCGTTAAAATAAGCTATGAAAAAATTTCAAGAGCCACCTTTTAAGCAAAATGCGATTGCGCTGGGTTTTACCCTCGGTGTTCATGCAATCGCAATTGTTGGCTTGTTGTTTTTAGGCTTGAGTAAACCCCCTGAAGAACCTAAAAAACTGACCACTATTTTAGTGAAGCCAGAAGATTTACCACAGTCATTACAACAACCCGAACAACAAGTCTCTGCTGAACATCAGGCAGAGGAAGTGCAAAGCCCGGTTGTGGATACAACACGCCCTGAAAATATTCCAGTAACACCTCCGCCACCAAGCGCGCAACAACTTGCGGCTGAAAAGCAAAAAGCTGAACAGGCACAACAAGCCAAGCTTGCTGAGCAAAAACGCAAAGCAGATGAAGCTGCTCGTGCACAGCAAGTTGAAGAACAACGTAAACTTGCAGATGCTCAAGCACAGAAACAACGTGCGGAGGCTGAAGCGAAACGCCAAGCAGAGGCAAAAGCAAGGACTGAAGCGGATGCGAAGCGTAGAGCTGAACAAAATGCCAAAGCCGAGGCTGAAGCGAAGGCGCGCCAAAAAGCTGAACAAGATGCGAAATTAAGACAGCAAAAAGCTGCTGAAAATGCAAAACTTCAAGCGCAACAGGATGCGAAACGCAAAGCTGAAGCCGATGCAAAACGTAAAGCTGAGAGCGATGCGAGAGCAAAAGCCAATGCAGATGCGAAGCGTAAAGCCGAAGCTGAAGCCGATGCAAAACGTAAAGCTGAGGCCGACGCGCGAGCAAAAGCCAACGCAGATGCGAAGCGTAAGGTCGAAGCTGATGCCAAGGCTAAAGCTGATGCAGACGCGAAACGTAAAGCAAATGCTGATGCCAAAGCAAAAGCTGACGCAGATGCGAAACGTAAAGCCGAGGCCGATGCGAAGGCAAAAGCTGATGCAGACGCGAAACGTAAAGCCGAGGCCGATGCGAAGGCAAAAGCTGACGCAGATGCGAAACGTAAAGCTGAGGCTGAAGCAGATGCCAAAGCTGCAGCCGCTAAAAAAGCTGAGCAGGAAGCTGCCCAGAAAAAAGCGGATGCAAAACGCGTTGCTTCAACTGCGAAACGTGATTTCGAACAAAAAATCTATCGTGCGTGGAATATGCCATCTGGCTCATCGGGTCAGCGTGCGAGTGCTCGTGTGACTTTAAGCGATAGCGGTGCGGTACTTTCTGTCGTTGTAACAGCGAGTGACCCAGACGTTAAGGCGAGTGTCGAAGCTGCGGTTAGAGCTGCTGCTCCTTATCCGATGCCAGATGAACCAACCGCCCGTCGTGAAGCAAGAAGCTTTACTTCAAGTTTTACTGCAAAATAGTAATGAATAGTTAACGTTACATGCTTTTAATAGCACAAAGCATGTAACTATGTTAAATAATCAACAGCCACAAAAATACGAACGCAAGTAATTGTAACTATGGACAAGACTCGTAAACACCTCCTCTCTTTAGCAGTTTTCGCTGCGATTAGTACAGTTGTTCCAACAGCAACTTTCGCACAATTACACCTCGAAATTGCTAAAGCACCTGAACAAGCACCTAAAATCGCGATCATCCCATTTGCAAATGACAATGCGATCTATCCAATTGTGGAAAGCGACTTGAATCGTTCAGGTCGTTTTACCAGCGCATCTCAAAATTTGCCGGCTACTGCAAGCCTTAATCAGGTTCAAGCGGGTGATTGGCAGAATGCCGGTGTGCCGTATGTTGTCGTTGGACAACTTAAGGCGGTTGATGCCAATACTTTTGAGATTCATTACCAGTTATATGATGTACAGAAACAACAATACTTACTCAATGAAGTACTGACTGTACCAAGCTCACGTGTACGCCAAGCAGGCCACCTGATCAGTGATACCATCTATCAAGCGTTGACAGGTATTGCTGGTGACTTTAGTGGTCGTATTGCTTATGTATTGCGTAATCAGGCGACACCTGCCCAACGCTATACCTTACAAATTGCCGACACAGATGGTGAGCAACCTAAAACAGTATTGTCATCACGTGATCCTATCTTATCTCCAGCTTGGACACCTGATGCTAAGAAAATTGCTTATGTATCATTTGAAACCAAACGCCCTGCAATTTACTTACAAGACTTAGCCACGGGCCAACGTGAGGTTTTAGCGAGCTTCCGTGGTCTAAATGGCGCTCCAAGCTTCTCTCCAGACGGCAAATCGATGTTATTCACTGCATCAATGCATGGTAACCCAGAAGTTTATCAAATGGATTTAAGCACACGTCAAGTACAGCGCATGACCAATGACTCTGCGATTGATACGGAAGCACGTTATTCTCCAGATGGTAAATCATTTATCTTTACTTCTGATCGTGGTGGTTCACCGCAGATTTATCGCTATAGCTTTGATGATAGTTCTGTAAAACGCTTGACCTTCAAAGGTGCGTTTAATGCACGCGGTACTTTGAGTGCTGATGGTAAAAAGATTGCTTTAGTACATCGTCCGAGCGGCAGTAACTACAAAGTTGCAATCCAAGATATCAATACCGGTATCACCAATATTCTGACACCGACAAGTTTAGATGAATCACCGAGCTTCTCACCAAATGGACAGATGGTGGTTTATGCAACACGTGAAGGTAGTCGTGGTTTGTTGTCCGTCATGTCGACTGATGGCCGTTTCCGCATGAATTTACCAAGCGAGCAAGGTGAAGTTCGTGAACCAGCTTGGGCACCAAAATAAGTTTAATCGATTGGAGAATCATATGAACATTAAATATCTAACGCTTCCACTGATTGCTGCAACACTTGTATTTACAGGCTGTGCAAGCCGTAAGCCTGCTGCTGAAATTACTACTGGCACAAATCCAAATGGCTCAACCACAGTCAGCACAGATGGTTTAAGTGAAGATGCGGCATTAAATGCGCAAAACTTGGCTGGTGCATCTTCTAAAGGCGTCACTGCTGCAAATAAAGCATTCTTGGCAAAACGCGTGGTGCACTTTAACTTTGATAGCAGTGATTTATCGAATGAAGATTATCAAACCCTACAAGCACATGCTCAATTCCTAGTTGCTAATGCTAACTCTCGTGTTGCTCTGACAGGCCATACTGATGAACGTGGTACACGTGAATACAATATGGCACTTGGCGAACGTCGTGCAAAAGCAGTTGAAAGCTTTTTGATTACTAACGGTGTAAACCCACAGCAACTTGAAGCAGTTAGCTACGGTAAAGAATCACCAGTGAATGCAGGTCATGATGAAGCGGCGTGGAAAGAAAACCGCCGCGTAGAAATTAACTACGAAGCAGTTCCACCACTATTAAAATAATTGTGGTTTCGCTGTAAATAAAAATGCTCACTTCATGTGAGCATTTTTATTTCATTCATTAAGACGAAGATTGAGCATCAGGCTTGTTTTGCATTGATTCAATCAAATCATGCTTATTAAACTCTTTATATTCTGGCTTAGCTTCATACTCTTTCCATGCATCCTTCACGTTTTCTTTGGAAATCGTATCTAAGCTAATCGGCTCACTCGGCGTGGGCGTTGCCTCAAAATTCTTGGTTGACATCGGTAGCCTCCAAACATCCTGTTTAGTATCTATGCAACATAGCATGTAATGCTGCACTTGTAATCATAAAAGCAACATAAATAAAGTAAGATAATTTTTATTTTCGGACGATCTCATCTAGAATACCCACATTCTTTTTTTATCAATTTTTGACACGGCCAAATCGGAGCTATTCAATATGTCAAACCTTACTTTGACCCAATACCTAGAACAACAAAATGGGAATTTGACTCCAGAGTTGGCACAAGTCATCGAAACAATTGCGACTACATGCCAAACCATTGATCAGGCACTTCAAAAAGGTGCTTTAGCTGGTATTTTGGGCAGTGCGGGCAACGAGAACGTTCAAGGCGAAACACAAAAGAAATTAGATGTTATTTCTAATGATTACCTGATTGATGCTTTAAAAGCACACCCACAAGTGGGTGGTTTGGCCTCAGAAGAGCTAGATGACTTCACCCCTGCCCAAGAAAATGGTAAATATCTAGTTTTGTTTGATCCACTCGATGGTTCAAGCAATATCGACATTAACATGTGTGTCGGTACAATTTTCTCTATTCTTCCTGCAAAGAATTCTATCACTCAATCTGCAGACTTTATGCAAGCTGGTACAGCGCAAGTTGCCGCAGGTTATGTGCTTTATGGCCCGTCAACCATGTTAGCACTTACAGTGGGTGCAGGTGTTGCGTTCTTTACTTTTGACCCAACAACACAAAACTTCTTGCTAACGACAGAACAAGTGCAAGTCACAGCAGATACACAAGAGTTTGCCATTAACTCATCGAATCAACGTCACTGGGAAAACCCTGTAAAACGTTATATTGACGAACTTTTAGCGGGTAAAACATCAGTCCGTGAAAAAGATTTTAATATGCGTTGGGTTGCATGTATGGTAGGTGATATTCACCGTATCTTATGTCGTGGCGGTATTTTCCTTTACCCTTACGATTTAAAAGACCCAAAAAAAGCAGGTCGCTTACGTTTGATGTATGAAGCAAATCCAATGAGTATGTTGATCGAACAAGCTGGTGGTGCGTCTACGACAGGTCGTGTTCGTATTATGGACATCCAACCAACAGAACTACACCAACGTGTCCCTGTGATTATTGGCTCTAAAAACGAAGTGGAACGCGTAACAAGCTACCACTAATTAATTTTATAATCAGGGCATTATAAAATTATGATGCCCTTTTGGATGTTTATCTTATGGCGGTTATTTTCCTAGAATCAAAAGACAATGCAAAAATTAAACATTTGCGTGGTCTGATCGAGCTTAACAGTGCTCGAAAAAAACATCAGCAAACCGTTCTAGAAGGTACACATCTGTGCTTGGCTTGGTTGCAACAGCAGAAAAAAATCTTTTCTTTATTTACCACCGAACAAGCCTTAGAACATCCAGATTTACAAGAAGTGATTGAACTCCATCAAGCTCACATCTTTGTTATTAGTGAAGTCCTGTATAAGGATTTAAGTACCTTAGGCACAACCCTGCCTTGTCTCGCGATTGTTGATTTACCCAAAACTGCTGCCACGATTGATTTTAAGGCGGATACTTTAATTCTAGAAAATGTTCAAGATCCTGGAAATGTAGGGACACTACTCCGCTCTGCTGCCGCTGCAAACATCAAACAGGTGATTTGTACACAAGGCTCAGCTGCACTTTGGTCTCCACGTGTGCTTCGAGCAGGTATGGGCGCTCATTTTAGTCTTCAATGTTTTGAAAACTTCCAGCTCACAGATATTCTTCCAAAATTTCAAATTCCAGTTTTTGTGACTAGCTCACATCGCTCGACCAGTTTATATAGCCAAGATTTAACTCAAGCCTGCGTCTGGATTTTAGGCAATGAAGGTCAAGGTGCAAGTGACTATGCACTTGAGCATGCTCAGGCAGTGGCGATCCCTCAACCAGGTGGACAAGAGTCCCTCAATGTCGCCATTGCAGGTTCTGTATGCTTCTTTGAAATGGTTCGCCAACGTCAGTAAAAACGTTAAATTATTTTAAATACGATTTTTTTACTGAGAAAATCAATTACACTACTAAAAATAATTGCTTAAGTTGTCAACGCGCCCACCATTTTCAACGTTATATGATTAATGAATTGGAATTAATGGTGGGTATCCATGACAGGATTTTCCATCTCTATGGATTTAGCACCGAAACAGGCTCGAACTGAAAACAGTACTGATCGTAGTACCGTTGAACAACGTCTGCGTTTTTTTATGCAAGACGTTACAGGTCGTGCCTTGGTTATGATGGAAAGTGCAACGCAAGGACAACAAGGCATTGCGATGGATTTGGTGCAAGAAGCATTTATTTCATTGCACAAGTCATATGCAGATAAAAGTACTGAAGAATGGTATCCCCTGTTCTACACCATATTAAATAACAAACTTCAGGATTGGCGACGTAAAGAAGCTCGCCGTGCGAGTCCATTTTCATTATTTAAAAAAATTAGTTTAGATGATGACGAAGAAATCATTGATGTTGTGGATGAATCGACCCCTAATCCGTTTGAATTTCTTGATCAAGAAGTCACGATGGAGGAAATTCAAGCTGCAGTCAATCAACTACCCGTCCGTCAACAACAAGCATTTATGCTAAGAGCGTGGGAAGGTTTTGATACGATGACCACAGCACAAATTATGGATTGCAGTGAAGGCAGTGTGAAAACACATTACCACCGTGCAATTCAGGGACTCCGAATTGCTTTAGAGCATTTAAACCCGCATACGGGAGGATCATCAGATGAAAAAAGATGAGTTCACTAAACATGTGACTTCCAGACTTGACCAACTTGCGAAAGAACAGCACCACAATAAAATGATGGTGATGAATCATGTTCTCGATACTGTACAAAAGAAACCAACCTCTTATTACAGTGTTTGGAAAATGACTGGTTTTGCGTTTGCTGCCGCCCTCATGGGGATTGTGGTTCTACCTAGCTCACTGCAATTGGCAGATCAACCACAAAACCAAGTTGTCGTGAATCCAAAACTTTCACCGCAAATGGTTGAAGATATGGAAATGTTATTGGTCTTAGGTGAGGATAAAGTTCCACATGGCAGCTAAAAAATTAGCACTTGTTGTGTGTACGCTCGGCTTATTACAAACCAGTTTTGCAGGTTCAGAACGTTTTTGGGTGTTTTCCAAACCGAATAAACCAGCAACCGAAGAAGCATGGGATGACTTATCACCTGAGGAGCAACGCGTTTTAATCAAGCGCTATCAGACCTTGAAGGAAGTACCGACCAATCAAAGCTCACAGCTTCAACAACGAATGGAGTGGTTCACGCAATTACCTGAAGAAGAAAAACAGAAAATGCGTGATGTCTGGCAAAAAATGAGTATGCAAGAACGTAACATGCTACGTAAACGCATGCTAAATGCCAGTAACGAAGAGCGTGTCAATATCAGAGAAGAATATCTCAGTAAATACGCTGAGCATTGAGTTTTAAATTGATAAGAATAAAAAATAGCGCCTTTTAGGCGCTATTTTTTATCTTTGGTCTACTTACTTTTTAAAGCGACGATAGGCTAATAGTCCCAATAAACCAAATATCGAATAGAAACTCATGCTACCCCCACCACTACTTGCTGAACGAGTATCATCAGTCGTGGTTGCTGTACTAATGGTTCGCACAGTCGCTGAATTTGATGATACACCATCAGCATCATAGACTTGATAGTTAAATGAGAAGTTAAATGGGTTAAATGCATTTACCTCCTGAACGTAAATATTCCCACCATAGCAAGTTTCTTTTTCATCTGGCGCAGGACAAGCGCCTTTACGATCAGCGGTAATACTCAAATCATTGGTCGGTACATTGGTCAAACGAATTGGTAACTCAACCCCATCTTCATTTTTCCAAAACTGAGATTTATTTGGATTCTTTTCAGGTCCAACACCACCTTCACCCATATCACCATTGTCATTGGCAAAATTTAATAAATTCAGACTGAGTTTTTGCTTTTCTTTATATTTAAAAGTTAAGGATGTATCTGTTGCAACTGGTGCAATATTTGCAAAAGCTGCACGAATTAAGCCAGATGAACTTATATTTGGATTAGACTTTGACGTGATCGTGTATTTGCAGAAAATCTTGTCTCCAGCTTGGGTAATACTATCATCCTTACGATAAAAAATAATTTGCTGAAGGTCTTTATTCCAAGCACATACTAAATTTTCTTTGTCACTTGCATCAATATCTGTGACAGTATCATTAATTTGACCTTTACCAAGAGGTTCTGTCGTAACATTATATAAATCAGGATTAAAAAACTCTAATTTATAACTACCATCAGCTTGCTCAGTATCTTGAGGTAATGGTAATTGATAATTGCTTAAATCAATGTAAATTGCACGATATTTTAAATTAGCTTTTGTATATTGCAATAGATTTTGATATTGATCCAAACGAGATTTATAGTAAGTTAAAAAATCAGGGTTATTTGGATTTTTGACCAAATTATCAAAGAAGTTATATTGAGTTTGATAAGTTGATATTGCACTACTAATAGAAGTATTAGTCAAATCTTGTAAATCACCCGCCGTAAATCGCATTAATTCAATTGAACCAATATCACAGCGATTGCTTGCCTCAGGATTATAATACAAGGTGCCATCTATAATACGAGCTAGACCACGTTGGTCCGTAGTACTACAACCCAATCCATCAACATCTAATAAACCGACTATTTTTTTGGTCGTCTTATCATCTACCTTAACTTCTATTTCTGTTACATTTTTCTTTGGATAATAGATCGGTAGGAATGCGGTATAAGCAGAAGCTGCTTGTAATGGGCTTAACAGCGTCCCAAAATTAATATTACTGACATTTAGATTGGTTGTATTACTTTTAAGTGACTCTTTAGGAACATCACAGACATTATTGACTGGGGATGTAGAGCCTTCTTCTTTTAATGCCAGTGCATTATAGGCAATACCAAAACCAACCTTTTCTTGACTAGAAACATCACCAAATAAATATCGACAAGCATAACTATTCGTTCCACCATTATAAGCAAGAACGTTATAGGTTAATATTTTTCCACCAATTTTATCATATAATAGCGTTGTAAAAGCTTGATTTTCAACAATGGTATTGCTCGTTAAAGTTATACTACTTGCATTACTTAAAATACTGGAATTATTATTTTCTTCAGTTCCAGGTTTTGTATCACCTGTAAATTTAATTAAATTACCAGATGAGGTATTAACAATATTTTTGGCAATTGTATTGGTTGTTAGTGTTGCAATTGATTCTCCACAAAACTCAATCATACTACTTGAATTTCCAGAACCATTTGCGATAAAGCTGTTTGAGGTCAAATTGAGGGTACGCTTTGCATACGTTACATCGTTGAAACAACTCATAGACAAGACACTACCTTTATCAGCCTGATTCCCCTGAATCAAGCTTTTCGTCAAAGTGAGTGTTGTTGATGGTCCCGCTAAATAAACAGCACCACCCTCTTTTGCCTGAGAGTCTAAAATTTGACTACTTTGTAAAGCAACATCAGCACCGGCATAAATCGCTCCTCCACGATCTGCAGTACGGCCACCAGTCAAAATCAGATTATTAAGACTAATAGCTTTTGCCCCCAAGGTCGTGTTAAAAATACGAGAATTCTCTGCTTTAATCGTGGTTTGCAAAGGAATTTGTGCAGGGTATTGATTTACAATATCGTTCAATAACACATTTTTTTCTTGCCAATCGACTGGACTAGCCCCCCAAATTGCGACATTTACATTTGGTGTTAATTCTTTCTTAAGGGTATAAACCCCTTTTTCAAGCTGAATAACTTTCTGCGTACTTGAAAGCATATCTGTGACCGCACAGCCACCATAAGAAACGCGTGTTTCGGCCGTTTTTAACGCTTCGCGCAATGAACAAGCAGAAGGGTTTTCACCATCTTCATCCACAAAAGTGGTGACTTTAATAGGCGTGCTACTGGTTGCCGCTAACAATGGCATTGTTGCCATAACCATGGTTGCTAAAATTGTTTTTTTATAATGTCTCATCTCATCTCATCCCTGATTATGATTTAAAGCGGCGCAATCCTACCAATCCAAGTAACATCAAGATCGCACCCATTCCAAAGCTACCTGTACTCACTGTTTTACTTTTAAAGGTATTCGGTGGGTCTTGTACAATTGTTGCTGGAATATCAATAAAATAGTTTGATACATCATTAAAACGAGTCGTAGTCGTCATTACCCGTAAATTAAATTTATCTGCGCCATGCCAATCACTATCAGGCACATAAGTCACATTACCATCCTGATCAATGCTGGTCTTGCCTTTAGATGGCGTTTGTGTTTGTACGACCTCTAAACAACCAACTTTCCAAGGCTGGCCATCTGAACGCTTACCAAGTTGTGCTTCACATGTTGCAGGATCCAGCAACTCACCGTCTAACAAACTCTCCGCTATACTAAACTTAGCCACTTGACCGTACAAAATATCTTGACCAACAATTGGAATTTCACCACGATTGACAATTAACTCAACCGCACCCAAATCACATAACTCATTAAAACCTGTACGGCTTTTCCCACGTTGATCTGTAGCTTCACAATTCGCTGTACTGAAGGTTGTGCCATCACTATAAATGCGTCCTTTATTGACAATGAGTGAATCTGACAACTGTTTATAAGAAGCCAATAAACGGGGTTTAAAGAAACCGAGCATTTGATCTTTCGGAATAGAATAAGGGCACAGCAACCCCTTCGCTGGTGGCGCTGCACAAATTCCTTCATCATTTGTACCACCTGCAATTAAGGCTTGCTCAGGATCATTCTGATTCCACATAAAGTTTGGTAAACGTTTTTCTGCATTACGATCACAATCTGATGTGGTTAAATTGCTTTGAACAATGGTCGTATCATCTGATGTATTTGCGCAGTTAGCATTTCCATTCGCAACCAAAATGCTATTAGAGACATAAGAACTAGGGTATTCTTTAACCGTTTCTTTTTTCTCTCCATTTACATCTTCTTCTGTGGTTACTTTGAAATTTAAAGACTGTAAATATAGCCCAGCAGCATTTTTAATGATTGTATTATTATTAAGAACCATCCCTTCACGAATATTCGCAACATAACCACCTTTGTTGTGAAAAATAGTGCTACTGCGGATACCTGAAATACCAGTCGCCAATGCCCCATTAATAGTGTCATTATTAAAACCAGTTTGGACATAGAGCAAAGCACCATTGGTACCTGCTACACCTTCATTATCCCGTATTACCGATTGTGCAATCAGATACATTGGCATTTCGCTATAAATGACAGCGCCCTGATCCGCCTTATTATTTTGTATAATACTATTATTAATATAGACATACCCTGCTGTGTTTTTCGCATCCGATGAGACACCAGCATTATAAATTGCTCCACCTCGATTTGCTAAACCACCAGTCAATCTTGAATATTGAATCGATAAGCTTTCACGATTAAGAATTAAACCGCCATCATTCACTTTATTTGACGCACCTTGCAAATTTAACTCAACTAAACTAACTGCAAGTAGTGCGCTTTCAACATTATTATCATCAATCACAAAAAGACGATCAGAACCCACCATTTTAATGGTCGCATTGTTTAAACCTTTTTTATTATCATTAAAGCCATCACTAGTTGCAGTCCGAATTGTAGCTGCCGCTTTGATATTTAATGCTGAATTAAGTTGGTAAGTTTGATCACGCTGCAAAACAATATTACTGGTTGCATCTTTATTACCACACCCGTGGTAACCATTTTCAAATTCTTTTTGACTTCTTTTATTTAAAAACTCGACGGCTTCTCGTAATGAACAAACCCCATCATCCTTATCTTCATCAACTAATGTTGTGACTTGAATATCCGCAGAATATGCATGTCCAGTAATCGCAAATAAAGCGCAGGCAAGCGTCCGTTTGAGCATACCAATCTCCTTCTATTTTTTCATTTTTCTTCGTATTACAAACTTAGTGTTTGCAACCACATTCCTTTGTGCGTACTTTGTCATAGCTCTCGAAATTACTCAAGAAATTTTATGCTATTGGCGATATTCATCAATCAAAGCATAAATCTGCTTAAGTGTTGTATTTGAAAGCTTAGTTTTTTCGCCCTTTAGCATTTTTTCCAGCTGAGCCAGTGTTTGTAATAAAATTGATGCCTGATGCGGACCATTGCTTAACAAGTAATCTACGATCTGTTGATCAAAATGAATACCACGTCGGGTCATAACCGATTGTAGTAAAGCATGCCGATCAATATAGGAACTGCCATTCGGCACTTTTACACTGACAGCCTGAGTCAACCTTGACTGTAAATCTGGTAATTCAAGCTTTAGCTCAATTGGCGCAACACGAGAAGAAAAAACCAACTGCCCTTCATGATTATTCATTAAATGAAAAACGGCTTTCTGCCAATGCGGAACGCCACTAATCGAATCAATATCATCTAATGCAACTAAGTCATAAAATTCTAAAGACGTGATTGCTTCAATCGGTGCATCTAATAATTCTAATAATGAAACTTTTATTGCAGGTCGACCTAACTCTAAATATGAATCACAGATCGCAGAAAGCAAATGACTCTTACCTGTTCCAGCACCGCCATAGACATAAAAGCGGCTCACCAACCCAGCATGTAGCTGTCGAACTGCATCAACCACAGGTCCCCAACCCGGCCCCGAAAAATCACTGATTCGAGCATCGAGTTGAGGTTCTATATCCAGTTGTAGTTGACGCATATACTTAATTTGTTCCTCAATTACTTTAAGTCATTCGAGTTTGAAGTCTCTGTATCTTGAGAGCTTTTAATTTGAATATCAAGCTCTACATGATCTGATTCAATATTTATATGCTGAGTTTCACCTTCCACCAACACAACTTCTGTTGGTAATCCATATAAGCGACTTTTTTCATAATTATCACGTGCATGTTTTAATAATACAACAATGACAGCAGCCACAGGTAAGGCAATTAACATTCCAAGGAAGCCACCCAGTTGTGCACCAGCCAATACAGCAAAAACAACGGCTACAGGAGATAAACCAATTTTATCTCCCAACAAGAATGGCTGAAGAATATAGCCTTCGACCATCTGTCCAATCATAAACACAACACCAACCAGAAGTAGCTGCGTCCAGTCCAAACCAAACTGAAACAGTGTTGCGATTACGGCAGCAATAATCCCGACACCAAAGCCTAAATAAGGAATAATGCTTGCTAAACCAGCAATCATTCCAATAATCAAGCCAACCTCAAGACCAATCAGTTGTAGACCAACAGCATAAACAATGCCTAACAGAAGCATGACAAGGAATTGGCCTTTGACAAAAGCACCTAATACACTATGACATTCACGAACGATGGTTAACGTTGACGCTTCATAAGGACGTGGAATTAAACGTCTAAAGCTTTGCAGCATTCTTTCCCAATCAAGCAAAAAGTAGAATGAGATAATGGGAATTAAAATCACCACACCACCCAACTGAATAAAGTTCAATCCAGATTGGGCAACTCTTAATGCCATGGTTTGAATACTGTCAGCACTGTAGTTGGTCTGGATATAATCCATAAAAGCTTTAGTAATCTGCTCAGTATCAATTTCCATCGGCACCACATTAAAAGTATGTGATACCCAAGGTAAGAAGGTCGCATTAATCCAATGAATTCCCGCAGGAATACTATCCCGCGCATACATCAATTGCTTCCAAATCAATGGTACTAGGAACCATAAAACCATGGTCAAAGTCACACCAATACCAATAAATACGATGCTGATTGCGAGCCAACGGGGCAATTTAATTTTGACAAGAACATCCACTAGCGGGCTAAACAAGTAGGCAATGAAAAAAGCACCTACAAAAGGAATCACAATGGGCTTTAATAGATAGAGCACCCAAAGGAGTAATGCGAGCCCAGCGAGGATAAAGATACGACGTAGTACCTGATCTTGCATAAAATCTAGCCTTTTTTCGTGTAATCGTTATAAATGGAAAAAAATTTTAATTAAAGATAGCATTTTCGAGCATAAATAACATAAGAGTTTCGTATATTCAGGTTATAATCTGCCGCCACTGCGGAGACTTCACTATGAGCAACTCAACTTCTACCCCAAATACTGGTTTAAGCTATAAAGATGCTGGCGTCGACATTGAAGCGGGAGACGCATTGGTCGATCGTATCAAATCTGTCGCTAAACGCACCACTCGTCCTGAAGTAATGGGCGGTCTTGGTGGTTTCGGTGCCCTATGCAAAATTCCAAAAGGTTATGAAGAACCTGTTTTAGTATCAGGAACAGATGGTGTAGGGACTAAATTACGTTTAGCACTAAACCTCAACCGTCATGACACGATTGGTCAAGATCTCGTTGCAATGTGTGTAAACGACTTACTTGTTTGTGGTGCTGAGCCATTATTCTTCCTCGACTACTATGCGACTGGTCATTTAAATGTTGATGTTGCAGCAGATGTCGTAACAGGGATTGGTAAAGGTTGTGAACTTGCTGGTTGTGCATTGGTCGGTGGTGAAACTGCTGAAATGCCAGGTATGTATGAAGGTGAAGATTACGATCTTGCTGGTTTTGCTGTTGGTGTGGTTGAGCACAGCAAAATTATCGATGGAACCAAAGTGAAGTCTGGTGACGTACTTCTTGGTGTAGCATCAAGTGGTGCGCACTCAAATGGTTACTCATTATTGCGTAAAATTTTAGATGTTAAGAATGTAGACTTAACTCAAATCGTTGATGGTCGCCCACTTGCTGACGTGGCAATGGAACCAACACGCATCTATGTAAAACCAGTACTTGAACTTTGCAAACAAGTTGATGTTCATGCAATGGCACATATCACTGGCGGTGGCTTACCGGGTAACTTACCACGTGTACTTCCAAATGGTGCTCAAGCTGTCATTGATGAATCAAGCTGGGAATGGTCTGAATTATTCCAGTTGTTACAACGTGAAGGCAACGTAGAACGCTTTGAAATGTACCGCACATTTAACTGTGGCGTAGGCATGGTGATTGCAGTTGATGCAAGTGAAGCAGACAAAGCGATTGATCTATTAAATGCTCAAGGCGAAAAAGCTTGGAAAATTGGTTATATCCAAGAAAATGCTGAATCAGTTGAAGGCGCAGACGAAAAAATTCGCGTGATCTTTGCATAATGAGAATTGCTGTCCTTGTCTCTGGCAACGGTAGCAACTTACAGGCCCTGATCGATGCAAATCTTTCAGGGCAAATCATTGGTGTCTTATCCAACAAAGCAGATGCTTATGCATTGCAACGTGCCAAAGATGCCAATATTGCGACCGCTGTTATTTCACATAAAGATTATCCAAATCGCGAAAGCTTCGATGACGCCATGCATCAACAATTATTAGCATGGCAAGTTGACCTCGTGATCCTTGCTGGTTTTATGCGGATTTTAACACCACGTTTTGTTAGCAAATGGCAAGGCAAAATGTTAAATATCCACCCTTCTCTGCTGCCTTTCTATAAAGGTGTGAATACACATCAACGTGTATTAAATACCGGAGATCGTTTGCATGGCTGTACAGTTCATTTTGTCACAGCCGAACTCGATGCAGGACAAAGTATTGCGCAATCGGCAATTCAAGTTGGTTTGCAGGATTCGGTAACAAGCTTGGCGCAACGTGTGCATGGACTTGAGCACTTTATCTATCCTCAAGTTGCACAATGGTTCTGTACAGGTCAACTGACATGGCAAAATGGTCAAGCCTATTTCAATCAGAAACCTTTAGAACGGCCGATTCAGTTTGCACAGTTCTAAAAAATAAAACGCATCCTAGGATGCGTTTTTTATTGATTCAAACCACTAAACTTTTAATTTTCTCTACTGTTTCCATCGGATGCTCTAATGGGAACATATGTCCGCCATCCATTACAGAAAAAGGGATACCCAATTTCTTTTTCGCCACTTGCGGGAATTTTTCTTTTAAAAAAATACTGTCTTTCCCCACAACCAAATGTACAGGTACAGGAGGTTTTGGCATCGGTAACCACCACATGGATGGCGTAGTCCTAAACATTGCCACTTCATCCTCTTTAGCAATAGTCAATGTGACACCACCATTTTGTTGGTCATCTGTCAGGGCATAGTTGATATAAGCTTGAAAGCAATCTGGATCAAAGTGCTGATAAAAACCTCTCGAACCTAGCAGTTCCGCAGCTTGTTCGCGCGAATCCCAGTGATCACGACGACGTACCGACAAACCTGCTGGGGTGATTTTATCCACTAATTTAGGTTTAAAGATTTTAGCAAGATGAAAAACAAAAGAGGCCTTACCAATAATGAGTGGTGGATCAAGCATGATGACTTGTGAAAACAACTCCGGACGACGATAAGCAGCCATCAGTGTTAATACTGAACCCAATGAATGCCCCAAGCCAATCACTTTACGCCCTTGTGCTTGCTGCACAATGCTATCAATAATCTGATCGACCAAGTGCGACCAACCGTGGGTAATTGGATAGCGCTTGTCATTTCCAATTTCAGCCACATAAATAATGTCGTATTGATCTTTTAATTGATCAAACAGCTTTTGATAAACTTTAGATGGAACACCATTGGCATGGGCAAAATGAATCAAAGGTTTCATAAGCTTGTCTTTTATTTTCACTGATTGGTCAATTATCCTGCTCTACATATGTATTGCAAATTAAAAGGATAACTGTCCAGTTATTTTTAGCATAAAAAAGGCTGTGATATACACAGCCTCCTTAAAATCAACATAGTGCTTTGATAAGCCTATCAACTATTATTGTATTTTCGCGTTTTGCTGAGTTTCTAGCTGTGCCGCAAGAGAACTACTAATGCCTGCACCAAGCTGCGCCCCCATACGTCCTAGAATTGATTCTAACGGATTACGTTGTACCGTATAATCCACTTTTTGCTCAATCTTAAGATCACGCATCAATGTGGTCAAACTACCACTACGGTCAGCAACACCTAAAGCAACAGCCTGTTCACCTGTCCAGAACAATCCAGAGAAAATAGCTGGGTCATTTGACTTCAAACGTTTACCACGCCCTTCTTTCACCGCATTAATAAAGTGAGTATGCACATTATCAAGCACCGACTGCACATGTTGTTTCTGTGCTGGATCAAGTGGCTTGGTCATACTTAAAATATCTTTATTACTACCCGCAGTCAGAGTACGGTCTTCAATGCCTAACTTCTGCGCCAAGCCACTTAAGCCATAATTCGGCATAATCACACCAATCGAACCCACCAAGCTAGATGGATTGACAATGATTTCATCTGCTGCTGAAGCAATATAGTACGCACCTGATGCACCCATATCACCAATCACCGCATAAACTTTTTTATCTGGATGCTGTTTTTTCAAGTAACGGATTTCTTGCCAAATTTCATCCGACTGTACTGGCGAACCACCAGGTGAATTAATATTCAAAGCAATGGCCTTACTTCCACTCGCCTCAAATGCACGCTTTAATGCTTTGTTGGTATCTTCACTATTCACTGTAGATTGACCAGCAGATGAATCGATGGTTCCCACAATATCAACGACAGCCAAATGGTTACTGCTGATGCTTGTCGTTGACTTCTCAGAAGAACTGGTACAGCTCTTGGTCATTGCCAATAATACAATCAGCAAATATGCAAAACCCAAGCATTTAAAAAAGATGCTCCAACGGCGGCTACGACGTTGCTCTTCCACAGAAGCAAGAACAGCTTTTTCTAAAATTTGCCATTCTTTGCCTGTCACATTATTACTATTTGTAGATTCATTTTGTGGTTTTGGTGGCCAATCGGACATAAGATTCCAATCCAATATATTTTAAAAAGTGACTTTATTATATACGCGGATTTGAGTAAAACTGTTTAAATAACTTGTCTTAACTTATAATTATTTTTTGCTTTATACTTCCCTTTGTAATTTTTCTAATTTTAAATACATGACCCAGCCCAAATCAAACAGTTCAAGTTATCGTCTTATCAAGCTTGTTAGTCGTCAACCAATTCAATTGGGACGGTTTTTTGCACGCTTGGTTGCAGCCTTAGTCAATACATTCCCGCTTTCTAAGCTTTCAAAAATTATCAGCTTGAATATACAAATTGCTTTTCCTGAAATGGAACAACAACAAAGAAAAAAACTCACCAAACAGGCAATACAAAACGAACTGACCTCTTATTTCGAGTTTTTGAGTATTTGGGGTTCAACAAATGAAAAAAATATCAAAAGTATTCATCGCATTCAGGGTGAACATTATTTCCATGAGGCTGTCGCAGAAAAGAAAGGTTTGGTATTAGTCATCCCTCATTTTGGTACATGGGAAGTCATGAACTCATGGTTATCAAAATACACCCAAATGACGATCCTGTATAAACCAGTTAAAAATCCTGATGCTGACCAGTTTGTCCGTGATGCACGTAGTCGTGAACAAGCCCATCTGGTTCCTACCGATGAAAGTGGGGTTAGACAGATTTTTAAGGCCTTGAAACAAGGCGGAACTACAGCGATTTTACCTGACCATACCCCTGATCACGGCGGGGACATGATCAACTACTTTGGTATTCCGCTTGCCTCCAGTAGCCTCAGTGCCAAACTGATTCAAAAAACCAAGGCCAAGGCCCTCCTCATCTATACAAAAAGAAATGATCAAGATGGCTTTGATATGTATGTCGAACCGATCAATCCTCAAATCTATGAAGGTAATGCCGAAGATGGCACGTTAATTATCCATCAAACTTTAGAACAACTGATTCGACGTTATCCAGAACATTATCACTGGAGCTACAAACGTTTTCGCGCTAATCCCGCTTTAAAAAAAATCTACGATATTGATGAAAAAGAAGCACTGGCAAAAGTGGCTGAAGTTCGTCAACAAACGCAGCAAAATAAAGAAGCTTAGACTATTCTCGCTGTAGCCACTTCCATTGCTGTCTTTGTTGCTTTAATTCAGTAACACCATTTTCAAATAAAAAAGTTAAACTGCCTGACTGTGCTGTATTCAGCAAAGGAATATTTAAGGATTGAAGACGACTTTGTAATTCTTGGCTTGGATGGCCGTAACGATTATCGAACCCAGCTGAGGCAATCGCTAATTTAGGGTTTAATGTCGCTAAAAAATCATAGGCAGAGCTATGCTTACTGCCATGATGCCCTAAAACTAGAACATCCACTTTTAAATCAGGATAGTGCTGCAATAGCTTATATTCGGTTTCCCACCCCGCATCCCCCATAATCAGAAAATTTTGATACGGTTGTGCATTCAGGAATTGTAAATAAACGACACAAGACTGCTCATTTTGCTGGTATGTGGCAACAGCCAAACCCTCCTGATCGGGTGATAGAATCTCTATTTTTAGATTTGAATATGACCAAGTCTGACCTTGTTGGCACAATGAGAAATTATTTTTAAATGGTATTTTTTCATTGCGGTCATTGGACTGCACTTGAGTGATTGCAAAAGCATTTTGAATTGCTGTAAATGCACCACTATGATCTTGATCCAGATGAGACAAAATCACATGATCCAATGCCCGTATCCCTTGCTGCTTTAAAAAAGGAATGATGACGCGCTCGCCCAAACTAAACCTAGTTTCATCATATGACCCACCCGTATCAATCATTAGACTCAGTTCTGGATGCTGTAAAAATATAGCCTGTCCCTGTCCAACATCAAGAATAGTGAATACCGTTGATTGGACTTTTATCCCAAGAAAAATCGGTAAAAAGCACACCAGCGACCAGATCTTGGGGACTGTGCCTCTTGGCAGAAATAGAATCACGATACCAATAATAAAACCCAACATCATCAAGGGAGTGTAACTGACACCATATAACTCAGGTGAAATGCGCTGTAGGCTATTGAGTAGCCATAACAAAATAGCCAGTAATCCATCACTCAACTGAAATAGTAGTTGCCCAAGCGTAGGAATCAACAACCAAATACATGCTGCGATAATCCCTAAAGGCACCACTACGCCACTAAGCAATGGGATGGCAATCAAATTACTGATCGGCGCAAGCCATGAAATCTGCTGAAAGAAAATAAGTACCAAAGGGAGTAATGCAATGAAAATTTTCCATTGCGACTCAATCAGAAGCTTCACCGCTAGAAGTAGTTTTTGAGTCGTTGTGATGACTTGTTCTTGAGGTACATCCCTAATCGTTTGATAGATGCGCAGCAGAATAAAGCACGCCCCATAGGACAACCAAAATGCAGCAGACAAAATACTGAATGGATCAAAGATCAGCAATAAGCTTGCGCTATAAATCAATAATGCAAATGGTTGAATCGACTGTCTAAACCATAGAAAAATGCTGGCAATAATTACGGTTAATAAAGTTCGCAATGCAGGAATTTCAAAACCGACAAAGGCCACATACAACAGTACACTGAATCCAAAAGGCAACAGTACTAACACCTGTCGTGGTTGCCATAAATATAATTTTGGCGCATAACGCTGAACCATGCACTTTAATACCCAAGTCAGCATCAGCGCAAAAACCAAGACATGTGGCCCAGAGATTGCCAATAAATGTGAAAGACCTAATTGTTGGAATTGTTGCTTTAAACGATTTGATAACAAGCTTTCGTCACCAGTCAGCAAAGCCAATAACAACCCTTTGTGCTGTAGCGTACTCGCTTGTAACATTTCACGGAATGACAAGCGCAGTATTTCAACATTGAGCAAAAATTTTTCTTGTAGGGTCTGTTGTTGCTTAAGATGCTGGTGGTAGCCCAAACGATAGATCTGATCCTGACTTAAAGACTGGATGTCGCTGACCTGATAAGCAGACATGATATTTTGTTGTAAAAACCATTTTTCCTGATCAAATGCACCTGCGACAGCATAGCTATGTGCAGGTTTTATCCTCCCAGATAGACGATAATAATGACCTAATTGCAACTCTTGCTGCTGAACAATTGGATTATTTTGTTGTTTTATATAAAGTACCCAATCAACGGGCTGTGTGTGCCGATTAAGTACTTCTGCGATTTGTTTCTGCCCATCGTCGCTTAACTCGTCAATCTTTTTGATATATATAATGGCTTCAAAAGGCTGTACTTCAATTTCTTTGAGTTTTAGCCGTTGCTGCAAGGCTGAATCTGCATAATAAAAACCTGTACATAACAAGGCCCAACTGACACTACATAAGAGTAACAACCTATAGGCAACAGATTCAGAATATAACGTTCTTTTATATAGACCCAGACCAAATATCACGGCTGCTAATGTTAGCCAAATCCACCAAGTTTGTGCGGCAAAGCTAAAATCATGTCCCATCAGGGCAATACCAGCAATCCAGCTGATTAAAACAATTTTCAACATTTCTTAAAATTAGATTTAGTTTTTCTAAAGACAAAATTAAAGCCCTTTTTCAGGGCTTTAACAAGAGGTCTAATTCAATATTTATGCACTATTCATAACGTAATGCTTCCGCAGGTTGAACTTTAGCTGCACGTAATGCTGGATAAATTGTTGCGAGTAGGCTTAACAGTAGCGAGACACTCACAACAAGTAAGACATCTTGCCAGCGTAAATAGGAAGGCAGATAATGCACAAAATACGCATCGAGTAGATTCAAGCCAAAGGTGGTATTGATCCATGACACAATATTACCAATGCTTAAAGATAGAATAATGCCTAAAACAGTCCCTAAACCCGTTCCAATCACACCAATAATTGTCCCCTGCACCATGAAAATTTGGGTGATCAATAAGGGAGACGCCCCTAAAGTACGTAAGATTGCAATGTCTGACTTTTTGTCGGTAACCAACATCATCAAAGATGAAATGATATTAAAAGTAGCCACGATAATAATCAGTAAAAGCAATAACCCCACCATATTTTTTGCCATTTGAATGGCGCTAAATAAATTACCTTGGGTATATGTCCAATTAGAAGCATAAAAATTACTTGGTAATTTTTTGATAATGCTCTCAGAAATTTCTGGTGCGGCAAAAATATCATCCAGCTTTAAACGTATGCCCTGCGCACCATCTGGTAAGCGTAATAAAGTTGATGCATCATTGAGTGCAATATATCCCACCATCGAATCGACTTGAGTCCCGATTTTGAATATTCCAACCACTTCAAAACGTTTAAATCGAGGCACAACACCTGCCGATGAACTGGTCGCTTCTGGTAAAACCAGTGTTACAGGATCATTAAGTTTAAGTCCCAAACTATCAGCTAAATCTTGTCCTAATACGATTCCATATTTCCCTTTTTTCAGCGCATCTAGACTGCCTGCTTTCATATAGTCATGAACAATAGAGACTTGTTTTTCATATTCTGGCTCAATCCCCGAGATCGAAATCCCAGTCACTTGACCATGTGCAGTTAGCATCCCTTGTAACTGGGTATAAGGCGCAACTGCAACAACATGAGGCTGTTTAGCGATATCTTTCGCCAGACCATCCCAATTGGTCATAATTTGTGTTGAGGCAATGGTCGCTTGCGGCACAATACCTAGAATACGGTTTTTCAATTCTCGGTCAAAACCATTGATGACGGATAAAACTGTAATCAGCACCGCCACACCCAAAGTGAGACCAATCATGGTCATCAATGAAATAAATGACACCAGACGGCTTTTTTTTCTTGCCTGTGTGTATTTCAGCCCAATGTAAAATGAAATGGGTTTAAACATGCTCACCCACCCATATACCATCTTGCATATGCAAAATTGAGTCCGCTGACTGCGCCAATTGCTCATCATGTGTCACGATCAACATTGCCATGTTGAGCTCTTTTTTCAAATCGGTGAGCAATTCAAAAATATTGAGTGCAGTTTTACGATCAAGATTTCCTGTTGGTTCATCTGCCAACACCACAGCTGGCTTGGTCACCAATGCACGAGCCAACGCCACACGTTGCCGTTCACCACCCGACAATTCGCCTGGTTTATGATCCATACGATGGGATAGACCTACACGATCCAGTAAATATTCTGCTTGCTTCTTCACGTCCTTAAAATTGCTTTCTCTGCGCAACATTAACGGCATCGCCACATTTTCTAGAGCTGAAAATTCAGGGAGTAAATGATGAAACTGATAAACGAAACCAAGGTATTGATTACGTTTATAGCCACGCTCCGCCTCGCCTAAATTATCAAAGCGTTGGCCTTGTAAAAATACTTGACCTTGTGAAGGTTGCTCCAAGCCACCTAATACATGCAATAAGGTACTTTTACCTGAACCACTTGACCCCACAATTGAAACGAACTCGCCCGCATTGACTTGAAGAGATAAGCCTTTGATCACTTCAACTTTACTTTTGCCATCATCGAAATGCTTAAAGATATTTTTTGATTCTAGAACGATCTTACTCATAACGTAATGCCTCAGCTGGTTGCGTTTTCGCTGCACGAATAGCGGGGTAAATTGTTGCTAAAAAACTGATAGATAAAGATGCTGTCACAACAATCAGTACATCTTGCCAGCGTAAATAGGAAGGCAAATAGCCAATCACATAACCACTAAATAAATTCAGCCCAAAGGTATGATTTAACCAGCTCACCAAATCACTGATGGTTAATGCAAAACTGCTGCCTAAAATCACCCCGATCACAGTACCCACAACACCAATGATGGTGCCCTGTACAATAAAAACCGACGTGATAAATCTTGGAGAGGCGCCTAAAGTACGCAGAATTGCGATATCAGCCTTTTTATCGGTGACCACCATCACCAATGACGATACGATATTAAATGCTGCCACGACAATAATCAGAAATAACAGCAAACCGACCAGATTCTTTTCCATTTTTACTGCGCTGAATAAGCTACCATGCGTTTCCTTCCAGCTTGTTGCATAAAAATTATCAGGTAATTGTTTAACAATCTGGTTCACCACTTCCGGAGCAGCAAAAATATCATCCACTTTAAGGCGTACACCTTGTGCACCATCAGGTAAACGCAATAAAGTAGAAGCATCATTCAAGGCGATATAACCGACCATTGAATCCACTTCTGCACCGACACTAAAAATCCCCACGATTTTAAAACGTTTAAAACGTGGTACCACACCTGCGGGTGACGGTGTCGCTTCAGGCAACACTAAAGTCACACTGTCATTTAAGCCAAGGCCCAGTGCATCGGTCATATCCTTGCCGAGGACAATCCCAAACTCGCCTTTCTTTAATGTATTTAAATCACCTGAAACCATGTGGTTCTGGATAATCGAAACCTTCTTTTCATATTCAGGATCAATCCCCGTCACCATAATGCCTGCAACTTGACCTTGCCCAGTTAACATGCCTTGCAATTGAGTAAATGGTGCAGCACCAGTGACATGCGGGTGGTTCTCAACTTTTTTTACAAGCTCAGGCCAATCTGTTAGAATTTGAGTAGAAGAAACAGTGGCTTGTGGAACCATTCCAAGGACACGATTTTTTAATTCACGATCGAAACCATTCATAACAGATAGCACTGTAATGAGAACAGCGACACCAAGCGTCAAGCCGATCATGGAAACTAAAGCGACAAAAGAAATAAAATGATTACTCCGCTGAGCACGAGTGTATCTCAACCCTATATACAGCGAAATTGGCTTAAACATACCATCTAGTCCGAGGTGATTTATTATGGAAAATTCACAACATCATCTTGTTGACGACAACACTGAACGTCGAGTGATGTCTCGTATTGATGCTGTCTTGAGAATCAACTATCAAATCATTCCAGATGATGTTGCGTTGAATGACCCGTATGATTCCCATTTCGTTTTGCCACGCTATTTTCTACTACTTGCAGAATTAGATCAATTTGATCATGCGTTTCGCTACGAATTAGAACAATTAAATGAAAAAGATCAACAAATTGCTCGCATCTTATCCCTTTTTAACCAAAAATTGAATCTGATTACAGGCTCTTTTTATGACAATATCGTGCAATCCTTATTGCCCGTTCCTGAACAAGTAAATTTTTCGGAGAATGGTTTAAGTTTTTATAGTTCACAAGATATTATTGAAGGCACATATATCCATATTACCTTGAGCCATCCAGAAAATTTCTTCCATATTGCGGCAACAGCACAAGTGGCACATAGCACGGCAGACGAACAAGGCAAGTTCCGTATCGGCGCGTATTTCATTACTTTAAATCCACAAGATCGCGCTAAATTAGCGGCCAGTATTCAACAAACACAGCAAACGGAAAGTAATTAATTCCCACATGTTTCTTAGATTTTTAAACGGCGATATGCTCTTAAATCTTTAAAGAAATAAAGGAGTAATCCAAATAAAATAATACTCGCTCCAATAAAGACCTGAGCAGACAATTGTTCGTGATTCAGGTATGCCCCGATCAAGATCGCCAACATTGGCGTCATCACCGTTGTTAATGACAATGTCGTTGCTTTTAAATTTTGCACCAATTTAAAGTAGCAGAACATGGCGATCAACGATGCCATAATCACCGTATAAGCCAATGCCAATAATGATTTGGCCGATGGAAAATGTGTTGGAACATATTGCCAGATCCACGGGATTAACATGGTTGCCAATATCGTTGAAACCAGAATTGAACCCGTTGCCTGTGCCATAACAGGCAAATCTGCATTAATCTTCTTCACTAGAAAAATTGACAATGAATAAGAAAAAACACTAATCAGCATTAAAATAATACCAATCGGCTGCACATGTTGCTGGCTACCACTCAGGCAGATCATGGCTAATCCAACAATCGATGTTGCCATACCTAACCACTGTAACCCCGCTAGTTTTTGCTGGAAGCCAAAGCGCCCAATTAAACCGGCCATAATCGGCGCCAAACCAAACATCAGCGCAATCAATCCAGAACTTAAATAAGCTGTTGCCGCATAAGTAAAGATTTGCGATCCAATCAGGCTTAATGAACCCGCAGCATAACTGAATACTGCAATTTTATGGACTGGGAACTTAACCTTCAACAGCAATAACACCGTCACAGCCAAAGGCAAAGCAATAAAAAAGCGGATCACCAATGCCCACATCGGATGTAGGTCGGAGACGCTCCATACAATCGCTAAAGGTGTAGTTGCCCAAATAAAGACTAATAGTCCATAAGTAAGCATGAGGTTAATACGTGATGGCATAACCGACTCAAGAAGCTGTCTTACGTTTCTGTTTTAAAATGGTCTGATCCAGTGAACTGGAAAACTCTCGCTTGTCTCGTTCTGAAATCGGAGGTGGCCCACCGGTTTGCACCCCTGCACCACGTAAAGTATCCATAAAATCTCGCAAATGCAGACGCGCTTTCACATTGGCTGTGGTATAAATTTCACCACGTGGATGAATCGCAATCCCACCCTTTTCAATCACTTGTGCTGCAAGAGGTATGTCCTGTGTAATGACAATGTCATTTTCTTGCATACGATCTACAATCTCTTGGTCAGCCTTATCGGCGCCACTCATCACTTGAATGGATTTAATCCGCAGTGACGGCGTAATCCCAACATTTTGATTGGCAACAAAAATAACTTCAAGTTGATAACGATCAGATGCACGTAGAATCACTTCACGTAAAATTTTAGGCAAAGCATCAGCATCTACCCACAATTTGAATGGCAGCACGTTGGCAAAAGCTCATGAAAGTAAAAAAATATAGTGTAACAGATTACTGGAAAAGTAGAATTAAGATCATCTAACTATTCACATGGATAGTTCTGGTCCGACACACTGAAGCAGCATATTGATATTTCGAGCTAAAAATTAAATTAATTGTAGAGAATTACAGATTCAGACTTGAAATATGACAGTTACCCTCGATTTAATAGAGTAAGTTCAATCTTTTTAGCATTACGCTTTATGAAAAATCAAAACAGTCCAGAAATCATTAAAATTCAAGATCAAAATTTCGGTAATCATGTCGAGCATTGGAACTTACTGACAGATACTCCCGAAACGGATGTTCCCAAATGGTTAGGATTGGCTCTTGATGCACCGGTAATGCCGATGGGTCTCTGTCAGGACGAGCATGAGATGGATCAATCATTCTGGTTGATTCAAGGTCCGAGTGGTGAAGCTGTTTCGATTAATCAGATTATTGCGGTTGAAGATCAAAAACCCCGTGCATTGAAAACTGCATTTCCAAGTTTTGATAGCCCATATAAATATGATGCGCAAATCGAGCGAATTATTACCTGTGATTCTTCAACTCAGGCAGTATTACGTTTGAACTTAAATAAAAATACCATTATTTATGCATTCGATAATTTATTCAGTGTAAATAGCTGTCAATATGACAAGAATCAAACCTATCAAGTTCAATTTAATGCTTGGGCATATGAATTAGAAACGGTTTCGGCTGATGAGAAAATCATTGTTGATGACCCAGCTTCAATTAAGCATCACCGCGCATTAAATGCGATTTTGACAGAGCATAATGGAATTGCCCCTGACAATTTACAAGAATTGATTAATGACTGGCAACCAAAAACACCAGAAGATCAAGAACCTGTCACTGTCGACTTTTCTAAAATGGTAGCTTACTTATTTGGTGAAACATTAGGTCAAGAAGATGAAGCTTGGTTCCAAGGTAATATCGTTGGCAAAACTTCTATGCAGTTTATGCAAGAACAATATACCCTTTATGATGTGACACTGGTATTAGAAGATGATTTACCTGCAATCTTGATCCGTATTGCAACCAAGAATGAATTGTATAAAAACTTTAACATTGGACAATATATTCGCGGTAACCTATGGATTCAGGCCAATATTTATGCTAAAACTGCACATAAGTGACAAAAAATCACATAAATGGCATTTTAGGCGTTCTAATGAAAATTATACCAGAACAAACGACCACCAGTCTGATTCATTCGAGTGATCAAGGTCTTAAACTTGATGTTGGTGCTTTTTGCTTTTTTTTACTTGGTATGTTTTTAGCAGCACTCATGTTTCATCGAATTGGCTTTTTTTAAACTTTTTGACCACTACCCTATTCGCACATAAAAGCCCTCAATGTTGAGGGCTTTTATTTTAGCAACACCTTATGGCTTAACCATGACGTTTCGCAAACTCATCCATAAAGTTCACCAATGCTTGAACACCTTCTAAAGGTACAGCATTGTAAATACTTGCACGCATACCGCCCACTGAACGGTGGCCTGCCAAGTTCAATAAGTGATTTTGTTCAGCTTCTTGCAAGAATGTCTTTTCCAGTGCTTCATCCGCTAATGTAAAAGGTACGTTCATCATTGAACGGTTTGGAATGGCAATGGGGTTGTTATAGAAATCGCTTGAATCAATATAACCATAAAGCAGTTTTGCTTTCTCTTGATTCACTTTATAGATCGCATCTACCCCACCCTGCTCAAGCAACCATTCAAACACGAGACCAGATAAATACCATGCGTAGGTCGCAGGTGTATTCACCATTGAACCATTCTTGGCTTGATCGGCATATTTTAAGATACTTGGAATCTCAGGTTTTGCTTGATCTAACAAGTCATCACGAATAATGACGATAGTTAAGCCTGCTGGACCAATATTCTTTTGCGCACCCGCATAGATCAGACCAAACTTGCTGACATCCAATGGCGCAGACAAAATGCTAGATGAATAATCACAAACTAACGGTGCATTCACATCTGGAATAGCCGCGAATTGCAAACCACCAATAGTCTCATTATCCGCATAATGTACATAAGCAGCATCGTTTGAAAGGTTCCAAGTACTTTGTTCAGTAATTGCATGTTTACCATCAATTAAAGTCCCTGCTTCAACGATATTAATATCGCCATAACGCTTGGCTTCTTTGAGCGCTTTTTCAGACCAAATACCCGTATGGATATAATCAGCCTTGTTGTTTTTACCCAATAAATTCAGTGGGATCGCTGAAAACTGCAGCGACGCACCACCTTGTAAAAACAAGACTTTATAATTTTCAGGAATGTTCATGAGCTTACGTAAATCAGCTTCAGCCTTCTCTGCCACAGCAACATAGTCATTGCTACGATGACTCATTTCCATGATCGACAGACCTTTGCCCTGCCAATTCAACAATTCTTGTTGAGCTTTTTCTAAAACGGCAGTAGGTAATGCAGCAGGACCAGCGCAGAAATTATAAGCACGCATGAGTTTTTCCCTTGTTAAAGTGGAACAAATTGGAATGGGAATTTAACCATAGATTGGCGAAGCTTGCAGCAGCTTATCACCTAAATATTTCAATTTAACCGAGAAAATAATATTAATTTTTCAATCCTGTTGGGTTCATAAATGATATTTTAGGCCAAGTCTCAACAGTCGATTTAAACAGCACATTTCCATGTTTTTTCTGCGATTTATTTAGATTAAAAACTCTACTTTTTACAATTTCACTACACCAAAAGTGTCGATATAACTATTTAATTAAAAACATATTATTTCAATTTTATAAAAAGAATTTAGACTTACTCAGGATATTATTAAATTGCGACATAACCAAATGTTGAAACGACATGATCGACCGAGTTTTAAGGTCCAGCGCTTTCCTAAAATGTTAAGCTTCAGTATAGGCTTAATCAGCTGTGCCCTATTTCCTACGGCCCTATTTGCGCAAACATTGAGTTATAGTGAAGCTGAACAATATGTTGTGGAAAATGCCTATTCAACACAAGCCCAGCAGGCCCTACAACAAGCCTCCCAACTTGAAATGGAAGCTGTCAAACACCTCGGTCTACCCCGTATTGATTTAAATGCTCGCGCCTATTCATTTCATAGCGAAACCAGTGTGCCCTTAGAGTCGAGTAAACGTCGACTCGAAAACTCACTCACTCGTGGATTTGACGACAAATTATCACAATGGGGTAATGTGCTTCCGCCAGAAGTGATTGATCAAGTCAGCCAAGGTTTTGATCAGACGGTCAATGAAGGCTTAAATCAGGTACCCAATAATCTGGATGTTACAGTCAAAGACCATGATGTACGCACTTCAATTTCAATGGTGATGCCACTCTATACTGGCGGTAAAATTAACAGTGCCAAACAGATTGCCACCATTCAAGCACAACGCTCAAATATCAGCGAAAAACAACAACAAGATTCACAACGCTTTGAGATGATTCAATCCTATTTTAATGTGCAATTACAACAACAGTTACTTAACGCCAGCCTGTTTAATTTAAATGCCATGCAAGAACACTATAACAATGCACTTAAATTAGAGAAACAAGGTTTTATTAATAAAGGGCAACGCATGCAGTTTGAAGTGGCGCGGAATAATGCGGAACGCACCTATCAAAATGCGCAGTCGAATCTGCAAGCGAGCCAGTTTAGCCTAAAAAATCTATTACAGACTAAAGAAGGCTTAAACCTCACCACCCCACTATTTGTGAATAATGCACAAAATCATTCTCTGGATAAACTGCTTGCAAATTACGATCAAAACTCAAGTTTGATTAAAAAGCTGCAAATGGACACCCAGCTTGCCAATGAAAATATCAAAGTACAACAGTCTGCGAAAAAACCAAGCCTATTTGCCTTTGGTGAATATGGGTTGGACAATAAAGAGAACTGGATTGTCGGTGTGATGGCCAAATACAATTTATTCTCAGGCATTGATAACAATAAAAATATCCGTGCTGCCGAACTGAAAAAATATGCTGCTGAACTCATGACCGAACGCACCAAGCAAGAAGTCGAAAACGTGCTGTACAAATCTTATAGCGAATTAAATGCGTCTCAGACCAGCCATCAACTGCTAACCCAAAACACCAAAGCCGCTCAAGAAAACTTACGTATCCAACAGCTTTCATTTAAAGAAGGTATGGGCACGGCAACTCAAGTCATCGATGCACAAAATGCCTTCAGTGCGTTAAGAAGTGAAATGGCGATAAATTCATATAAATACATCTTATCTTTAGCCACCTTATTACAAAGCTATGGTTCGATTGATGAGTTCAAGCTTTATGTTAATCAACCACGTACAGACTATATCCGTTAATTGGAGAAATTTATGAGCCAAGATCAATCATCATCCAATTCAGAACGTGATACAGATCAAGTGGAAAATAAGACTGAGACTCAAGCGTCTGAACCATCTCAAGCACAAGTGACCACTACAGAAAAGGTAGAACAGCCGAGACCTGAGACCTCAAACTCAAATACACAGCAACCACCTACCGAGCCACCCAAAAAAGGCAAGGCAAAAATCATCGGCTTAATTCTTCTAATTCTACTTTTAGGCCTGATTGCATTTGGTTTATGGAAAGCCTATCAGCCACAAGCGATTGAATTGCAAGGTCGGGTTGAGTCGGAAACGGTACATATCAGCACCAAAGTCCCGAGTCGTATTGAAGAGTTTTATGTGTCTGAAGGTCAAGCTGTTAAAAAAGGTCAAGCACTGGTTCGTTTTGTCAGCCCAGAATTAGAAGCGAAAAAGGAACAGGCTCAAGCGGCATTACAAAGCGCGACTGCTTTTCATTCAACGGTATATCGTGGTGCGCAGCAAGAGAATATCGAGACGCTATATGCCAATTGGCAAGCAATGAAAACTCAAGCGGAGTTAGCAGCAACAACCTACAAACGTGGTGAAACTTTATTTCAACAAGGTGTAATTTCACGTCAACGCCGTGACGAAATGCTTGCAGCACAAACCTCTGCACGTGAAACAACCGAGGCAGCTTATCAACAATATGCACGAGCCAAACGTGGCAGTACTGAACAGCAAAAATCAACTGCCGATGCGCAAGTTGCGATGGCACAGGCGGCAGTGAAAGAAGCCCATGCTCTGACTGAAGAAACCAAACTGTATTCACCAACAGATGGAACTGTGTCTAAGACTTATGGTAAGCCAACAGAATTGGTGGCAACTGCGGTACCTGTGGTCAGTATTATCGAAGATCATGATTTGTGGGTCAGCTTAAATGTCCGCGAAGACATGTATAGCTCAGTCTATAAAACCAAAACTTTAGAAGGCTTTATACCCGCCCTCAACAAAAAAGCCACTTTTAAAGTCAAAAATATCGATGCAGAAGGTGACTTTGCGACCATCAAAACCACACGCCAAACAGGCGGTTATGATATTCGCAGTTTTAAGTTTCATTTAGTCCCAGAGCAAAGTATTCCAGATTTAAAAGTCGGTATGAGTGTATTGTTTAAAATTGAAGAGGCAAAATAAGCGATGTTTGCAGTGATGCTGCGGGAATTGCGCTATTTAAAACGCCATAAAGTTGATTTGTTTATGGCGGTCATTGCCCCTTTGCTGGTGATTCTATTATTTGGCAGTATGTTTTCCGCGGGTAAAGCGGAACATTTACCCATTGTGGTGATTGATCAAGATCAAAGTGAAATGAGTCGTAAAGTGATTCATGCACTTAGCATCAATCACGCCTTGAAGGTTAAAACGATTACCGCTAGCCAAGATGAAGCCGAACGACTCATCAATAAAACCGAAGCTTGGGGATTCGTGATGATCCCTGAGGGGGCTGAGCAACGTCTGGTCAAAGCCCAAGATGCGCAGATCAGTATTGCCTATAACCAGTCTTTTTTTAGTATCGGGAATACCATTTCCTCTGCCATGCTGATCAGTACTTTGAATGGTATGGCGGATTATATGGGGCAAAGCTATTTAGCTAATACTATTCCCTATTTAGATATGCCCACGCCGCATATCAAAATCTCAACCCTGTATAATCCAAGCATGAGTTATGAACTGTTTCTGGAACCTTTTATGGTGCCAGCAGTCTTACATTTATTACTATGCTGCTGCGTCGCTTTTGCTATCGGGCAGGAATTTAAACGTAAGACTGTCGGTGAATGGGTCCAATCAAAACAAATTATCTCCAGCCTACTTGGTAAAGTCCTGCTCTATGTCTTTATTTTTTGCGCCTGGACTTGGTGCTGGATGTTCTGGCTGGCACATATTCGTGGTTACTTTATCGCAGGTTCACTTACACTGATTCTTGTTGCACAGTTTTTGCTGTATTTTGCCTATGCCGTGATCAGCAGTACGGTGGTTTTAGCCACCCAGAATTTACCCAAGACCTTTGGTTTTATCGCGCTTTATGGTGGCTCATCACCAAGCTTTTCTGGAATTACATTACCACTGAATAATGCACCCGCATTTACTCAATTTTGGTCGATGATTATTCCTTACACGCCTTACGCTAAATTGCAGACTGAGCAATGGATCATTGGCAGTGATATTTATGTTTCATTGGTTCCATTTGGTATCTTAGTGGTCTTTGCAGGTTTATTCTTTGCGTTAAGCGTGCGTCTGTTAAAGAAAAATACTCAGGAGCTATGCTCATGAAAGCATTTTTCGGCTATTACCTACAGACCTTTAAAAATATTTTTGCCAATAGCTCGGTGTTTACCACCCTGATTGCCGCAATCTTGCTCTATAGTTTTTTCTATCCAACTGCCTATAAAGCACAAACCGCTGAAGATATTCCGATTGTAATTGTGGATGAAGAACAGAGCATTTTGACCTCAAAAATCATTAGCCAAGCGTCTAATAGTCCGCATATCAAAATCATCACCGTGACAGATAACTTTCTCGAAGCACAGCGCATGGTGAAAAACCAGCAAGCTGAAGGTATTTTGTTATTACCAGAAAACCTGACCAATAGCTTAAAACGCGGTGAAATGGGCGGTATTGGCCTGTACTTGAGTACGGCTTATTTCATTCGAACCAAAGAAGTGGGTGTCGGTTTAGCTGGCTCGATCGAATATACCCTAAAAGAGCATCTCGAAAAGTTTGGCAGTGCCTCTGCGTTTGAGCCAGAACTCTCCATCCATCAGATTCCTTTGTTTAATACCCTGTCGGGTTATGGCAGTTATATCTTCCCTGCTGTGGCCAGTTTAATTATTCATCAGACTATTCTGCTCGGTCTGGCGATGCTGATTGCCAGTTACCGTGAACAAGGCTGGGTGGCAAAACCCGTAGAGTTCTGGGCCACTTTTGCAGCGATCTTTACCACAGGTTGTTTAGGCTGCCTGTATTTATTTGGCTTTACCTTCTGGTTATATGAATATCCACATGGTGGCAATTTCTGGGGCATGCTGCTTGCCGTGCCGATCTATGTCAGCTGTGTGATTGGTTTGGGTATGTTGGTCGGTTCACTGGTTGATATGCCAGAACGGGTTGGTCATTTAATTGTTGTGACTTCTGTACCCTTGTTTTTGCTGACAGGTACCGCATGGCCACATGAAGCCATGCCACATTGGATGCAATACTTTGCATGGACATTGCCTTCAACTCACGGTGTACAGCTATTTGTACAACTCAATCAGATGGGTGTACCCACCTCAATCGTGGTGCCAAAACTGATTTATCTTGCGACAGCCGCTGCAATATTATTGGCGATTTCTTATTATCGTCTGGTCATGATAAAACCAATAAAAAAGGAAGCTGATTAGCTTCCTTTTTTATAATTAATCTTCAAACTGTTTTTTAACAACTTTGACTAATTCCTCTTTGGCTGATTTTATTAAGACAGTGCCATGTGCTGCAACTAAATGCTGAAAATCCAATTGTAGTAGTCGATCAAAATCATTTTTTAAGCTAGCAGATTTTGGTGTAACTCTTTTCAACCAAGGCCCACCAATAAATAAGCCCAATCGGAATCCCATGAGGTAAATAATAATTTTGCTTAGAAAACTAAAATATTTCCAATCACTCCAGTATTGAATACTATCTGTCGTGATTAACAGCTTTTTATCCTCTATATATAAAATAGCTTCAGGGCAAGTTGCCTGTTCAAAAATAAAAAAATCAGCATTTTTAATTGGTGGAATGGCATCTGATTGAATGGTCTTTGTCGGAAATAAATCTGGGTAGTTCACATGGTGTGATTGACTCCAAAATGTTACCTGATAGCGATCAATATAAAACTGATCATCTAAGCCATGAAAGTCACCTAAGCGAATGACATGTTTAACCGCCCCTAAAGCTTCCAATTTTTCTAATTCTGCTTCAGACATCCGAACTGCATTGATTAGAGTCAGCTCATTGTTTTGTTTGATAATAATCATATTACGATTCATGGAGAGACCCAATCCAAGCTTGATACTGCCCCTTAGCAAGTAAATATTTTCAAAAATTTCAACAATCGGATCATGAGGGTAAACAGGTGCATAATTTTCTTTCAACTTTATATCCCTTTATTTTTATCAATATATCTTATACATTCAAATTAAAAATATTAGATTGACCAATATATAAAAAACAAAGTCAATTTTGTAATAAGCATAAAAAAACCCAAAGATAACTTTGGGTTTTTTAAAAATTATTGCTTACGCTTCTGGCGTATCATCTTTCGGCTCAGCAGCCACTTCTTCAGAAGTGATTACTTCTGCCTCAGTGTTTTCTACTTCTTCTGTCGAATCTAATAACTCTTCATCATCTTCTACAGCTTCGATAGATACAACACCAACCAATGTCTCAGCATCACTTAAACGAATCAAACGAACGCCTTGTGCATTACGGCCTGTGGTTGCAACTTCCGCAGCACGGGTACGTACCAATGTACCGCCATCAGAAATCAACATGAGTTCTTTGGCTTCATCAATTGATACCGCACCAATAAGCTCACCGTTACGTTCACTGGTCTTGATCGCAATTACACCCTTACCACCACGTTTCTTGGTTGGGAAGTCATCGACAGGTGTACGCTTACCATAACCGTTCGCGCATGCACACAGCACTTCGCCAGTTTCAGGTACAACAACCAAGGAAACAATACGACTAACAACATTCGAATCTGATGAATCATCATTATCATCGCTGTCATCATTTTCAATGTCAGCATCTTCTGTTCCGATGGTATTGCTTGCAAAGCTCACACGCATACCACGGACACCTTTGGCAGTACGTCCCATGGCACGAACATCAGTTTCAGCAAAACGAATTGCCTTACCTTCATTCGAGAACAACATGATCTGCTGATTACCATCGGTAATCGCAACGCCAATCAAGGTATCTTCTTCATTTAACTCAATTGCTCGTAAACCATTTGAACGAACATTGCTAAATTGTTCAAGTTCAACACGTTTTACTGTGCCTGATGCGGTTGCCATGAAGACATAGTGATTCTGAGGAAATTCAGTCAAAGGTAAAATTGCGGTCACAGTTTCATTCGCATCTAATGGAAGCAAATTAATAATTGGACGACCTTTTGCACCACGAGACGCCTGAGGTACTTCAAATACGCGTAAGCGATAGACTTTACCTACATTGGTAAAGCACAGTACTGTTGCATGGTTCGAGGCAACAATTAAATGTTGGATGATGTCATCATCTTTCATTGCTGTTGCAGACTTACCACGCCCACCACGACGTTGCGCTTGATAATCTGACAGTGGTTGAGTTTTTGCATAACCGGTTTGAGAAACAGTCAATACAACTTGCTCTTCAGGAATCAAGTCTTCACGGCAGAAATCAACACCAGACTCTACAATTTCGGTACGACGACCATCACCATATTGTTGCAAAATCAACGCAAGTTCTTCACGAATCACATTCATCAACAAGTTAAAGTCATTCAGAATTGCAGTTAATTCAGCAATTTGACCTAAGATTTCAGTATATTCTGCGTGTAACTTGTCTTGTTCTAAGCCCGTTAAACGGTGTAGACGTAATTCTAAGATCGCGCCTACTTGTGTAGGTGACAAACGATAGACATCACCAGACAAACCAAATGGACGCGCTGGGTCTTCACCTTCGATCTCATCTGGACGAACAGAAATCGCACCTGCTTTTTCGAGCAATGCAACCACACCACCGCCTGACCACTCACCTGCTTGTAATCGCTCACGCGCTTCAGCTGGGTTGGCAGAAGTTTTGATAGTTTCAATAATGGCATCAATATTGGCTAAAGCAACTGTCAAACCTTCTAAGATATGCCCACGTTCACGTGCTTTACGCAATTCGTACATGGTACGGCGAGTCACTACTTCTTGGCGGTGACGAATAAATGCCGCAATAATATCTTTCAGGTTCATCAACTTTGGCTGACCATTGTCTAGGCAGACCATGTTGATGCTGAACGAGTTTTGCAATTGCGTATGCAAGAATAAATTATTTACCGCTACTTCAGCGTTTTCACCACGCTTCAAGTCAATCGCGATACGCATACCGTCTTTATCAGACTCGTCACGTAGCTCAGAAATACCTTCAAGTTTCTTTTCTTTGACTAACTCAGCAATACGCTCAATGGTTTTTGCTTTGTTGACTTGATATGGAATTTCAGTAAAGACGATCGTGGTACGACCTGTTTTCTGGTCTTCTTCGAAGTGATACTTACCACGAATATGTAAACGACCTTTACCCGTACGGTAAGCATCTACAATGCCTGATTTACCGTAAATAATACCGCCTGTAGGGAAATCTGGGCCCGTAATGTGCTCCATCAAACCTTCAATCGAAATATTCGGGTTATTGGCATAGGCCAAACATGCATTGACTACTTCAGTCATGTTGTGTGGCGCCATATTGGTCGCCATACCTACCGCAATACCTGTCGTACCATTAATCAAAAGATTTGGAATACGCGTTGGCATCACCTGAGGAATACGCTCAGAACCGTCGTAGTTATCTTCCCAATCAACCGTATCTTTTTCTAGATCAGCCAAGATTTCATGGGTTAATTTTTGCATACGAACTTCGGTATAACGCATTGCTGCTGCGCTATCCCCATCGACTGAACCGAAGTTACCCTGACCATCAACTAACATGTAACGCAAGCTGAAGTCCTGCGCCATACGAACAATTGTTTCGTATACTGCACTGTCACCATGAGGGTGATATTTACCGATCACGTCACCGACAACACGAGCAGACTTTTTGTACGCTTTGTTATAATCATTGCCCAATTCGTGCATCGCATATAATACACGACGATGAACAGGTTTTAGACCGTCTCTAACATCTGGCAATGCACGAGATACGATTACGCTCATCGCGTAATCTAGATATGAATGCTTGAGTTCGTCCTCAATGGCAATCGGTCTGATTTCCGATACGCTCATGCATACTCCTTGTTTACAGGTAGAGAGTTGTACCTGTTTTTATGTCTTCAATCTTGCAAAATTTTAGCTCAAGGGCTTGAACTAAAAATAAAAAATACAGCGAAAAATTATAGCACAAAGCACTCACTAACTGTGAGTTTACGCATCTAAAAATAGCATTTTTTTACAATAAAAAGATTATATAAATTAATGACTTAAAATTATCAAATCAAAACTCAATAGATAAAAGTTGAATCTTTCTTGTTTTGGGTAAAAGATCGTCAAGTAATAGAATAAAAGTGTTGAATTAAATGAGATTTATCTTTTTCTTAAGATCAACGTCATGACCACCCATAAATATAGAAATAAGGATTCCTATTCAGAGAATGCGTTGAAGATCCCGCGGTTTAGTTCGAGGAAAAAAATATCAAATAGAGTAAAGCACTTCCACTAAAAGAAAAATATAGTACATCTTTAATAAAAATCCTACGCACCCATAAGTCATCCCCCGAATATTCACAACTATTTATTATATCCCCCATATAAGGCCATTCCTTTTCATCTGCTAATGATTTTGACTATGTCAGCGGTGGCGCGTATAGGAAGCCCTGTATCGCTCGTATAACTTCAATGCAATACACATGAGAGCCTATATGCACTCTCTTCAATAAAGACAAGAACAAAACTAGATAGGTGTGCCAAGTGAATACGACTTAGCTTTTTAAGATCTCCAGATATTAATAAAATAAAAGTGATCTCTTATACCAAATCAACTATCTCAACATTTTTTAATCACATAAAAAAACGCCCCTTTCGGAGCGTTTTTCAAACTTCATTCACAAAGAATTAAAGTTTAGATACCAATTCAGGTACAACAGTGTTCAAATCGCCCACTAACCAGTAGTCAGCAACGCTGTTGATTGGTGCTTCTTCGTCTTTGTTGATTGCAACAATAACTTTAGAATCTTTCATACCTGCCAAGTGCTGAATCGCACCAGAGATACCAATCGCCATATAAAGATCTGGAGCAACGATTTTACCAGTTTGACCCACTTGGAAATCGTTTGGTACGAAGCCAGCATCTACCGCAGCACGTGAAGCACCTTGAGCAGCACCAAGCTTGTCTGCTAATGGGTCAAGTACTTTGTGATAGTTCTCACCAGAACCTACACCACGACCACCAGAAACAACGATACGTGCAGCAGTTAACTCTGGACGATCAAGTTTCACGATTTCTTCGTTTACAAATGTAGAAATACCAGCGTCTTTCGCTTCTGCAACAGCTTCAACCGCAGCAGAACCACCTTCAGCAGCAACTGCATCAAATGCTGTACCACGAACTGTACCAACGATGATTGCTTCTTCAGATTGAACAGTTGCAATCGCGTTACCCGCATAGATAGGGCGTTTGAAAGTATTTGCAGATTCAACAGCAATGATGTCTGAAATCATGCTTACGTCAAGAAGTGCAGCAACGCGTGGAAGAATGTTCTTACCCGTCGTTGTAGAAGCAGCTAATACGTATTTGTATCCACCTTTCGCGATGTCAGCAACTAAGCCAGCAACGTTTTCAGCCAATTGGTTTGCATAAGCAGCATTGTCAGCAAGTAATACTTTGCTCACACCAGCAACTTTAGCAGCAGCGTCAGCAACTGCTTGAGCGCCAGAACCAGCAACTAATACAGTAATATCACCACCGATTTTTTGAGCTGCCGCAACAACGTTTAAAGTTGCACCGTTAAGTGTCTGGTTGTTGTGATCAGCGATAACTAAAATACTCATGATTTTATCCTTCTGTATTAGATCACTTTCGCTTCGTTTTTCAATTTTTCAACAAGCTCGTCTACAGACTTCACTTGTACGCCAGCTTTACGTTCAGCAGGAGCTTCAACTTTAATTGTTTTAAGCTTAGTGCCTGTTGCAACGCCATAATCAGCAGGTGACTTAGTATCAAGCGGTTTTTTACGCGCTTTCATGATGTTTGGAAGAGCAGCATAGCGTGGCTCATTCAAACGTAAGTCAGTAGTGATGATTGCAGGAAGTGCAAGCTCAACAGTTTGTAGACCGCCGTCAACTTCACGAGTTACTTGAACTTTACCGCCATCGACTTTAACTTCAGATGCGAAAGTACCTTGACCTGCACCGAGTAAAGCACCAAGCATTTGACCTACTTGGTTAGAGTCATCATCAATTGCTTGTTTACCAAGAAGGATAAGTTCTGGTTTTTCAGCATCAACAACGCCTTTCAAGATTTTAGCAACTTCTAAAGCGCCAACTTCATCAGTAGTTTCAACTAAAATACCGCGATCAGCACCTAAAGCCATTGCAGAACGAATTTGTTCTTGAGCGTCTTTAGAACCCACTGAAACAACAACGATTTCAGAAACTGTTCCTTTTTCTTTTAAGCGAACCGCTTCTTCCACTGCGATTTCACAGAATGGGTTGATTGACATCTTAACGTTGGTAAGGTCAACCCCACTATTGTCCGGCTTAACACGAACTTTTACGTTGGCATCAACCACACGTTTTACAGCGACAAGAGCCTTCATGTAATCCTCGGCTGTTCTAAGCAAGTAAATGTAATGAAGAGCATTCTAACTCTTCGATTGAAACTTTTTAGGTGCCCTATCTTGCAATGTATTTGGCATTTCGGTCAAGTCACAATTTCCGCTATGGCAATAAAAAAGATGAAACGCTCAGTTCACATATTGAAAATAATTATTGGTGCTACAAATTTAGTTTATAAATGTGATGAATATTAAACTTTGATTTTTTTAATATTTTATAAAATTCAATGATCTAAAACAGGCATTTTGATTTAAATAAGGATGATCTGTAACGGATCGTTTCTAGCAAAATTACAAGTGTTTTGGATTTTGCAAAAACGTGGCAATTAAGTAAGAACAGCAATTAAACGAATACCAGAAATAAACGGGAAAAGTAGTCGACTATTAAACGCTCAATTTTGCAACATAATATATCAAGATTTAGCTTTTTTGCGCACGTGGATGGGTTTGATCATATACTTTTGCCAGTTGTTCAAAGTCAACATGGGTATAAATCTGGGTAGTCGACAAATTACTGTGTCCAAGCATTTCTTGTACAGAACGCAAATCACCACTGGCAGATAGCATATGACTAGCAAAACAATGTCTTAATAAATGTGGATGCAAATCGACATTCACACCTGCACGTTGTGCTTGTAACTTGACCCGATTTTCAATTTGACGCGGTGTTAAGGCATTACCACGTTGTGAGATAAAAACAGCTGAGTCGGCATTAAAACTACCTTGCCAAATTCGATAGATTTTCAGCCATTCAACCAAGCTGTCTTTGGCCTTCAATCCAAAAGGAACAATACGCGTTTTATTGCCTTTACCTGTAATACGTAAAAGCTGTCGGTTAAAATCAATATCTTTAACTGTTAAACCTTGTAGTTCAGCTAAACGCAAACCACTTGAATATAACAGTTCAAGCATGGCTTTATCACGTAACCATAATTGTTGTTCGATCGGTTTCTCTGGTGCTGCTTGATCTAAAATTTGATGCACAGTCTCAATATCAATCATGCCTGGTAAAGGTCGTGGTTGACGTTTTAATTTAAAATCCTCTGACGGATTTTGCTCCAGATATTGACCTTGTTCTGCCCACTTCATAAATTGGCGAATCGACGTTAAATGACGTTGTAAACTACTGGAGCTTAATTGGTCTCGTTCGACACGGGCTGCCAGATATTCCCTTAAATCAGATGCTTCGACATCTTGGAGTTGCAGTTGTTTATATTCGCAAAATTTAAAGAAATCGGTTAAATCACGTTGATAAGCCGAGATAGTATGTTCAGATTGATTTTGAATCATCCGTTCTTTTAACCACATGGATAGCAGTTTTTCAGGGCTTTCCAAATTGCTCTCCAGTGTTATGCCTATACCTATGGCTACAGTCTAGCAAATTTTACTGCGATTTATCGTTAAAGTAATATCGAAGAATTGATGCCTGTGTAATACAATAAATTTCAAGTTTTGAGTGGCGCTACCATGATGACAACAATGCTTATTCCCTATCTTATCGCAATCACCCTCTTGACCATTACTCCTGGTCTAGATACCACACTGATTATTCGCACTGCGACCTTGGAAAGTAAAGCCAAAGCATTTCAAGCTGCTTTAGGGATTAATCTCGGCTGTATTGTATGGGGAATGATTGTGGCCTGTGGTTTAGGCGCATTGTTGATGGCATCTGATCTAGCCTTCAATGCCTTGAAGTGGATGGGAGCAGTTTATCTCACGTGGTTAGGACTCAATCTTATTCTAAAACCTCGTAACCAGCTCGCAGGTTTGAATGATTCTACAACGACTCAAAACTGGTTTATTAAAGGCTTCTGGGGCAATTTGCTCAATCCCAAAGTTGGTATTTTTTATATTTCTTTTTTACCACAGTTTATTCCACAGTCTTCATCTCCAGTCATCTGGACCATGGGACTGGTGATGATTCATGTGCTCATCGGGTTGATCTGGTCAATCTTCCTGATCTCCGCGATGCAGTCCATTTCTGCTTATTTAAAGCAACCTAAATTCATTCGCTATATGGATCGCATCACAGGCAGTATTTTTATTTTGTTTGCATTGAAACTGGCATTCAGCAAACGATAAGCAATAAAAAAGCGCGTTTCAATCAACGCGCTTTTTTTTAATCTTAGATCATCAGCCTTGGAAATATCTTAAATCCAAACGAGCATCATAAACATGCGTGGTTGGACCTGTCATCCAAACTACATCCCCTTCACGCCAAGCAATATGTAACTTACCGCCAGCAAGCTGAACTTCAACTTCATTCGCCAGCAAACCACGGCGCATACCACTGACTGCTGCTGCACAAGCACCCGTACCACAGGCCAAAGTCTCACCTACACCACGCTCAAACACACGTAAACGAATATGCTTTTCATCCAGAATTTGCATAAATCCAGCATTCACACGTGCAGGAAAACGCGCATGTGATTCCACTTGTGGACCAATACGCTCAACATCAGCGGTTAGCACATCTGGTACGATAGTCACAGCATGCGGATTACCCATGTTCACAACATCAATATTAATGCTCTGATTATCTGCAAGTTCCAGTGCGTATAAACCTTCAATATCTTCATGCTCTTGGGTCACAAACGGAATTTCTTCTGGAAGAAATTTCGGTGGCCCCATATTGACGCGAACCCAACCATTGGCACCCAATTCAGGTTCGACAATACCTGCTTTGGTTTGCACACGGATTTTGGTTTTGGTCGTCAATTGACGCTCATGTACAAAGCGAGCAAAACAACGCACCCCATTACCGCATTGTTCAACTTCAGAACCATCAGCATTAAAAATTCGATATTTAAAATCGACATCTGGCAAATCAGGTGGTTCAACAATCAATAGTTGATCAAAACCCACGCCAAAATGACGATCGGCTAAACGCTGAATCGTCACTGTATCTAAATAAGCACGCTGGGTCACAAGGTCAACGACCATAAAATCATTGCCCAACCCATGCATTTTGGTAAATTCTAAATACATCTTAATTTACTCCTCAGGCAACAAATGCTCTTTTTCCCAGAGTGATTCTATGGTTTCACGCTCACGAATTAAATAGGCTTGATCACCACTGACCATAACTTCGGCAGCACGACCACGGCTATTATAATTAGAGCTCATTACGAAACCATAAGCACCTGCACCCAACACTGCTAAGACATCATTTTCCTGAAGTGCCAACTCACGTTCTTTACCCAAGAAATCACCAGTTTCGCAAATGGCACCGACTAAATCCCAAGTTTTAACTTCAACATCAGGATTTGGATTGACCGACTGAATATCCATCCACGCTTCATATAGAGCAGGACGAATAAGGTCATTCATCGCGGCATCAATAATGGCAAAGTTGCGATGATTGGTCGGTTTGAGTAAATCTACCTTGGTGACTAATGCACCAGCATTGGCAGAAATACTACGCCCTGGTTCCATATATACTTTGAGACCCAACTTTTCTAAAGCTGGACGCATCGAATTAGCATATTCTTCAACACTTGGTGGCGTTTCATCTTTATAACGCACACCCAAACCACCACCAATATCAATATGTTTGAGGTTGATACCCAAGCTTTTCAACTGCTCAATCATGACAATGACACGATCAAGTGCATCCACGAAAGGTTTGGTCTCGGTCAATTGTGAGCCGATATGACAATCAATCCCAACAATCTCAAGATTCGGTAACGACGCAGCATATTGATAAGTTTCATCAACAGTATCACTTGGAATGCCAAACTTATTTTCTTTCAAACCTGTAGAGATATAAGGATGAGTTTTGGCATCTACATCTGGATTTACACGTAAAGAAATCGGTGCTTTTTTGCCTAGTTTCGCTGCAACTTTTTGAATGCGATCCAGCTCAGCATGAGATTCGACATTAAAACAAGCAATCCCGACATTTAAGGCTTTTTCGATATCGGCTTCAGATTTACCTAAACCAGAAAATACGATTTTCGAAGGTTCACCACCTGCTGCAAGTACACGTGCCAGTTCTCCACCAGTCACGATATCAAAACCTGCACCCACCTTTGCCAACACATTTAGAACAGCCAAATTTGAGTTTGACTTCACCGCAAAACAGATTTGATGATCAATAAAATCAAAAGCACGGTGCATATCCAAATAATGCTTTTCAAAAGTTGCTTTTGAATAAACATATAAAGGCGTGCCATATTGCTGTGCGAGCTGATCCAGTGAACATTGCTCAGCGTGCAATACTCCATTAATGCGAGTGAAACTCATGAAGATGTCCTTATTTACAAACTTAAGGTGAGATGGTCTGTGATTGAGTCGTTGACGATGTTGCTTGGCGTTCTACCTCTGCTTGATCTGCTTTTGCATCAGATGAAGCCTTAGCCTGAGGTGCTTCATTTTTATAAAGCAGATATTTTGCGCGCTTATCCTGATTTTGATCAGACGGTAATTGCAATGCACCTGACTGACCACATGCAGTTAAAATAACGCTGCTCAGCAACACACTGATAGAACAAATGACTTTAAGCATCTGTGCACCTAACTTTTACAATTCGGAGCAGTATAGCGTGATCATTAGATCGGCTAAAGTCTAAACTTGAATGAATCAAACAATAACCATAAAAAAACGCCGACTTTAAAGTCGACGTTTTCATCATCATTGAGCTAAAAGCTTACTTTTTCTTATAGAAGAAATAACCAATGGCCAAAATGATGAACCAGATTGGGCTGACTTTTAATGATTCTAAAGTCGTTTCATCCAACGCTAGGAAGTAAATTGTTGCAAGGAAAAATAAAATTACAACCCAACATGTAAACACGCCACCAGGCAATTTAAATGTAGATTGTGCATGCAGTTCAGGACGATTTTTGCGGTAGTTAATATAACTCCACATAATGATCATCCATACACAGATGAATAAAATCGTTGATAAGGTTGTGGCTAAAGTAAACGCCGTCACTTCATCATTGGTGCCCGTTTGTAATTTATAGACAAACTGAACGAATGCGCCAATAAAGATACAGATTGATGAGAAAATCAAAGCTTTTGCAGGAACTGCAGACTTAGATAATTTACCAAATAGCTTCGGTGCTTGTTGATCCCCTGACAAACCAAACAACATACGACTGGTCGAGAATACACCACTGTTCATTGATGACATTACTGACGATAACACCACCAAGTTCATGATAATCGCCGCAGAAGCAATACCTGCTTGCGAGAAGATATTTACAAATGGGCTGACTTTAGGATTGATCTGATCCCAAGGCGTTACACACATCACCACAAACAATGCCAATACATAGAAAATAATGATACGAATTGGAATCGAGTTAATTGCTTTCGGTAAGTTACGCTTCGGATCTTGTGTTTCAGCAGCCGTGGTACCAACCAACTCCACCCCGACAAAGGCGAAAATTGCAATCTGGAAACCCGCCAAGAAACCATCTAAACCTTTAGGGAACATGCCACCATGTGTCCAAAGATTCGAGACGCTTGCAACTGTACCTGTAGTGCTAGTAAACCCAGTAAAGATCATCCATAGACCAACAGCGATTAAGACAATAATTGCTGTAATCTTTACCATTGCAAACCAGAACTCCATTTCACCGAATAGTTTAACGGTGACTAGGTTCAAGCCAAGCACAAAAGCAATGGCAACGGTACTAATCAATAAACCACCTAATGGCGTAAATGACTCTCCGCCATTAAAGAATTCTAGATAGTAAATAATAGCGGATAAATCTGCGATACCAATCGTGACCCAACAGAGCCAATAGGTCCAACCAACAAAATAACCAGCCCAAGGGCCAATTAAATCCGTCGATAAATCGATAAAAGATTTGTAGTTAAGGTTGGATAGTAATAGCTCCCCTAATGCACGCATTACGAAGAACACCATCAAACCAATGGTCATATAAATAAACAGAATAGATGGTCCAGCTAAACTAATGGTTTTACCAGATCCCATGAACAACCCTGTTCCAATGGCACCGCCAATCGCAATCAACTGCAGATGTCGATTAGATAGACTACGGTGAAGTCCGCTTTGTTCAGCAGCCTCACTCAGATTTTGATTCGACATTTTACAAAAACTCTCCAGTGTTTTAGTTCATTAGCTAAAACAACGCCTAACAACGATTCGTACCATTTTCAGTATCTTTTCTCGTTATTCATGAGTTGGCTTGCTTTAGCTAAGAAATGTTTTACCTGTATTTTTTTCAAGTGAAATACAATCGAATTCGATCATACGCACAAGGTTAAAACAATACAATGAACTTATGAGGGCAACTCATCAGTCATAAAAAGGTACTTCAAAATTAAAGAGTGGCGATTTAAGCCACTCTTTTTCTACTCGAGAAAATATTGATTTATAATTCAATCATTAGAAGTTTGCTTCTGTTTATTTTTGAGACGCTCCTCCCAAAAAGTTGCATTACGGATACCCAATTTAATTGGATCAAATGTAAACTCCTTAACTCCTGCTTTTTGTTGTTCTTCATAGTCACGTAAAGCCTTAATGGTCGGTTTCCATACAAAATAGGTCACGATAATACCGATGATATTGATCCATGCCATCAGACCAACCCCAATATCACCAATCCCCCAAATATAACCTGTTGCACTGAGTACGCCATAAGCCACAGAAATCATAATGAAACATTTGGTGATAAATAAAAGAGATGGCGTTTTGGTGATATAGCTCAGATAAGTGATGTTTGTTTCAGCAATATAGTAATAGGCCACAATCGTGGTAAAGGCAAAGAAGAATACCGCCAAGGCAACAAAGATCTGACCAAAACCACCAAACACGGTGCTAACCGCCATTTGCGTAAATGCTGGTGAACCAATTTCAGTGCTGGTTGCAACATTCTGCACGATAAACTGCCCAGCTTCTAAAGTACCCTGTACGTTATACATACCAGTGATTAAAATCATAAAGGCTGTTGCAGAACACACAAATAGTGTATCGACATAAATGGAGAAGGCTTGCACAAAACCTTGCTGTGCTGGATGCTGAACTTCTGCGGCTGCAGCAGCATGCGGTCCTGTACCTTGTCCTGCCTCATTGGAATAAACACCACGTTTTACCCCCCAACCAATGGCGGCACCAATCCCTGCCATTGGCGAAAATGCATCTTCAAAAATGAGTTTGATCACGCCAGGTAATTCTTGGATATTCATCCCAACAATAATCACGGCCATCAGGATATAACCCAATGCCATAAATGGAACAACGAGCTCTGCGAAGCGAGCAATACGTTTAATCCCACCAAAAATAATGATTGCCAATAAAGAAACAATCACGATTAAGGCCAATAATTTATAAGTACCGACATTACCAAATACGATGGCACCTTGACCTGTAATTTGGGTAAACGCATTACCGACCGCATTGGCTTGAATACCAGGTAGAAATAAACCACAGGAAATAATTGCAGCAATCGCAAAGAGAATCCCTAACCAACGCTGGCCTAAGCCACGGTCAAAATAAAATGCAGGTCCACCACGATATTCACCTTGATATTCGACCTTATAAATTTGACCCAGAGTTGACTCAACATAAGCGGTACTTGCACCCAAAAATGCAACCAACCACATCCAAAACACAGCACCGGGACCACCGAATCCAATTGCTGCCGCCACCCCCGCAATATTCCCCACGCCGACACGTCCAGACAAGGAGACTGACAACGCTTGAAATGAGGAAATTCCTTGCGCGGAGGATGAACCATTAATTAACAGCTTTGCCATTTCCTTAATTTGGCGAACCTGTACAAACCGAGTTAAAATAGAGAAAAACAAACCAGCACCTAGGCATAAATAGATCAGCGCTGGACTCCAGATAATTCCATTTACCCAATTTACAATTTCTGCTGCACTCATAGACATCAACCTTTATTATATATTTTGAAAAAATAGCCATTGCTAAATTTCCATTCGTCTGAGCATGAGCAATATCTATGCCATTCGATCAAAACCTCATGACAACAAATAAGCGAACACACCTATACCATCCATGGAAAAAGTGAATTGAACAAAAAAATGAATGCTAAAAACACACTGTCTATAAGTTGTATATCATGTTATTTTCCTGAGCACTTCCCTTTAACCAACCAGTGACGAAACCGTACTGTCTTCTTGTTTTATCCTTATAAAGAACGATCAGCGTTGTTAGAAATTTTCGTCCTGACTCTTTTTTATCTAATTTTAAGAAAGTTTTCAATTTTATCTTATGGCAAAAATTAAATCCGTTTACAGATGTGAACAATGTGGTGCAGATCATCCCAAATGGGCTGGGCAATGTTCTGAATGCGGCGAATGGAATAGTTTACTGGAAGTCCGTGTCGAACCAGTGGTTACCCATCGTGGTCAACCTAAAATAGGCGGCTATGCGGGGCAAGCGGCCAGTATTACCACGCTCAATCAAGTTACAGTCTCCAATGAAACCCGTGTTCCGACAGGCATTAGCGAATTCGATCGTGTGCTTGGTGGTGGCCTAGTCATTGGTTCAGTTGTATTGATCGGTGGTGATCCTGGGATTGGCAAATCTACCATCCTGTTGCAAACGGCAACCCATATGGCCAGTAAAAAAAGCTCGGCGCTTTATGTGACGGGTGAAGAATCACTTTCACAGGTTGCCTTACGAGCTCAACGTTTAGATCTACCCACAGACTCACTTAAGGTGATGGCGGAAACCTGTGTCGAGCGCATTTGCGAAGTGTTGGCACAAGAACGCCCCGCTGTTGCAATTTTGGACTCAATTCAAACCTTATATACCGAAACACTGCAATCGGCACCTGGTGGAGTCTCACAAATCCGTGAATCTGCTGCCCTACTGACTCGATTTGCAAAGAATAGCGGCACTGCTTTATTCCTTGTGGGTCATGTCACTAAAGAAGGTGCCTTAGCAGGTCCACGTGTTTTAGAACATATGGTCGATTGTGTGCTTTATTTTGAAGGACAATCTGACTCTCGTTATCGCATGATACGTGCTGTGAAGAACCGTTTTGGTGCAGTCAATGAACTCGGTGTATTTGCGATGACCGATAAAGGTCTACGTGAAGTGGCCAATCCATCGGCGATTTTTCTGAGCCGCTATGATGAAGCCATTCCGGGTTCAATCGTGATGATTAGTCGTGAAGGGACTCGCCCACTACTAGTTGAGGTTCAGGCTCTCGTTGATGATGCGCATGGGCAACCCCGTCGAGTCGCTCTCGGCTTGGAACAAAACCGTTTAAATATGCTGCTGGCAGTCATGCATCGACATGGTGGCGTACAAACCTCAGGACAAGATGTCTATGTCAATGTAGTCGGTGGTTTAAAAATTACCGAGACGGGTTCTGACTTAGCGGTATTACTGGCATGTGCTTCAAGTTTAAGAGGCAAAGCCTTGCCACAGCAATTGGCAGTCTTTGGCGAAGTCGGGCTCTCGGGTGAAATTCGCCCTGTACCGAATGGTCAAGAACGCCTAAAAGAAGCAGCAAAACATGGCTTTAAGTATGTGATCTTACCTCGAGGAAATGCACCACAAAAGTCAATTGATGGCGTACAAATCATTGCTGTAGCCCGTTTGCATGAAGCCCTGACCGAAGCCATGCAGCTAAGTGATGAGTTGGGCTAATGGCTTGACATAAAAAAACATACTTTTGTTATTGAAATTCCATCGAAATACATGCATAAATACATTTACAAATTGGATTTAAATAGGAATTTTCGATGCAAGTACACCAGCGTGGCTTGATGGCAGCTCTTTTAATGGCAACTTTGGTTGCTGCACCGCTTGCGGAAGCAAAACGTGCAGGTGGCGGTAAAAGCCATGGCATGAGCAGATCTAGTTCATCTAGCCAATCTTACCAACCATCACGCCAAGCAACTCCAGCACCTCAACAACAAACTGCACCACAGAAATCTGGTCCAGGTGTTGGTACGATGGTTGCTGCTGGTGTTGCTGGTGCTGCGATTGGTGCTGTAGCAGCGAATGCATTAGCAGATGACAAGCAACAAAATCCAACAGCAACTGAGCAACAGGCTAATGCTCAAGCACAGCAACAGGAAGAAAAAGGTGGCATTCCTAGCTGGCTTTGGGTTCTTCTTGCTGCAGCGATCGCCTTCTTTGTTTTCCGCAAATTAGGCGCAAAAAAAAAATTAGCAGCCAATAATCCATACGCACCAAACAATGGGGGTCAAAATAACTTTGGCCGTCAAACCCCACCTCAGCCTGCAGCTCGCCAAACAGGTGATAACACCAACATCTTTGGTCAATCTGTAGCTGGTGGCGCTGCTGCTCCACAAGCGCCATTTGGTGCCGCATCAATGAGTAGTGGTAACCAATTACCAGATGGTACTGAACCTGCTGCATTCTTGCGTATCGCACGTCAACGTTTTAACCACATTCAGTCGGTAAACAGTGCGAGCAATGTCGAAGAAATTCGTCGTTATTTGACACCTGAACTTTATAATTCAATGTACAGCGACATTATGTCGAACCAAGACCAAGACGTTGCTGAATTCAGCAATCTCAATGCAATGGTTGTGGAAAGCTCTACTGAAAATGGTCAATACATCGTGAGCGTGCGTTTTACTGGTACGGTAAGTGAAGACTTAAATAGCTTGCCTCAACCATTTGCTGAAATCTGGCATTTTGTGAAGCCTGCTGGTTCACAACAAGATTGGGTTGTTGCAGGTATTCAACAAGCTTAATTTAACCCTTTAATTCTAAAAGAGCTGTTTCGACAGCTCTTTTTTATTGCCCGCCCTTTTGTCCATATAAAAAAAGCCACTCTCTATATCGGAGAATGGCGGAGTGTAAATAGAACAACACGTTATACTTATTATTACCGTGAAAACACAACCTAGCACGATCTGTCTATTGATACTAACGGATAAGCTCAAAGAAAAACCATTCCTCTTTTGGGGAATAAAAGCAACTTTATTGCGATCATTTATCCCAAGCTAACACCGCATTCAGCCATTCAGCCATTCAGCCATTCAGCCATTCAGCCATTCAGCCATTCAGCCATTCAGCCATTCAGCCATTCAGCCATTCAGCCATTCAGCCATTCAGCCATTCAGCCATTCAGCGCATCATAAATTGACAGAAGTATGCTGACCCACTTTAAAAGGACAACTCACACCTAAAATCAGACAATCTTGAAGAAAACGAAAGTAATAGACATAAAAAAGCTTTGCCGAAGCAAAGCCTTTAAATCTGATCTTTTTAAGTATTTAGGATCATGAAACAAACTGTAGGAACAACCAATATAGACCACCAGATAAGGTAATCGTTGCTGGTAAAGTAAAGATCCAAGCAGACAGAATTGTTCTAACCGTTGCGAAGTTTAGACCTGACTTATTGGCAACCATAGTACCTGCAACCGCACTGTTTAATACGTGTGTAGTTGATACTGGCATACCAAGACCATCCGCTGCTGCAATAGTACTCATCGCTACAAGCTCAGCAGACATACCCTGACCATAAGTCATATGGTTCTTACCAATACGCTCACCGACAGTCACAACAATACGCTTCCAGCCCACCATGGTACCTAGACCAAGCGCAAGAGCAACCGCAACTTTCACCCAGTTTGGAATGTACTGAAGGAATGAATCCAAGCTACTACGGTATTCTTTCACAACTTTAGCTTGGTCTTTATCCATTTCTGGCAAAGCTTCAGCTTTATCTAAACGCTTAAACGTTGTAGTGCTTAAATACATGTCATTGCGGATTTCGCTAACAGCAGCTTCAGGAATCGCCTTAAGATCGCCATAACCAGCAACACGTGTACCCAAGTGCTCTGTCATACTTGCTAACGCAGGTACAACTTCAGCCGTTTGTTCTTTGGTTTGGATATATTTAGTTAATACTTCACGCGCTTTCTCGTCTGTCAGCTCGTTTTGATTAACGTTTAAAACAGTTGCTGTTTTTGAAGAAAGCTGTTCAAAAGACTGTAAATGCTGCGCGTCTAAATTTTTGTTCAATGAATAAGCCAATGGAACTAACCCGATCAAGATCAACATGATTAAACCCATGCCTTTTTGACCATCGTTTGAACCGTGTGCAAAGCTCACACCTGTACAAGTAAAAATAAGAATTGCACGAATCACTGGTGGTGGTGGCTTGTTACCTTCTGGTGGCTGAAACAGCTCCATTTGGCGTTTAAATACTTTCTTCACCAACAAGAATAGAATTGCTGCAAATGCAAAACCAATCAATGGAGAGAATAATAATGCCTTACCAACTTTAATCACCTGATCCATATCAATACCACTACTGGTCGCGCCAGCAGACGCATTTAAAATATGGTTCATGATGCCCACACCCAAAATCGATCCGATTAAGGTATGTGAACTTGATGCAGGAATCCCCAAAAACCACGTTCCTAAATTCCATAGGATTGCCGCGATTAATAATGCAAAAACCATCGCAAAGCCAGCGCCGCTGCCGACATTCATGATCATTTCTACAGGGAGTAATGCAATAATACCGTATGCAACCGCACCACTCGCCACCATAACCCCAAGGAAGTTACAGAAGCCAGCCCACATCACTGCTGCTGGAGCAGGTAATGCATTGGTATAAATAACCGTCGCTACAGCATTCGCCGTATCGTGAAAACCATTTACAAATTCAAAGCCTAAAGCAATGAAAAGTGCCGTCGATAAAAGAATAACTGAATATAAACTTAAAGGCGGTACATGTGCCAAATCAGCACTGAGCTGAAAACCGATATAAATCAGTGTTGCAACAATAATTGTCAAAAACACCGGCATAAAGAATTTCGGTGTTGGTACATGTACATTCGTCGATTTTGCCTGAGAGCTGGCAAGCGGTGAATCCGAAACAGGAGGAAGATTAGAATTCATGTAGACGGTTAGAGGATAATAAAATCCCCTGTATTGTTTAATTAAATTATGACAATTATATGACAAAGGACTGTCACATAAAGCCAAAATTTCATGTTTTCATCACATTTTTTTGTATTTTCTTGCGATAAACCCGCTCCGACATTTACTTTAATCAATAAAAAACAATGCATTATAAAACTAAAAACAGCGATAGAACTGTTTGTCTGATTTTGCAACAAACGCTACGAAATATGACATTAGACTGTCACATTTCGAACTGGATGTTTTCTTTTTAAGCATTATTCAATTCAATTGTGACAACTTCATGAACATTTTATGACATTTTCTAAGTGACCCGATGAATCACTGTTCAAGCTTGCTGAAAATACGCGCTTTGACCTAGCTTCTGTTACAATGCCCCTGCTTTTTATCTTGATCATCAACTGGGGTTTCTGAATGTCCACGCTTACCACCCTACAATCACTTCTTGCCCAACGCATCCTGATTATTGATGGTGCAATGGGAACCATGATTCAACGCCATAAACTAGAAGAAGAAGATTATCGTGGTGAACGTTTTGCAGATTGGGCATCAGACCTTAAAGGCAATAACGATTTATTGGTTCTAACCCAACCTCAAATTATTCAAGGTATCCATGAAGCCTACTTGGATGCAGGTGCTGACATTATTGAAACCAACAGCTTTAACGGCACCCGTGTTTCAATGTCTGACTACCACATGGAAGACCTTGTTCCAGAGATTAACCGTGAAGCGGCGCGCTTAGCCAAAGCAGCATGTGAAAAATATTCAACCCCAGAGAAACCGCGTTTTGTTGCAGGCGTACTTGGCCCTACCTCACGTACCTGTTCGATTTCACCGAATGTGAACGACCCTGCATTCCGTAATATTACATTTGATGAATTAAAAGAAAATTATATTGAAGCTGCCCACGCCTTGATTGAAGGTGGTGCAGACATTCTCTTGATCGAAACTGTGTTCGACACCTTGAACTGTAAAGCCGCGATCTTCGCAGTCAAAGAAGTATTCAAGCAAATTGGTCATGAGCTGCCGTTGATGATTTCAGGCACCATTACCGATGCATCAGGTCGTACCTTAACAGGCCAAACTGCTGAAGCGTTCTGGAACTCAGTACGTCATGGTGATTTACTCTCAATCGGTTTTAACTGTGCCTTGGGTGCAGACGCGATGCGTCCACACGTAAAAACCATTGCTGATGTTGCTGATACTTTTGTCTCCGCGCATCCAAACGCAGGTTTACCGAATGCCTTCGGTGAATATGATGAAACACCTGAACAAACCGCAGCATTCATTAAAGAATTTGCTGAAAGCGGTTTGATCAATATTACAGGTGGTTGTTGTGGTACCACACCAGATCATATTCGTGCCATCTATAACGCAGTCAAAGACATTCAGCCACGCCAAATTCCTGAAACCAAACCTGCCTGCCGTTTAAGTGGTTTAGAACCATTTAACATTGATGATGATTCACTGTTCGTTAATGTCGGTGAACGTACTAACGTTACGGGTTCAAAAAAATTCCTGCGTCTCATCCGTGAAGAAAAGTTTGCCGAAGCTTTAGAAGTAGCTCAGCAACAAGTTGAAGCTGGTGCACAGATCATCGACATCAATATGGATGAAGGGATGCTGGATTCGCAAAATGCGATGGTACATTTCCTCAATTTAGTTGCATCTGAGCCAGATATCTCTCGTGTGCCAATCATGATTGACTCATCAAAATGGGAAATCATTGAAGCAGGCTTGAAGTGCGTACAAGGTAAACCTGTTGTTAACTCAATTTCATTGAAAGAAGGTTATGACGAGTTTGTCGAAAAGGCTCGCCTATGCCGTCAGTACGGTGCTGCGATTATTGTGATGGCCTTTGATGAAACAGGTCAGGCAGATACCGCTGCACGTAAGCGCGAAATCTGTAAACGTTCTTATGATGTGTTGGTTAATGAAGTGGGCTTCCCTGCTGAAGATATTATTTTTGACCCGAACGTGTTTGCCGTGGCAACAGGGATCGAAGAACACAATAACTATGGCGTCGACTTTATTGAAGCGACAGGCTGGATCAAACAGAACTTGCCGCATGCCATGATTTCAGGTGGTGTCTCTAACGTATCCTTCTCCTTCCGTGGTAATGAACCTGTGCGTGAAGCGATTCACTCGGTATTCCTTTACCATGCCATTAAGCAAGGCATGACCATGGGGATCGTGAACGCTGGCCAAATGGCGATTTATGACGATATTCCAAAAGAACTAAAAGATGCGGTTGAAGATGTTGTTCTGAATCAAAACCAAGGTGAATCAGGTCAAAATGCTACAGAAAAACTGCTTGAAGTCGCGGAAAAGTTCCGTGGTCATAGTGGCGCGCAGCGTGAAGCTGAAAACCTTGAATGGCGCAATGAGTCTGTAGAAAAACGTCTTGAATATGCCTTAGTTAAAGGTATCACCACTTATATTGATGAAGATACCGAAGAAGCTCGTTTAAAAGCCAAACGTCCACTCGATGTCATTGAAGGCGCATTGATGGATGGTATGAACGTGGTCGGTGACCTATTCGGTTCGGGTAAAATGTTCCTGCCACAAGTAGTGAAATCTGCACGTGTAATGAAACAAGCCGTAGCTTGGCTGAACCCGTATATCGAAGCTGAAAAAGGCAATGCACAATCCAAAGGCCGTGTTTTGATGGCAACCGTAAAAGGTGACGTACATGATATTGGTAAAAATATCGTAGGCGTAGTCTTGGGCTGTAATGGTTATGACATCGTTGACCTTGGTGTGATGGTACCAGCAGAAAAAATCTTGCAAACTGCGATTGATGAAAAATGTGACATCATTGGTTTGTCTGGTTTGATTACCCCGTCTTTGGATGAAATGGTGTTTGTTGCCAAAGAAATGCAACGTAAAGGCTTTAACATTCCTTTATTAATTGGTGGTGCAACTACATCGAAAGCGCATACCGCAGTGAAGATTGATCCTCAGTATCAAAATGATGCAGTGATCTATGTAGCTGATGCTTCCCGTGCGGTCGGTGTAGCAACCACCCTGCTATCAAAAGAAATGCGTGGCAATTTTATTGCAGAACACCGTGCTGAATATGCCAAGATTCGTGAACGTTTAGCCAACAAGCAACCAAAAGCAGCCAAACTCAGCTATGCTGAATCGATTGAAAATGGTTTCAAGGTGGATGACAACTATGTGCCACCGATTCCAAATAGTTTAGGTACGCAAGTCATTACCAATTATCCATTGGCGACCTTGGTTGAATACTTTGACTGGACGCCATTCTTTATCTCTTGGAGCTTGGCGGGCAAATTCCCGAAAATCCTGACAGATGAAGTCGTGGGTGAAGCAGCCACTGATTTATATAACCAAGCGCAAGCGATGCTGAAAGACATTATCAAGAATAATCGTTTTGATGCACGTGCGGTGTTTGGTCTATACCCCGCACAACGTACAGCTGCGGATACCGTCAGCGTGTTTGATGAAGCAGGTCAGAATGTTACGCATACCTTTGAGCATATTCGTCAGCAATCTGACAAAGTCACAGGCAAACCAAACCTATCTTTAGCAGACTTTATTAGCACTTCTAAAGAGAATACCGATTATCTCGGTGGTTTCACTGTATCAATCTTTGGTGCGGAAGAATTGGCAAATGAATATAAAGCCAAAGGTGATGATTACTCTGCAATCTTGGTTCAGTCTTTGGCCGATCGTTTTGCAGAAGCATTTGCTGAGCATCTGCATGAGCGTATCCGTAAAGAGTTCTGGGGCTATAAAGCTGATGAAACTCTGGACAATGAAGCGCTAATCAAAGAGAAGTATGTCGGTATTCGTCCTGCACCAGGTTACCCTGCTTGCCCAGAGCATTCTGAAAAAGCGGTATTATTTGATTGGTTAGGTTCGGAATCGAAGATCGGCACCAAATTGACTGAACACTTTGCGATGATGCCACCTTCTTCTGTCAGTGGTTTCTATTATTCGCACCCTGAAAGTGAATACTTTAACGTCGGTAAAATTTCTCAAGATCAGCTTGAGGATTATGCGAAACGTAAAGGCTGGACACTGGATGAAGCGAAGCGTTGGTTAGCACCGAATTTAGATGATTCGATTGCTTAATCTATAAGCCCCCCTCGATTGAGGGGGTTACTTTATGGCCTAACTACTTAAAATCCAAAACATAAAGGTCATGAATTATTAAGAAGAAATTGATTTTATCGTGTATAGTTCAACCTACAAGCATCTAATTACTCAAATTTTTATATTTAGAAAATCCCTCTCTCAAAGAAGCAATATATAAAAAATCTCATTTAAAAATAATTAGTTATCTAAAAATTATTAAAATTTTAAAGATTAACCATCAGCTTTAATTTTTTAAAAATATTCATCAGCCAATTTAAATAAGAATTAGGCTATGAACAGTTTATACAACAAATTTAAACCATAAAGGCAAAAAATTGATTTTATTTAATAATTTATTAAAAATAACATACTATAAAAGTTTAAATATAAAGGACATAGCAATGAACTTCTACTGGGAAATATCTAGATCACCTTATGAGTCACAATTTATTAAATCATCGACTGATTTTGGAAGTAAAAACAAATGCTACCTAATTGACCAATACTCTGGTAAACAGCCATCTATAATTAACGAGGAATTTATTAGAAATGAAAAAATAAGTTTCCCAATATTTCCTAGTGTTCTATTAGACTCAAACATTTCCAATGAAATAGTAAATTTTATAACTAAAGGTGAATGTAAAGATGGCGTTTATGATCTTATAAAATTTATGACAAAGGCTAATTGTGACTATTCATTATTGTTTTATTATTTAGAAAGCTTATGTAAAAGCAAAACCCCGGATAGCTTTTTAAAGTATGCTATTCAGGCTACAGAATGTCTATTAACACTTCACTCTATGGATTCAAAAATATTTTTGGAAAGTAATGAAATTCGAAGCAACCCAGATGCATTAAATTACTATTTAGATCTATATAAATCCGAAAACTTAAAAGAAGTTGCAACTAAAATAGTTACAGAATTCTCCCAAGAATATCCAAAGGATATAATAAATGAAAAATTAAAATTGATAGAAATAGCTTTAATTAAAATGTTACTTGTTAAAAAGTTTGAAATGAAAAATGCATCTCATGAAGAACAAATAAATAGTTTCATAGGATTTTTTAAAGATGTCTTAAAAATAAATCCTGCTAGAGAAATCCATTTTGCCATACATTACTTTCATGATGACAAAGATCAGCTATTAGAAGTACAAAGCAATACATCACTAAAAAAAGCTTTATCTAAAATAAAATCAACTGCTTGGGATTTATACTTACTTAGATTTCCTGAGAAATTTTTTAGCTTTAAAAACAAAGAACTAAATATTTTTTATATAGCAACACAAGAACACTCCCTTGCTAATCTAGCAAAATTATTCTCAATTGAACAAATTCATATTTTCGATAATAATATTTTTCCGTTAATAGCTTATGATATGTCTAACTTACCTGAAAACTTCAGCCCTCCCAAAATAGATCAGACTAGAATTAACAACCACTACAAAATACCTGACTATTTACACGAAAGCCTAGTTAATGAGTTAAAACGTCTACTAAAATAAATATATTTCACAAGCACTCAACTAGAGTGCTTAATTTTATTAAGCAACAAATATAATGTTTAAAACATAGTCGCATATTTTATAAAATCAATTATAAAAATAGAAAAATTTCACTAAATTTTGAAAAGCTAAAAACACTACAGCCCATTTAGAATAAGCGTGAGAAGCTTCTACTTACAAACCTTTATGCTTATCAATCAAATCTTCAAGATTCTGATAAACATGCAACACCCGATCTTTATGTGTTCGTGCATGATCCAAACGCTGCTCAGGATCAACCAAAAGCAAAGTGTGACCATCATCTATCAAGCGATCTATGCCTTCCAAAAACATGCGCTTTCCGACATCATGAATCAATGAAATCTGAGTCAAATCAATCACAATGCTACTGTTATCGACTGGCTCACATTGCAACGTTCGTAATAACATTTCCGCTTCAGTAAATTTCAATACTCCACGCAGTACGTAGACACTTAAAGAAGCATCTTTTCCGGTACGATAATGGCTTTGTACAATGGTTTGTGCGGAAGGTGTACCTTCCATCAAATGTAATCCCATATCACGGGAAAGTCGTTCCAAGATATCAATACCACGTACGCTATTGCCGTGTTCATCAAGCCGAGGAGAAAAAGCAGCAATACTCACCTGACCAGGTAACACACCCAAAATTCCACCTGCAACACCACTTTTGGCAGGAATACCAACCGTCGTGAGCCAATCTCCCGCAGCATCGTACATGCCACAGCTCATCATCACACTCAGGACTTGTCGTATCACTGCACGATTCAATAAACGCTTTCCTGTTTTAGGATCAACCCCACCATTGGCAAAAACACTGCCCATCCGTACTAGATCTTTGACAGTGACCAAGATCGCGCATTGACGAATATAACCATTCACAATATCAACAGGATCAGTTTCCAAAATCCCGACGGTACGCAACATATAACCAATCGAAAGGTTACGATAAGCCGTTTTCACCTCAGATTCGTAAACAGCATCATCAAATTGCAATTCACGCCCTGCCAGCTCGCTCATAAATCGACGTAAGATTTCTGCGCCTGATAGATCCTCTTTACTTGGAATCAATGAATGCGTGGTGATTGCACCTGAATTAATCATCGGATTTTTAGGACGGCGATCTTTACCCAATGAAATTTCATTAAAGGCTTCGCCCGAAGGCTCTACTCCAACTTTCTCTAATACCGCATCAATGCCAAGCTGTTGCAGCACATAGGCATAAGTAAACGGTTTAGACATCGACTGAATAGTGAATTCAATTTCATCATCGCCAACGGAATAAATTTCACCATCAACAGTAGACAATGCCAGCGCTAATCGGTTGGGATTGGCGTTGGCTAACTCAGGAATATAATCGGCGAGATGCCCACTGTTATCGATATCGCAGGCATCAATCACATGTGCCAAATAATCAGGAAGTGGAGTTTTCATGGTCATCTAGCCTTTAAATGTTTCAAGTTTTAATTTAAATCAGATCTTATAGTACAGAGGACGGATCATATTGAAATTATAGCTTTTGTAATGATTTTATGAGCTTATCAATATAACTAACTCAAACGTTCTACAAATAAAATGCCATCTAAATGATCCACCTCATGCTGAACGATTCGCGCAGGGAAACCCTCAAAAGCGGTTTCAACCACTTCACCTTGTAAAGTGTAATAAAGTACTTTGATTGCTTGTGCCCGTTCGACCTGCCCACGCTCATCTGGCACACTTAAACAGCCTTCTTCACCTAAACAAGACTCTTGGGAAAATGCCAAAATCTCAGGATTGACCATCACCACGGCATCCATTTCAGGTGCATCGGGATAACGCGGATTCGGACGAGACGCCACAATAATTAAGCGCTTAGAAATATAGACTTGTGGTGCTGCAATCCCAACTCCATTACGCTCCAACATGGTCGCATGCATGGCAGATGCCAATTGCAATAACCACTCACTGTTAAATTCCCCGTTTGCGACAGCTGCCGCTTTAATTTTTAAAACTTCTTCACCACGTTGTGCTACAGGTAGAATTACACTCATCCCACGCCCTTATCGTTATTTTGACCAAATAGTGAATATTATCGTATTGGATATTTTATCGCGTTACCATAATTTTCATTTAAGAATCTTGTCATAATATATTCGCGAAAAAAATAATGAATGGCAAAGCACATGAATGCAACCCAACTGTTTCTAGGTGTCATCTTTAGCTCGATTGGCTTAGGCTATTTTATGTATGGCAAAAAGCAGAAAATGACCGTGCCTTTGGTCTGTGGTTTAGTCTTGATGCTCTTTACCTATTTTATTGATAGTACGGCGATAATCAGTGTGATTGGTATCATCCTTTCAATCCTCCCCTATTTCCTGCGCTTCTAAATAAAAAAACTCCCCAAATGGAGAGCTTTCTTTTCTGCGAAAATTAAAGGTGCTTCTTTAATTCATCGGCCACGATCTCGATTTCAAGCGTGCTGAATTTACGAATTTCACCTTCTGCATGCTTCTCTAACATGCCACCAATCAATGGCACTTTAACTTTGACGGTCCATGTTAAAGAGATATTCACTTTTTCGCTGTCACCAGTGACACTGCGTTCACCCTTCGCTTCTAAAGGTAAGTTTGCACCCAATTCAACCGTCGAGGTTAAGTTTTTCAAATGGGTAATATCAGCACGTTTTAAACGGAACGCATTTTTTAATAATTTTTTCGCCACCTCTGGAATATTGACATCCAGATTATATTCACGGCGTAAGGTATAAATATCACCCTGAATATTCGATTCTATAATTTCCAAATTTTCACCCGGAATACGTTTACACACTGCTTCATGCAATGAAGTATCCGCGACCAGTCTTGAAAAGTCCTCAATTGAAACACCATGAATTGTTTCATTAACCGTAAATTGATGTGCCATTTTTAAATGTCCATTTCGTTTTATTAGGATTTCATCATTGCGCAAAAGTATAGCATTCTCATTTGCATCTCTAAATCTGATCAGACAAAAATGGATGACTGCTCGGATTAGTTATTTCTATTGTAATGATGCCGTATGCCTAATTTGACCGTGACCCGTTCCATACGACTGATATACAGATAATGATCCCCATATTCAATCACTGCATAAAACTGCTCCGCACCATCATCCAAACCTGTGGCTGACCACGTCGTCCCTTGCGGAAACTCATCTAACCAAGCCGCTTTATAAAAGTCTGAAACCGAATCAAAAATTAGATAATGCTCAGGATCGGCCATAATTTTAGCTGCCATCTGATCAAATTTTTGTTGTTTAAACGCCTCTAAACTTAGTAACACAAGTATTCCTTATCCATTTAAATACAGCTCAAATTTTGTGCTTCGATCTAAAGTTAATCTTAAGCTGAATTACAAAAATACAGTGATTTTCTTATCGCTCTATTTTGCTAGGGAATGTGCTGTTTTTCTACATTATTTTCAGCTTTATCATATATTTTGTGCTGCTACTGATTTGCTAGACCCATCTCAATATGTTATCAACCTATTATGCTTTATATTTTTTTTACAACGATAAACTATAAGGAGTAAACATGTCTTATCAAAATATTTTAGTCCCTGTTGATGACTCTCCAATTTCTTATGCCGCAGTCGAACATGCGCTTTCTCTAGCAAAATTATCAGGGGCACAAGTCACCATTCTCAGTGTAGTTGCAGTTGATCCATTTGTTGGCGTGGATTTTTATCAAGTGGCTCCTGCGATCACTGATCATTTTATGCAGGCCGAAGCACATGCCAAAACACAGCTTCAAGATATTGCCCAATCTTTTGTACGTGATGGTATTCAGGTGACAACCAAAATTCATCATGGTGTAGCCAGTGAAGGAATTATCTTTGTTGCCGATGAAGTCGGTGCTGATCTGATTATTATGGGTTCACATGGTCGCACAGGCGTAAAACGTTTATTGCTGGGTAGTGTGGCGCGTGCCGTTTTAACAGAATCACATATTCCCGTGCTGATTGTGAAGCAATAAAGATTTGCTTTAATAAAAAAACCTTGTGTCTCGATACAAGGTTTTTTTATTTTCTAGAATGCCTAAATCTGACCGCTTCGCCCCCCATATTGATCATTTACAACCCTGTTCTGCGATTTAAAAAGATGCTTCACTAGCAGTTGGACATTTATTTTCAAGTCAAAATAGTGAGTTGAATCAGCTTACTATTGCCAGAAAAAATGACCGTCAATAAAAACAGCACGTTTAAGAATAAGACACGGTTTTACAAGGATGATCAATATGAAACTCAATCCAATGGTGATTGGCCTGTGTGGGATATGTATCAGTACATTGAATCACGCAGCAGCACTGGACCAATCAGGACAATCCATTCTCCCTTTTCTGGAAAATGGTAACTATGTTGAAGTCAATGCGACAGCCGTTGATGCTGACATTTCGGGGAAAATCCGTAATCATCCGGGACTGGTCAATGATCCGCAGAATCTTAACTCAGGCAATATGGGCAATAGCTTTCAATACTATAGTGCCGCGCTCAAACTTCAACTGACTGATCGAATCAGCTTTGGTCTGCTCTATGACCAGCCTTTTGGTGCCGATATTCGCTATCCGATGCAATCGAATAACACCTTCTCGGACAATGAATTTACCCAGCAAGGTACATCGGTCAATGTTGATACTGAAAGCATTAGCATGATTTTGGGTGTCAGTCCTTTTAGCAATGTTCAACTCTATGGCGGCGCTGTCTATCAATCAGTCAAAGGTGATGTCGCGCTGCGTGGTAATTCATACAGTGAAGCCTTTAATGGCTATGATGCCAAATTTAAACAAGATCATGCAGTCGGTTGGCTGGCAGGCTTGAGTTATCAAATCCTAGATATTGCCTTAAAAGCTGCGCTGACCTATCGCTCCAAGATCGACCACGATATGCAAGTGACTGAGACCATGTTCGGTCAGCCTTTAGAAGTGACTACGCCAAGTAAAACCAAAATTTCGACACCACAATCGGTGAATGTTGATTTTCAAACAGGTGTGTATAAAGATACCCTGCTCTATACCAATCTACGTTGGGTCAACTGGAAAGATTTTCATATCCGCCCTACTCAATTTGGTGCAGTGACGGAATATCTCACTGGCGTAATCAGTGATGGTGCATATACAGGTGGTTTTGATTTAGACAGCTACCAAAAGGATCAATGGACAGTCAATGTCGGACTTGGACATCAGTTTACTGAAAAATGGAGTGCATCGACGGAAGTCAGTTGGGATTCAGGTACAGGCGATCCTGCATCTACATTAAATCCTACCAAAGGGTCTTGGGGTATTGGTCTAGGTGCTCAGTTTAATCCGGCCCCGAACTACTTTATTGCGGCAGGAGTTAAATACTTCTGGTTAGGTGATGTGGTTGCCGAAGACGGCACCTATTACATTCCTGTGCCGGGGATCAAACCTATTGCTGAACAAGCCGATTTTAAAGATAACAGCGCGATCGCTTATGGCTTAAAAATAGGCTATCGTTTTTAGTCACAAAAAACTCATCATGCTAAGTAGGAACAGATCTGCTTCTGGTGTTGCTCCTACTTGGCTATTTTCTGGCATTCAATCAGCGGATTAGCTTAGAATATCAAAGCATTATTTTAATAATGAATGCCATCTCTAGGAAAAATCCAATGAAAAAAATCGCTCTTGTCTTTTCAATATTTATATCTAGCTTCGTTTTTCCTTTTACTACTTTTGCCAATTCACCTGATCCCAAAGAAAGCATGGATATTTTTATTGGCACCCTAACCATTCAGGATAACAAAGCCATTTTAACGCGGTGCGATATTGCGCAGAATGAATATGTGTTGAAAGATGCAGATTGGTCTAAGCAAAAGGCCGTATCAGGTTTTCTATCCAAAGCGACAAAACTAAAACAGCCAATTTATGCAGAAGTCATCGCAGCGTATAAAAACGAAAAAGATATCAACATTCTATTGGTTGATTCCATTGAAAATCTGACTGAAGCGAAAAGCTGTCATTTGGCCGATTTATTTTAAGGCTCGCTATACACGGCAAGCTTTTAGCTCGAATATTGGTAATCGCAATACCGTTATTCACTAAACGTTTGCCATGTCTCAAAAGCATGTGCGTGATACAGCTTCAACTTGGAGAATTGAGGAATAATCGCTTCACTCTGGGTTGGTCTTAAAAATACAAAATCATCGACCTGAATATCACAATCCTTCGGTACATTAACCAATTCCTGATTACTACTACGCCCGTACAATGCATGGGTATGCGCTTGATCAGGATAGACATAATCAGCCAGCCAATAGCCCCCGTAAATAAACAGGGCCTTACATTTATGTGGCAATTTATCCAATAAAGACATAGATGGCAGTTGAGTAAATGGCAGTATTTTTAATACAGGCGCAGCAATCCATAACGCAGGCTGTAATGCCCTTAAGAAATCACTGTCAAAATCACTTGGTTTTAATAGCATTGAGCCAAAGGACAAATCATTACAGACACTTTCAGTGGTATGCAAGCTAAAGGTTGGGCTACCACCGCCATTAAAACACAGCTCATCATGCCACAGCGTTGGGAACTGTTTTTGAATCAGTTGTTGATAACGGGCATAGGTTTGCTGTGAACTGTGATAAGCCAGTTCAGGTTTTTTAATGATGGCTGGAATTTTAGTGACATGTGCATCATAACCCATCAAACCAGAAAGCTTTAAATACTGCGGATACTGTTGAATCAGCTTTAAAATTTCGGTCAGTTGCTGTGTCGACTGTACCCCACCACGATGTAAACCAACATCAATTTCAATATTCACATCTAAGCAAAGAGAATAGAGCTGAGCGATCTCGAGATATTGCTGTAAGCGTTGCTTGGTATCAATCAGCCATTGAATTTTGGCATTCGACCACTCCGCATACTGATCAAAAAAATGACGCACTGCTTGAGCAGGCATCGGTTTACCCAACAAAATATCGGCTTCGGCAAAATTTTCTAAGATCGAAATAATATGTGGTTGATGAAATACCATAAAGCGTTGCGTATTGATCTGTTCAGATAACAACTTAAGTAGGTCTAGGCTTGCTAATGATTTCACGACCAAGCGTGCTTTTAAATGTTTGGCATGAGCGAGACGAATCTGAACATGCTGAATATTTTGTTTTAACGCTGCTTCATCGATGATCAGTTGCGGAGTCGCAATCCCCTGCTTTTTTAGGTTGAGATTGAGTTGCTTAAAATAATGATCCAACATGGCTATACCTTTCTCAATAAATTAAATAAACATTTAAGTCGAACCCAAGTTAAAACTAACCTAAAAACAGCTTTTCCAGATAGGGATTTAAAAACTTGGCTTCTGGGTCCAACTGCTGACGCAAAGCCATAAAATCATCCCACTTTGGATATAAAGCTCGAAGTTGTGTGCTGGTCATATGATGCATTTTACCCCAATGCGGACGTCCCTGATATTTTTGCAAGATTGGCTCAACCACATCAAAAATTAATCGTGGATCTTGTTTATGGTATTGATGCACCGAGATCGAAATGGAATCCTGCTGATAAAACGGACTGAGCCAGATATCATCACCCTTCACAAAGCGGAATTCGAGCGGAAAAAAGGTGGCAACTTTATACTTTCTTAAGGCATGCAATACTTCATCCAGACATTCAACTCCACGATCAACAGCAATCTGATATTCCATTTCATTGAACTTAGTATTACGCGGTGTTGGAAATATCTTGCTCGACCAATCGATATAGGTGGTCGGTTTGACAAAGATGCCTAATAGTTTCTGTAAATAAGGATTCAACGAAGGAAAGTTTTCGGTCAGTTCTGAACACAAAGTCAGCAAAGTATCATCCGATGGAAAGTTTTCCTTCCGTGGCAAAACCGCTTCATCGGTCTCATCTAAGGTTTTCAGCATCAACTGCTTTTCATGAGAAAATACAAAGCACTCGATATGTCGATGCTGATGCTTCCATTGCTGAATATGCTGCATCATGTCTTCTACTGGACAAAGTTCGATATGTTCTTTGAGTTTATAGCGCGGGCGATTCTGCATGGTGATCTTAGTCAAGATTCCCAAACTGCCCAGAGAAACCCGTCCTGCGGTAAAGATTTCAGGATGCTCTGTACGACTACATTTTAGAATTTCACCTGAAGCCGTCAATAACTCAAAAGCTTCAACATAGGCTGAAATACAATGCAAATCTGCACCTGTCCCATGTGTGCCTGTGGAGACAGCCCCCGCTAGACTTTGCTGATCAATATCGCCCTGATTCATCAAAGCCTGATTGATGGATTGCTGTTGCAGATGTTGATCTAGGTCATATAAACGCGTACCCGCATAAATGCTGCTCTGACATCGATCAATATCTGTCGATGCAATGCCTGCAATATGATCCAAAGACAATAAGGTTGCATCAGTACAGACTAACGGCGTAAATGAATGTCCTGCACCGACTACCCTTATTTTTTGTTGCGCTTTAACAATGGACTGTAGTTCTTGCACATTGGCTGGTTGTAAAATCTGTTTCGGCATAGATTTTTGGAAACCTGACCAGTTCGTCCAGATGCCTTGTGTTAAATCACTCATACTGCCTCTCCTTGGCTAACGGCAGTTTTTAAATTGCCATGATTGGTGCGTTTTGCGAGTTCCTGTGTTGGAATCGGTTGAGGTCGTGTCATTTCATCGTAATGACGTTTATTTTTCTCTAATAACAATTGTTCTGTTAAGCCTTTGAATTTGCTCTGACAGGCAGCTAGCGTCCATTGACCAAATAAGGTATGCCCACCTTCATAGGCTTGCGCTTGGTATTCTTCATAGGTCGTGACATAACCCATATAATCATTACAGTAGGATGCTAACCAAACTCTTTCAATTGAAGGATGTACGGCAAGTGTCTGTTTAACGGTGTCGACTACACGTTGCCCTGCAATAGTCGTAAATTCGCCTGGGCAGCAAATCAAAGCCAATTGACCTAATCTCAGAATCTGTAAAGGAACCACGCTCGGGACTAAAGGACTGTGCTGAATCGCTCCAGCTTTCACTTGTCTGTTCATTTCTGCAATCAACGGATCAAGAATACTCGGTGGAAAACCAATCGGTTGACCTAAAATCTTTTTGGCACCCGCTTCTAGTAGTATCTGTTTCGGCCCTTGAGAGGTATACAACTGTTGATAGTCTGCAAAATCAGCTGCTTTTGAATGCTTGGTTTTTTGTTTTCGAAATTGATCCGCTAAAAATTGCATCCCCATAATTAAGGGTTTGGGTGCACCTAAACCATCGACAGGCGTACCTGCAAAAAATGCGGTGCCATGACAAGGCTGACTGGTCTTGGCATGCTTTTGCCCCGTTGCAAACTCATCTGGAATTTCAATATTGCTCAGGTCTACATAGGACAAAACTGCATCGATCTTGCCTTCGACTCTATGTAATTTTTTAGGAATATTTGACTGTAAAGCCGTCAAAGCCAGTTCACTTTGATAACGCCCATTTTGTTGAGCGTATTGATATTCCTGCTCGCCTTTAATCTTATTGCGAATCTTAAGCTGATCTTTGCCATGAAAATGCGGTGATACATCTCCCGCAGTTGCTTGAGCAAAAATCGTGACTGGATTTTGAATCCCTTGCTCAGTTAAAGCCTGCTCAGAGAATGCGGCTGCGTAGCCTTTATTATCACCATCATAGGCGTTTAAAGAATTTCCCAAACAGGTTGCATGTACACCAAATAAAGAAATGAAGGACTGTAGTTTTTGTTCACGGTAGAAACCAATCAACTGCATTTCTCGGTTCAAAGCTAAATGCGTTTCAGCTTCGGTACGCGGCAAAACCTCTGGATTCCGATTATACGCGTTGATTGAACGATTCCATGCGACAGGTGTCTGTTCTGGAAAATGCTGTGTACTGATAAAAATTTCAGTGTCTTGTTCAGACGCAATCGCATTTTGAATACTCTGTACAATCGCCTCAACAATTGCGTTTAAATGCTCAGGCACAAAACCAGGGGTTGGCATATTATATAGAGCTTCATGACCACAACCACCAGGTCCTGAGTGAGTATGGGTTGCCATGAGGACCAATTGATTTTCATCAAATGGTGAATCTAGAATTTGTGTGAGTCGTGCTACGGTTTGGCTGCGTATGGCATGGGTAATACAACCTATGTCCAGACAACAGATGAGTAATCGGTTATGTTGTTGATCGACAATACTCACGCTACGCGCAAATAAAGCTGTGCGCTGCTCATAGGCCCGATGTGACCATTGCCCATAACCAAACATGGCATAGCCTTTCGGTGTAATTTTGATTTGCTGCTTGTCCCAACCCACCTGATACATCACGACTTCCTTTCAATTCTTTTTCTAACTGTGTTAAAGCATGTTGAAAGTTAATCAAAATTATGCGATACCCAACAGGGTTAAAGACACTTTTCTTTGGGGGGCAAAACGGACTTATGCCTATACGCAGCAACTGTAAAAATGAACAACAGCAATTTATTCCACCCACCATTCTGGCGAGCCTAATCCATTATGCAGAGCAGCAACAGTGGGATTATGCTGTATGGTTTCAGAATTCAGGTTTAGACATTGCACAAATACAGCAAACCCAAGCTGTGGTTCGTTTTAGCCAACTCTGTGATGTGGTTGGTCAAGCCATGACCACCTATCAACAACCGAACCTAGGCTTAAAGCTTGGCAGTAGCGAAGGTCTGATTTCGATGGGGATTTTGGGCTTTGCCATGCAATCCTGTAAAACGGTTGCAGATGCTTTAGACATTGCGCTGCGCTACCATCGGATTTCTGGCAGTGTCTTGAATATCGACTTTTCTATCCACGCTGATCTTTGTGAATTGGAAGTCACCGAACCCTATCCCTGCAATGCACTCAAAGCCTTTTTCTATGATGAATTATTTAGCAGCATCATCACTTGTTTAAATGCAATGCTGGGTGATCATGATGATGTGATCAGTCTTGAGCTCAGCTATTTAGCAAGCGAATATCAACAACAATATATCGAACTCTTTGGCTGCCCAATCCAGTTTAACAGTGATAAAAATATCATGCGCTTTAGCAGCAGCCTGTTACAGCGTAGCTTAAAAAATTACAGTCCTGCCAACTACGCAACTGCCATTCAGATCTGTGAACAGGCCTTAAAAGAAATAGACCAGCTCAACCAAGTTGGCTATGTACATTTACTCGATCATTTGATTGAACAGCATTTACCTGAACGCTTTGAGATGCAGCAAGCTGCGGAACATTTAGGTATCAGCGAACGCCATTTAAGACGGCAATTATTATTGGAAGGTCTGAGTTTTCAACAAGTTCGGCAAAATGTGCTGGAGCGTAAAGCTAAGAAATTACTGGAACAGAGCCTATCCATGAGTGAGATTAGCCTGCAATTAGGCTTTAGCGAATTACGTGAATTCCGACGTGCCTTTAAACGTTGGACCGGACAAGCGCCTTCGGTCTATAAACAAGAGACTCACCTTACTTAAATGATTATTTCGTAATGCCTACTCATATAAAATGAACATATCTCAGAAATTACTGGTGCTACAGGTCATCCACAACCTGCGTGAGATTAATCAAATGCCATTTCTGCGATTAATTTAAAGAGATGATGGAAGTAAACAGGTTTTGTGGATGACAAAGTTTTTGGTTACTTTTTTAAAAAAGTAACTCCAGCCGAAGGCAAATCCTAAAATAGGATGAGATTCCCGTAAGAATCCACAACGACGATCGAACTATAAAATAAAAAAAAGCTCAGGATTTTACCCAAGCTTTCTCATTTAAATCAAACCTTAACTCGCTGCCTGATAAAACGGCACATCACCATTAATCGTGGCACGATGCATAATCCGATGCGCATCACCATAATCAAATAACGCCTTATGCTGTGTACAACGATTATCCCAAATCGCCACATCACCTGCCTGCCACTGCCAACGTAAATGAAACTGTTCATTGGTTGCATGCGCAAATAAGTACTGTAGCAATTCAGCGCTTTCAGTTTCATCGAGCTCATTAATACGCGTAGTAAAACCTTCACTCACAAACAAAATTGGCTGACCCGTTACCGGATGCGTTCTCACCACAGGATGAACAACAGGTGGATTACGCTTAAAGGTTTCTTCCAGTTTTTTACGCTCAACATCGTTATGCGCAAAACGTTCAATCGGGAAAGACTGACGAATATCATGCGTTGCGGTTAAGCCTTTTAACTTTTGCTGCAAACCTTGATCCAATGCAGCAAATGCAGCTGCGCCACTCGACCAAAGCGTATCACCACCGACAGGTGGAATCTTGATGGCTTGTAATACACAACCCAATGGCGGTTTCTGACTGAAAGTCACATCGGTGTGCCATAGTTCATTGTCACGTAAGTCTTGTTTCCAGCTATCCAATACAATGATTTCAGGCACATTATCAATAGATGGATAGATCGGATGGATGTGCAAAGAACCAAAACCACGCGCAAGCTCAGCTTGTGCCTGAGGTGCAAGCTGCTGGTTGCGGAAGAAAATCACATGATGATCCAGCAAAGCCTGTTGAATTTGTTGCGTAGTATTTTCATCAGCCGTGTTTAAGTCAACATCGTGAATAATTGCACCGATTGTTGGTTTAATAACTTCAATATTTAAGGTCATCTTCTACTACTCACACTTATAACTGTTGGCCATACCAAGGAGATAATTGCTTCTGTAACCAACGCAAAAACAATTCAAAACTAACGGCGACAATCGCAATCACAATAATGCCCAGAACTACTGTATCGGTGATCAGGAACTGTGCCGCAGACTGCACCATAAAACCGATACCGCGATCTGCTGCGACTAATTCCGAAGCCACTAGAGTCGACCAGCCCACACCTAAACCAATACGAACACCCGTTAAAATATGCGGTAAGGCCGTCGGCAGAATCACATGCCAAAACACTTGTGATTGGCTTGCCCCTAAAGATAAGGCAGCACGTTCACGATTGAGCTGATGGCTCAGCACACCATGGGTACTACTGATAATCACAGGTGCAAGGATCGAAAAGAAAATCAAAAGGACTTTGGTGGTTTCACCGATCCCGAACCAGATCACCAATAGTGGCAAATAAGCCAAAGGTGGAATCGGACGCAATAACTCAACCAATGGATCAAGCACGGCACGAACCCACTTATTCAGCCCCATCCATAAACCTAAAGGTACACCAATCGCAATCGCAGCAACCAAGGCCAATAAGACACGAGAAATACTCGCGGCCAAATGCTGCCACAAGGTGGCTTTCATAAAACCTTGCTGACTGACCTCAAGAAACTTCTGCCATACCGCTTGAGGGCTCGGCAAAAATAGACTTGGGACAATTTTTAATGCCGTGATCAAATACCAAATCACTAATACGCTCAAGACACTGGTAAGACTGAGCGCTAAACTGCGATGACGAATAAAAAAAGCCCCAATTGCACTAAAAACCGAACCTGACTGTGCTTGATTCGTCGATTGCAGTTCCTCGGCCTTGCTCACCTCATAGGCTGTATTTTTTGCTTGCCCCGTCATACAGCCACCTCATGCCCTGCTTGTTTCTGCACACGTAGGCGTTCAAACAATTGCTCACGTAATTGAATAAATTTTGGATCCGATTTAATCGCACGAATCGATTCGCCTTGCTTATAACGCTCTGCAAAATCCAGTTTTAAAGTTTCGACAATCTTACCTGGACGAGCCGTCATCAACACCAATTGATTACTCAGCAATAGTGCTTCTTCAATGTCATGTGTAATCAGGAAGAAGGATTTATTTTGTTCAATCCATAAGTCCAGCACCAACTGCTGCATGGTTTCACGAGTAAAAGCATCAAGCGCAGCAAAAGGCTCATCCAGTAAAATGAATGCAGCATGGCTGATCAAAGCACGAGCAATCCCAACCCGTTGTTTCATGCCACCTGACAATTCCCAAATATTGGCTTTAGCCACATGACTCAAGCCGACAATTTTAAGAATTGCATTGACTTGCTGTTGAATTTCTTGCTCTTTTAAACCTTTGAGCTGCAAAGCAAAACCGATATTTTCAGAGACATTTAACCAAGGTAATAGCGCATGATCCTGAAATACCACCGCACGGCGTGCATCTGGCGCAGTCACTACTTCATGATCCAGTGTAATCTGCCCCGAACTTGGCTTTTGAAAACCCGCCAAAATATTCAGTAATGTTGTTTTACCACAACCAGACTCACCCAAAATCACAGTCAAAGTGCCTTCTTCAATCTTCAGATTGATATCTTGTAATACAGGCACGGTCTGTTTTGGAAAGGTTAAATGAAGATGCTCGGCAGCTAATACGCTCATTTAGATCTCCTATGGCTGTAAGAATTGGGTGGTGACATTACCTTGATAATCAGGTTTTACTTGATCTACCTTGCCTTGGCTTTTGAGGAAGGTTGCTGTATCGAAAATATTTTTAGCGAACTCACCCGCTAAAGTTGCGTGTTGTTGCGGACCATTCAGATAAATATTGCCTGACAACAGTAAAGGAATATCTTTCACATCGGAGCCTGTCAGCTGAGCAATTTTCTGGATATTGTCCGTATTTTGTTCAAATGCTTTTGGATCCTGCTGATACGCTTCAACTTGTTTCAAGCTGGTTTTTACGAATGCTTTTAAGAACTCTGGATTTTTTTCAGCGAAATCTTTACGAACCACCCATAAATCATAGGTTGGTGCACCCCACTCGCCGACTTGTTTCGAGTCTGTTAATACATGACCACTGGCTTTGACTTTACTTAATGCAGGTTCCCAAACATAAGTTGCATCGATATCACCACGCTCCCAAGCTGCTGTGATTTCTGGTGGACGTAAGTTAATAATCTTGACTTGGTTATCCGCAATATTCCAATGCTTGAGCGCTGACAATAAGCTGTAATGCGTGGTTGAAACGAATGGTACGGCAATGGTTTTACCAATCAAATCTTGAGGGTTTTTAATGCCTGATTTATTACTCACCACCAATGCCTCTGAACCACCTAATTTAGCCGTCACCAGAAATACTTCAATCGGTAAATCACGACTTGCAGCAGCAGCTAGAGGACTAGAACCGATATTGCCGATCACCACATCACCCGAAGCCAATGCATTGACCACATCTGAACCTGCATCAAATTTACGCCATTGAATTGCTTGATTACTATCACGTTCATAATCACCATTGGCTTGTGCAACCTTGGTTGGATCCACACCAGTTTGATAGGCAATCACTACTGCCTTGTTATTTTTAGACTGAACAGGTGCAGCATCTTTTTGATTTTGATAGACAATAAAAGCAACAATCGCCACAAGGACGATCGCTGTAACAATTAGCGGCTTAGAGTTTTTGATGCCCATAATTAGATGATCTTTCAACAATATAGGCTTATGGTATGCGGCATGCTTTATGATTAAAAATAAGAAAAAGTGAGTTGCTTATTCCTTTATGAGATAAGAATAAGACTTAGGCAATTTTTGCTGTTTTTATATTCAATTGGTTTATTTTTAGTGTTGTTTCATTTAATTTCCCAACTAAGCCTTTTAAATATTTATCCCTCTGTTTAATTGAAAAGTAAAATATTTAATCCTGATAATTTCATCTCTAAATTAAATAAGCATTTTCATTTTAAAATATAGCTCCAAACTATATTCCGAATAAGTCAATAAAAACCTATTATTTATCAAAAATAGATATATAAATAAATTTTGCTTATTTTCCTGAATATAAAAACAGTCCTAAGATAAAAACATCATCCCGCTGATGTATGAAAGGTTATAAAAATGAATGCTCAATTTGATTCTACTGATATAGCAGAATCGACATCTACGATTCACGGTTTATCAAAAAATCCACAAGATATCTTAGCGCGTGCGCAACATTATGCTGAAGAAAATGAACTCGATTTCACTGGCAGCGTACCCCCACCTGAAGCTTGGTATTTGGTTGAACAAGGTCTTGCAGTATTGGTCGATGTACGTACCAATGAAGAACGCAAATTTGTCGGCTATGTCCCTGAAAGTATCCACGTTGCATGGGCAACGGGCACATCATTTAACCGAAACCCACGCTTTCTAAAAGAACTGGATAGCAAAGTTGGCAAAGACAAAACCATTTTACTGCTCTGCCGTAGTGGTAAACGCTCAGCTTTAGCGGCTGCAGCAGCATTTAGTGCAGGTTTTGCTCAAGTTTATAACGTGCAAGAAGGCTTTGAAGGTGATTTAAACGAGCAACAACAACGTAATCAAAGCAATGGCTGGCGTACACATCAGTTACCTTGGTTACAAGACTAATGCTGCTTTTTTAAGCAATTATTTTACGATTTATTTAAGATCTCGTTTTGCAAGGAACTCGCGTGAGCCAATGGAAAATACAGCCTGTCGTCGAAGGCCTACAACAAGCACGACATGAATGGCGGGAGCGTCAACATCGCATCAAAGAATTTGGTGGACGTGAACTCCCATCTAAGGATGCGCTGAAGTCAATTTTAGATGATCTGTGTGGGATCTTATTTCCAATGCGACTTGGGCCGAGCGATCTACGCCAAGAAACTGAGGATTACTATATTGCCTATACCCTTGACCGTGTTTTGAATGAACTGTTTGCACAGGTCAAGTTGGCTTTAAATTACGAAGCCAAAAGTCGAGTCAAACCGATCCCTGTTTCAAGCAATGAACGTCTGCTATATGAACAGCAAGTCGCTTTGGCACAAACCATCGTACAGGACTTTGCCAATACTTTGCCTGACATTCGCCGCTTATTAGATGCAGATGTCTGTGCAGCCTATGAAGGGGATCCTGCCGCGCATAGCGTCGATGAAGTCTTACTCTGCTATCCCGGTATTTTAGCGATTATTCATCATCGCGTAGCACATCAGCTCTATCACAGTGTACCGCTGCTCTCACGGATTATTTCTGAATTGGCGCATTCTGCAACGGGTATTGATATTCATCCGGGTGCGCAAATTGGGAAAGGCTTCTTTATCGATCACGGCACAGGTGTGGTGATTGGAGAAACCTCCGTGATTGGTGAATATGTGCGTATCTATCAGGCGGTGACACTCGGTGCAAAACGGTTCGAACTGAATGAAGACGGTGCACTGAAAAAAGATTATGCCCGTCATCCTATCGTGGAAGACCATGTGGTGATTTATGCAGGTGCAACAATTTTAGGCTGTATCACCATTGGTAAAGGGTCAATTATTGGCGGCAATGTGTGGCTTACCCATAGTGTTGCAGCAGGCAGTCAGATTTTACAGTCACCTAGTGAGTCATTACATAATAGTAAAGTTTAATTTAATGAATTATTTAACCAAGTAAATAAAAGGCGCAAGAATAAATAACGTATATTCAATACTTATATTTATTTTTCATAATTATATTCTTATGAGTAATAAGCAAATAATTCACCATTATTTATCTCATAATAATATTTTTAAAAAAACTAAATAGCCTCTAGTCTAACGAAATAAATCATTAAATATTATTGCAATAAAACCAATTTTTATTAACAAAGCCAAAGACAACAGGAAAATTGATTCATGGCAAAAACCACAGATAAAGCCCAACTTGCACTTGGAGATCATGCAGCTAGACAGCTTGCCAATGCCACCAAGACCGTTCCACAACTTTCGACCATTACCCCACGTTGGCTCACACATTTATTGCAATGGATTCCTGTTGAAGCAGGTATTTATCGCGTTAACCGTGTCAGCAACACCGATGATATCCAAGTGGCCTGCACACAACGTGATGAAGCGACTTTGCCGCAAACCTTTGTTGATTATGATGCGCAACCGCGTGAATATTTCTTAAATGGTGTGTCTACCGTCTTGGATATTCATACCCGAGTGGCCGATCTTTACAGCAGCCCACATGATCAAATTAAAGAACAATTACGCTTAACCATTGAAACCATTAAAGAACGCCAAGAAAGCGAGCTGATCAACAACCCTGAATATGGTTTATTGGCCAGTGTCGCAGATGAACAGCGTATCTCAACTTTAAATGGTCCCCCAACACCAGATGACTTTGATGATTTACTCCGTAAAGTCTGGAAAGAACCAGGTTTCTTCTTGGCACATCCAGATGCGATTGCTGCATTCGGCCGTGAATGTACCCGTCGTGGCGTGCCACCACCAACCGTCAGTTTATTCGGTTCGCAGTTCATCACATGGCGTGGTGTCCCACTGATTCCATCGAATAAAATTCCGGTGGAAGATGGTAAAACCAAAATCTTGTTACTGCGTGTGGGTGAAAAACGCCAAGGTGTGGTGGGCTTATTCCAACCGGGCTTGGCAGGTGAGCAATCCCCTGGGCTTTCTGTACGCTTCATGGGCATCAACCGCAATGCGATTGCGTCTTATCTGATCTCACTGTACTGCTCATTGGCGGTATTGACTGAGGATGCGTTGGCTGTGCTCGAAGATGTGGAGGTGGACAAATATCATGACTACCCAGTTAACTACAAGTAAGCTATCTTCTACAGGTACTGGGCAAGGTAGTCCAACGGGTTCAGAAGTGGTCGGTGTTAGCCCACCGTCCAACTTCCCAGATGAAGCAACACTTTCAAGACTCGCCTCTGAATTTTTTGCTGCACTGCCAAGCTCAGGCAGTGGCCACCCTTCTGGTTTGAATTTGGACTTACCCAATGTCGGTACACCGCCACATCAACCCCAGCCTGCTGAACCTTTAGCAGCATTAAGTGGACGTGCACCCAATATTGCTTATGAAAAAAGTTTGAATCCTGAATATCCTGAGCATATTCCAAACTATCCCGATTATCCTGAACGTCGTGCCATTGCCTCTGCACCCGTGGTTGGTGGGGCGAACTTGCCTCGTCCACCGATTGAACCAAATTTTCCACAGGCCATTCATAGCGCACCGAATGTGCCTTTGGTTGAACCTTCTCGTCCATCGGCAAGTGAGGCATCACCATTTTATTTTTTAAATGACTTTGCAGCACCCAGCACATCAAGTTCTGAATTTGATGCTGCCAGTTTTGCGACTGCACAATCATTTCAATTACCACACGGCGATGCGCTAAAAAGCTTGTTGCAGCAAGACCAACCAAGTTTAGCTCAACCTAAAAGTACCGCTTCTACAGGTTTCTATTTTTTGGATTTGCCACAAAGCAACACGAGTTATGGCAATTATCAGCCTTCTCAACCACAGTTTGTAGCCAACGCAGCGCAACCTTTGGATATTCAAGCAATCCGTCGTGATTTTCCAATTTTGCAAGAACGCGTCAATGGTCGACCTCTGGTTTGGTTTGATAATGCAGCGACCACGCAGAAACCACAAAACGTGATTGATCGTATTGCCTATTTTTATCAGCACGAAAATTCCAATATTCATCGTGCCGCACATGAACTGGCAGCACGTGCAACCGATGCCTATGAGCATGCGCGTAATGTTGTGGCCCGTTTCATTGGAGCAAAATCATCCAAGGAAATCATTTTTGTACGTGGTACCACTGAAGGCATTAACCTGATTGCCAAAACGTGGGGAGAACAAAATATTGATGAAGGCGATGAGATCATCGTATCTCACCTTGAACATCACGCCAACATCGTCCCTTGGTTCCAACTGAGCAAAAAAGTCGGTGCCAAACTACGGGTGATTCCTGTAGATGATACAGGTCAAATCATTTTGGAAGAATTGCCAAAATTGATCAATGAGCGCACCAAACTGATCTCAATTACCCAAGTGTCCAACGCCTTAGGTACGGTGACACCTGTCGCTGAGGTGATCAAAATCGCACATGCCAAAGGCGTGCGGGTCTTGGTCGATGGTGCCCAATCGGTTTCGCACATGCCAACCGATGTTCAAGCGATTGATGCTGACTTCTTTGTATTCTCAGGACATAAAGTTTTTGGGCCAACAGGTATTGGCGCGGTCTATGCCAAGCCAGAAATTCTGGAAACCATGCCTGTGTGGGAAGGCGGTGGCAATATGATTCAAGACGTGACTTTTGAACAAGTGGTTTACCAACCTGCTCCCAATAAGTTTGAAGCAGGCACAGGTAATATTGCCGATGCCGTGGGTTTAGGTGCAGCACTGGAATATGTGGAACGCCTTGGCATTCATAATATTGCCCGTTATGAACATGACTTACTCGAATATGGCCAGCATGCGTTAGCCAGCGTCGCAGGTTTGAGACCGATTGGCACGGCAAGAAACAAAGCCAGTGTGATGTCCTTTACCCTTGCAGGTTATTCGACAGAGCAAGTGGGTAAAGCACTGAATCAACATGGCATTGCAGTTCGTTCAGGGCATCATTGTGCTCAACCGATCTTGCGTCGTTTTGGCGTAGAACAGACTGTGCGCCCTTCTTTGGCGTTTTATAACACCACAGAAGAAATTGATTTGCTGGTGTCGGTATTACATCAACTGACCAGAAACAAACGCAGTGCCTAACCCCTCCCCAATAAAAAAGACTGCCTCAGCGCAGTCTTTTTTTATGTTCAGGTAAAGGCAACACTCCAAATCAATCGTATTGCAACTGCCCCCAAAATAACCCCCATTACCCGTTCAAAATACACCCCAAACTCTAAAAAGCGTTTCCGTACAACGGGCTGAGCAAACATAATACTGACCAAAATAAACCATGACGCATTCACTAGACACATCCAGACGCCATAACCAATTTGAACCTTTAACGGTGTGGTTGGGCTCACAATGGTGGTAAAAATTGCCAGAAAGAAAACGGTCGCTTTGGGATTCAAGGCATTGGTTAGAAATCCCATATTAAAAGCTTGGATTAAGCTCGGTTTGCCCATCGCCTCACCAGCCAAAATATCCAGATTGTTATTCGGCTGACTGCGTAAACATTGCCAACCCAAATAAATCAAATAAGCCGCCCCAGCTATGCGTAATACCGACATTAACCAGACACTTTGCTGGATCAGCACGCCAACACCCACCAAGGTGTAAAACACATGCACCGAAATGCCGACACCAATACCGATTGCAGTGATACAGCCAATTAAATAGCCATATCGAACACTTTGCCGTACTGTAATAATAAAATCAGGACCTGGTAAAACAACTGCCATAAAATGGATCAATGCCAAGGCCAGAAACTCATGTCCATACAACTGCCACATTTGATTTATCTCCATCATGACTACAGGAAAAAGATTGTATTGCGATTTTTAAAGCGCGATAATCCAATCAAAATCCAAATAACTTTTGCTTCATGAGCACAAATCAAAGTCTGGTTCTGTTAAATGAAATGGCAACCTTTGTCAAAGTTGTCGAAACGGAAAGCTTTTCTGAAACAGCACGGCAGCTCGGTTCAACCCCGTCTGCCGTGAGCCGCGCCATTGCCCGTTTAGAACGAGCTTTAGGTACACGCTTATTGCATCGCACCACACGTAAACTGCGCTTAAGTGAAAGTGGTCAACAGGTCTATGAACGCTGCGTCGACATGGTCAATGCAGCACAGGCAGTGATGGAAAGTTCGGGACAGTTTCATATTGAACCACAAGGCGTGATTCGGATCAGTGTGCCCAAAGCCGTTGGGCATTTTATGCTGCATCCACATTTACCTGAATTCTTGGCACTGTATCCCAAAATTGATATCCAATTATTATTGGAAGACCGCTACATTGACTTGATTGATGATGGTGTAGATCTAGCCATACGTATTACCGAACAACCACCAGGTGGATTGATGGGGCGAAAACTGATTGATATTGACCATTTAATCTGTGCTACGCCTGAATATTTACAGCAACATGGCATCCCACAGCATCCGCATGATTTAAAGCAGCATCAATGTATCTATTTGGGCGAACAACCTAATGACTCGAAATGGAAGTTCCAGCAAGAACAGAAATCAATTACAGTACCAGTCCGTGGTCGTTATGCAGCCAATCATACTGGCGTGCGCCTGAGTGCCGCTTTACAAGATTTAGGCATAGCCAGTTTGCCTTACTTCGTAGCACGCCATGCCTTAGAACAAGGGAATTTGGTTCAGGTTTTACCTGATTGGCATTTTAAAACCCATTACAGTGGTGGCGCATGGTTGCTCTATCCACCTACCCGTCATGTGCCACCTAAATTGAGTGTGTTCATTCAATATCTGGCGGAAAAATTAGCCGCAGAACCAATTTTAGTTCATCAGAACGCTCCAATAAAAAATAATGATTAACCCATCTAAATTTAATAATTTCATTATTCTGAATTATTAACTCACTAAAATTTATAAACTCAATGCTCAATTTTATTTATCATCTAGAAATAAAAAGAAAACTCTTTGGAATACATCATGCAATCAGCGGATTCTACAAATCCAACGCCAGCAATTCCTTTCTGGCAAGCTTTTTTGTTCTGGCTTAAATTGGGATTTATCAGCTTTGGTGGTCCTGCTGGACAAATTGCAGTAATGCATCAGGAACTAGTTGAAAATAAACGTTGGATCTCTGAAAAAAGATTTTTACATGCGCTGAATTACTGCATGTTACTCCCTGGTCCTGAGGCACAACAGCTCGCCACTTATATTGGTTGGCTGATGCATCGAACTACGGGTGGGCTCGTTGCAGGTGTTCTGTTTGTTCTCCCCTCACTGTTTATCCTGATTGCCCTGTCATGGATTTATGTGCAGTTTGGTGATGTACCCATCATTGCAGGCTTGTTTTATGGGATTAAACCTGCGGTTACGGCAATTGTCTTTCATGCGACTTATCGTATTGGCAGTCGCTCATTAAAGCATCCGTTTTTATGGGGCATTGCTGCTGCCGCATTTATTGCCATCTTTGTGTTTAATGTCCCTTTCCCCCTGATCGTGTTAGCAGCTGCCATCTCAGGCTACGTGCTGAGTAAGCAAAAGCCCGATTTATTTATGGCTCAGGCTTCCCATCAAAATAGTCATAAAAGTTATGGGGCCGCCCTGATTGATGATGATACACCAACGCCTGCCCATGCAATTTTCCGCTGGAGCAACCTCGCCAAAATCCTGATCATTGCTGCGTTCCTATGGTTTGTGCCAATGCTGCTTTTGACTCTAGGATTAGGATGGCAACATGCTTATACCCAAATGGCGTGGTTCTTTAGCAAAGCAGCCTTACTGACCTTCGGCGGTGCTTATGCAGTTCTGCCCTACGTGTACCAAGGTGCAGTCAATCATTATGCATGGCTAAGTCCAACCCAAATGATTGATGGTCTGGCACTCGGTGAAAGTACCCCAGGCCCACTAATCATGGTGGTGGCATTCGTTGGTTTCTTGGGTGCTTATAACCATGTTGTATTGGGTGCTGAACATCTATTTTTAGCAGGCGCAATGGGTGCGGTGATTGTCACTTGGTTTACCTTCTTATTTTCCTTTGTGTTTATTCTGGCAGGTGCCCCAATTATTGAATCTACGCATAATGAACTGAAATTTACCGCACCACTTACTGCGATTACCGCTGCTGTGGTCGGAGTAATTTTAAATCTGGCCTTATTCTTTAGCTATCATGTGCTCTGGCCAAATGGTTTTGATCATGCTTTTAATTATGAAGCGGCCTTTATTACCGTTGCAGCATTGATTGCTTTATTCAAATTTCAGCTCAATGTATTGTATGTGATTTTTGCATCGGCCTTTTGCGGTCTCATTTTATATATTGGTGCATAATTAAATATATCGAGTAGCTCAAAACGCTACTCGATGACGTTCTAGCTTAAATATGATGAATTTCGACTGAGGCATGCACAATTTCCTCATGAATCGCCAATTCCGCTTTAACCTGATCAGGATTGAGATCAGTCATGGTGGTTTCCAATCCTAAAATACAAGAGAACTTGCCTTTCCCGACCTTCCATACATGTAGATCAGTAATTTCAACCTGTGCAAACTGGGCAATCACCTCACGTATTTCTACAACCACAGGATGCCCCATTTCAGCATCCAATAGAGTTTTTCCTGTTTCCTGCATCAGCCCCCAAGACCATTTTGCAACCAGTAATGCACCGACGATCCCAAGCAAAGCATCTAGGAAATTCCAGCCAAAATATTTGGCCGCAAATAAGGCAATAATCGCGAGCACCGAAGTGACAGCATCTGCAACCACATGTAAGAATGCGGCTTTTTGATTCAAATCATGATGATGATCATGGCTGTGCTGATCTGCTTCATCATGAAGGTGATGATGCGAATGATGGTGATGATGCTCGTGTCCCCCATCATGTAATAGCCACGCACAAATCAGATTGACGATCAGCCCCACAATCGCAATGGGAATCGCTTCATTAAAATGAATGGTGACAGGGTTAAATAAACGCTCGAGTGATTGAATCCCCATCAACAGCGCCACCACCATCAGTAAAATCGCACTGCTATACCCCGCCAAGATTTCAATTTTCCATGTACCAAAACTAAAGCGTTGATCTTGGGCATAATGTCGCGCCATGCGATAGGCAAAATACGCCAGTCCCAATGCCAGCATATGCGAACTCATATGCCAGCCATCAGCAAGCAAAGCCATCGAATTAAAAAACCAGCCACCTAGAATTTCCAAGACCATCATCACCGCAGTTAAAATGGTGGCAATTAAAATTCTTTTTTGTGCTAAAGGATTTCCTTGATCAAACTGATGAGAATGACGTCGTTCTAGGTTACTATGCTGCATTTATTTTCGTCTTCCAATATACTCCCCCTAGTATATATTTTTTTAGGAAAAAAGGTATGTCTCACCTCCATCAAGATAAGAAAATTTTAAATCGTCTTAAGCGGATTCAAGGACAGTTCGCAGCAATCGAAAAATCAATCACAAATCCTGAAAGTTCTTGCATAGAAGTTCTACAGCAGGTTGCAGCAGTCAAAGGTGCGGTGAACGGTTTAATGAACCAATTGATCGAACAACACTTAAAAGAACATGTATTAAAAGGTGCTGATCATGTGGATGAGGAAGAAGTAGAAAAGTTTTTCACCTTATTACAACGCTATCTATAAATACCAAATGGTGTCACTGAGTTGGTCTAGCTCGGAATGATCATGACTGACATACAACATTGGGATCTTGATTTCCTGTTTAACGCGTTGAAAAAAAGGAATGATCTCGGCCTTATGCGCGGTATCCAGTGCAGACAGTGGCTCATCGAGAAGCAGCAATTGTGGCGAGTATAGTAAGGCTCGTCCCAATGCTACTCGCTGTTTTTCTCCTCCAGACAGCTTAATCGGCATGCGTTCCAGCAAATGTTCCAATTTGAGTAACCCTACAATATAGTCCACATCGAACTGACGTTGTTGTGGTGCAATATGCTTAAAACCAAACAGTAAATTCTGTTTGACGTTTTTATGTGGGAACAATTGTGCATCTTGAAAGACCAAACCGACACGACGCTGTTGCGTACTGAGATGAATGTTCTGACCTTGATCGAACCAAGTCTGATTCTGGATTTTAATCCAGCCCGATTGAGGTCGGATTAACCCTGCAATGCTGTGTAATATGGTGGTTTTCCCCGAACCCGAAGCCCCAAATAAACCAATTACCGTCTGATCAGATTGAAAGCGTTGATCCAGACAAAACTGCCCTTGCTGTAGCTGTATATGACAATCAATCATGTTGAATATCCACGCTTATTTTTCTGATAACGATTGAACCACTGTGCAAACCATAAGGCAAAGAATGCCACCGATAAAGACAGGATAATCAATCGCCATACTGCGGCTTCGGTATCGGGTTGCTGCATCAAACTATACATGGCCAACGGTAAAGTACGGGTTTCGCCAGCAATATTGCCAACAAAGGTAATCGTTGCACCAAACTCACCTAAACTTCGGCAAAAACATAAAATAGCACCGACCAAAATACCACTACTGGCGAGCGGTAATGTCACCTGCATAAATGCCCCAAAGGAAGATGCACCCAAGGTTTTCGCTGCCAGCTCCAAGCGTTGATCGACCAGTTCAATCGCCAGCCGAATCGATTGTACCAATAAAGGAAAGCCCATCACCGCGGATGCCAATACCGCGCCTTTCCAGTTAAAAGCAAACTCTAACCCCAGCGGTGCAAGATATTGCCCCAACAGTCCCCGATTACCAAACAATTGCAGCAATAAGTAGCCGGGCACGACAGGTGGCAAAACCAAAGGTAAGAACACCAAGGTCTCAAATAGTGACTTTCCCCAAAACTCTTTGCGGGCCAATACCCAAGCCACTAAAGTTGCAGGAATTAAGCTAAACACCAGACACGCTGCTGCCACTTTGCAGGACAGCTTGAGAACTTCAATTTCTTCAGGGCTTAAGATCATCATTTAGTTACTGCAACACGCTAAACCCATATTTTTTAAATATCGTTTTTGCCTGTCCGCTTTGTAGAAATTTATAGAATTTGACCGATTCCGTATTCTTCTTGGTTAAACCCACGGGATAAATAATTGGTGGATGCGTATTTTCGGGGAAGATACCTGCCACAACCACATCTTTGCTGATGGCAGCATCTGTCGCATAAACAATACCGACCTGACACTCACCACGCGCTACAAAGTTTAAGGCAGCACGTACATCTTCCGTTTCAACCAGTCGTGGTTGAACTTTGTCCCACCACCCTAGTGAGGTCAACGCCTGTTTAGCATATTTCCCGACGGGTACGCTCTTGGTGTCCCCAGTACACAGCTTGCCTTGAATCACTTGAGTTGGATCAAAACTTTTATCCATTTTTAATTTAATCGGACGCTCTTTAGGCGTAATGACAACCAGTCGATTGCCCAGTAAATTAATGCGATCAGTTGGCGCAACCAACTGTTTATTCTGTAAATAGTCCATCCATTGCACATCGGCTGACATAAACACATCAGCAGGCGCCCCCGCCTCAATTTGCTTGGCTAAGGTTGAAGACCCTGCATAAGAGGTTTTGACCTCAATTTTATTTTTTTGCTCATAGATTGCATCGAGTTCATTCACTACATTGGTTAAGCTTGCCGCTGCGTACACTGTAATTGCGTCCGCGGCTACTGCGTGGGTCTGCATCAATAAACTCGCCCCGAAAGCGGCAGCACAGAGATAGGTTTTTTTCATCATTGTTGGCATTGTTTTGTCCTCGAATTTCGATATGTTTTTAAAAATATATCGCTTAATAAAGATACACTAAAAATAACAATTCGCCAGTGTTGTTATCCTTAATCCATCATCTGCGTATTTAGAACCTCAATGATCTAATCATAGGTACCATGAACATCATTTGGTGCAAAAAAATCTGTTTTTCACCAATTTAGGGCATCTCCATATAAATTCCGACATAAGCGATCGATCAAACATTCACTCAATCGTTATTTACCGAAAAATATAGCGATTAGCCATATTTTGCTTTCCAAAATAAAAAGACGCCTATCCAAACACCAACCGAATGATGCTGAATAGACGCCTTTGTCTATTTCTAAAGATAGCCTAGATCGCGACCCTATTGCTCTTTTAGCAAAAGATGTGCCAAATGATTTTTAAGCTTTTAGGAGATTCGAAGCTTAAATCATGCCTTAACCTCTGACGGCTAAATTCTGTTTCGGCAATAATTTACAGCCGCAAGAAAGTGGGTCATTCACTCTAGCAGCGGCTTTACCCATCACTTGCATATTCGGATCACCAGCGACTATCGTCGCCACAGTTTTATGTTTTGGACAAGTCGCCTTATCCCCGACACAAGCAATTGGAATACCTTCTATGAGAAAGCTGCTATTTCCACTGATGACCTGCCCACCACCTGTGGTTGGACAACCAACAACGATATAGGGTGTTGCCATAATCCCATCCCTCACATTTGGATTTATGAATGATTAAAGTACTTCAAATTCAATGCGGCGGTTTTTCTTACGACCATCTGCAGTTGCATTATCCGCAACTGGCTGACTAGAACCTTTACCTTCGGTACTTAAACGATCCACAGCAATACTTTTACCCACCAGATAACTTTGTACCGCTGCAGCACGTTGCTGACTTAATACCGTATTCTTATTGGCATCACCAGAGCTATCGGTATGCCCAATAATTTTGACTTTCTTGCCACCAACCTTATTTAACGCCACAGCCATTTCATCCAGAATCTGTTGTCCTGCCGCAGTCAGAATGGCACTCCCTGATTCAAATTCAATGATTCGGTTCTTTAAAGCATCGTCAATGATTTTTTGCTCGGCTTGATTCACAGAAAGTTGTGCATTGAATCGATACGGTTGTTGAACCAAAGCCTGAAAATTATTGGTGGTCGGTTGAATCTGATTTGGGTCTGTCATTTTACCGGTTAAATCGACCTGAGTTCCCTTCACTCTTAGTTGCCCTTGTGAAATCTTCTTCAGATCAGGAGTGATGACACGGGTCACTGAATCACTCCAGCCGCTCGGCGCTGAAACAGGGCGCACCTGAATTTTGTCGACAACTTGATCTGCACCATAAACAGACTGCATTTTGACCAAGATTGCCTGCTTGCTCTCCTCATTGGGCACCACACCCTCCACCACAATCGGTGCAGCGTGGAGCAGATGGCTTTGGCCTATAACACATAAGCCAAACAGTAAACTTGCCCAGATAGATTTCGGATTATTTCTCATATTCATTCATCTAAAAAAGTTTGTCTGAACAGCTTCAAACCTTGGTTAAGGCTCAACTGACGCTGACAAAGTGATTGTTCGAGTGTGGCAAGGCCTGCATTCTGCTCCAGATAGGCATCAATCCATTGTGCTTGGATTAAGGATACCCAATGCTCGCTCTGCATGTTTTGGGTAAAAATATCACTGAGCGCCATGATATCGGCGCCTTGAAAACCAATGAATAAAATTGGTTCCTCACGATGCAAGATGCCAATCAGGATTTCAGTATTATTGATGCCTAGGAAGCGTCCAATCATCCCAACCCAAAATGCTGCGATTTCATAGCAGTACATCGCATTATTAATCGGTAGGATCAGCACCTTATTCAAACGACTGGTACCATTTTTTAAGATCGGTTGCAGTAAAAGTCCTAATCCGATCATGCTCTGTGCCAGTTCATAGACATTGATTTTCATCAATTGGGCAAAGGAATGCATGGTGTGATTTTCATAAAAACCATTGCATTCTTCGGCAGTGAAAATCTGAACCACATTGGGTAGGTTATTCAACTTTTCCAGCATAATATTGGTATCACGAATACTACGTAATACGCGATTGCGCTGGAATAAATCGACCAAAACTGACTTGTAGTAAAACGGCGCCAATAATAAATTTTGATAAGGCTGCTCAACTTCAAGTAATTGACTCAATACCATTGGAAATGCCCGCCCAGAGCTGTCTTGGCTGGCAATTAAATTGGCAGCCAAAAACATCGACTCGGCAGGATTGGCAATAAAAAAATCCAAAGAAGGCAAAGACTCATAACGTTGCTTGAACTCAGGGCTGCGCATGGCATGTTCAAGTGCTTCTGTAATCCACTGATCCAGCACTTGAATTAATGCGTATTGCCCTTTGGATTTCAGAAAGTCACCACGAGCGGGTGTCTTTCCGTAGTACAAAGCTGTCGTTTTTACTTGTTGCATCCAAGCACCTCCTGCTGTTCCCTGATCACCCCTAACATTACGGCGTTACTCCTGACGGTGCAGGCACTGGCGCTTGTGGCTTCGGAGCAGCTCCCGCAGGCGTCGCTTGCGCAGAAACCACACGTACCGCTTTCTCTGTCACCACTTTATCCACCAGTTGTAAGCCTGCATAACCACGGCTAGAGCCAATACTGCCTGAGCTATTACCACTAATGAGTCGGAAGTTTACTTTCAGTGTTAAAGATGGTTCAGTTTTGCTGGTCCATGTCATTTCAAAACTACCATTTTGCTCTTTACGCTGTGCTGCATCGATCAAACGGTTAATCCCATATTCACCTGGCTCTTCAAAAATCGTATGGGTTTTACCTTCCAAATCGACTGCCGTGATGCGTGCGCCTGGGACTGCTCCTTGATTTGGCCAAACAAAGTTCACCCATTGTTGAATGCCGTTTTCAAACACCATGCGCTGACCATCAATATCAATGGTATACGACAAGTATTGCGGGTTCGGTAATGGATAGAACTGGAAGTTGGACTGATTGGATACAGGTGCAACCGCAGGTTGATCGAGGCTACCTGTTGCCATGCCATTGATCGGTGCCACATATTGCTGGAATGCCACCACAAATTGTGGATTTAGACTAATGCCTAAGTCTTTCCATGTTTTCGAGGTCAAGACATAACCACGGCGAATCACAAATGGATCTAAAGCTTCTTTTACAAAGCGTGCAATGCTACCCGTCTCACCAAAGATTTGACCAATTTCACTACTGGTGGCCTGTAAAGTCACACCTGAATTAAATGGATATTTCTGGCTCAAATTGGTTTTAAATGGTTGATACGCTTGGATACCCCACAATTTATTCAACTCATCCTGAGTCGGCACAATCAGGCTAGCGAAAGATTGTGTCAGTGGCGTCATCAACAATTTTTGTAATACCTGTTGATCAGTGTCTTTCAGACCCACCATCATCTTTTCATCCACATATTTCTGTGTGGTATTAAAGACTGAAGTTTGATCATTGATGGTCTGTTTCACCAAAGCCATGGCACTTGGGCCAATCTCACCTGCTGTTTTCAGATCATTGAACTTACTACGCACTTGTGCAAGGTTGTTCATGTACTCATCGAATAATGACTTATCTTGTAAATCATCGCGCTTGCGTACCAACTGATAGAACATTTGATATTCTTGCGAAATTGCACCTTGTGCACGGTCCATCGCTTGAGCCGCTGCTCTATCATCTGAATTGTTTAGAACTTTACGTTTAAACCAAGCGACAAAGCCTTTTTCAGGAACAGCCAGTTCAGCCTGTACAATTGGATTATCCCAGTTGGTTTCAATTGCAATGCGTTGTAATAAAGTACGAATTGGTGAATTTTGTGGTTCGCCTAAAACATCAATACTCTTCACTTGCTGAGCAAATTGATCGTTTTTGGCATAATAAATGCCGTTCAGGAATTTTTTCCATTCCGCCACATATTCTTGCTTATACAGCGCGACCAATTGTTTGCGGATTTGTTCTGGGCTACCAGAGAAGGTTAAATCATCCGATTGACGACTATTTAATACCCAATCTTTGCTGTCTGTTGGCTTATTCGCAGCTTCATCAATTGCCTTTTCAACATACTCATCCCATGCCTTTTGCGTAAACGCACCCGGTAATGCATAGCTACCTAAAACAATGGCACGGTTTTGTTCACCCACAATTTGCCCAACCGTGACTGCTGGGAAGCGTACCGCTGCACGCATCTTAATCTCGTTATAGACACGGTCACGTGCTGGCATACCACGAATCACTGACAATAAAACCTGACGGGTTTGATCGACCACTTGTGCATCGGTTTCAAGTACAGGGAAGCCGTCTTGATTGGCCAAAGTCATGGTATAAGAAAGGATCTTCTCTGCATCCTGAATCATCTCACCACGCGGCATTTGTCCACGATTGGCATCCAGCCAAGAACGCCAGAAACGAGACACTTGGTCACTTAAATGACTGGTATCCATATATTCATGGTTACTCATCATCAAATAGGCTTTTAATGCGTTATAAGCATCTTGTGGATTGCTATCCGAAGGCTCTAAATACTGCTGTGTTTTCGCAACTTGCTTGATTTCGACATTGACGTGATTGGCTTTTAAAGTCGCCTCGTTGTTTTTAACACGCTGTAAATATTGCGCAATATTTTGCTGTGTCGGGGTCAGAACAATTTGCTTGATCCCTTTTAAATACTCAGCTTTTAAGCTCTCGCGTAATTGATTCCCTTGGTAAAGGCCAAAGCTGAACTTAAGCGGACGATGCTCATCAAACTCATCGAGCTGTTGCAAGCGTTCTTGCAGAATCAATAAGGCTTCGAGTTGAGTGGATAATTGCTGCCCAGAAGTTTTTTCCAGATGCACCACTTTATCTAAGTCAGCCTGTACATCCGCAATCAATTGCTGGTTATTGCGATATGACCAGACCCATACACCGAGTACCAAAGAAACGCCCACCAAAGCGGCAATAAAGCCAATATAACGTTGACGTTTTTTGGCAGGATTGATGTGCTGTTTCACCAGATCTTTGTCTCGTAAAATCACATTAGAGAATAGACCTTGTAAGAAATAACCATGGTTGGGTGCAAGCGAAGCATTTCCGTTGTCTTGTCCATTGCCCTGAACTTGCTGCAGTTGAAACTCTTGCGCAATGTTCTCCGTCATTGGACTTTCAATCACACCTTCTTGTAAGGCACTGGTAAAATAGAAACCACGGAAAATCGGTTGGAACTGGTATGGGTTATCTTCAAATAACGTGCCGACAAAACTTTTTAGTGCAGGTTTGAGTGTTTTAAATTCCAATGGGAAGGTCATTACACTCGGCGAAATATTCTGCGAATGGCGACGACTTAAATGCGTGGTACTGACACTCTTTAAACCGTCATAAAGAATGCTGTAATGTTTTTCGAATAATTCCACTGCATTCTGAGACGAGTTCTGCTCATAAGGTAAGGTCGCTCCCCACGCCTGATTATATTCTTGTGACTCATAGCAATCAAAAAACTCCGTAAAGCCTGCAATCAAGTCCATTTTAGAAAAGACCAAATAAACAGGAACCACGACCTCAAGTTTTTCCGTTAAGTCTTGAATTCGAGCGCGCAGATTTTTGGCTAATTTTATTGAGTTCTCAGGACTCTGGCTGATCAATTCAGCAATACTGACAATCAGGACCAAACCATTAACAGGCGCTTTGGAACGATTTTTCTTTAAAATATTTAAAAAGCCCAACCATTCAGAATGATCTTCGGAATAAACCGAATAACGCCCTGCGGTATCCAGCAAAATCCCTTCTGTAGAAAAAAACCAATCACAGTTTCGTGTTCCACTTAAACCCGCTGAAACCATTTTCTGATGGGTTTCTTCAAAGGGAAACTTCAAACCAGAATTATAGATCGCAGAACTTTTACCCGCAGCTGGATTACCAATCACCATATACCAAGGTAATTCGTACAATGCGGCATTGCCCTTTTTATCACCCAATTTAGATTTACGAATCAATTGAATTGATTCTTTCATCTGCTGCTGAATTAACTGTAGCTCGGCTTTGTCTTTGTGTTGACCATATTCAGCTTGGCTGTCTTGCTCAATCGCATTGGCCAGTTCTTCACCTTGTTCTGCATGGCGTTTTCTTTGAATCAGCCAATAGATACCATAGACGATTAAACCCAATGCATAGGTTGCTGCCAATGCCCAAAAGATATGCCGAGGAATAGACGAGTATGAAGAAATCAGTGCCACGAATAAGGATAAAGCAATAATAGCTTTAGGATTCGTGATGTACTGCCACAGATAACCTAAAATGATATACATTGAGTTCTCGAATTCTTAATAAAGTTAATTAATCAGCAATTGCTACACTTTCCTGATCTGGTGTGATCTCAGGAACAGCTTGGATAAATGCTTGTAAATTTTGTCCATAAACAAAGGCAACCTGTGACTCAGAAAAATGTGCCCCCAACATTAATCCGAACAGTTTTGCCACGTTTTGGGTGTGTCCAAAAATAGGTTTGCAGTACAAATAATGGTGTGCCTCGACTGGACTTTGCTTAAAAAACTGTTCCAATTTTTTGGACACCTTGACATCAGCACCATCCTCAACCACCAATACAAAAGGTTCTTCAGCCTGATACTGGGGTAAATCATCAATCCCCAGCTCTTTGAAAATTTGATCGATATTATTTTGATTACTGACCAGCTTAAAGGTCTTCTCGGGTTGTAACTGTTCTAGCTGCACCGCAAGATTCGCCAGACAACTACTGCTTACAAATTCCGCAGGGATATAAGCACTTGCTCCCCAAGATTTTTCGTCAATAATTTCTTGATCAATTTCTGAATCTGCCGCAATGATCAATGAAATTTCATGGGCTTGGTTTTGAATCCGCTCAAGCAACTCCAGCAGATGTTGCTCAGTCGATGCCGCACTGAAGTAGTGATATTCAATATGGAACTTTTGGGGAATGATGCCAAGATCGTAAAAAATGGCCTGAATACTTTCGTTGCTACTCAAGTCATTCCAGGTATGCACCACATCTTCAGACAATAAAATGTGCAGATTTAATTTATCCAAACGATAGACCTGCTCTACCTGAATGGACTCATGCGCCTCATCACCCGAAAAACTTGGATCAATCCATGCAGGGTGCATCCGGTATTCATGCAGGTTTTGGCTTTCATAAAACAAACTAGACCGCTTTAAGTGGTCTGAAATCGAAGCCAAAAGTTCAGTGTGTTGTTCAATTTGATGATGGATCAAAGCCATGATGCGCTGCTGTCGAACCGACAAAAACTGCAATTCCTCATCATCCTCGCTTTGGACCTGTTGATCTAAGTCTGCAATGCGATAAGAAAGAATGGGGATCCCATGAAAATTCACCAGATCCTGATCTAACTGGGGACTGGTAAACTGCTTGATTCCATCCAGAATCGAAGCATTTTCACCCAGTGCACTATATGCGCCTGCCGCATACAGATTCAGTGTTAACCACTTACTCTCCAGCACAATCGGCTGTGACTCGGTTGAGCTCTGCTCTGCGTTTTGTTCGGCCTGTAAAGCGTGTTGCTTTTTGTCTTTATGATGTTGATAAGCCTTATAGATTAACCAAGGTGACAGTAATACCAAAGTAATTACGACTGGTAAAATCAGGAAATAATTAATTAAATCGGCAGATTCTGGTTGATATTGAATATCACGCCAATAATAAACCACCACCAAGCCGACCAAGATAAAACAACTGATGAGTGTGGCTAAAATTTTCTTCACCATTATGCGGCTCCTAAAAGTGCATAACGTGTTTCCGTGTTATGTTGTAATTGTTCGGATGGCATTAAAAATGCCCCTTGGCCCAGACCTACCTGATGCCCAGAATTTAAACAGATTGGATTGATTTCACGTTTATCTAAAATCAAACGTACATCAATAAACAATGTTGGGCTACACCATGTCTGGATCAGATGTTTTAATTTTTTATTCAAAGGCTGCTCAGGCAGAAAAGCTAAATACTGCTCTCGAGATAATGGCCCAATTTGAATCTCGATTTTGCCATCAATTTGCTGAACCGTATCGCCACAAAAGGTATTCACCCCCAGTAGGCTTGGATTGCTACCACCTAGGCTGGTCTTCTGTTCATCAGCCAGATGAAAGGTTTCTTTGACAAATTCTTGGATCTGAACCTGTTGATTAAACACACATGACAACACTGTTTTTAAGGCATGCGCGGTATTGTTTTGCCCCTGCATCAAACCAGAAAATTCGGCAAAATACTCATCTAGATCTTGTTGTTGATGCTGAGAACGAATATAGCCATTTAAGGCATGCAGAATGTCCAGATAATGATTGTCTTGTTCAATCTCATAACGCACTGCCAAGTTATACGCTAAGCTGGCATCAACATATTTGGCTGTCAGCTTATGATTGAACAGACCTAAAAATTCTTTAATCTCGAGTCGCTGCTGTCGACTACTTTGTTTTAATTTATTGGTATAGGTATAAGGCAGCGCCCCTTGTGTTCCTGTGAGTCCTACTACCAGATTGGTTAAATGGACACGCTGATCTTGATAACTGAGTTCTTCAATTTCAGTCGCAGGGAAACTTAAACTAAATGAGGTGCCAAATTTAAAATCTTCAGACCAACCCTGTGCTTGTAATGCCTGTGGATGGTGGCGTAACAAGCGTGTAGATTGAATAAATTCAAATGAACCTGACTTTTTAAAAACTTGGTCGACTACAGAAGAGTCTTGCCACCAACGTTCTGCACGCATTGGTATATCTCCTGCTGGTTAAGACTGTCTTTGACGACCACATCAACAAAACTATTGATTTGAACCTTTAAATTAAAAATATGGCTTAATAACTGGCTGAAAATATAGAGACTATGTCCACGAAAAACGCTCTTATTGACCGAGAGCTCAGCCTTAACCCCACGAATAAACATCGGGAAAGGTTTTGCATTCATCAACTTATTGGTTGTTGAGAAGTTGAGCTGTTTCAGAGCATCAATCAATAAAATGTTTTCTTTGGAATGCGGTAAGTTATATAAAGCCAAAAGCTCCTTCACATGACTCAGAGCATCCCCTTTCATCAATGCCAAGGTATTCAACGAAAGATGCGAAATAATGCGCCATTGCTCATTGCTGTTTTTATCAAAATGAAAAGGCGATGTCGGACGCTTTAAAATCAAGGCACGTCTTGCCAAACTACTGTCATTTAAATTCAGAATATTATTGCTCTGACTTAATGCTTCATGCGGCAAATCACCATTGGAGCACAGTAAACGCGTACTAATAAAATCGGATTTGATTTCATAAGGTTTCAAATGCTTGGAAACAATCGAATAACCCATTTGCATGGTTTTGGTCTGCGAAGGCAGATAATTTAAAGAATAGAAAAATTGAACCTTATCATTGTGATAATGACTCATTGCAAAAAAAGGCAATACAGGGAGATGCGTTTGCTCTTGATTGGTCTTTTCACGCACCATATTCATCTCAAGGATAGAATAGACTTGATACAACTCAGGATGATGCGCATCCGTGACCAATGGATATTGTAATTGGGTATGTGAAATCTTTTGCGGTTCGGCCTGCTTTTCAAACAGATTAATTGCTGGTGTGGTAAATAATTTAAAGTTGGCTATATTGAGTTCTGAATAATTACGGACCACCGCTTGATCATTCAAATTAAGTTTGAGATGAATCAAAATTTCAAAGCTGTTGTGCTGCTGTAATAATCCTTTGAGGACACTCAAATCCAAATTTAAGTAATTAAACTTCTCAGGGAAACAAAAATATTCCATCAATAAACGATAGGCATGATGGGTATGCTGATCAATCGGCAATAAACTTTCTTGTTCACTAAAGCCCATCACCTCAAAAGGATTACTTACCTCAATGACGCGCTGCCCTACCCGAATTGCAAAACCCGTATCTTTACGGAAAATACTATCCAAAACTTGCAGTGGAAAATTTGAAATAGCATCTAAATAGATCGGTAATTTTTCATCCAAAATCCATTGTTGGGCATCATTAAAGATTTCAAATTTCAAACTCAAGGTCGCATTTTGATTCAAATGCATATGCGTGCTAGGCGAAGTTTGAAACTCCAAATGCGTCAATGCGATCGGTAATAATCGAACCTCATTACTGGTGTTAAACTCGCATTGCACGCCTTTAAAACTACGTGACTTCAACGCTGTTTTTTGTGGAATCAAATGTGCTGCAGTTAATTGTTTAAGTTTATTAGTATCTTCAAAACTGACCACAGTACAGGCTGGAAAATGACGCAAATATTGCGGGAACATCACCTCAAATAAAGAATGAGTAAACAGCTCATAGCTATCGGCTAATTTTTTATCAATCCGTGCAGCAATCAGGGAAAAGGCCTGAATTAAGCGTTCAATATGCGGGTCATCAATTTGTTCTTGGTTAAGTGATAGACGTTGCGCAATCTTCGGATATTTCTGCGCGAACTCTCGAGATTGTTGACCGAATTCTTGTAGTTGTTTTTCATAATACGGTAAAAGTTGCTCTATCACTGTTCGCTCACACTAAGTTCTGGCAGAAATAACATATTGTTGTGTTGTTGGTTTGAGTAAAGCATCGAAAAAAACAGGTTCATATAAGGGGTGGATATTTAAGTAAGCTTGAATACTTAAACACAGCGATCCCATGTTATGCCCATCTAATAGCATCTCAACTTTGATCTGCCGCAATCTCGGCTCATGTGCTGCAATGGACTGCTCAATCGATTGACAAATTTTATCTCGATCCAATGGATTGGCCGTCGACAAGCCTACGAAATCAATAATTCCAAACTGCAAAATTGATTTTTTTGCCAGCGGAAATTCATCCATCTCTCGATCAAATTGTGCGATCCGACTATTCAACAAGTCTTCCAAATCACGAGCAACTGACTCTCGTAACTGCTGAATCGACATCCCTCTTAAATAATCTTCTTGCTCTGGTACTAAACGATCAAATAATGTTGATCTGAATCCATAAGGATATAGATGATCTAAATTCATTTTTATAAGAACAGCATCTTGGAAAAATAGAGGCTAATAGGCACCTATTAACCTCTATCAGAAAATCACGATACTGATTACGCAGCGTATGAAGCTGTGTTATTAGAAAGTGACCATTTCTTAGTAACAGCACCTTTCGCAGTACCGTTAATGTCTTGTTGGTTATAAGTCCACTCAACAGCAGCGTATTTCAAACCAAATGTTTCTGTTGGAACACCTTCTTCGTTTACAGTCGGTGTTACGCTAGAAACAAGAACGTGTTTCAATTTGATTTGTAAGTACTTGATGCGCTTATCACCATTTGCACGATAGTAATCGATCTGTACTTCATCAAATGTATAACCCGCAGAACAAGCTTCCCAAAGCTTAGGACTAGTTGCGTCCAAATCTTTAACGAAGATCATGTCTGAGTGCTCAACACGTTCAGCTGTATGGCCACCTACGCTACTAGAAGTCGCAGATTTAGGTTGACGAATGTTATGAGACCAAGAGTTAACTTCTAGCCAACCTTTGTGTTCAGAATCGCGAGATTCTCCGTCTACCTTGTACTTACCACGAAACTCAACATATATATCTTTCATTTAAAAATTACCTCTATTTTATTTAAAGTTATTATCTAGCTGATCTCATTGTTAATTTGAGGACTGAGGTAGTTCAGTCACGAGTCGTAAAGAAACAGACAACTCATCCAGCTGGAAATGTGGTCTTAAGAAAACCACAGACTTGTAGTGACCCGGTTGAGCTGGATCTTCTACAACTTTTACAGATGCCTCACGAAGCGGATATTGTGCTTTTGCTTCTTGAGATGCACCATCATCTAGCAAAACATATTGCGAGAGCCATTCATTTAAAAATGCTTCGACATTGCCTGCAGATGCAAAACTTCCCACTTTGTCACGCATCATTGCTTTTAAGTAATGTGCAATGCGCGATACCGCCATGATGTATTGGATTTGGCTAGAAAGTGCAGAGTTTGCATTCGCCGTATCACTGTCATATTTCTTTGGTTTTTGAGCAGACTGCGCACCAAAGAAGGCTGCGTAATCTGTGTTCTTGCAGTGAACCAATGGAATAAAGCCAAGGTCGCTGAGTTCTTTTTCTCGACGGTCTGTAATGGCAATTTCAGTTGGGCATTTAAACACCACTTCACCATCTGAGGTTTTAAAGGTGTGTACTGGCAAGCCTTCAACTAAACCACCACCCTCAACACCACGAATCGCAGCACACCAACCATGCATATCAAAGGCATTGGTTAAACGTGTACCGAATGCATAAGCCGCATTCATCCATAAATAATCATCATGGTTTTCACCAGAAACATCTTCAACGAAGTTAAACCCTTCAGTTGCAGTACCTTCTTTCGGGTGATATGGCAGGCGACCTAAGACGTGAGGCATGGTCAATGCGACATAACGAGAATCTTCACTGTCACGGAAAGAACGCCATTGCACGTATTCAGCTGTTTCAAAGATTTTTGAAACATCACGTGGACGATCAATATCGGTGAATGATTCAAGACCAAGAATGCTTGGGCTTGCTGCCGAAACAAATGGCGCATGTGCTGCTGCAGCAACATGAGAAATTTGTTCCAATAAATACATATCTGACGGTGTACGATCGAACTCGAAATCACCAATCAACGCTGCATAAGGTGCACCACCAAATGAGCCATATTCTTCTTCATAAATCTTTTTAAACAAGGTGCTTTGATCAAAATCTGTTGCACCTTGGAAGTCTTTCACCAACTCTTTTTTCGTCGTATTCAACATACGAATTTTAATCATTGAGTTAGACGGTGTTTCTTGGCAGAAATAATAAAGACCACGCCATGTCGATTCGATTTTTTGGAATTGCTCATGATGCATAATTTCACTCAATTGATTTGAAATTAATGCATCAATTTCCGCAATACGCTTATCAATTGACAAGGTCATATTTTCAGAAACAGTAATGGTTCCTGCCATGACTTCTTTTGCCAACTCACCAATTAAGCTTTTTGCACGAACATGCTCATCGTCATTACGGGCAATACGGCTTTGCTCAACAATTGAGTCCAACAAATTTGCTGATTCAGCTTCAACACTCGCTGCAGCGGCTGCTTGTAAATTACTCATTTTCAGCCTCCGCACTGAGTTGACGGACTTGATCCGTATTTTTTAACACTTCATCTAACAAATCTTCTAACCTTTCACTGTTTGAAATCTTGTTACGAAGATCAGTCAAACGCTCACGTGCTGCAACCAGCTTACGTAATGGATCTACTTGTTGAACTACTTGCTCTGGGCGGAAGTCTTCCATTGAGTTGAAAGTAAGGTCAACCGACATGCGCCCACCTTCTTCCGTCAAAGTATTTTCAACTTGGAAAGCCGCACGCGGAGCCAAAGATTCCATCACTTCATCAATGTTATCTAAATCAACATTGATAAATTTTTTGTCTTTCAATTTGGTCTTTTCTAGCTCAGATGCAGCGGAGAAATCCCCCATCACACCCACAACAAAAGGGAGTTCTTTTGACTCTTTACCATCACCAACTTCGACATCATATGTCAGCTGTACACGAGGGGGACGTATGCGTTGCAGTTTCTTCTGTACGCTTTCTCTCTTTGCCATAACTTTTCACCCTTGATTATTATTTCAACGAATCGAATGGATTCGAACCTGCCTTTTGAACAGTATTTGGTTGTTTGCTAACTGTTGGTGTTACAGCCGTTTGACGTTTCACCGGTGCAACTGTTTGAGTAACAGTACTACGTGTTGGTTGGGTTGTACGTACTTTTCTGTTCGTTGTACGTCGCGTTGTGTTATTGGTCGACGTATTTCGCATCTCATTTTTAACTGACTCATCGGTGATCGCCTTACTCGTTGAGGTATCTGGAGCAGGTAAAGCAACACGGATGCTGTCACTGAGCTGTTTTGCTGGTGGATAAGTGAGTTCATTACTCAAATAGCGCATTTCGCTTGAGCGCATATGTTGCAATGCTTCATTGGCAATTTGAACACTGGCTAAAAAAGTAACATCCGTTAAAGTAGTACCGCGTACATTTTGCTCTTGTAACTGCGTTGCCAGTTTTAAAGCATTCATCGGTTGCTTTAATTCATACATACGCATTGCTGCTTGAGCCAATAAATCGTTTACACGCGAAGCATTATCTTTGTCACAAACTTGTTGATAAATATCTAATAAAGCATGATCCGTTTGGTTTACTGCCAACGGATTCTGTTTTAGACATTTACTTTTTAACTTAATTGGTTTTATTTCTTTATCATCAGCAAAAGCCGAATTACCGATTAAACCTGCTGTTATACAAAGAATTGATATTACAATACCTTTTTTCAAAATATGCCTCGTCATTATTTAACTTATAATTGAAGAGCTGACAATTATTGTTAAAAAACCCTCTTACTCGTCAATTTTTGTACATTTACATCATTTCCGCGAATTTAACAAAAAAAACACATACAAAGTCAATACTAGTTACGTTTATTAACATTATTAAATTTTCATGACAGACATTCCTGTAAAAAAAAATTTAAAACTGGTGCATTTTTTGTTTAAAAGTGACATTTTTTGTTGTAGAATAATCTGTATACTCGAGCAGAGTTATGTTAAGTTTTTGATTTTATTCAAAAAATATTTCTAGCAAAAACAACCATACCAAGTTAGAAGTTAGTAAATAGCGCTTGGTATTTAAAAATTATTGTGAGTAATAAATGAGTAACTTAAAAGTTTTAATTACAAAACTATCAGCTCCTACTCGTACTGCATTAGAAAAGTCTGCAAACTATTGTATTAACCAATTGAATTATGAAATTGAGATTGAACATCTATTCGTTGAAATATTAAATCAAAACATAGTCAATGATTTACACATTTTATTAAAAAAAAATAATATCTCTGCTGATGCCTTAATTACTGATTTAAAAGAAACCATTGCTTCTTTACCCAAAGGTAATACCCGTACGCCCATCTTTGCAAAATCAATCATTCGGTTATTTGAACAAGCATGGTTACTCGCTTCTGCAGAACAAACGCCTTTAATACGTAGTAGTCATTTATTGATAGCATTGTTAACTGCGCCCGATTTACAACAAATCGCATTTAGAGCATCAAGCTTATTTGAACGTTTTCCAATCGACACAATGAAACATAAGTTTCTCGATATTTGTGAAAAAAGTAGCGAACAACCACAAACAGAAAACACCTCGAACAGTACTGAACAAACAACAAATACTGAATCTACTATCACGGCTGCAAAAACACCTGCCCTTGATCAATACACGATTAATCTGACTGAAAAAGCGAAACAAGGGGGTATTGACCCTGTAATTGGTCGAGAGTTTGAAATTCGACTTATGCTGGATATCTTGATGCGTCGTCGTCAAAACAATCCAATTTTGACGGGTGAGCCTGGTGTAGGTAAAACTGCTGTTGTTGAAGGATTAGCTTTAAAAATTGCACAAGGTTTAGTACCTGAAGCGCTCAAAAATGTACAGCTTCATAGTTTAGACATGGGTCTGTTACAAGCAGGTGCAAGCGTTAAAGGTGAGTTTGAAAATCGTTTAAAACAAGTGATTCAAGAAGTACAAGCCTCTGCTCACCCAATCATCTTATTTATTGATGAAGCACACACCATGATTGGTGCTGGCGGGCAAGCTGGACAAAATGATGCCGCAAACTTACTCAAACCCGCATTAGCACGTGGTGAATTAAGAACCATTGCAGCAACAACTTGGGCTGAGTACAAACAATACTTTGAAAAAGATGCAGCCCTCAGCCGTCGCTTTCAGGTGGTCAAAGTTGAAGAACCAACCGAAGAAGTGGCGATCGATATGTTACGCGCCATGATTCCAGTGATGCAAAGTCACTTCAATTTACATATTGAAGATCAAGCCATTATTACTGCAGTTCAAGCCTCTCATCGCTATATCAGTGGTCGCCAACTCCCAGATAAAGCAGTGAGCGTACTCGATACCGCTTCAGCCCGTGTTGCTTTAACTCAGAATGCACAACCTGTAATTCTGGATCAACTCAAAGCACAACAACATAATCTTAAATTAGAACATCAAATTATTACCCACGAACATCAACAGTTCCCGATCCATCATGAACGGTTAGATGATCTTAATCAGCAACTTGCAAACTTAGACAAAGAAATTCAAGACACTGAAACTAAATGGCAGCAAGAACTAGCGCTGGTTAAACAAATCCAGCAATTGAATGCACATACAGAACAGGACAATAAGACACAAATTGCTTCACTAAGAGCGGACTTAGCACAATTACAAGGTCAAACACCTTTAGTATTTGAACGTGTCAATGCACAAATCATCAATGAAATCATTTCAGATTGGACTGGTATTCCCGTTGGGAAAATGGTGAATGATGAAATCAAACAAATTCTAAGCCTTGAGGACAAGCTTGGCGAACGCGTCATGGGTCAAGATTATGCGCTCACTCAATTGGTACAAGGCATTAAAACCTCTAAAGCAAAATTAGAAGATCCTAACAAACCACAAGGTGTGTTCCTATTGATTGGCCCAAGTGGTGTGGGTAAAACTGAAACAGCCCTTGCTCTCGCCAATGAGCTGTATGGCGGCGAAAATCACCTCATCACCATCAATATGTCTGAATATCAGGAAGCGCATACGGTCTCATCGTTAAAGGGTGCTCCTCCTGGCTATGTCGGCTATGGTCAAGGCGGTGTTCTCACCGAAGCCGTTCGTCGCAATCCTTATAGTGTCGTGCTATTAGATGAGATTGAAAAAGCACATAGTGATGTTCAAGAATTATTCTATCAAGTCTTCGACAAGGGAATGCTTGAAGATGGCGAAGGTCGTGTGATTGACTTTAAAAACACCACAATCATTCTGACCTCAAATACAGGCTCAAGTGCAATTATGCAGGCATGCTTAAATCAACCTGTAGAAGAATGGCCACATGCCGAAGACTTAATCGAACATCTAAAACCAAGTTTATATAAGCAGTTTAAACCAGCCTTTATTGGTCGTATGCGCATTGTGCCTTACTTCCCACTGCATGATGAGTTATTGGTTCGGATTATTAAACACAAGCTTGGGAAAATTGTTGATCGTATTGAAAAGCAGTATGCAACCAAGGTTCAGTATTCTGATGATTTAATCGAGTTGCTGTTAAGCCGTTGTACTGAAGTGGATAGTGGTGCGCGAAATGTGGATAACATCCTCAACTCAACCGTCCTTCCTGCATTGGCAACTGAAATTTTAGTGGCTTTAGCTGAACATAAGTTACCAAAACTGATCGTGATTGATAGCAAAGATGATGAAATTACCTATCAGTTAGATCCTGCTGAAAAAGCAACCAAGAAACGTTCGAGTAAAAAAACCAAAGCTGAAGTGTAAATTTTAAGATTGAGCCAAATTTGTGATGCATATGGATATTTTATCTTTACTAACGCCAATTAATGAGCAATCACCTTGTGGTGAAGATTACTCATTTTCAAATGAGTTCCATGCGATTAAAAAAGCAAAGACCCAAGATGATGTACTGCTTGATCAGGGTGATTGGGTCACTGAACCTAAACAGGCCGATTGGGACTTTGTTGCAACGACATCTATAGATTTACTCCAATCGAAAAGTAAAGATATCCGTTTACTCACTTGGCTTTCTGAAGCTTGGGCAAATCTTTATGGTTTTGAAGGTGTTTCCAAAAGTCTGGAACTCAGCCATCGCTTATTAGAACAATATTGGCTAACACTACATCCTGAAGTTGAAGATGAGGATCTAGATCAACGTATTGGCTTATTACAGGGCTTGATTAACCAGCTGCCACTACTGATCAAAAAAGTCTCTTTGATTAATCATGCACCTTATTATCATTTGCTCGACTACGACAACTTTCTTTATCACGAAAATATCCGTCGTAAACAAAGCGATGATTATGAAGGTTCAAGTGGTTCAACAGAATTAGAGCAATTTGAACAAGCTTTATCAAATACAGATAAAAATTTTCAGCGTCAAAACTATCAACGTTTTAATGAAATCTTGCAACAATGGGCAACATTGAAACAGGTTTTAGATGCCCTGCTTGGTTTAGACTCACCGAGTTTTGCGGCAATCGACTCAAGTTTAGATACCATTCATATCACACTGAAAAAGATTTATAAAAGCGACCTGTTTGAGCAAAGCACTCAGACGGTCATTACAGAAATCGAAACATCGACAACACCGATGGTACAACCCGTGACGACTCAATCTGCTGCACCTCAAAATCAGCTGTCTTTTCAGCCGCAAGTTCAATCGCATGTTGAAAACCGCGAACAGGCGATGCGTGTGCTGCAAGAAATTGCCACTTATTTTCAGAAAAATGAACCACATAGCCCAGTCAGCTATATGCTGCAAAAAACCATCAAGTGGAGCCAAATGCCACTGCATGAATGGTTAACTCAAGTGATTAAGGATGAACATCCTTTACAAATGCTACAGGACACCCTTGGTGTTCAGCCAAAGAATGAATACGAATAATTGTTGGTAAATACATATGTTTAAAGCAGAAAAGATTCTTTGGGGTGAAGGCTTATTTTTACGTCCTCAGCATTTTCAGATCCAAGATACCTATCATGAACAACGTTTGAATCATACGATTCGGGCGATGATTCCGCATGCTTATGGTGTACAAAAGTTGAAATTTGATGAGGTTCAACTTTCTACCCATATTCTGGCACTCCAAGAAGTGGAAATCATTTGGCAAGACGGTGAGATTTATCACGCGCCTGCACAAGACTTATTGCCAGAGCCATTATTGCTGGATGATCTTAATCTACAAGGTGAAATGACGGTTTATTTGGCGCTCCCAATTTTACAAGCCAATAAGAAGAATATCGCGGATGAAACACGCTCAGTGTCTAGTCGCTATCATAACTATTTGACAGAAACCCATGATCTGTTTACCGATGCCAGCCCTGCTGAACTGAATCTGTTGCGTCGTCGTGCCGAATTCAAACTGCTTGAACAACATATTCAGCCGAGCCAAAATTTAGATGGTTTCTTATATGTTCCTGTCGCTAGAATTAAACGCCAAAGCTCAGGTCATTTTGAATTAGATAATAAGTTTATTCCGCCAATTTTACATATTGCTGCATCAGAATCTTTAATTAACAACCTAAAACGTACCTTGAACGTGATTAAGGCAAAAATTAAGATGATTCAAAGTAATAACCGTGAAAATGAACAGAAACTGATTGAGTTCCGTTCAGGTGATATTGTTTCGTTCTGGTTGATCAATGCTTTAAACACGGCATATGCAGGACTGAATCATTTACTCCAATATCCACTAATTCACCCTGAGCGTTTATTCTCAGAATTATTACGTTTAACGGGCTCTTTACTGACGTTCTCTACCGCCTATGATGTGGATCATTTGCCACAGTATAAACATCATCAGTTACAAGACAGTTTTCAGCAGCTTGATCTCATTCTGCGAGATTTATTAGACACCATTATTTCGAGCCGTTATTTCAGCATTGCATTAAAAGAAACACGACCATCGTATTGGGTTGGTAGTCTTGAGTCTGACAAAATTACCCGTGACACTCGTCTCTATATTGCGGTTTCAAGCAGCATGATGCAAACCCATGAATTGATCCAGATCGTTCCATTGCGCTTTAAAGTGGGTAGCACAATTGATGTAGAACAACGTGTTATTGCGGCTCTTCCAGCGGTTCCACTCCATCATTTAATGCAGGTGCCAACTGCTATTCCAGTACGTTCTGGAGTGAGCTATTTTGAAATCGAACCACATCACGAATTGTATCACCGTATGCTTGAGTCAGAATCTATCTGTGTCTATGTACCAGCTGGATTCCAAGATATCAGTATTGAACTCATTGCCGTAATGAATAGTTAAGAGAATCACAATGACTCAACCAACAGGCATCCCCTCTTTATTTGATGATGGAAAAATTGGTTCAGGCTTCCCTACGTCTGACCAACCACAAAATAAAGTGCAAGCGACTAACTTGATTGATCTATTACATGATGGGTTCTATCTGGTTTTTTTACTTCGCAATCGCTATATACCTGCAAATCCAACTGATTTTCGTGAAAAAATCGTCGATTTATTGAACCGATTTGAGCAACAAGCCAAACGCTTACAATTTTCTGCTGATGATATTCACGACGCCAAATATGCATTTTGTGCCTTGATTGATGAAACCATTGCGACGCAACAGGATGCTGCCTATTTTAACTTACAGAATTCATGGCTTATCAGCCCATTGCAATTGAGCCTGTTTGGCTCTCAACTGGCGGGTTATCGTTTTTTTGAAATCTTGGAACAACTGCGCAGTCGTGGCAAAGACCGCCTAGCATCACTTGAGGTTTTCCACTACTGTCTCTTACTCGGTTTTCAGGGTAAATACCGTCTGGAATCTGTAGAAAGTCTAAATCACCTCGTAGCTCGTGTTGGAGATGAAATTGATTATCTCAAAGGGAAAAAAGCAGCATTTTCTCCTTTTGCCGCAATTCCTGACCATATTAAACACATTATTCATCACGAGTTACCCTTTTTCTGGATTCTAATCTTCTTGCTCATGTTTGCTGCACTCACTTTTGCAGGCTTAAAGTTCATGCTATCCAAACAGAATCAGAGTGCTTTAGCTCCTTATCAAAATGTGATTTCAGCACCTGCTGAAGAAGCACATATCACCATCCATTTGCCTTAGTTGATAACGTATGACTCAGGAAAGAGCAACTTCTTTACGCATATTACAGACTAATAAGAAAAAAACCTTATCGCCTGTCATTTATTTACTGATTGGATTTCTTTCAGGAGTTATCTTTGCAGCACTGGTTTTCTTTCTCTTATTTGTTACCGACTCGAGTAGAACCAATACAGCTACAACGCAACCAGAGCATGCTGTAGAAGAAAATAATCCTGCTCAAGCCCATAATACCAAAACGACAACTCAAAACTCAGAGGAAACAATAGCTAATCATCATGAAACAGCCGAATCGGTAGAGGATAATAATTTCACTCAACCCGGTAGTAATGATTTAAATAAATTCTTCCAACGCACACCTCCAGCCGCTGCACCAACACCGACTGGACAGCACGTTTCCCCTTTTGCCAATGAGCCAAATGCAAAATCCACACAAGCTGTAGCGCCAACCAAACCTATTTCAGGGAAGAATGAGGCAGCCCCTGCGGCAACAAATAAAGTGGTTAAAACTGCTCCTCAAACAACAAAGACGACAGCGCCTGCTAAAACACCTGAGGTAGAAGCTGAAGCACCTGAGGCAACGGTACAAATCAAAGTCACACAAAAGCCTTTTGCTGTGAATGAACTGCAATAAAGCATGATTTTTCTTATTTTCTTTTGCTTTGTCGCTGTCGCGATCGGATTAACCCTGCTCATGTCATATGAGCTGCGTTATAAATGCAAGCAGTTGTTGCAATCATTACTTCCAAGTAGCAAAAAGAAAATTGCCAATGCGATGCAGTTTGCAGAGAATATGCATCAAGCGGCCTCGCCAGAAAAATTACAATCGCATTGGCACTTACAACAATGGTGGATTTTAATCGCAGGTTTCTTTTTATTTGCCAGCATCCTGATTTTTGCGTTTACCCGCCCGATCAATTCCACACGAATTGAAGCTGAATATTTAAAAGAAACTGATCCGCAAATTTATACGCTACTCAATGGTGAAATGCTGAGCCCACCACCAGAAGTCGATGCCAACTTGATTGAAGATGCGATTGTCGAAGCAACTCGTCTTGAACAGGCCTATCAAGCCCAGCATCCAACAGATCCGAGTATTAATGCATCTCAAATTGAGATTCCACTTACACATTCACATGGTAGTTTTGATGTATCCATGGTTGATCGTAAATGGGACAAAATTAATCCTCGCTATAAGCAACGCCTACTGATGGTATTCAAAATCATGAAAGAACACCACGGTTATGAGTTGGTGTTACTTGAAGGTTACCGCAGTCCAAGCCGTCAAAATATGCTTGCAGGGAATCCAAATACAACCCGTGCCAAAGGTTATCAAAGCTATCACCAATTTGGTTTAGCTGCCGATGTTGCTTTTAAACGCAACGGTAAAGTCGTTATCTCAGAACGTGACCCTTGGGCAATGCGTGGTTATCAACTCTATGGGCAAGTTGCTGAATCCGTTGGTTTAACTTGGGGTGGTCGTTGGAAATCTATTCAAGATTATGGTCATACCGAATACCGTATGCCAGGCTTAAGAAAAACCAAAGAAATGGCTGAACAACTCACAGCAGAAGGACAATTAACCGCCCGATCAGATGAGTCTTAAAAACAGATCTAAAGTACAATTAAATTAAATAAAGCCTATCTTTATAAATTGATAGGCTTTATTTTAATATCAAATTAGAATATTTCAATAAAATATAAATCACACTAAAATTAAAAAAATCTTAATCCACAACAGATATGGGAACTGTTTTTTTAACTTTAAAAATAAACTCCTTAAATATTATATTCATTCCTAATACCAGCATAAAAGCAATCACAAATGATCCAAGTACATCGAAAGGGAAATGGACACCAATATAAATTCTGGACCAACCTACAATTAAAGCCAATAGCAATGCTGCACTTCCAATTTTTCGATAACCAGACAGTAGATATGAAAATGCAATCGTTGCTACTGTCAAGGTATGCTGGCTTGGAAATGAAGAAGATGAACCATGTCCTGTCAGGATGTGTCCGATTCCCATGTCAAAAGGACGTGGATGGTAGTAGACCGCATGAATGATCTGAGTCACGAGTAATGAAACAACGATGGTAATGAGCATTTTGATAAACTGCACTCGATATTTCTTATCCTGAAAAAACAATGAAGCAATTAAAAATACAAATAATACTGCAATTAAATTATGAGATGCGAATAATGCAGCTTTATCTAAAATAGGATTTTGGGTTGCAGCTGAGTTAATCCAATTAAATAAGCTGATATCGATAGTTTCAATTGACATCGTCAATCGTTCCATGATGGTTTGACGATGCAAATATAAAAATATCAGCTTAAAATAAAATTAAATCCCCTTAAAAACCAAACAAAATTACAATTTAGTTTTAAGTCGCTATTAATAAAAAAATCCTAAATTTGATCTACCCTCAAATTGGAGTGACTTATGGATAACAAAAATAGGCTACCCGAAGTATTAAGCAAAGTGCCTGAAGTGACATTGCTGTTCTGGATTATAAAAATTGCAGCAACAACACTCGGTGAAACGGCTGGTGATGCTTTATCAATGTCGCTCAATCTGGGCTATATCTTAAGTACATATATTTTTTCTATTATTTTTATTGGCTTTGTTTCACTGCAAATGAAAGCCAAAGAGTACAAACCCTTTTTATATTGGGCAACCATTATCTCAACCACAACACTGGGAACCACCATTGCTGATTATGTCGATCGCTCTCTAGGCATAGGCTATCTCGGAGGGAGTATTATTTTACTCACCCTACTGCTTAGCTCACTTGCGATCTGGTATTGGAGCTGTGGCAATATTGCGGTGAACAGTGTGCAGTCTGCAAAGACCGAAGCCTTTTACTGGGTCACCATTATGTTCTCTCAAACCCTAGGAACAGCGCTTGGTGACTGGACAGCAGATACCCAAAGACTAGGTTATACAGGGGCTGCCCTGATCTTTGGTTCATTACTGCTTATCTTGATTGTCTTGTATTATTGGACCAAGATCTCTAGAACATTTTTATTCTGGTCAGCTTTTGTTTTAACCAGACCTCTCGGTGCGGTCTTAGGTGACTTCTTAGATAAACCTCTTGATCACGGCGGATTGGATTTAAGCCGATTCGGTGCTTCTTTTGTATTATTGGCTTTTATCCTTGTTTGTTTAGTGTTGTTTAAATCCAAACCTGCTTCAACAACACATTAAATCTTTCGCTAATCCTCTTCGTTACACATATAGAAAAGGGATAAGAAAAACTATTTTCTTATCCATTTAGTGATCACTTATAAATGATTAGCTATGTTTCCAAGGTACTGCAGGTGAGCCAATCCATGCTGATTTTGCAGGAATATTCTCTCCTTTCATTACCAATGTCAGTGGACCCAATACCGCATGGTCAGCCACATTGGCATTGTATAAAATGATACTACGCGAATTCACTACCACATCACTGCCGATATTGACTTGACCAATTTTCATGATGCGGTCTTCAAATAAATGCGTTTGTGGCCCAGAGAAGCTGTTAAATTCTGCACGGTCTCCAATCTTCACACAGTCAAATTCAGTAATATCAGCCGTATCCAGATAGACATCTTTACCAATTTTCACTCCTAATAGGCGTAAAAAGAATGGCAACATCGGAGTCCCTCTCAAGTAATTCAAAAAGTTCGGAATCGCAACAGATTCGTATAAACTGGTAATGCCTTCACTGAGCCAAACGAACATGGTCCACATCGGTGCTGAACGTGGTTGATAACGTCCAATTAAAGCCCATTTCAATACGGTCACGATGACAAAACAACCGACGCCGTATAACAGTCCAGCCATAGTTAAAGCCAATAGCCCCATCGCAATACTATAGTCATTAATGACATCAATCACTTCTAAAACAATCATATAACCTACACCAATGGCGAGTGCTGTCGGTAATACAATACGTAAACCCTCAATCAAGCCTCGCATGAAACGGCGTTTGATACTTGGTTTAAAGGTAAGATGATCTGGATATTGCGCTGCTGCTTCACGCGCTGGCAACAATAAAGGTGGCGAACCGAACCATGTCTGACCTGAATACATTTCTCGGTTATCTGGCGTTTTTGATTGCACACCAATCAAAACATTATCCGGTAATACCGTACCATCCGCGATATAGGCACTATTCCCAACAAAGCTACGATTGCCAATTTGAGTAGATTTCAACGACATCCAGCCGCCTTTAATCTCTTCATCACCCAACATCACCGCATCTGCAATAAAACTTTCTTCACCTAGTGTCAGCATTTCAGGAATTACACCTGTGGCAGTCGAAATTTCTGTATTTTTACCCACCTTTGCGCCCAACATACGAAACCATGTCGGAGCATATAAGGTTGCAAACAAGCCATGTAAAGTCTGTAAACTGGTTTCTAAAATCTGAGCTGCGAACCATTTACGATAATAAGTACCACCATGTATGGCATAAGTGCCTGTCTCTAAACGCGGTAATACAATCTTACGTATAGCCGATGAAATCAATGCGGTAATGACCATCATCATGGCACTGGCAGGAATGGCAAGGATGAAATAATACAGTGCGGTTTGAATATGGTTATTCGGATCAATATTAAACACATTGACATCTAACCAATCCACTAACAAGAAACTTGGGAAAATCGGAATAAAGAACAAACAGGCAATGATTAAAGCACTGACACTGTAATAGCCATATTCAGAAAATTTGCGCACTAAAGATAATTTTGGACGTGCTGCCAATGATTCCAACTCATCAATATGCCCTATTTTTTTCGCTGGTGTTCCGTCCCAAATTTCACCTGTGGGTACCGTCGTGCCATATTCAATTGAGGTTAAAGCATTGACATGCGCTTGCGGTTCTAACACGGTATTTTCTTCCAATACTGCATAAGATCCCACATAGCTGTCTTGTTTGAGTTGGATTGAACCCAATACGAGGTGTCCGTGTTCCACCTTGGCATTTTCCAGATTTACATTGGAACCAATACTGACCCCATCTTCAATCTTTAACAACGATGGCATCCGGATATGCACGGAACTAATCGTGACATCATGCCCAATTTTTGCCCCAAGTGCTTTGAGATATAAATTCAGTAAGGTTGAACCAGATAAAAGATATACAGGTGAAATACTGCTGATCCGATCAGCTAACCACCAACGGAAATAGGTCATTCCCCATAATGGATAACGGCCTGCGCCAACCCCTAACATCAATAACCGTTTTACCGTAATTGAAACTGCAAAACTGGCAAGGATGACCACAATATAGACCAAGAGCGACAATAAAATCGCCGAAGGAATACTGTCTCGTGTGCCGCCTGTGAAATAGTGATAAGTAAAGAATGGTGCCAACCATTGCAGAATATTGATCGAGATCAATACAGGGATCGTCACCGCCTGTGCAATCCCACACAGCCATTTATAAGCCTGATTACGTGGATTATCTTGTCCAATCTGGCGATCAAATAAGGAGGGTTCTGGTTGTTCTAACATTAAAGCTGCAATCGCCCCGACTTTTCTGGCCTGATATAAGCTTTGAATGGTCAGATGGCTATATTGAGGGTGTTCACGTAAATTCGAGATCAGTACAGCAGCGAGTAAGGAATGGCCTCCGAGATCATCAAAGAAATCTGAGTCTAACTTAATTGGGATATTCGGAAACAAACGACCTAGAATCTCAAATAAAATCTGTTCAGCTTCATTCTGTGGCTGGTCTGATTCACTCCGGTCAATCACACTGGTTAATGGGCGAGCCTTCAATGCCTTACGATCAATTTTTCCAGATAATAGTCGTGGTACTTCCTCAATAATTTCAAAACGATTAGGCACCATATATGGCGGTAGGCGTTGGCTCAAATGATGTCGAAGCTGTTTAATCTCAATGCTTTGTTTTGCCTCCAACTCAGGTGCAATGAAGGCAATCAACTGATCAATACCATCTTCCGCTCTTAGGATGACTGCTGCCGTACCAATTCCATCAAGATCGCATAGCGCTGCTTCAATTTCACCGAGTTCAACTCGGAAGCCTCGAATTTTAACCTGATCATCAGCACGACCTAAACAATGCACCTGACCAAATTCATCAATTTTGGCCAAGTCTCCAGTGCGGTACAAGCTGATTTCATCCTCATTATTTGCCCAAGGATTTTCAATAAATTTATCTGCAGTCAGATCAGGGCGTCCGAGATAGCCTGGAGCTACACTGGGGCCAAAGATACACAGTTCCCCTGTTTCACCTTGTGCCAATAATTCTCTTTCCGCATTAATGACCAACATGCCATAGTTGGGTAAGGGCTTGCCGATGGTGACCGGTTTGCCACGCTGCAACAGTTCCAGACTGGCAGTGACTGTGGTTTCGGTCGGTCCATAGGTATTAAACATTTGATGGTGTGGTAAGGCCCAACGTTCCACCAATGAATCAGGGCACATCTCGCCGCCCAGATTAATGATGCGCAGGTTCGGTACATCTTCTGGAAATAAAGCCAGTAAGGTCGGCACAGCATGTAATACGGTAATCTGTTGCTGTTTCAATGTTTGACAGAGTCGCTCTGGATCACTGACTAAAGATTTTGGTGCAATCCACAAGCTTGCACCGACGAGGTAAGACAACCAGATTTCTTCAAAGGACATATCAAAAGCAACCGAGAAACCTTGATAGACCTTATCCTGCTCTTGAATCCCTAAAATACTGTTTTCACTACGCAAGAAATGACAGATATTCTTCTGGGTAATTACAATCCCTTTCGGCTTTCCTGTTGAACCTGAGGTATAAATAATATAGGCGGGTTGGTCAGGTGAGGTTTTGGCTAATTCCACAGTCTCATGCAGTGGTCGCTGCAATTCAGTATTGGTCCATTTGGTCTGTGGTACTTCTTGTAAGTGTTCATACCATTCATCACTGGTAATCATCCCCACTGCCGCAGCATCTTCAAGACAGACGGCAATTCGGTCTGCAGGTGTATCCATATCAAATGGTAGCCAAGCCGCACCACTTAAACAAATGGCTAACTGTGATTTTAATAATTCAATACCACGAGGTAGCCATAAACCAACAATATCACCCGCTTTGATTCCTTTCAGCGTCAGATGCTGTGCCATCAATAAAGCTTGTTGATATAACTCGCCATAGCTCAGCTTTTGTTCAGCCTCAATCAAGGCAACTTTTTCTGGAAATGTCTGTGCCGTCTGAATAAAAATATCAGCAAGGACTTCATGCTGTAAAAATTCTGGGTGGTGCTTACCACGAATAATATTTTTTGCGCTCATCACACATTGATTCATTTTTATGCTCTCTTTAATGTTTTGATTTAGCCAAAGACGAAATGAGGTGTTCGTATTAGCTGGTAAATTAAAGAGAACAACTTAAAACAACATTAAAGCGTGATGTCTGAATAAACAATAAAACCTGAACAGAACAAAAGTGATCAATCTGACCACTTTTTAGTCAAATTATGAACAAATTACCCCATTTATGTTGGGTGAGGTTTTTGCATCTAAGGACACAATTGACAGCGCCATTGCATCAATAACTCGACTCAATGAACTACTCGCACCACTCACAATATCTTGTATCTGATTGTTCTTACCTGATACTGGCTGAGTAAACGTCATACGACATGCCAGCTGCTGATTTTGGGTTGAGTTCTGATCTAAGGTAATATTCGGATCATTACGCTTAATAATCCACGCAACCGAAACTTCAACATTTTTGTTGGCGATATCGGATGTATTAATGATATCAAAATGTGAAAAATCAGTTGCAACACGATAAGACACCTTGCCACCCACCATACCGCTGTTATAACGATCAACCGCACCAAGTTTTTGCTGTAAACCTGCAGACAGGTTATCTCTTAATTCTGCTCCAAGCGTGGAGGTCCAACGCTCGTTTTCCATGATTTTAGATTTACCTGCTGCATCCTGTATCACGATAGGCGCACGATTGATACGATCTGGTAATCCAACAGGCAATACTTCAATGACCTTAACCTTTGAACTTAGCAATGGAGAAACTTTGCTTGCCAAGGTGTAATAATTCGGTGTGGGTGACCCCGAACAAGCTGTGAGTAACACCGCAGCAGATAAGATGCTCACGCTACTGAGCACTCCTGCTACAGCAGATGAATGTTTAGCGATGATTGTTCTTATCATTTGTTTGCCTCTGCTTTTTTACCCCGAATCAATGATTCAGGATGCTGTTCAATATAATCAGCCATTAATTGTAAAGATGCCGCAGCTCGAGTCATTTGCTGCAATGCTTTACGCACATCCTGCTGCATTGGTGCATCACTGGATAAAATGGATTCACTCGATTGCATGGTTTTACGCACATCATTCAGCGTCGCTTGTAGACCAGGTGCGACTTTACCATCTAACTGTTTCACCAGTTTGTCTGTCGATTCAATGGTGGTGTTCATATTATTAAGCGTCTTACGAACATCTTGTCCAATTTCTTCGAGTGGGAACTTACTCACTTTATCCGCGATTTGTGAAACTTGCGCTTGTAAGCCACTCAACTCTGTTGCCGTGGTTGGTACTACAACACGCCCATCTGGTCTGGTAATTAAAGAAGCGGCTTTGGCTTTTGGAAACTTATCAAAGGCAATATAGTTCTGACCTGTTAATAAATTACCTGTCCGCATCTGCGCACGCCAACCTCTCTCAATAAAGTATTTAAAAATTTCGCCATCTGGATCAAGTTCTTTGCCATGCGCTAAACGCGATGGATAAATCACTGCATCCACGCGCATTCTTAAATGCGTATAAGACTGATCAAATTCGACGTTGATTGCTTTGACATTACCAATCTCAATACCCATAAAGTCAATTGGTGCACCCGCAGTTAAACCTCGAAGCGAATGATCAAAGTACATAATAATTGGACGCGGCTTACCATCAGGCTCCTTCATGGCCTCTTTGCGAGAGTCTGATAAAGTAAAATAACTATTGTCTGGTGCAATAGTACCAGCAGAATTTTCTGGATAGCCAAAGGCAATACCACCCGCGATAATACTGGCAAGCGATTGCGTATCCAGATTAAATCCTGATGCATTTAAAGTCACATCAACCCCACTGGCCTGCCAAAAACGCGCATCTGTGGTTACGAACTTATCGTAAGGAGATTGAATAAAGGTCTGTAGTTCAACACTTTTCCCATCAGCTGCCAATTTATATGCCGTAATCTGCCCGACATTAATCCTGCGATAGTAAATCGGCACGCCAACATCAAGTGATCCCAAGTCCTGTGCTTTTAAGAAAAAGACCTTACCTGGTATATCCGAAGACACTACAGGTGGAACTTCAAGCCCAGTAAAATTCTCTTGCTTCTGTTCAGCCTTCCCCCCATCGACTTCAATGTATGCCCCAGAGAGTAAGGTATCAATACCCGAAATACCTCCCGTTCCTACTCGAGGTCTCACCACCCAAAAACGCGAATCTTTGGCAGCAAAATTACTGGCATCTTTACGTAATTCGATTTTGGCAATGACATGCGAACGATCATCCGAAAGATCAATTTGTCGAACCAAACCAATATCGACCTGCTTATAGCGTACCGTGGTTTTCCCTGCAACCAAACCTTCTGCTGTTCGGAAAGACACTTCAATGGTTGGGCCTGTATCCAAAACGGCTTTTGCTGCAAGCGAAAGTGCGATTAAAAGCGCAACAAATGGAACCAGCCAAATCAGCGCAGGTCTCCAACGTCCCTTCTTTTTTTCAGGTTCGTCAAAGATTGCATCGTTCTGCGTTAACACCGTAGTGTTTTCTTCAGAATCTTGGCTATTCGGGGTATTTTCTGACATAGTGATCTTTCTTTTATAGGTCAAAAATAAGGCTCATCGTCAATCTTAACTTTTTAATTGATGAATCGCCGTTCCTTTCAAATGATTTGATTGTTGCGCATTCGCGTGACGCGCCTTGAAATAATTGTCCCAAATAATTCTTGGATCAAAACTGAGTGAAGCCAACATGGTCAACACCACTACAGCACCAAAAGCGACTGCGCCAGGCCCTGCCAAAATAGTGGCCAATGACTGAATTTGAATCAATGCAGTCAGCAATGCAACCACAAAGACATCGATCATCGACCACCGCCCAATAAATTCAACAATACGATACATCAGCGCACATTGTTCAGGGGTAAAATGCCATCTCGATGATGACTGCATATAGACTGAAATTAATAAAAAAATCAGAATCAATAGTTTTAAAATCGGGATAAAAATACTGGCCATAAAAATAACCACAGACACCAGATAATCACTATTTTGCCAGAAATAGATCACACCACTGATAATAGTATCTTGCTGACGCCCCAACAAAGAATCTGTTACCGTCATGGGTAGTACATTGGCTGGTATATATAAAATTGCTGCGGCGACCACCAAAGCAAAAGTACGATTTAAACTTTGTGGTTTACGTGAGTGCAAGGTACTTTTACATCTCGAACATTGAGCATGATTGTGCTGATCTGCGTGACTCGCTACAGCATTCAGTAATCCACAGCAATGACATTGAATGAGCCCAACCTGCTTTGCCCTGACATAATTTTTGATCTGTAAATCAACATCGGAAAGGTGTTCTACAATTGAACCGATCTCGGTGTCATGGTCGTGTTTTTGCTTCATCCCAAACTCCGATCAACTTCATCCCAGATATCTTTAATCTTGACCGAAGCGATATAGACCAAAAGCACGCTCAATAATGTAAATGCCCAGAGTGCGACACCAGGAATGACGGTGACCATCCCCACAAGTTTGACCAAGGTTACCAGTACACCAATTAAAAAAACCTCAACCATGCCCCATGTCCGAAACAGAAATAAGGCTCTCAGTGCCAAAGTCAAAAATTGAGGCCTAATCTTCAATACACTAATGAAGAAAAGCACATAACTGAGTAACAGCAACTCAATCAAGGGCACAATAAAGGTTGTGATCAGAATCAGCACCCCGACTAAGGCACGATCAATATGAAACATGGTCCATGCTGCACCAATCAAGGTGGTTTGCGAGGTATTGCCTTGAAGTTCAACAATGACGATAGGAAAACTATTGGCAATCACGAAGATAATCAATGCAGTAATGACCAGCGCCAGTAGGGATGAAAACGAACGGCTGCGGCGATAAAGTTCAGCACCACAACAAGTACAATAAGCGCGTTCGCCCGACGCCAACTCAACCTTACGGTAAATCGCGTCACATTCTTCACAACCCGCCAGTTCAGTGGGTCTGACTTGCTGACCAATTACGAAGGATGGATTATTTTTATTCGCCATAAAGTCAAACTCATCACACAGATTGTTTATTGTTTAAGAAATCGACTTAACCCATTTATACCTTTTATTTTTGCAATCACAACCAAGGACTATATTTCTTACACAATATGTAAACAAATCATCATCTAAAAGCATTCTTAATCATATCCATTGATGGCTTATTCAGTCTTTATCTGAAAGAGCAAAGCTCAGGTATAGGTAGTCTATCACCGACCAAGAGATCGCCCTATCATCATACATAAAAAAGACGAATAAGTTGCAGATCACGCCTACAACCTATTCGTCTACACGTTTATTTTTAAATAAAAATGTTATTTAAATGGCTTTGTTTTTATAAAAAATATTGTAGCTCGCATAACAGGCGATAATAAATAATACACAACAGACAAAACCGACTTGCATTGATGGATCGGTCACCATACTGATACAGGTAATCACACAGAACACACCACCTAAAATCGGGGTGAGTGGGAATAATGGTGCAGCAAATTTTAGGTCTTTGACTGTTTTACCCGATTTGATCCATTGTCTACGGAAGTTAAACTGGGAAACACAAATCGAAATCCATACCACCACCATGGTAAAAGCAGCAACACCCAATAAATTTTTGAAAATCGTTTCAGGTGCAAAATGTTCCGATAATAACCCTGGAATTGCGCCAAACATAGTCACAATAATCGCAATAATCGGTGTGCCTGAACGGGTTAATTTTGAAAACACCTTCGGTAACTGATTCTTTGCAGACAGTGACCACATCATTCGCGATGCAGCAAATAAACCGGAGTTTGCAGCAGATAAAAGTGCCGTAATAATCACAAAACGAATAATATCTTCTGCGTATGGAATCCCAATATAATTAAATACGGTAACAAATGGGCTATTGCTGACACTATTGGCATTTATACCTGCCATTTCATAAGGCAGTAATGCACAAATCACCACAATGGTACCCACAAAGAAAATCAACAAACGCCAAATCGCGGCATTGATTGCTTTAGGTACTGTTTTCGCAGGTTCTTCTGCCTCACCTGCCGCGACACCAATCAACTCTGTACCAGAGAATGCAAAGTTCACGATCAACATGGTCGCAAAAATTGGGAAAATACCATTTGGAAACCAGCCATGTTCCGTCAACTTACTGAACAACGGTGCCGACTCATGCCCATGATAAGAAATAAAGCCAAAGATAGCGGCTAAACCCAATCCAATAAAACAGATAATGGTCAGGACTTTAACCAAAGACAGCCAGAACTCTGACTCAGCAAATAGCCGTGTCGAACTGACATTCAAGCTAAACACCAGCCCTGCAAATAATAAGGTCCAGGTCCACATGGAAATAGACGGAAACCATTCCTGCATCAATAAAGCAGCGGCTGTAAATTCAGTCCCTAATGTTGCAGTCCACGTCAGCCAATACAACCACGTGATCATATAGCCTGTGCCTGGGCCAATATAGGTTCTGGCATACTCACCAAAAGAACCTGAAACTGGCATTTGTACAGCGAGTTCACCTAAACACAACATCACCATGTATGCAATCACACCACCCAGTAGGTAAGAGAGAATCGCACCGACTGGACCAGCCTGAGAAATGACATCACCAGAGCCTAAAAACAGCCCTGTTCCAATTGCACCACCTAAAGAAATCATGACCAGATGACGCTTGGTCATGGCACGTTTCAATGGTTTACCCACCTCAATCTCTGCGCTCGAAGTTTCCAATAAACTGGCAACATCCTGCTGTGGTACATATTGTCCACTCAGGGCTTGGCCTGAGGGAAATGTCTTTTCGTTATTGTTACTCATACACGGTCACTCCAACTGTATTCTTATGACAACCTGTCCTTGCTGTTTCACTTTCATAAAAACGAATATCTAAACGATATTCTTTGACACGTTTTGTTCTATTGAACATCCATATTCAAACTCCATTTCAACTATTCCTTGCCGACAGTTAAACTGTTAAAGCGGCGACTGTTTATTCAATTTTTTTTAAAATCAGTCCAGCCCGAAGCCCTGTTTTTACCTTAGGGTTTGGAAATAAAATCCAGACTTGTTGATCATGCGCGACATAATCCCCAGCCTGTTGTGTTGCAATCAACTCGCCTTTCTGAAAAGTAGAAAAGTTTGGTGCGTCAGCACTCAATTTGAGTTGAAAATCTTCACTTTGTTTTAAAATTGAATCCACCACCTTAAACTGGCGAATGTCGGATTTCTGTCTGATCGGCAATGCTTGATCTGCAAGAACTGCGCGCAGCATCTGGTCAGTACTGGCAAACTGGGCTAAATCATTGGCTCCAAAAGGTTTGGCCTTGCCTAGCTCCAAAGTACTACTCGCTGTCTGAAATTTTTCAGCCGTAAAGTGAGTAAAGGTTTTGCCTGCGGCATTGTGATAGACCAAAGCATCCAAATCAGCAGCCTCTAGACTTTGAATGAGGAATTCATCATAAGGCTGGCTTTGGTATGGAAATAGCGCAAAAACGGGTAACAATGAGGCACGAATTGCCGTATGCAGATCATAATGATAGCGCTGTGCTTGCGGCTGACTTTGTTCAAAAAACTGTGCTGTTACTTGCTCTAAGTGAGCAGCTCGTTCGGTTTCCTGATCTTGGGCTAAGTGCTGATAGGCCCCACAAAACATGCGGTTCATATCATTTTCAAGATAGCGCAACCCATGTCGAATCGCTTCAGGATTCCCCAACACAAACAGCACCCGTACTGCAAGCGTTAAACGCTCGGCAAATAGGTCATGAATAATTTGGTCCAATAGCTCGATCGGTGCAGTTTCATTGCCATGAATCCCAGCAGAAAGCAGCATGGTCTTTCCATAGTTTGTCTTCGGTGTACATTGCAATAGCCCTTCACCCAACCACTGCCATGTAAATCCCGTCGTCTCACCTTGCATCTGCACAGGCATTCGTTGCGTTAAAGTCAACGTTAATAGATCAACCATGTACTTTCATCCCTAAAAGCCGTTGTTTACTGTTTATTTTTGGAAGTGATAAACCGAACCTAAAGCTAAAATTTTGGTTAACTCATCTAATGCGGTACGGCTCTCGATCAACAAACTTGGATCGGCCAAATCGTCTTGTGTTAACTCATCACGATAGTGCTGATCGACCCACTGATTCAGCGTTTTGAACAATGCATCATTCATAAACAAGTTTGGATTCACCGCATTTAGTTCCGCTTCATTCACGGCAACACGCAATCTCAAACATGCAGGTCCACCACCATTACGCATACTTTCACGCAGATCAAACACCTTGATGTCATCAATTGGCGTACCCATTTGAATCATGTCATTCAAGTAGCTCCATACCGCCTTGTTATGGCGTGATTCCTCTGGTACCACAATACTCATGCCACCATCTGCACGGGTCAAAATCTGGCTGTTGAACAAATAAGTCGAGACCGCATCTTCAACGCTGACACGATTGTCAGGGACTTCAATCGAGATAAAATCTTGTTCGATCCCCGCCATTTTTTGACGGATTTCATCCAATGCCGCAGCTTGATTCAAAAAGGCTTGTTGATGGTGGAACAAGACCTGTTGATTACTCACGGCGATCACATCGTTATGAAATACACCTTGATCAATCACATCTGGATTTTGCTGAATGAACACGGTCCGTTTCGCATCCAAACGATGTAAACGAGCAATTGCCTCACTTGCCTCGCGGGTTTGACGCGCAGGAAATTTCTGCGGTGCAACCGTTCCACCCAGTTGTTGCTGTCCATAAACAAAAACCTGTACACCCGCCTGATCATATCCACCACCAAGACGGTTATGATTGGCTGCCCCTTCATCACCAAATAAGGCGGTTTCAGGCAGTGCTTCATGATGCGCGAAATATACATCATTATTGAACATCGCTTGAAGAATACGCGTGGTCGTATGATGCTCAATTGATCGATGGAACTTATTATTTAAGTTTGCAGCGGTAAAATGCATGCGTTTGTCAGCACTATCTGCCGATGGCGACACCGTACATGAGTTGGCCGTCCACATCGATGAGGCTGAACTCAATGACGATAACAAGGCCGGTGCAGTACGCATCGCTTGGCTAATCACGTCAATATCACTGCCCGTAAAACCCAAACGGCGTAGCGTTGGCACATGCGGACGTTCTTGTGGGGCAAACACACCTTGCTTGAGTCCTAAATCCGCAAGGGCTTTCATTTTCATCAAGCCTTGTTTTGCAGCCAGCTTAGGATTTGACGCGTTATTACGGTTCTTGGTTGATGCGACATTCCCAAACGACAAACCCGCATAATGATGGGTCGGCCCCACTAAACCATCAAAATTAATTTCATAACCTGACATTTTATTCTCCCTGTGTCCCGATACGAGCCGACTTACAGCACAATGCCCGGTGATAATTTTGAAGGTAAAGTAACGCTGTCACTTTCAAGTGAAGCCATTGGCCATGCACTATAGTCTGCTGCATAGAAAGCACTGGCACGATGATTACCCGACGCGCCAACACCACCAAATGGTGCGGCACTTGAAGCACCTGTTAATGGTTTATTCCAATTCACAATGCCTGCACGCGCTTCAATCAGTACACGATCAAATAAATTACGGTCAGGTGAAACCAAGCCCACTGCCAAACCAAAGCGAGTGTTATTGGCAATGTTCAAGGCTTCATCGAAACTGTTATAGCGATAAATCGTGGTGAGCGGGCCGAAGTATTCATCATCAGGAATATCGGTCACCTGAGTAACATCTAAAATACCCGCCGTGAGTAATGAGCTATCGGCTTGTGGACGGGTCATTTCTAAAAGCGGTTTTGCACCCAAAGCAATCAGTTTGCTTTGCGCTACCAACATTTGTTCTGCTGCATGTGCAGAAATCACCCCGCCCATAAAGGGTTGAGGTTCAGCATTCCACGCACCAACAACCAAATTTTTAGCGACTTCAACAAAACGTTGAATGAAGGCATCGCCATTGGCACCCTGCTTGACAATAATACGGCGTGCACAAGTACAACGTTGTCCCGCAGAAACGAAAGCGGATTGAATCGCTAAATTCACTACGGCATCGATATCGCTGGCTTCATCAATGATCAGGGCATTATTGCCGCCCATTTCCAAAGCAAGGATTTTTTCAGGTGCACCTGCCATTTGTTTATGCAAGTGATAGCCTGTATTGGCACTGCCCGTAAACAGTAAACCATCAATTTGTTCTGCTGCTGCAAGTGCTTCACCCGTGCTGCGTCCACCTTGTACGATATTCAGCACACCGTTTGGTAGACCTGCTTGCTGCCATAATTTTGCAGTTTCTTCAGCCGTCCAAGGCGTGAGTTCACTTGGTTTAAATACCACTGTATTACCCGCAATCAATGCAGGAACAATATGACCATTTGGCAAGTGACCCGGGAAGTTATACGGGCCAAATACAGCGAGAACACCATGTGGACGATGACGTAGTGAAGCCACGCCATCTGGCATTTCAGTTTCGCTAAAACCTGTCCGTTGATGATAAGCACGAATCGAAATCGCCACTTTGCCAATCATCGACTGTACTTCAGTCAAGGTTTCCCAAAGTGGTTTACTGGTTTCTTGGCTAATCACTTCGGCCAATTGGGTTTTATGCTGTTCTAATAATCCAGCAAAACGCTCAATGGTCGCGATACGGTCTTCGATTGGCAAACGTGCCCATACAGGAAATGCTTGACGCGCTGCATCGCATGCCTGTGCAACATCGGCTGGGCTTGCTTCATGCCCCGCCCAAATTTGCTCGTTGCTAACCGGATTGGTTTTTTCGAATGCGCTTCCTTGTCCTTGAACCCAAGCACCATCAATTAATAATGCACCTTGTGACATTAGTTATTCTCCATTTTTTCTAATGCTAAGACACGGACTTGATCGTGTTCAGCAATATTCAGTGCCTGTGCTTGTGCTGCCGTCATATGCAAAGTCTCACTTTCATCAACTTTGTTATTGATCAGCAACACGGCGTAATCTTGGTATTGGTCATTGGCAACCAAAAAATGTGTCTCTGTACTTTCGACTTGCTCAGTGAATTTAACTTTGAGCAAGCGGCTCTCTTTCACTGCCCGTAACTCAGCAGTATTGGCTTCCAATGTTGGACCAGCATCGAAAATATCAACATAACCTTGATATTTAAGACCTTCTGACATCAACACTTTTGCCGCAGGCAGCGTATGTGGGTGTACCTCTGCAATCACCTCACGTGCCTCTGAGCTCAGTAAATCTACGTAGACTGGAAATCTAGGCATCAGCTCTGCAATAAAGGCTTTTTGCCCCACACCACTCAGATAGTCTGCGGCAGCAAAATCCATATTGAAGAATAAATAGCCCAAGGAATCCCAAAAAGGTGACTGTCCGTTTTGATCCGAGAAACCGCGCATTTCAGCAATCAATCTTTCTTCAAAAAAAGAGCGGAATGCGGCAATAAACAGAAAACGAACTTTGGATAAAAATTTGCCGTTTTGGTTTTTGCGATATTCAGGATCAAGGAACAAAGTGCAGAGTTCGCTACAACCGGTATGGTCATTACTTAAAAACAAGGTGTCTAAAGTCTTATACACATTTAAGGCTTTAGAGGCATGCACCTGTTTGGCCACACGAAAGTTGTAGAACGGCTCATTCAACCCAACCGCAACTTCAATTGCACTTACACCCACAATTTTGTGAATGCTGGTGTCTTCCAATACAAATAGATAACTTGCCTCGCACTTTTCGGATAAGCCGTCTAAAGTGCGAGTGGTACGTGTAATACGTTCAGCCAAGATGTCTTTATTTTGTGGTAAGGAAGTCAGGCCAATGCCAGACTCCCCCGCTCGTTGCGCTAAACGATAAATATCATCTAAGTCCCGATGCGCTGCATGTCGAACAATCATCATGGGCAGATGCTCACGGCAGACTTAGAGGCGTGCTAATGCACGAACAAAACGGCTTAGACCTTCATCAATATCGTGCTGAGGAATGATCAATGAAGGGGTAAAGCGAACCACATCTGCACCGGCTACCAAGGCCAATAACCCTTCTTCACCCGCTAAGGTCACGATATTCTTCGCTTTGCCAGCATGTTCATCTTTCAATACACAACCGATTAACAAACCTTGACCACGGATTTCTTTGAACAATCCGTACTCAGCATTGATTTTGTTTAAGGCATCGATGAAATATTGATGACGTTGTTTAACGCCGTCTAATACTTCTGGTGTATTGATAAATTCAAATACCGCGCCAGCAACTGCACAAGCCAATGGGTTACCACCATAAGTGGTGCCGTGATCGCCGACTGCATACATGTTGGCATAATGGTCTGTAGTGATCATTGCACCAATCGGGAAACCACCACCCAATGCTTTTGCAGTGGTCAAAATGTCAGGCGTTACGCCTGTATTCATATAGGCATACAAAGAACCTGTACGACCCACACCCGTTTGTACTTCATCAAAAATCAGCACGGCACCTTTTTCATCACACAGTGCACGCAAGCCTTTTAAGAATTCAATATCTGCTGGCAGAACGCCACCTTCGCCTTGAATCGGCTCGACAATGACTGCACAAGTATTTTCAGTGATCGCTGCTTTTGCTGCTTCAAGGTCATTAAATGCAGTATGTTCAATGCCACCCGGTAATGGTGCAAAGTCTTGAGAATATTTTGGCTGACCACCTGCTGTTACGGTAAATAAAGTACGACCGTGGAAGGCATTCTTAAATGCAACAATCTGGTTCTTATTTGCATTGCCACTCAGCAAACCGACTTTACGTGCCAGTTTTAATGCAGCTTCGTTGGCTTCTGCACCCGAGTTACAGAAAAAGACTTTGTCAGCAAAGGTGCTATCCACCAATTGTTTCGCTAAGCGCAATACAGGCTCGTTGGTATAACCATTCCCAATGTGCCAAAGTTTTTGCGCTTGTTCAGTTAAGGCTTTTACTGCAACAGGATGTGCATGACCCAAGGCATTTACCGCGATACCACCTGCAAAATCAATATATTCCTTATCGTTTTGATCCCAAAGACGTGACCCTTCGCCACGCACTAAAATGAAATTTGCTGGGGCAAAAACTGGAACCATCCAATCATTAAAATTGCTACGTGTAATTGCGACTTCGCTCATTTTATTTACTCACTTCCTGTTTTAATCTTCAGGCTTGTTGAATGCTCAACAAGCCCTTCACCTTAATTTTATAAATGACTTAACCTGGGAAAATACCGCGTTCTTTACGCGCTTTCAGAATACGTTCACATGCCAAAATATAAGCTGCGGTACGTAAGCTACATTCCTTCTGTGCTGCCGTGTTCCAAACATCAGCAATCGCTTGGATCATCAACTTATCAAGACGTTCATTGATTTCATCCTCGGTCCAGAAGTAACTCGCCATATCTTGAACCCATTCAAAATAACTAACAGTTACACCACCCGCGTTACAGATCACGTCAGGAACAACGGTAATGTCGCGACTGACAAATACATCATCTGCTTCTGGATAGGTTGGGCCGTTCGCGCCTTCAAGTACGATTTTCGCTTTCAATTTTTGTGCACGTTCAACCGTAATCTGACCTTCCAATGCCGCAGGAATGAGAATGTCCATATCAACCGTCCAGAATTCTTCGTCTGAGATCACAGTTGAATCAACAAAGCCTATCACGCCGCCTGTTTCAACGACATGCTTTTGCAGTGCTTTAACATCCAAGCCTTCTGCATTGAAAATGGTACCGGTATGGTCTTGTACAGCAACGATTTTTGCGCCTGCGTGGCTAAACAAATAAGCGGCTTCATTTCCGACGTTACCGAAGCCTTGCACAGCGACTTTGCTGCCTTCGACTGGTAATTTAATGCGTTCCGCAACCTGCATACCCGTTACGAATACACCACGGCCTGTTGCACGAACACGACCAAGTGAACCACCTAAATGTACAGGTTTGCCTGTTACCACACCTGTTACGGTATGACCTTTGATACTTGAATAGGTATCCATCATCCAGCCCATAATATTGGCATTGGTGCCGACATCTGGCGCAGGAATATCAATTTGAGGACCAATGATTGGACTGATTTCACTGGTGAAACGACGAGTTAAACGCTCTAATTCACGCGCTGAAAGTTCTTTTGGATTGACACGAATACCACCTTTGGCACCACCGAACGGCAGGTTCAGCACTGCAGTTTTAATGGTCATCCATGCAGATAAAGCCATGACTTCATTCAGTTCAACATCTTGGTGATAGCGGATACCGCCTTTACCAGGACCACGTGATAAATTGTGCTGTACACGGTAACCTTCAAAATGGCGAATTGAACCATCGTCCATCACGATTGGAACATCAACGATAAGCGTACGCTTTGGGGTTTTCAGTGTGTTGACAAAGTTACTGAGGTCCGCATCCAAATAAGGTGCCACTCGATCTACTTGAGTGAGAAAAGTTTGCCAAGCACTGCCAGTTTGAGCCGCATATGATAAAGACATCATCTATTCCTTAATTAATCAATTGTCCCTGTTATTCACAGATTCCCTTTGTTTAAGGGCGTCCTACCCCCATCCTCCCTGATGCGCATTCAGCTTCTTTCGTGCCGAAGTGAAAATGCTTGGGGTGTTGTATTGTTATTATTATTAAGAATCAAATTGATTCACAAAATTCGTTATAATGATTAAAATGAATTATTTTTTATCAATTTGCTAATAGAAAGAATCAAAATGAACAATATCGATCATATTATATTAGGCTTACTCAAAGACAATGCACGGATGTCGATTACCGACTTGGCAGCAAAAACACGGGTGTCACGTGCCACCGTGCAGAAACGAATTGAATATATGGAATCAACGGGGATCATCACAGGCTATACCGTACGTTTCCGTCCCAATGCTGAAAAAAATATCATTCGGGCATGGATGAATATCATGGTAGAAGGTACGCGAGCACAGGCGGTAATTCGAGAGTTACGCTTAGAATCAGCCGTTGAGCGACTGCATACCACCAATGGTAAATGGGATATTCTGGTTGAGTTGCAATCTGATAGTTTGGAAAACTTTGATAAAGCGCTGGAACGAATCCGAAATATTTCAGGGATTTACAATAGTGAAACCAGTATTTTGCTCTCCACCTATAAGACCTAAAAAAAGGGACTCTAGCTAGAGTCCCTTTTTAAATAAAATGGCTTAATAACTAACACGGCGGTAGTTACGATATTCTGGTGTCCAAAAATTATCTTCAATCGCTTGTTTCAACACATCATTACTCAACGGTACCGCCAAGCCATCAGCCATAGCAGCTTTTGCCACTTTAAAGGCAATAAACTTAGACACCTGTTGAATATCGTTGATATTTGGTAATAAATCCGCTGCGGCATTTTTCAAACGTGGTGAACAATCTGCCAAAGCTGTACTTGCAGCCATTAACATCGAGTCACTGATATGGGTTGCACCACAAGCAATCACACCTAAGCCAATCCCAGGGAAAATATAGGAGTTATTACACTGTGCAATGCTATACACCTTGCCTTGATAATAGATCGGTGCAAAAGGACTCCCTGTTGCCACAATTGCAGCACCTTGCGTCCACTCAATAATATCTTTAGGTTGTGCTTCAACTTGTGAAGTCGGGTTCGATAATGGCAATACAATTGGATGCTTATAATATTTAGCTAAGGTTTTGATGACTTCTTCACTAAACAAACCTGCCTGCCCAGAAACCCCAATCAAGATACTTGGTTTGGCATTCTTGACCACGTCCAACAAAGCAACATTGTCACCTGTATATTCCCAAGTGCTGATTGCATTGACGGGTGTAGCAAGTTTTTGCTGAAAATCGAGTAAGTTTGGTTGTTGATCGGTCATCAAACCGAAACGATCCACCATAAAGATACGCGAACGTGCTTCATGGTCACTCAGACCTTCATCCATCATCTGTCTAACGATCTGTTCAGCAATACCACAACCTGCTGAGCCTGCGCCAACAAAAGTAACCGTTTGGTCTTTCAGTTGTTTGCCTTGTGCCCTTGAGGCAGCAATGAGGGTCGCAACAGTGACTGCTGCCGTGCCTTGAATATCATCATTAAAACAGCAAATTTTATCGCGGTACTGAGTCAATAAAGGCATGGCATTGGTTTGCGCAAAATCTTCAAATTGAATCAGCACATCTGGCCAACGCTGACGTACTGCCGTAATAATTTGCTCAACAAATTCATAATATTGCTCACCACGGATACGCGGCTGTTTCCACCCCATATAAATTGGATCATCAAGCAATTCTTGGTTATTGGTACCGACATCAATGGTGATCGGCAAAGTATAAGCAGGACTAATCCCACCACATGCGGTATAGAGTGACAATTTGCCAATTGGAATACCCATGCCACCAATACCCTGATCGCCAAGACCTAAGATACGTTCACCGTCAGTAATCACAATCACTTTCACGTTTTTCTTGTTGACGTTATGGATAATTTGATCGATGTATTGGCGCTCTGGATAAGAGATAAAAATACCACGGTGACGGCGGTAGATATCCGAAAAGCGCTGACAGGCTTCACCAACTGTTGGGGTATAAATGATCGGCAGCATTTCATCTAAATGCTGACTCAATAGGTTATAGAACAGGGTTTCATTGGTGTCTTGAATATTTCGCAAATAAATATGCTTATTCAAGTCACTATCGAAGGAAAGGTACTGCTGATACGAACGCTGAGTCTGCTCTTCAATATTCTCAATATTGTACGGAACTAGACCATGCAAGTTAAAATTCTCTCGTTCTTCTTCCGAAAAAGCAGAGCCTTTATTTAACAAAGGGAGTTCTAAAAGAGCGTTTCCAGCATAGTGAATATATAAAGGTTTTTTGATTTTACTAAGGTTCACAGACATACTTTACTCTTTAGACTCTCTCTCGAATGTACAAAAAATGGATTTGCTGACGTACTTTAAAAAAGTGCTTTGGCATGGGCAATAATTTACACCAATCAGAGCACAAAACCGAATAAACTGGCGGTATGTAAACCAATTCAACATTTAGTAAATAAATAGTAAACCCTATTTTGGATCACTTTTTAATCTTCTTGCAACATTTTGAATTATTTTTGCACCAACATCGCTTTAGAATTGTAGTGATATCGTTTTACAAGCTTTGCAATAGACATCTATCTCAAATAAGGAGCGGCTACTGCAAGTTATAACAATCTATCTTAAGCAGTGAAGATTTACTTTTTTAAAATCGCATGACACCCGATCATCTGAGTTTAGTTTTCAAATCTTTTTTCTTCTTATCGTTCACCACACTACGACTAAACCCTTTAAAACCGACAAGATGGGACAATTTTGCCCTATCTCTTGCAAATGATCACCAGTTTTATATGATCTAAGTGAAAGCATTGCTCACCTTATAACGCTCCTTGTTTGATCATGAGCAATGCCTTCATCCATAAAAATTAAACCAAGATGGTGATACCCCCAAAATCAATTTCACCCAACCCGGAAACGAATAGACAGTTAAAATATAAAGGTTGTTTATATGAAAAAATTAGGCCTTATTCTTCTTTTTACGTTCTTTGTGTCAGCTTGTTCAGAAAAGATGCCAGAGGTTAATGATGAAAACTGTAAACCAGAGAACATTAGAAAGATTGAAGACGGTGCGAACCGAGCTGATTTTGGTAGCAAGTGCTTTCGTCGTGGAAAGATCGAACCTACCAACCGTGATAAAGGTTACTAGATAATAAAGAATATTAATTGGGTTTTATAAGTCCACATAAGAACTTTCTTAAATCAAAGAATTTAATATGATGATGCTGATGTAATGGTCCGTATTGTAGAAAGTCTGGATTAAATGCAATATGCATAAAAGAAAGTTCAGTTAAACCTTCTTTTATGCCCGTTTAAATCATTCAATGGTCTTGTTAAAACTGAATCTAATCTCAATGGTTTCAATACCCGTCCGAATGCTTTAAGCCTTATTTTTTTTGGATTTCTTGCTAAAAAAACTTAAGGCATGCGAATAATGCGTCGGTGTAATCCGCTGAATCAGATCCAGTACTTTGGCGTCATTACCAATCAAGATCCGTGCTTTATCCGCTTTCACCGCATCTAGAATCACTTTGGCCGCCTGCTCTGGTGGTGTTTTTAAAACCTTATTAAATGCCTGACTGGCTTTGGCTGGATTCATGCCTAGGCTCCGAATACTGTCACTCATCCGTGCACTATTGGCAATATTGGTGCGGATTCCTCCTGGATGTACACAGGTTGCACTGAGACCATCATTTTGAAGTTTTAATTCTTGTCGTAAGGCTTCGGTAAAACCACGAACTGCAAATTTAGTCGCGTTGTAGGCACTTTGAGTCGGTTGTGCAGTTAAGCCAAACAGACTTGAAATATTAATAATATGCCCTTCTCCACTTTGCTTGAGATAAGGCAAGAACTCTTTGGTGCCATAGACCACACCCCAGAAATTAATCTTAAAAATCCATTCCAGTTCATCATAGCTCATACCTTCAACTGTGCTGGCGAGTGCCACACCTGCGTTATTAAAAATCAGGTTGATCTTGCCATGGGCTTTGAAGCTGTCTTCTGCCCAGTCACGAACGGCTTGTTGATCAGAGACATCCAGTTTCGTCAATGTGACCTTGACTGGATATTGCTGTAACAATGCTTGTGTTTCTGCCAAACCTTTTTCATTGACATCACTCAGTGCTAAATGTGCGCCTTGCTGTGCCAATAAAATCGCCAGTTGTTGTCCAATACCAGATCCCGCGCCCGTAATTGCAGCGACTTTTTGATTAAAACTTTTCATATGATGACTCTATTTGAAGTTGATAAAAATTGGCAGCGTTTTGTCTAAACATGGCATGCAAAGCCTGATCACCATAAGGACTCAGCATTTGAATATAGGCATGGATTAAGTCATTTAAACGGGCATTTGGCTTATCCATGGGAAAATTGGATGCAAACATGATCCGCTCTGTACCAAATACCGCAATTGCATGTTGAATCATGGGCGTCAGTAAATGCACCATCTCTGCGATGCTTGCCGTTCGATCTTGCTGATAAAAACGGTGTCCTAATACGGGCATCATCAAACCAGAGATTTTGGCATGAACATTTTTCTGCTCTGCGAGTCGTGCTAGATTCTGTTGCCATTGTTTAAAAATGGCATCACGCTGCGATTGTGTCATTCCCGTTTTCTTGCCCACGGCTCCAAATAAACCAACAGGCGTCGCCAGATGGTCAAGCACAATACGTGTTTCAGGAAATTGCTGAGCGAGAGTTATTATTTCTGTTAATTGCGTGGAATAGCCCCAAGCATCAAAAGATAAATCCAGTTTTGCCAGTTGTTCAAAGCCTTGTAGAAATTTCTTGTTCTGGTATAAATGTGGCCGATCACACCAACGGTAAACACCCTTGTCTTGATGCCAAGCCGCCATTTTACGAATACCGCGAAAGCGTGGGCTCGCCTGCTGATGGGCTTGAATAATATCTTTGAACTTTCGATCTCTTGGGTCGGCTGTTGCAACAATTGCACCTAGTTTTAGACCCTGTACATTAAAATCTAATTGCTGAATCCAATCCGTTTCTTCAACCACACCAAAGCCTTTGTGGTGATGCCAGTTGGCTTCGACATGGACCACACTCTCGACTAAAAATGGCGAAGTGTCTGCCTGATAATGCTCAGGTAAATAAGGACGCAATGCGTATTCTGTTAAGCCTAAACTATCCAATAAAGGCTTAGGCTTGACCAATCTGACCACTCGATCCATCACTCTCGGATATTTCCCCAAAGTTTTGACCAATAAGGCTGCTGAATGCGGTGTGTGATAAGGATCCCACTGATGAATATGCGGGTCGATAATTGCAAAATCTAATCTTGTCATTGTTGTACTCGATATAAGCTCAGCGCATAAAATCTGAAATGATGCTCATCCATGACATCTCTAATATTTCTAAATATAGTGCTTGTGGCTTTAGCCTACTGAACAAAGCATTATGAATAAAATGATTTATTTAAATATTTAAGTATGAATTGTATTCATTCATTAGCAAAAATAATAAATGCATTATCAATACTTTAATTTTTATAAATCTTGCCATTATTGTAAATGATTCCTATTTAACTATACTTAAGCCCCTTATTGCATGCTCAACCGCCTTTTAAGCCCAATAAGTTGATTACGCTCCTGCATCAACCTAATTTTCTGTATCGCACTGGTATCCCTATGTCTGCTTTCTCCCCACGCAAAAATCTTATTACTGTTGAAATTTTAAAACAAAGCAGCCCATTCCTTTTATCTTTAATACCTGTGCTGTCGTGGGCAGAAACGACCTCAGAACACCCCACGCAACTCGCAACTATTAATGTTCAAGCTGAACAATCCTCCAGTTATATCGCCGCACAAACAGCATCAACCTTACGCGGTAATCAAAACAATCTAGAAAGCCCACAAACCGTAAATGTGGTGTCTAAACAATATATGAAAGATTATTTGCCAGCAAACTTGGATAATGCACTGACCCAAGTCAGCGGCATTACGCAGGGCAATACTTTGGGTGGTACTCAAGATACCGTCATGAAACGGGGTTTTGGTGATAATCGTGATGGCTCGATTACTGTGAATGGCATGCCGATTGTGCAAGGTCGTACCATGAATGCTGCGGTTGAACAGGTTGAAGTTTTAAAAGGGCCTGCGTCTTTACTCTATGGCATTATGGACCCAGGTGGTGTGGTCAATGTCATTACAAAAAAACCTGAAACGACGCAAAAAACTGAATTTTCAGTTTATGGTTCAAGCTTCGCCGCAGGTAAAAATGGTTTAGGTGCAAGTCTGGATACTACGGGTGCAATCAGTGACAGTAACTTTGCCTATCGTTTTATTGCCGATCATTCCGATGCAGACTACTGGCGTAATTTCGGTAATCTCAAACAGACTTTAATTGCGCCCTCATTGGGTTGGGATAATGGTCAGACTAAAGTCAATTTAAGTTATCAATATCGTGACTTTGACGTACCTTTTGATCGCTCAACCATTTTTGATCCTAAAACGAAACAAGCCTTACCGATCTCGAAATATCAACGCTTAGATGAAGCCTTTAACCAAATGAAAGGTGAAGCTCATTTGGCACAACTATTGGTTGATCATCAGCTTAATGATAACTGGTCAGCTCACTTGGGTTATAGCTATAACTATGAAACCTATGATGCCAATCAACTCCGTGTGACCAAGCTAAATACGGCCAACCATACGGTGACACGCCGTACCGATGCCACCTTAAACGCAGAAAGTATAGACAGTAATGCTCAAGCCTATCTCAATGGTTCGGTCAATTTACTGGGTTTAAAGCATGATATTCAAATTGGTTCAGATATCGAATACCGTAAATATTTCCGTCCAGATATGGTTCGTGGTGATAGCTCAACCTTAGATTATTTAAATCCCAAGTTTGGAACTGTTGAAGCATCTAAAAATATCGTTGCATCCGATAGCGACCAAACCGATAAATTGCATACCTATGGTTTTTATCTGCAAGATGCGATTCACTTAAATGAAAACTGGATTGCCGTACTCGGTGGCCGTTATCTGAATTATCAACAGACCGCTGGACGTGGACGACCATTTAAGGAAAATACCAATATCAAAGACGATGCTTGGCTCCCGCATGCGGGCTTAGTCTATCAATGGAATGATCAGCTGTCTTTCTATGGCAGCTATACCGAATCCCTCAAACCCTCGTCTTCAATTGCACCTTTAGGCGGCAATGCAGTCATTGATGCTGATGTCAAACCTGAGCAAGCCAAATCTTATGAAGTCGGTGCAAAATACGAGTTCAATGAGCGTATTAAAGCCAACTTTGCTGTCTATGATATTAAAAAACGTAATGTTTTAGCCAAAGTCACCAACCCATCGAGCAATGAAATTGAACTACATACCACAGGTGCAGTCCGTTCCAAAGGCGCTGAACTCGACCTGACAGGCCGTCTGACTGATCAACTTGATGCAACCCTGACCTACGCCTATACCAATGCCAAAGTCACTGAAGATGAGCTTGGTCTGCAAGGCAATCGCTTGAGTAATGTCGCACGAGATACAGCATCTCTGGCCTTAGCCTATAATTATGGTGAACTTTATAATGGCAAATTACGTTTAGGTCTCAGTGGCAATTATGTCGGTAAACGTGCGGGAGACTCAGAAAATAGCTTTGACCTGCCTGAGTATGCACTGACCAATGCCTTTGTCAGTTATGACACCACCATTGCCAAACAAGCGGTTAATTTTCAATTTAATTTAAATAATATCTTTGATAAAACCTACTATACGGCCAGCGTTAATAATCTGGCGGTGTCTCAAGGGGATTCTCGTCAAGCGGTATTACGTGCCACTTTTAAATTCTAATAGAGGATCAGCGCAGTAAGTTCATTATGAAAAAAATTCTTACGATCATGATGATGATCCTTGCCTTTAGTACATGGACATCCTCTGTTTACGCCCAAACACGGATTGCCCTGATTTCACAGCTCAAAGGTTCTTCCTTTGCCACCGATGTTGCGATTCAAAATTACTTGCAACGCAAGGGCTATCAAGTTGAAGTCATTGATCAATCTGTTTCCCCCAACAGTTTAACAAACACCGATCTAGTGATTATCTCTTCAACGGTGGCATCCAAAAATCTTCAATCGGGTTGGCGACAGCTGCCGATTCCACTGATGACATGGGAAAATGATTATCTGGATGATTTAGCCATGACAAGTAAACGCATCAATACAGATTTTGGTGAAGTCGAGAAAGAACGTTATTTGTGGCTGGTCAATGCACCACATCCCCTATCTGCGCATCTTTCCGCGGGAACACGTAACGTCTATAAATCACAAGCACCAATGAGTTGGGGTAAACCAGGACTCGGTGCCACCATCATTGCGACTATCTATGGGCAACCTGAAAAAGTCGCAATCTGGGGCTATGAAAAAGGTGCGACCATGGATTATGAGTCGCTAGCACCGGCAAAACGACTGATGTTTTTTCTCAATAACGAGACCTTTAGCAATCTGTCTGAGGATGGATTGAAACTATTTGATGCTGCAATTCAGTGGTCACTGAATAAGTAAAATCCCAACTTAGATTTCAATGCACTGATGCAGTTCACTCTGCATCAGTGCAAATTATCATCTATACATTTGCTCGAACACTTTAAAATACTTCCTGACTTATCGCGGCCCTAAATACTTTCGGAGCACACCCAAAGCTTTGCGCAAAAGCACGACTAAAAGCGGCTTGAGAGGAATAGCCGACGCATTCAGCAACTTGTGCAATATTTTTATCGGTTTCTTGGAGCAATTGGCTGGCCAATTTCATCCGCCAATTTTTTAAATACAGCATAGGGGGTACGCCAACCAACTCAACAAATTTTTTGGAAAAACTGGAGCGAGATTGTTTGGTCAGTTGAGCAAGCGACGCAACATCCCATTCATAAGCAGGTTGTGCATGTATCAATGATAATGCCTTACTCATGATTGGATCGCGTAATGCAGAAATCCAACTTTGATGTTCAATCTTCTCCGTTGCTAACCAAAACCGTATCGACCAGACCAACAATAAATCAATGATTCGAGACAGCATGACTCGACTGCCAAGTGCTGGGTGTTCAAGCTCAAGCTTGATTGCAGCAACTGTCATGGGTACCCATTCCGCGACTTTTTCAGCATTATGATGTGACGGTACATGAATGTAACTCGGCAATCCTTCTGCAATCGCCTCTCCATAAATACCGTTCAATTCAAAAGTACAGCTAATCACAGATGCTTCCGTTGTTTGTCCACTTACGATTTCAATCGAATGCTCAAGCTTCGTTGGCAAGACAACAATGTCTCCAGCTTTTAAGATCAGCTCAAGATTAAGTCGTTTAATTTTAATTCTGCAACTTGCATTTTGAATAATATGGATATAAGCATATCGGGCAGGAAAGCACAGTTTGTTGTCTGCTAAGAGATTTTCTACGCCATAGATTTCACCCGAGATATCGGCAAAGCGATAAATATCAAAGAAGATATCGGTTAACACCTGCGGATCATACTCATCACTCATTTTATGCTTTTGTCCTTAAAAGTGTTTCTGCAAAAACATTGGCGTTTCAGTTATTGTGAAAGCATAACAAAACACCAATAATCTTTTGAGAAGATTTCGTTAGTATAAAAAACACCCACCACTTCATATCTCTTTATACCGTAAAGCTTCCACTATTAAATACTGAAAATTCAATACAATAGCATTTATCTAGGAGATAAATATGAGTACTCAACCGACCATTATTCTCGTACACGGTTTTTGGGGCGGTGCAGCCCATTGGACCAAAGTGATTACTGAATTGTCCCATCAAGGTTATAAGGCCTTACGTGCCGTGGAACTTCCATTAACCTCTCTCGCAGATGACGTTGAACGAACTCAAAAAATGATTGCCCAAGTTGATGGTGATGTGCTTTTGGTGGGTCATTCTTACGGCGGAGCAGTCATTACCGAAGCAGGTAATCATCCAAATGTCGTAGGTTTGGTTTATATTGCCGCCTTTGCACCAGATAGCAATGAAAGCCCAGGGGCAATTACCCAACAACATTTACCTGTTGCAGCGCCGAATCTAGAACCAGATAGTGATGGTTATCTTTGGTTAAAAGTAGATAAATTTCACGAAAGTTTCTGTCAGGATCTCACCCAAGATGAAGGCTTTGCCATGGGTGTCACTCAAAAGGCGCCTTTAGCCAGTACCTTTGGCGATAACATTAGCAACCCAGCTTGGAAAACCAAACCTTCTTGGTATCAAATTTCAACTCAAGACCGAATGATTAGCCCAGAAAACCAAGCGGTGATGTCAGATCGTTTAAATGCTAAAAAAGTGATTTCTTTAAATGCAAGTCATGCTTCATTGGCTTCACAACCGAAAGAAGTGACTGCCTTAATTACTGAAGCTGCTACATTTTTGGCAAAATAAATATAATCCTCTAGCAAATAGGGAATAATATTATTCCCTATTTACCTGTCTTAACCCAGCTTCAACAACACACAGAAATTGCTGCTTATAAAACATATTCCCAGATAATGTAGCCTAGACCGAATCCGAGGAATGCATACAGTGTAATGATAAAGAATACAAAACTGGCATTATTCTTTTTTTTCAAAAAACTCATATCGGCACCTTTGGCTTTGCTCAACTCATGCTGCTATAGTGCAATAAGATACAGACAAAAAAAAGACACAGAATTTTCTAAAAAAAATATAACAGATAAGCATGGAAAAATTGGAACTGTTATGAAAACAGTCCCAAATATTATTAAAACGTGGACAATACCATCATCAATATATTCAAGACTGTTCGATCTTAATTTCGAGATACTAAAAACAATCAGGTTTTAAGATGCGGATTATCCAGCGGCAACTCCTTGTCTAAATGTGCATCAAAAATATCCGTCAACATACTGTCATAACGTTTGGCGTTGTATTGTACAAGTGACTCTGCTTCAGCAGTGGTAATGAAACCTGTCTCAATCGCATCAGCAATATGTTCCTCAAAGGTCAAACCACTAAACTGATCTTTCGATTCTGCCTTTTTAAACTTATTCCACAACGGTTGTAGTGGTAATAATGCCTGAAAAGTAGATTCCATACGCCCCATCACATCGTTAGCATCGGTGTTGTAATAAACATGTTGCTTCAACTGATCTCGGAATGCATGTTCTTGCATGATTAGCTGAGCCACCTCTTGCTTCAACTGATCCGATGGTGCTGCAATTGGACGTCCAAATGGGAAGCACAGCAATTTGACTAGACACGCAGCAAGCTTCATTGGGAAATTATCATAGAAGCCAAAGAACGCTTCTTGCACTTGATATAAAGCTTTATTGAGGGCCAATTCTGCATGTTTCTGTTCGGCCTCAGTTCTTTGACCATGCTCATAGTATTTCAAAATTGCCGTAGCAATAAATAAGTTGGAATGGATATCAGCCAACCGACCAGACAGCATTTCTTTACGTTTTAAATCACCTGCTAAAATTCCAAGTGCCATATCCGCAGTCAATGCAAAATCAGCGCTAAAACGGTTGATTTTGCTGTAATACGCTTTGGAAAAATCGTCTGCTTGTTGAGAGCCTTTATCCGAACCACCAGTAATCGAATATGCTGCTGCTCTCGCCGCTCGATTAAAGGTATAAGCCAAATGTTTAAATAGTAAAGGAGAAAAAGTTTTGAAAGCAGATGCCTTATCTTCCGATTGCAATAACTGTAATTCTTCGAATAAATAAGGGTGACAACGCATTGAGCCTTGACCAAAAATCATCAATGAGCGGGTCAGAATATTGGCCCCTTCTACGGTAATCGCCACAGGAATGGATTGATAAGTCAGCGCAAGAAAGTTACGTGGCCCTAATTGAATCGCTCGCCCACCCACCACGTCCATACCGTGATTGACCACTTTACGCATGGTTTCAGTAGCATAGTATTTGGCCATTGCAGTCATCACCGCAGGCGTTCCACCTTGGTTTAAACCACAAGTCACTAGATAACGAAATGATTCCAACATATAGGCATCGCTGGCGATATCACTGGTCGCCTCTTGTACGCCTTCAAAATGCCCAACCGAGATTTTGAATTGTTGGCGAACACTGGCAAATGCACCGACCAACAGATAGCTCATTTCTCCTCCGGCAGTTGCCAAAGCAGGCAGTGAAATACCGCGCCCCACGCCTAGGCACTCCATCAGCATACGCCAACCTTTACCTGCATTTTGCTGCCCACCAATAATCCAGTCCAATGGAATAAAGACATCACTACCCTCAACCGTACCATTCATAAACGGTGCGCCCGGATTATGTCGAGGGCCGATCTGAATACCTTCATGGTCAGCAGGAATCAGGGCACAGGTAATGCCATATTCCACTTTGCTTTTATCACCAAGCAAGCCTTCTGGATCATAGAGCTTAAACGCCAAACCAATCACGGTCGCAATCGGTGCGAGCGTAATCCAACGCTTGGAGAAATTCATTTTTAGACCTAGAACTTCTTGGCCTTGGTACTGCCCATAACAAACCACACCCGTATCAGGAATTGCCCCTGCATCTGACCCAGCTTCAGGGCTGGTCAAACCAAAACAAGGCACTTCTGTCCCTTTTGCCAATCCGGGTAAATAGCGTTGCTTTTGCTCTTCGGTACCATAGTGCAGCAGTAACTCACCTGGCCCAAGCGAATTTGGTACCATACAACTGACGGCAGCAGTTAAGGAACGAGACGCAATTTTGCTCATAATTCGACTTTGTGCAAACGGGGTAAATTGCTTACCACCGAATGATTTAGGAATGATCAAACCTAAAAAGCCGTTATCTTTAATAAACTGCCAAACCTCTGGCGGTAGGTCTTTTTCTTGATGATGAATCTGCCATTCATCTAACATGGAACAGAGCTGTTGTACTTCATGATCTAAAAATGCCTGTTCTTCTGCGGATAAAGTTGGATAAGGATATTGATCAAACTTTTCCCAATCAGGCGCCCCCATAAATAGTTCTTTTTCCCACCAGCTAGTCCCTGCTTCCAAGGCTTCTCTTTCGGTGATACTCATACTCGGCATTGCTTTTGAGAGAATATTAAACGCAGGTCGACTCACCAAAGCATCACGTAAAGGTGCAATCAAAACAATTACACTTGCGAGAATAATCGGGATGCCCAGTAACAGACTCCACGGTGTGATCAACACACTACACAGAATGGCGGCGACAATGGAAACAAGACAGCCAACAATTCGATTGGCTTCAAAATAAAAAACAGCCCATACCACAACTAACTGAATCAATAGGCCAAGCAATATCAATAATACAATCATATTTGCTCCGTTATCTCAGATTGGGATGAAGATGAAATAAGAAAGATCTAAATTAATTTATGATGAACGTCTTTCTCTAATAAAATGGCTATTTTTTATTCTACATATCGAAGCGCTATTTGCTTGATTAACTACTAAAATTTACACAAAGGCATTCAGATGATACTGAAAAATAAAAATCATGAGCTGAATAGAATACCGCTCTAAAAAATTGGAATCCTTCCCCTCAAAAATCCAAAAATAAAATCATCAATCACGATTTTTTTTCATGTTATAAAGCAAAAAAATAATAATCCAAGCAGTAACTTTCGAATTTAATAAATAAATTGCAGCTGTCCAAATGCCATTCAAATTGAATATGAATAGCTGCAATGATTGATAATGCCACTCGATTTAAGATGAAGAATTCATCCCACCACCCAATGCAGCCACCAATTGCGCTGAATTTTTGAGATGCAATTGCTGTAATTCCAATAAACGTTCTTCTGCACTCAAACGCAGATTCTGTGCAGTCGCGACTTCTAGATAACTGACCAAACCAGCTTGATAACGCTGCTTGGCAACCCGTTCATTTTCAATCGACAGCTTAAGCAGTTGCTGTTGCGCTACGATCTGCTGCTGGAAATGACCTGTTTGTAGCAAACCATCCTCCACCTCTTTCCAGCCTGTTAAAACTGACTGCTTATAAGCTGCAAGCTTTTCATCGTAATTGGCTTGCGCCTGTTGAATATCAGCCTGTCGTTTCCCCCCATCAAACAATGTGCCTAAGACTTTTGCCCCCATTGACCATGCGGTATTAGGTGATTGCAATAAGGTATGAAAGACCTGACTATTCGCACTGCTATCCAAGCTGATGGTCAAATCAGGTAACCAAGCCGTTTGCGCTAGGCCTAATTGCGCATGTGTGAATGCCAATTCGCGTTCGCTACGAATCACATCGGGACGTTGTGCCAACAGCCGACTTGGAATTTGGGTCGGAATTTGAGGGGTACTAAATTGATAGCGATTTTTATTTAAATTAAAGTCCGCCACATTGCGTCCAACTAAGACCGCCAACACATTTTCTTGCAAATCACGACTACGTTTTAGCTCTAACAGTTGCAACCCGACTTGCTTCAGTTGGGTCTCAGCCTGAATCACATCAGCCCGTGCAATCATGCCTACTTGGTATTGCTGCTGTAAAATACGTACAGATCGTTGATAACTTTGCTGGGTCTGATTTAACACATCCAGTTTGGCGTCGAATAAGCGAATGCTCCAATAGGCCTCTGCTGCGAGCAGTTGCTGACTCAGCTGAATGGCGGCTAAATCTGCAGCTGAAGCTTGTAGGTTGGCCTGTTGACCTTCCACCGCTTTTGCAACTCTCCCCCAAAGATCGGGAATCCAACTCACTGCGACATTGGCACCGAATTGACGACTCTTGCCAGCGTTTTTAGTCTCGGTCTGATTGGCATTGCCGCCCATGCTGATGCTCGGAAGCGCATTGGCCCGTTGCCCATCCAACAGTGCCATAGCATGGCGATACTTGGCTTGGGCCTGTTGGATGCTCAGGTTGTCCTGATCCAATTGCTGTATCAGTTTGGATAAGATCGGATCTTGATACATCTCCCACCATTGCTGCGGTGTCGCTGCTATCTTAGAAGCTTCAATCCACTGCAAATCTACATATTTATACTGCGCTGCACTCTGAATCTCAGGCTGCTGATAGGCTGCAGGCTTAAAGCTACTGGACTGACATGCCGTGAGCAGTGTCATCGCTGTGATACTTATAGAAAGTGTAAAAACTGTTTTTTTCATAGCGACTTCCTATTTATTCCAACGCAAGATATTCAATCGCAGTTTGAAGCGATTCAGGAATTGAGCGAATTTTTCAAATATGAGATACATCACAGGGGTGGTATATAAGGTTAATAATTGACCCAGCGCCAATCCGCCAACAATGGCAATCCCCAGTGGTTGCCGCATTTCCGAGCCCTCTCCCCAACCGAGTGCCAAAGGAACGGCACCCAATAAAGCTGCGGTATTGGTCATTAAAATCGGTCTAAAACGCAATGTTGCCGCAGCGATAATGCTGTCTAAATCGGTGTGACCTTGACGTCGTTGCTGCAAAGTAAAATCAATCAGCAAGATCGCATTTTTCACCACAATCCCAATCAGCAAAAAGATGCCTAACAAGGCAATTAGGCTAAACGGAATCTGAAACAGCCATAAGCTGAGTAAAGCACCCAAAGCTGCTGTCGGAATGGTCGATAAAATGGTAAAAGGGTGCACAATACTTTCATAAGTGATCCCCAAGACAATAAAAATCAGCACGATCACAGCCGCAATCAAAGCAGGTGTACTCAAACCTGCCTGTAGGCTTTCAGTTTCAACATCGCGATCTGTCATCACAAAGATTTCTTTTGGCAGCATGATCTTTGGCAAGACCTGACGAATCGCAGCATCTGCCTGTTCATAGCTATAGCCTTTCTTCACTACATAGCCAACACCCATGGCAGCAAATTGATTACGGCGATAAACCCGATCATTGCTAATGCCATAACTCCACGTAGCAAAATTGCTTAAGGGCACATAGATCCCTTGTTGATTTGGCACTTTCACATCCGCCAAGGCTTCTGGATGTTCGGTAAAACGTTGGTCAACTTCCATCACCACATAGAACTGATCATTGCGATCATAAATTGTGGAAATCTGCCGTTGCGAAAAGGAGTTATTGAGCACACTGGAAATACTTTCAATATCAATGCCCAATCGTTTCGCCGCTTCACGGTCGATGTCTAAAGTGACATGCTGCGCCCCTTCATCACCCTGTGTTTCCACCTCTTCAAATTCAGGCAGTTTACGCATGGCCTCGGCAACTTTGGGTGCCCATTCACGTAATAAGCTCACATTGTCAGATTGTAGTAGCAATAAATATTCTTGGGCATTGCCACTGGAAAAAGGATCATCAAGTTCCAAATCCTGTTCAACATCCGCGGAGAACACTGCCCCCGCCTGCCAAGGTGCATTTTTCTTTAAACGTTCGACCACTTGTTTGGAGCTTAAACCGTCCCGTTCAGCTTTTGGTTTGAGACTGACCATCAAAAATGAGTTGGTCATACCACCACCGCCACCAGAAGTACCCACCACATTCTGTACTGCAGGATCTTTGAGTAAGGCTTGGTTAAATGCGGCAATCTTCGGCTGCATAATCTGAAAAGAAAAGCCATCATCGCCACGAATAAAAGCACCAACTCGCCCCGTGTCTTGTTCAGGCAAAACGCGTTTAGGCAATAAATTGTAGAGATAAACTGAAGCAATAATTGCCGCCAGCCACAGCACCACAATCAGATAAGCATGTTTGAGTACCCAATGAAGAGAGCGAATATAAGATTGGGTCAAGCCCTGAATCAGATCATGGCTATAACGATACAGTCGTGGGGGGTGATTAAGAGATAGAGGTTTTAAACAGCGTGCTGATAAGCTTGGGGTTAAAATCAAGGAAACAAAGACCGATAAAACCACCACAAACACCAATGTTAGCGAAAACTCTCTGAATAAACGTTCAATCACACCGCCCATAAACAAGACTGAGAGAAAAATCACCATCAATGCCAGATTCATGGCAATCAAGGTAAAGCCAACCTCTTGGATGCCTTTTACCGCCGCTTGTGCAGGTGAATCACCTTGTTCGATATAGCGTTCAATATTTTCGAGTACCACAATGGCATCATCCACCACCAAGCCAATTGCCACGATGATCGCCATAATCGACAGGTTATTCAGTGAAAATCCAGCCAAATAAATCAGACTGCATACGCCAATTAAAGTGACCAGCAGTGCCATTGCTGGAATCACAGCACTTTGCAGCCGCCCCAACATCAACACCACAACGATGACCACCAATAACATGGATAAAAACAAGGTATCCCTTGCTTCCTCTAAACTGTTACGGACAATAGTTGAGCCATCCATCACCACAGTCAATTGCGCATCACGCGGCATCAGTTCTCTTAGAACGGGCAATTTGGCTTTAATCAGGTCAATGGTCGCCACGGTATTAGCATTGGGCTGTCGGCTAATCTTTAAAATCACAGCAGGCTGTTCATTGTGAAAACCACTGACATAGCGGTTTTCAACCGAATCACGCACTTCTGCAACATCTTTTAACCGAACAACGCCTTGATCGGTGTGTCGGATGACCAGATCGGCAAAATCTTGGGCGGTCTTTAATTCTGTAGAAAGTGCCACTTGCCAACGTAATTGCTGTTGCTCCACCACGCCCAATGCCTGCACCACATTACTTTTCGCAACAGCCTGTCGTACTTGCTCGAGAGATAGGCCAATTGAAACTAAAGCAGTTGGATTGATGGTGATACGCACGGCAGGCATAGAAGCCCCGTCAATCGACACTTCACCGACACCACTGATCTGGGCCAAATTAGGCTGTAATTGATTAGACGCAATTTCGTATAGCTTTGCCGCTGAAAGTTGTTTTGAGCTAAGTGCCAAATAAAAAATCGGACTTTGACTCGGGTTGATTTTGAAATACTCAGGTGGACTCGGCATGCCCGCAGGTAGCTGCGACATTGCCGCATTGATGGCAGCCTGAACCTCGCGCGCAGCTTCATTAATATCGGTATTTAAGTCAAAGTGTAAAACCACCTGTGTGGAACTTTGATTGCTGGATGAATTAATCGCTTTAACCCCAGACACCCCCATCATGGCACGTTCCAACGGGGTGGCAACGGTTGCAGACATACTTTCTGGACTAGCACCGGGTAGATTGGCACGCACCACAATGGTGGGAATATCCGCTTGTGGCAATGCCGCAACAGGTAGGCGTAAATAGGCCAATATACCAAGTAAAACAATCGCAATCCCCAACAGCACACTGGCTACTGGACGTTGTACAAACACAGACAGCAACGTCATTGCGATGCTCCTGTCTGATCAGAAAGTAGGCTTACATCAGTTTGCTTGACTTGCAGGCGATCAAAAAACAGATACACCACGGGTGTGGTAAATAAGGTGAGCACCTGACTGACCAGTAATCCCCCCACCATCACCAACCCTAATGGCTGACGAAGTTCAGCCCCAGAACCCGAAGCCAGCATCAGCGGGATTGCACCCACTACTGCGGCAAGCGTGGTCATCAGAATTGGACGGAAACGTAGCAAAGCAGCCTGATAAATGGCTTGCTCAGCCGACAAGCCCTGATGACGTTGTGCCGCAAGTGCAAAATCCACCATCATGATGCCGTTTTTCTTGACCAAACCAATCAATAAAATAATCCCGATCAGTGCAATCATGTCCAACGGCTGACCCACCATAAACAAGGCCAGTAATGCGCCAATCGCGGCAGAAGGTAAAGTAGAAAGAATGGTCACAGGATGAATAAAGCTTTCATACAGCATGCCGAGCACAATATACATAGTCACAATCGCAGCAATCACTAACCAAAAGGTATGTTGCTGTGAGTTTTCAAAAGCGGCCGCAGCCCCTTGCAGTTGAACCTGTAGCTCTGGCGGTAACTCAAGACTTTGTTTAACCTGCTCAATCGCATTAATCGCTTCGCCTAAAGACACCCCCTTGGCTAAATTAAAAGAAATCCCAACGGCAGGAAATTGCGACTGTTGCTGTAAAAGAATAGGCGCATGTTTTTCGACAATCGTAGCGACAGAGCTCAATAAAATTGGCTGTCCTTGGTTGTTATGGATATAAGTCTGATTTAAGGCCTCAATGCCTTGGGTGAGTTTTGGATCTAACTCTAAAACAATGCGGTATTGATTGGATTGGGTATATAAAGTTGCAATTTGCCGCTGCGCAAATAGATTCTGCAAAGCCAAACTAATGTCTTCAACACTCAAACCTAAACGTGCTGCCGTATCTCGATTGACCTCGATATAGGCTTGTAAACCCTGCCCTGCATCTTCACTGGTCACTTCTGCAAATGCAGCCTGCTGACGCAAGGCCTGAACCAGTTTAGGCGTCCATTCCTCAACCAATTGATTTTTTGGTGCTGTCACACTGAGCTGATATTGGGTGCGGCTAATTTTGTCTTCTATACTGAGTTCTTGTACGGGTTGCATCCAACCTTTAATGCCATGTACCTGTGCAAAATTTTCATTCAGTCGTGCCATCACTTCCGCAGCAGGTGCACGTTCAGCATGTGGTTTTAAATTCACCAAAATACGTCCATTGCTTAACTTCGGATTATTGGCATCCACACCAATAAAGGAAGATAAGCTAGCTACCGCAGGATCTTTTAAAACCACTTCGGCCAAAGCCTGTTGACGCTCACTCATGGCCTGAAATGAAATCTGGTCAGGTGCTTCAGTCACCACCTGAATCACACCATTGTCCTGTACTGGGAAAAAACCCTTTGGAATCGACCAATACAACAGTCCTGCCAGTAGCACAGTTGCCAACATCACCATCAAGGTCATTAGTTGGTGTCGAAGTACCCATTGCAACAACTTCGCATAATGCTGAATCACACGATCCAGACTCCATCGACTCGGTTGCTCTGCATGCTTCGGTGCATCTTTGAGTAAATAGGCACACATCATTGGAGTTAAAGTCAGTGAAACGAGCAATGAAAGTGCAATCGCAGCTGCCAGTGTCACCGCAAACTCGTGGAATAAGCGTCCGACCACGTCGCCCATGAAAAGCAAGGGAATCAAAACAGCAATCAGTGAAATCGTTAAGGAAATCAGGGTAAAGCCAATTTCTTTTGATCCTTTCAGTGCTGCTTGCAACATGCTTTCACCTGACTCTCGGTGTCGCGCAATATTTTCGAGCATGACAATGGCATCATCCACCACGAAACCTGTGGCGATGGTTAATGCCATTAAAGTCAGGTTATTGACCGAGAAGCCAAGAAAATACATCAGCACAAATGTACCAATAATCGACAGCGGTACCGCAATACTCGGAATCAAGGTCGCAGCAAAGTTACGCAAAAACAGGAAGGTGACCAACACCACCAAACACACGGCGAAAACCAATTCTTTTTGCACATCTTTAATCGAGCTACGAATACTTTCCGTTCGGTCGGTCAGGACGCGAATATGAACATTGTCGGGTAGGTTTTGTTGTAATTCAGGTAGGATTTTTTTGATCTGATCTGCTACCTCAATCACATTGGCATTGGGCTGACGCTGGATGTTCACCAAAATAGCCGACTGGCTATCTGCCCATGCAGCCATATAGCGATCTTCACTGCCCTCAAGCACCTGTGCAACATCTTTTAAGCGAATCGGTGCACCATTGTTCCAACGTAAAATCAGGTTTTCATAATCGGCTATCGAACGCATCTGATCATTGGCATCCAGCATAGTCGATCGAAAAGGCCCATCAAAACTCCCTTTCGGTTGATTGGCATTGGCGGCGGCAATCGCCGAACGCACATCTTCAGCACTGAGCTTAAACGCTGCCAAAGCAGTTGGATTCATCTGCACCCGAATTGCAGGACGTTGCCCGCCTGCAAGACTGACCATCCCCACCCCTGAGAGCTGCGACAGTTTTTGTGCCACTCGGGTATCGACCATGTCATAGACCGTGGTCAGTGGCAAACTGTCAGAACTAATTGCCAAGGTAATCACGGGCACATCGGCAGGATTCACTTTGCGATAGATCGGTGGAGTGGGTAAATCACTGGGCAATTTACTGCTTGCTGTGCTCAATGCAGATTGTACTTCTTGCTCGACAATGCCCAGTTCGGCAGATAACTCAAATTGCAGGGTAATCACCGATGCGCCCACCGAGCTATTTGAAGACATTTGCTTCAAACCTGCAATTTTGCCCATTTCTCGTTCTAAAGGTGAGCTAATGGTTCGCTGTACCGTGTCTGGATTTGCACCTGGCTGAAAGGTGTATATCTGAATAATCGGATAATCGACTTGTGGCAATGCCGACACAGGTAACATGCGCCAAACCAGTAGGCCACTAAAAAACAGTGCCAACATCAATAAAGTGGTGGCGACGGGTCGTAAAATAAAGAATCTGGAAATATTCATGTGCTTATCCAGCTACTGTTTTTGCTGGTAGTGGCTTAGAAACATCATCTTGAATGACTTGTACTTCTTGTCCTTCAGAAAGTCGATCAATGCCCTCTAATACAACACGTTCATTGCCTTGTAAGCCTTCAATGATCTCGGTCTGTCCTTGTGAAACCGCACCTAGCTTTAACATACGAACTTCGGCTTTATCTTCTTTATTGACAATATAAACATACGTGCCTTTTGCCCCATGTTGAATGGCGTCACTCGGCAGATGCACCGCATTTTGCAAGGTCTTGGCATTTAAACGAACATTGACAAATTGATTCGGAAATAGAGCATCATCGAGATTGGCAAACACAGCTTTTACTTTGAGTGTGCCCGTATTCAAATCAATCTGATTATCCAGTGCCTGAACTGAACCTGTGGCCAGTTGTTTTTGTTCAGCACGATCCCAAGCACTGACTTGAATGCTTTGCTTATTTTTTGTGGCTTGGCGGATCGTGTCTAAATAGTTTTCTGCAATCGCAAACTGAATATACACAGGATGGATTTGAGTAATACTCAATAAACCTGTTGCTTCATTGGCTTGGATTAAATTACCCGCATCTTTTAAGCGAAAGCCAACACGACCATCTATCGGCGCATATATTTTGGTATAAGACAGTTGCAACTTTGCCGCATCCACCTGTGCCTGATTGGCTTGCATCTGTCCCTTGAGCTGATTGACTAGGGCTTGTTGTTGGTCGACCTGTTGCTTGGCAATCGAATCTTGCTTAAATAGCAACTGGTAGCGATTCAATTCCGTTTGTGCATTTTGCAACTGCGCTAAATTTTGTTGCTTTGTCCCTTGTGCCTGTGCCAATGCCACATGGAATGGTGTCGGGTCAATTTGTGCCAACAACTGCCCTTTCTGAATATATTGCCCTTCTTGGAAATACAACTTTTGCAGCACCCCTGACACCTGACTTTGTACATTCACGGTATTGGCTGGAACCACTGTACCAATCGCCTTAATTTGTAATTGCAAATCACCACGTTGTACCCCGACCACACGCACAGGCACAGGTTTACTCCATTGGCTAAACGACTCCTGTTTATTGGCTTGGGATTTTTTCCAATAATTCCAACCCCATGTCATGAGCAATAAAAGTACCGTCAATGCAATCAACCATTTGATTTTATTTGATCGAGGATGCTGTTGTGGTTTTAAATCAATCTGTTGTTCACTCATGGCATGCTCTACTTAATCAAACAAAATTCATTAGAAATATGGGAGATGAAGAAAACAAAAAATGTTCCCCTACATTGGTTTAGTCGAACGAAAATCAAAATCAGCTCAATTTTTTCTGTAAAAGTATGTATACAATTTTATTGATATTAATAACAATTATCATTACTATTTGAAAATATTTTTTCCATCCGCCTTTAATTGTGCATCTCCCTGCTCATTTGTGGACTCCTTGCTATGAACCTGAATGTAGAAAAACAGTTATGGTTTAGCCACGTTTATCAATCACAACAAAGCTCGCTGTTGTCTTGGTTTAAGCACAAACTACAGCACCACCATCAATCAGAAGACTTGAGTCAGGAAGTGTTCTATCGTGCCTTAAAAAGTGACTATTGCTTTGAAAAGATTAAAGAACCTCAAGCATGGTTAATGGGCATCGCCAAGCATGTGATTATTGATTATTGGCGGCATCAGCATGTAGAACATTTATACTTAGATGCGCTTGCACAGCTGCCAGAAGAATATTACCCCTCTGCTGAATACGAAGTCTGTATTCGTGAAACGCTTTATCAAGTGCATTTGATGCTGGAAAAGCTACCTGAACGCACTGCACAGGTGTTTTTATTATCGCAATTGGATGGGCTGACCTATCGTGCGATTAGTGAAAAACTGGATATTTCAGAGGCAACAGTCAAAAGAGATATGAAACAGGCTTTCTTGGCCTGCATAAGTCTTTATAATCAGACCGATTAATTGCTGAATTTTCTTTGCTGCTATGTCTCAAGCCCCTAAAATCCCTGATCATGTATTGGACCAAGCCGCAGATTGGCTGGTGCTATTACATTCAGGTGAAATGACTAAGTTACAGCAGCAACAATTTGAACATTGGCAAGCAGAAAAGCAAGAACATGCTCTCGCCATTCAGCAAATCAATAAATTCACCCATGGCTTAACAAGTTTATCCAACCACTTTCCCTCAGATTCTTTAGTCCAGTCCAAGCAAAAATTTAATCTGACTGCAAAACGAAATATGCTGTTGAGCCTTTCAGGATTGTTGGTTATCGGCTACGGAATGTATTTGTTGCCTTGGGCAAAATGGCAGTCTGATGATCATACTGAGATCGGTGAAATTAAAACTGTTGCACTACAAGATGGTTCAACCTTGATCTTGGCCAGTGACAGTTATATCAACGTGAATTTCTCCGAACAGACTCGACAGATTCAACTGATCGAAGGTGAAATTTATATCCAGACCGCCAAAGATCCGCAACATCGCCCCTTTATGGTGAAGACCAAAGATGGTGCAATTGAGGCCTTGGGTACTCAGTTCACGGTAAGACAAGAGCATCATGATCAAACTCGGGTCAAAGTCTATCAACATGCAGTCGCTTTACAGCCGCAGGATTCTGGGCAACGGCAGATTTTACAGCAAGGTCAACGTGCATATTTCAACAGTCAACAGATCTCTAAACCTTTACCATTGAATAACGAGCAACCCTACTGGACTCAGCACTTATTGGTGGTAGAACAATGGCCACTCGAAAAAGTCATTGGTGAACTATATCGTTATAAAAAAGGCACTTATTTTATCGAGCCAGCATTAAAAGGCCTTCGCGTTTCAGGTGTGTTTTCATTAAAAAATCCTCAACAAAGCTTAGAAACACTGGCCTATACCCATCAACTTGAGCTGAGCTATTACAGTCCATATGTATTAAAAATAAAAAAAAGATAAAAATTTGACCCTTTTTTTGATCTTGTTCGACTTATAGAGAAATACACTCCCAGTCGAGAAGACCACATGAAGGATTATCAGGCGAAAACTACCTTGGCGTTGGCTGTACGCGCCATTTTATGGGGCATGCCACTCAGCGTTATTAGCGTAGCAACAACTTCTGCTTATGCTGCCAATGTTTATCAGATTTCGATTAGCTCGACCACACTCGATCAAGCACTTAAACAGCTCGCGATTCAAACAGGCACCACCATCAGCTATGACTCGACCACACTCTCTAAAATAAAAAGTGCTTCAATAAAAGGAAATTATTCAGTAGAAACTGCTTTAGAGATTTTGCTTAAACCACATGCATTTGAAGCCATCAAAGTTGCCAATGCGGGATATAGCATTCAAGCCAAAGCAACTGTAGCTGCTGTTGAACCGAAAGTGGTTCAATTAGAAGCGATTCACACACGAGCAGATCAAGCTAAAAATAACAACGCTCAGCAAGAAAGCAATTCAACACAGCTTCCAACAATTTCGATCAAAGCTGCCAGCCAAAATATGACAAATGTTGGCAAGCAAGCTCAGAATATTAAAGACGTACCACAATCTGTAACAGTTATGTCTCGTCAGCGTCTTGATGAGCAAGGCCTAAAAACCCTTGATGATGTCATGGTACAAACAACAGGGGTAACACGCGAACAGCTCTGGTTAAATAATAACTATAGTGCACGTGGTCTAAAGATTGAAAATATCCGTTATGACGGCGGCAGTACTTCAAGTCTAGAAGACCGAAGTAACAGTGCTGATATGGCACAATATGACGCAGTTGAGGTATTGCGTGGTGCGGATGGTTTATTCGGTGCTGGTGAAGCTGGCGGTGTGATTAATCTCACCTCTAAACGACCAAAAGCAGAAACCGAAATCAATGGATCAATTTCAGCAGGTAGCTGGAATAATTATCGTGGTGAATTCGATGCAACAGGTTCTTTAACAGAAGATCAAAGTGTTAAGGGACGTTTGGTCACTGTTTTTCAAGATCGAGACTTCTTCTACAAACCAACACAAAGCCGCCGTGAAATGGTCTACGGTGCATTAAGCTTTGACTTATTACCCGAAACAACATTGTTTACGGGTGTGAGTTATCAAAAAGATAAAGTGGATGCTTTTAATGCTAGCTTACCTCGTTGGGAAGATGGCGCAGATCTGCATTTACCGCGTAGTACGACGATGGGAGCACCTTGGGGTTGGATCGAACGTAAAAACACATCCTTCTTCGCCAATCTCCAACATCAAATTAATGATGACTGGAAAACACAACTAAATGTGCGTCACAACATTGGTAATGATGCGATTAACAGCGCTGAAATGGAAGGTGCTGTCAGTTACGACACTCACCAAAGCCAATGGTGGCGCTATCAAGATGATACGCGCTTTAAAGAAACAACAATGGATTTAAACCTACAAGGCAGCTTTAATTTATTTAAACAAAAGCATGATCTGATTTTAGGTATTGATCGTAGTAACAACCAAAAAGATTATCGACTAAATTGGACCTATTATGCTGATGGCGATGCATTTAATCGCGTTGCACCACCAGAATGGGACTACCCTGCGCTCTCTTGGGCAACAGATACGACCAACAAGAATAATAAATCTGCACTTTATGGTTCTTTAAAATTACGCCCTATTGATGATTTAGCCCTCATTCTTGGTGGCCGCTACACCTTTAAAGATGAGTTAACCATCAATAACCACAATAGCAATATTGAAAACACCTATACAGAAGACAAAAAATTTGTTCCTTATTATGGGATTACCTATGATATTTTGCCTTCTACTACAGCCTATGCAAGCTTTGCAGAAATTTATAAAAATCAGCGTAACTATTTAACAGCAGCCGATGGCCCTGGACTCGAACCATTAACAGGGCGAAATATTGAATTTGGTATCAAGCATCAAATTAATGCAAACTTGCTTGCATCCATTGCTTATTTCGATATCAAAAAAGAAAAGGAAAAAGTGTATAACGCCTATACCAGTATTCCAAACAGTAACTCATTATGCTGTTATATCGGTACAGGCTCTATGGAAAGTAAAGGGGTTGATGTCGAACTGAATGGCAATATTAGCCCTGACTGGAATTTATCTGTAGGTTATACCTACAATAAAAATGAGAAAAAGGATAATACTGAAAATCCATATAATAGCTACACCCCTAAAAATCTGTTAAAAATTTGGACAACCTATCAGCTTGATCAAATTGTCGATGGCTTAGAAATAGGTGGAGGTGTAATTGCTCAAAGTAAAAACTATGCAGCAGGATCAGTCAGAGAATTTAATCCAGTGACACAAAAGTTTGATGGTGCTTGGAAAAGTATTGAGCTGGTTCAACCTAATTATGCTATTTGGTCAGCGCGTGTCGCTTATGATATTAATCCGCAATGGAATATCGCACTTAACTTAAACAATATTTTTGACAAAACCTATTACAGCACGATTGGCTACCCAGGTTATGGTAATTTTTATGGCGAACCGCGTAATTTCCTTTTGACTTTAAAAGCAAGTTACTAAAGCTCTATAAATCAATTCACAACCAAAATAAAAAGAGGAAACTTATGTTTCCTCTTTTTATTTCACTTCGATACAAGCAAAGCTTAAATCAAGGTCACAATCAGCAGCAGCCCAAATACAACAGTCACGATCACATTTGCTTGCCATAGTTTTTTAGGGTGATAAGTCAATAACAACCCCACAGCCAAAGCAGCAAAGGTGATACAACCCAACCACTCAGATAAACCAACTGAGGCACCTTTAAAGTAAATCATCACCAACGCAGATATAAGAAGAATTACCCAACCTACAATCTCAAAACGGCGACTATTTTTCGCTGAAATCTGAGCACTAAAAATATCGCGCTGATGCTTACTCATCCCACAGGCAAGTGCTGATAACGCTAACACAGCAACACACCACAACATCAATGCCGCCATTATGCTTGCTCCTGTACAGCTTGAGCTTTAGGCTGTTTTTTCTGCTTCACCGCCAAACCTTGATAACGCTTTAATTTGTAATAAGAATAGATAAAAATCAGACCCAAAATCATGCACACTAGATCAAAACTGGCGATCATCCACTGCCCATGATAGATACTCATCCACAACGCCTGCCCGCCTGTTAAGAAATTTAGGATTGGCATAAACAAGAACAGCACAGCGGCTAAAGCCAGTTGCTCCAACCATGCGGGACGATGTGCCCGAATAGCCGCATGAATTAAACACAGCAACCATGCCATAAAGAACACATTAATCTCTAACGGAGAACGTTCGGCCAATTGAGCTGGGATAAAGCGATTGGCAATGAAATAGGCAGCACAGGCAATCGGTAGACCTGTGATTGCAGTAATATTCAGCACTTCAACCAGACGATGACCAAAAGGCTTATAACCCAATTTCTGTACATCTGGAATACGTTTCACCACCCACAAGATCAGACCAGAAGCCACCATCATGGTGCCTAATATGCCCGATAAAAATAGCAACCAACGCAACACTGAATCTACACCATGAGCCATATGCAACCATGTCACCAAGGTATAAATGGCTTTTGATGCCGAGTTAACAGGCTTGGCTTCATCAATCAATTGTCCTGTCACCGCATTAAACTTCATTGAAGGAATGCTTTCTCGATCAAGCAATGTAGTGGTACGGGTTGCATTAAATTCAACATCAGCTTCAACGGTATTCGGTTTATTCACTCGAATTGAAGCAATCGGGTTATCCTGCCAACCTTGTTGAACGTAATGACTCAATGTCAGCAAATTCACCATCGGTGCTACGGCAAGTACAGGTGCTGCTTGTTCGGCTTCACCACGACGACCACCACCTCGATTGCCACGCCCTTCCTCTGCGGCTTCTTTTTGTTTTTGCTCAGCGAGTAGACGTGCTTGCTCAGGTGTTTTGGCAACAGGTTCATTCAACATCTGATAGAAATTCTGACCATTTCCATAATGGCTGTTCATCGCCCAAGGCATAAACATGAACATTAACAGCAGCAAACCACTAAAGGTGATCATGATATGAAAAGGTAAAGCAAACACAGCCGTTGCATTATGCGCATCGAGCCACGAACGCTGACCTTTGGCTGGGCGAAAGGTAAAGAAATCCTTGAAAATCTTTTTATGAGTGATAATACCGCTGATAATCGCGACAAACATGAATAAGGTTGCAATACCGACGATCCAGCGTCCCCAAATACGCGGCATACCATAAAGTTCAAAATGGAAGCGATATAAGAAACCTCCACCCCGAGTTTCACGCGCTTTTATTTCCTGTCCAGTTTGTGCATCTAAATAAATTTCCCCCCCACGACGACGACCTTCACCCGGCTTACGGATATTCAGCATAATTGCGGGTTGGCGTTCATTGGCAAAACGAATATTCCAGCTTTCGGCAGGTTGCCCGTTTTGCTGCAAATACTGTAATGCATAACCCAATTGTTGCTGTTGAGAAGTATTATTCACAGACTGATGCAATTCAGGTTTCATCCACACCGTAATTTCATTTTGGAAAAAACTGAGCGTGCCCGTCAGAAAAACGGCGTAAAGCAGCCATCCCAAGAGCAGGCTTGTCCATGTATGTAACCATGACATGGATTGGCGAGGGCCTTCATTTTTACCATCAACACGCATGACTTTACCCTTTTAAAAACCAATACATCAACGTCATCAAAGCACTGGGAACAATAATGCCTAACCAGACTTTCACGGTTGAGTTGACCAAAAATACCCAAATGAACACGGCACAATGGATCACAAAAGCCAACATGGTTGCCCCAAATACGGCATTGGCTTTGGAAGGTTCAGCTGAAAACAGGAAACCCATCAACATTGCAGCAATCGCAGCAAAGTAATAACCACCCAAAATAGCCAAGACAAAACGTGAAAAAATCATCAATCGATATTTAATCAATGATGATTGTTCAACCTTCTTTTTTGTGACCCTTTTGGCGGAGGCCAAGGGCACAGACGCTTCAATATTCATAAAAGACACCCAGTCAGGTGGCGATGATGCAAAATAATCACCACCTGCATTTCAGGAAGATTAGAAAGAAAACTTAAGATTTAGATAATATTGGCGACCACGGACATCACTGTATTTACTGAGGTAAGACTGCGTTCCAGACATGTCGACCGTGTAATCGTTAAATAAATTTTGAATACCGAAGCTCAGTTCGCTTGAGCTGTGTTTTAGCAACTTACTGCTCGGCAATTTCACTTTGGCAAAAATGTCATGGTAGATTTGATCTTCGATTTTTAATTTTTGATCGGCACGACCCGTTTGATTCAAAATCGCAGTCGCATTAACCATGTCATAAGAACCATAATATTGGCTTGCCCAACCAAAGCCCCAATTGTCATTGGCCTGTAGATAAATCGAGGCATTGGCACGATGTTTTAGCGGTGCATCGGATACCGCGCCACCCACCACACTGACAAAATTCTTCTCTGGGTCAATCAAATTATGTTGTTGGCGATATTCATTAACATGGGTATAGCCCAAATTAAAGGTGGTTTCTCCAATCACGCTATCAAAGCGATAATTTAAATTGGTATCAATCCCACTGGTTTTAAGGTTTAAAGCGTTGAATGGCGTGATATCAATTGAAACCACATCGCCAGCTTGATTGCGTTGAATGCGGCTACCATATTTGCTTTGATTGTCTAAAATATATTGCGCACTGATCGAACTGATATTATTGGTTTTTTTGATATTGTAATAATCAATCGATAGGCGTAAATCAGGAATCGCCTCTGGGGTTAACACAATCCCAGCATTAATACTTTTTGAACTTTCTGGCGTCAGATCTGGATTGCCCCCAGAAATGCTTTCATAGGTGCTAATGATTTTACCCGTTGCTGGATCAGTTAATGTCGCTCCCGTCACTTGGGTCGAAGTCGCTTGAGAGATCTGCGAAACCGATGGTGTAACAAAACCTTCACTATAAGACGCACGGAACATCAATTGGTCATTCGGTGCGAAGCGGAAACCTACTGTTGGCGTGATCGCATCAAATTTTGATTTACCCGAATCGCTATAATTTAAGAATTTAGAACGATAGCCCGTAGCAGGATCAATTTTACTGTCATATTGCGGTATCTTGGCTTGGACATTGAAATCCTCATAACGTGCAGCCAGTTGCACATCGAGTAATTTGGCGAAAGGTAAATTCAGCTCAGGGGAAATCAGGGGAATATTAAATTCCGTGTAAACACTGGATGCATTGCTCTTACGCTCAGTCGGCTTCACCCAAGGATTGTCGACATGTTGGTGATCTGCAAAGCCTTCACTTTCATAACGACGGTGTTCAATCCCCGTTGCCAATCGAATATCGCCTGCATACCATTTTGCAATTGGACCTGTGGCTCGAATCGAGAAATCATTTAAGGTCTGTTGCGTATTATTTTTTGGATAGTTCCAGTATTTTGAAATTAGGTCGGTTGGTGTAGTGGTGAAATCTTGCAAAAAATCAATTGCATTATTGGCAGTGTCTTTGTTCCATGCACTGGCTTTCGGATTTTTGCTGCCTTGACGTGTATAACGTTGACGAATATCCGATTTACTCCATGCATAATCTGCCGAGAGTATCCATTCTGGTGTAAGGTCAAAGGTAAAGCCTGTTGCTACTTTCTTCTGAGTAGTTTCAAAGGTGTCCTTGGCAAAGCCACCTAGGCTATCCAAACGCATTGGATAATTCACCAGAATATCCTTGCCAAAAGGATTATGCGGACTATCTTTGCTCACTGTTACCACGTTATAACCGTGCGGCGAGGTATTAAATGACCAACCCTCTTCTTTTTCATAGCCCGCCTCAAGAAATACATTCAGACGATCAGTAAAATCACGATTTAAAGAAAGACCAAAGGCTTCGGTCTTGGTATCGTAAAGTAATCCCTCTTTACCTGACCAGCCACTCACTCCATCTGACAAACCCAATACATAGCCTTGACCAAGTTTGCTCAGATCGCCATTCCAACCTTTGGGAAGATGCGCCATAGATGAGCCCCATCCTGGTACTAATTCAGAACCATCTTTACTACGAATATTGGTTAAATTACCTGCAGGCGGGTTGACCTTGTGCCCAATAAGACTATTTGGATTATTTTTTAAAATATTTTGGCGTGACTTACTTTTCCAGTCACGTTCGCTCGCTAGCAAACTATCTTGATCTTTTTTAGAAGCAGTCAACATCACATGGGTACGACCATCTTCCAGAGAAAAGCCTGAAACCAAATTAAAAGATTTGGCGGGTTGTTGATTATCCACAGTATCGCTATAGCGCAGATTCACTTCGGTGCCAACATAGTCTTTGCGTAAAATTACATTGATGACACCACCAATCGCCCCACTGCCATAAATCGCGGCAGCTGATGTCGGTAATACTTCAATCCGTTCAATTGCAGCCAAAGGAATATTATTTAAATTAGGTTGATCGGTGGATTCAGAAGTACCACGACTGCCTGTTCCCGCACTACGGCGACCATTAATCAACACCAAAGTTTGACTGGCACCAAGTCCACGTAAATTAATTTGACTCGATGTGCCGGAGAAATAACTGGAATTATTGGTTGAGGTCGCCATTGGCAATACTTTAGACAATAACTCGGTGACTGTGGTGGTACCTGAGCGCTCAATCTCTTCCCGCTCGATCATAGTATAGGCTTGGACATCGTCTTCACTACGTGGAATATCCATATTGCCCGATTTATAGGCAACATCGGCCTTACTTGCCGTCACTGCAATGGTCGGCAGCGTCGAGGCTTTATCTGCACTGTCCTGTGCAAATACATGCGGACATGACAACACCAATAAAACAGAAGTGCAGAGTGTTGTTCTAATAAATTGAGATGATTTGAGAGAGTTATTTTGTTCTAACACGTAAGAACCTTAATTCATTCTTAAAAATTTCGTGAATAATACACAAAACAAACAAAAATGACAATAATAATGATAATTATTATCAATAATAACATTAACACCCCATATCCCTCCATAATTTAAAGTCATCAATAACAACAAAAGCTTATGAGGTGAGGTAAGGTGATCAATGAATAATGATGCGCTTAACTTGAAAAAGGCTTGGGGGGGAAGTGTTCGCAGGTTTTAGTGATTATGATTAAAAAAATAAGCCCATCTTATTCACGAATTTGAATGAGATGGGCTGTTCAATTCTTGTATTGAATCGATAATTAAAATTTATGTGTATACGTCGTCATGATTCGATTTTCGACAAAATCTGTACCTGAATTATTGCCTGCGCCATATTTAATATCGGCTCGGATATGTCGCCATTCAAAGCCCAAGCCTTTCAGTTTACCTTCAGGTACGGTGTAATTGACGATCACATTTTTCTCGGTTTCTTTATTATCCTTAAACCCTTCACGATAGATTTCACTGCCATTTAAATAGCGTAATGTCAGTTTTAACCCAGGGATACCTTGCTCTTTAAAGTCATAACTATATAAAACATGCCAAGTGAACTCTTTAGCTTTGTAGAAAGCAATTGCAGACCAACTCTGTAAATAGGCTTGTGGTACATAACCATTCAACAAAGGAATATTATCCTCACCCATATGCTTTTGCAAACCTGTCAAAATGGTATGTGGTCCATTTTGTACACTGGCTTGCAGACCAATTGATTGGACATCAATATCGCCAAAATAAGCATCACCATCTTCTTTATAGTTAAAATAGCGGGCATCCACTTTAAGCTTGCTCTTGTTGACCGTTTCCGTAAAGGCCGCACTCAAATATTGTTGTTGGTAAATATCTTCGAGCTGCCCAAACCAATAAGAACCCGTCAACTGAGGGGTAAAATTATAATCGAGACCCAAAAAATTCAGCCCGTCACTTCTTTTGTTTGGATCTGTCGAGTTGCCTAAGGTGAACTTTCGATACTCATCATCATCTCGAGCATTCACATGGGTAAAACGCCCTGCCGAGACTTTTAAATTTTTGATGTCTTTGCTTTCCAACATTGCACCCGCATAGGTGGTGACCAATTGTCGAGAATCATCAATAAACAGTACTGGTGTTTTTGGGAAAAGCTCACCGACTTTCAGTTCAGTATTGTGATATTTAAATTTTAAAGTTGCGCCTAATTTTAAATAATCACGCTCCTGTCGTCCTTCATGCTGATCATATTTAAATACGGTATCTAGGCGTTCATCATAACGATCCGTTAAACGCAAGGCATATTGAAAGCCCATATCCAAACCGACTTGAATCGATGTATCGGTATAACCTGATTCAAAGCGTCCTGCCATCGCCTGAGACCAACTGCCTAAATCTTTAGTGGTATTTTCAAAATCCCGTTCCAAGTAAAAATTACGCAGATAAATGCTTTTTTCGCTGTCTTTAAAAAAATCTGCATAAGCCACATTAATATTAAGGCAACCAAAGAATGTAAATAGGGCTACGCGCTGTGCTCGATACAGCGTATCTGGTTTTAACATGGGAAATCCTTTCCTAAGTTTTGAAATTATTGTTGCTATAAGAGATGAATTGATAGCTAATCCATTCGATAGACCATGCTTTCCGATTGCTTTAAAACCGACATAAATTCAGAAAGATATATTTGGATCAAATATTGGTCATGCTTTATTATTTGAATTATTAATGTAATTTTCCATAGATAATGAAGTATATAGTTATACCTTTTAAGTCTAGTTTTAGGTTATTTTCGCCACAATTAAAAAAGCGATCATGATGATCGCTTGTAAATAAACTTGCTGCCTAGAGTGGCTTAATCACCCTCTAGTTGGATCGGAATGCCTTCTTCTTCAAATACCTGCTTAATGCATTCTAAAATCTGCGGTAGATACGGACTCTGATCCATATTGCGCACTGCCAATGAAATCGGGGTATAGGCTTCTAAATCTAAGATTGGGATATACACCAGATTCTTCATACCAATGTCACTGGCACTTTCAGGAATAAGACAAATCCCCTCACCTGATGACACCAGACCAAGTGCCATATGAATTTCACGTACTTCAACGATATCTTTAGGCACCAGCCCCAAGTCAGTAAAAATCGATTGAATTAAGGTGGAAAAATTCGGTTTTTGGGTGGCGGGATAAGAAAAAATAGGTTCATCAATAATCTGGGACAGATAAATGCCTTGATCGATAAAGCGAGTTAAATGATGATTTTTATGAATGGCTAATTTGAGTTTTTCTTTGCGCAATAAAATCCGTTTAATTGCAGGATCACTAATTCTTAAACGTCCAAAACCCAAATCGATTTTACCCAGCTTTAATGCTTCAATCTGATCCTTGGTACCGTGTTCAATCAACTCCACCTGAATATCAGGATGATTTTGACGGAATAAATAAATCACTTGCGGTAACAGTGCATAAAGTAGTGAGCTGACATAGCCAATACGTACGATCTTATTCACCGTGCTAATGCGTTTTGCCATTGAAGCCGCTTGGGCGGTATGGGTCAAAATCTGCACCGCATGCTGATAAAAGAATTGCCCTGCCTCTGTGGTTTTCACAGGTCGCGAACCACGTTCAAATAACAGGATACCGAGTTCCTCTTCCAGCTTTTGGATCTGACGGCTTAATGGTGGTTGCGCAATGCATAACTTTTCTGCGGCTTTGGTAATGCTCTGTTCCTCGACCACCGTCACGAAATAACGAAGATGTCTTAATTCCATTTAATATACCTTTTAAGTATCTAAAAATACCAAATTCAGCCTAGTTATAGATATTACATTAATTTAGGGTATGTAAATAGCTTAGGACGAAAGAAATACCAAAGATGTATAAATCCATAGAAACCCTACTTGTCGAGATCCCAACCATCCGCCCACATAAGATGGCGGTTGCAACCATGCAAACCCAAACCTTAGTCCTCATTAAAGTGACAACAGCAGATGGTTTGATTGGTTGGGGTGAAGCAACGACTATTGGTGGCTTGGGTTATGGAGATGAAAGTCCTGAAAGTGTAAAAACCAATATCGAGCACTACTTTTCGCCATTGTTAAAAAGCTTGGACAGTTTTAATGTGGCTCAGACCCTACAGGCCATTCAACACAGTATCAATGGGAACCGCTTTGCTAAATGTGCTATTCAAACGGCGTTACTGGATATTCAGGCACAACGTTTAGCTTTGCCGCTCAGTGAAATGTTAGGTGGGCGCCTACGTGATAGCGTCCCTGTACTTTGGGTTTTGGCCTCAGGCAATACTGAAAAGGACATTGCCGAAGCAGAAAAAATGATTGCGTTAAAACGCCACAATGTGTTCAAGCTCAAGATCGGCTCTCGCCCAGTTGAGCAGGATGTTGAACATGTACTGGCAATTAAACAAGCCTTGGGCGCAGAGGTTTCGATTCGTGTTGATGTCAACCGTGCATGGTCTGAGTTGAATGCGATTAAAGGGATTCAAATGCTTCAGGATGGCGGTGTTGATCTGATTGAGCAACCGTGTGCGATCCACAATATTGATGCCATGCAACGTCTCACCCGTAAGTTCGATATTGCCATTATGGCGGATGAATCTTTAACCGGTCCGCAAAGTGCTTATCAACTGGCAAAAAGCAATGCCGCCTCAGTGTTTGCAGTAAAAATTGCCCAATCAGGTGGTCTGATTGAAGCCTGTGAAGTCGGGAAAATTGCCAATCTGGCAGGGATCGATCTTTACGGTGGCACCATGTTGGAAGGTCCAGTTGGCACCATTGCTTCCGCACATGCCTTCTCTACTTTTAGCAATTTAGCCGCTGGTACGGAACTGTTTGGTCCGCTACTACTCACGGAAGAAATTTTAAAAACACCGCTTCAATATGGCAATTTTGAACTCAAAATTCCAACTGGCCCAGGTCTCGGTATTGAACTGGATGAAGACAAAATCGACAACTTACGTCGTCAATAATTTAAGGAGTTGCCATGCTTTTTCATGTACGAATGGATGTAAATATCCCACTCGATATGCCAGTTGAACAAGCCAATCAAATTAAAGCTGTTGAAAAGGCCTATTCACAAGATTTACAGCGTCAAGGCAAATGGCGTCATATCTGGCGCATTACCGGACAATACTCAAATATCAGTATCTTTGATGTGGAAAGCAATGAAGAGCTGCACAATATTTTACAGGGGCTGCCATTGTATCCCTACATGAATATTGAAGTGATGGCAATGAATCGTCACCCATCCACTATTCGTGAAGATGACAGCTAAACGCGCATAGCAGATAAAGTTAAAAACAGAATTTGAACAAGGAATGTGGCAAGCCAAGCAAGCAGCAAAACAGCAAGTCCGCGAGCCACCAAAAACTATCATACTTCAGGAGATTATGTATGAACCGTCAAGAAATCGATGCACTGGTTAAAAAAATGAATGTGGATACCGCGACAGGTGAAGTCAATCCACGTGTACAACAAATTGTGGTTCGTCTGCTCGGTGATCTTTTTCAGGCGATTGAAGATTTGGACATCTCGCAAAGTGAACTATGGAAAGGTCTGGAATACTTTACCGATGCAGGCCAAGCCAATGAACTCGGCTTATTGGCAGCAGGTTTAGGTCTTGAGCATTATCTAGATTTACGTGCTGATGAAGCAGATGCCAAAGCAGGTATTACGGGTGGAACTCCACGTACCATCGAAGGTCCATTGTATGTGGCTGGTGCGCCTGAATCTGTTGGTTTTGCCCGTATGGATGACGGTTCTGAATCAGACAAAGTGGATACCTTATTCATCGAAGGCACTGTCACAGATCCTGAAGGTAATATTATCGAAGGCGCTAAAGTCGAAGTTTGGCATGCCAACAGCCTAGGTAACTATTCATTCTTCGATAAGTCACAATCTGACTTTAACTTACGCCGTACCATTTTATCTGATATCAACGGTCACTATGTGGCACAAACCACTATGCCTGTCGGTTATGGCTGTCCACCAGAAGGGACCACACAAGCAGTACTGAACTTGCTTGGCCGTCACGGTAACCGCCCTTCTCATGTGCATTATTTTGTGTCTGCGCCGGGTTATCGCAAATTAACCACGCAGTTCAATATTGAAGGTGATCAATATCTATGGGATGACTTCGCATTTGCAACGCGTGAAGGCTTGGTCGCAACTGCTGTTGATGTGACTGATGAAGCTGAACTTGCTCGTCGTGGTGTGAATAAGCCATTCAAACACATTACTTTTAATGTTGAACTTGTCAAAGAACATGCAGGTGCGCCAAGTTCAGAAGTTGAACGTCGTCGCGTTGGTGCTTAACTCCCTCAAAACTACTGTGAGCTAAGCCTTAGCTCACAGTTTTTAAATTTCTATACATACCCGCTTATCCAGCAATCCGTATGTATAGAAATTTGAAAACATGGATAAAAGGTTGGCCTTATGATTGATAAAAGTACGCGCACATTGACTGAGGCACTGTCACAGATCAAGGATGGCGCAACCATCATGATTGGTGGCTTTGGCACCGCAGGACAACCCGCTGAACTGATTGATGGATTGATTGAGCTTGGTATCAAAGATCTGGTCATCGTCAATAACAATGCAGGCAATGGTGACTATGGTTTGGCCAAACTGCTTAAAACAGGTGCGGTACGTAAAATTATCTGTTCCTTCCCACGTCAGTCTGATTCATGGGTCTTCGATGAACTCTATCGTGCTGGTAAGATTGAATTGGAGTTGGTGCCACAAGGCAATCTGGCTTGTCGTATTCAAGCTGCAGGTATGGGCTTAGGTGCAGTCTTTACCCCAACTGGCTTTGGTACCTTATTGGCAGAGGGCAAAGAAACCCGTCATATCGATGGCAAAGACTATGTACTTGAATATCCCATCAAAGCTGACTTTGCCTTAATCAAAGCACACAAAGGTGATCGCTGGGGCAATCTGGTCTATAACAAATCTGCACGTAATTTTGGCCCGATCATGGCGATGGCTGCGGATGTCACCATTGCACAAGTGTCTGAACTGGTCGAACTCGGCCAGCTTGATCCTGAACACATTATTACCCCTGGGATTTTTGTACAGCATGTGGTCGCTGTCGATGCAGCCAACGGTACAGGAGCAGAACAATGAGCTATCAAAAACTAAGCCGTGACCAGATTGCTGAACGTGTCGCACAAGATATTCCTGATGGTGCTTATGTCAATTTAGGCATCGGCTTACCAACCAAGATTTCCAATTATCTTCCTGCTGATAAAGATGTGTTCCTGCATTCGGAAAATGGCTTACTGGCATTCGGTCCACCACCTGCCAAAGGTGAAGAAGACCCTGAACTGATCAATGCAGGTAAAGAATATGTGACCATGCTGACGGGTGGCAGCTTTTTCCATCATGGTGATTCCTTTGCCATGATGCGTGGTGGGCATTTGGATATCGCAGTACTGGGTGCTTTCCAAGTGGCAGCCAATGGTGATCTGGCCAACTGGCATACCGGTGCGGCAGATGCCATTCCTGCGGTAGGTGGTGCCATGGATCTCGCTGTCGGTGCCAAGAAAGTGTTTATCACCACCGATCACAATACCAAGCAAGGTGAACCCAAGATTGTTGAAACGCTTTCATATCCAGCAACAGGGTTGAAATGTGTCGATCGTATTTATACCGACCTGTGTGTAATTGATGTGACCGTAGACGGTTTAAAAGTGATTGAGAAAGTGGATGGTCTGAGCTTTGAGGAGCTACAGGCATTGACAGGTGCTCAGTTGATTGATGCAACTCAAGGATAATGTTTAACAGCCACTAATTACGGGTTAAAGCAGAGGCTTTTTGTATAGGCATTGCCTTACTTTTTAAGGATAAAAAGTAACAAAAATCCTTTGTTAGACTGATGGTATATCCATATACCACAGTCTAACGGGCGGCATCCATGCCGCCGCCGCGAAATGCTCATGGGAAAGCTTCAGATCGAGATTTTCACATAGTCGAATGTAAATTGAGAGTTGCTATCGTGATTGGCGACAAGGATGTCGCCCCGTTACTCAGCACAACAAGGAAGTTGTGTCTGAGTAACAAAGGTTTTTGGTCACTTTTTTAAAAAAGTGACAAGAATGAGCTACTGGCATTTGATTTAAGACGATAAGACTCCGTCGTGTTCACTCATAACGGAGTAATGACAATCAACTATCGATAAATGCTCAAAAAGACTTTAACGATATGGCAGTGATCACAACAGATTTAGAAATGGAAATGTAAGACTATGAAAAACGCTTATATCATCGATGCCATCCGTACCCCATTCGGTCGCTATGCCGGCGGTCTTGCACCTGTACGTGCCGATGACTTGGGAGCCATTCCGATTCAAGCCTTGATGCAACGTAACCCAAGTGTTGATTGGCAACAAGTCGATGATGTGATTTATGGTTGTGCCAATCAGGCGGGTGAAGACAATCGCAATGTAGGCCGTATGTCAGCATTATTAGCAGGTTTGCCTTATCAAGTGCCTGCTACCACTGTAAACCGTTTATGTGGTTCATCACTGGATGCGATTGCGATGGCTGCACGTGCCATTAAAGCCAATGAAGCTGATTTGATTATTGCGGGTGGGGTCGAAAGCATGAGTCGTGCGCCTTATGTGATGGGAAAATCCGACAGTGCATTTGGCCGTAGTCAAAAGATTGAAGATACCACCATGGGCTGGCGTTTTATCAATCCAAAACTCAAAGAGTTGTATGGTGTGGATAGCATGCCGCAAACCGCGGAAAATGTGGCGGAACAATTCAACATTAATCGTGCCGATCAAGACCAGTTTGCCCTCAACAGCCAACAACGTACGGCGACTGCACAAGCCAAAGGCTTCTTCGCCAATGAAATCGTGCCTGTCAGTATTCCACAGCGTAAGGGTGATGCAGTTGTGGTGGATATGGATGAGCATCCACGTGCATCAACCACATTGGAAGCATTAACCAAACTTAAAGGGGTGGTAAAAGCCGAAGGGACGGTCACGGCAGGTAATGCTTCTGGAATTAACGATGGTGCTGCTGCGGTGTTGATTGCTTCGGATGAAGCAGTGGAAAAATATCAGCTCAAGCCTCGCGCCAAAATTATTGCTGCGACTACCGTTGGCGTTGAACCACGGATTATGGGTTTTGCGCCTGCACCTGCGATCAAAAAATTACTGAAACAGGCTAATATCACGCTAGAACAAATGGATGTGATTGAACTCAATGAAGCCTTTGCCGCACAAGCTTTAGCGGTGACTCGTGATTTAGGTTTAAGTGAAGACGATGTACGTATCAACCCGAATGGTGGTGCAATTGCCTTGGGTCATCCTTTGGGTGCTTCAGGTGCGCGTCTAGTCACCACCGCCTTAAACCAGCTTGAACAAATCAAAGGTCAGTATGCCTTATGTTCGATGTGTATTGGTGTTGGTCAAGGGATTGCATTGATTATTGAACGTATCGAACAAAATTAAGGAATAGTGAATGTCAGTTTTTCAATTCGCCGATGCACAGATCAACTATCAAACTTTTGGCGATCCCAGCTCCCCTGCACTGCTGTTTTCCAACTCTTTGGGCACTAACTATGGCATGTGGCAAAAGCAGTTCAATTATTTTAAAGAACGCTTTTATGTGATTTGTTATGACACACGCGGTCATGGTTCATCTTCAACACCAACAGGCCCGTATACCCTGCAACAACTCGGTGAAGATGTCATTCACCTACTCGATCATTTAAAGATCGAAAAAGCCAATTTCTGTGGTATTTCCATGGGTGGAATAACGGGTCAATGGCTTGCCATCCATTACCCAGAACGCTTTCAGCGTGTGGTTGTGAGTAATACCGCTGCGAAGATTGGACAGGAACAAGCATGGCTGGATCGTGCCCAACTGGTTCGAAAGCAAGGTTTGGTTCCAATCGCTACCACAGCAGCTTCACGCTGGTTTACAGATCCCTTTATCCAAAGTCATTCTGCAATCGTCAATAATCTGTGTAACGACTTAAGTGCTGGCAGCGCAAATGGTTATGCCAATTGTTGTGAGGCTTTGGCTAAAGCGGATGTCCGTGAACAGTTGAAAGATATTACTATTCCAGTCTTGATCATCGCTGGTACACAAGACCCTGTCACCACTGTCGCGGATGGTCAATTTATGCAACAGCAGATACCACAATCGAAACTGGTCGAAATCAATGCCTCACATATTTCAAATATTGAGCAGGCAGAAAGCTTCAATCATATTTTAAAGGACTTTTTGACTGACTAGCTGATAAAGTTAATCATTAAAAAAATGGCCTGAAACGGCCATTTTTTTATATCTTACATAAGGTTAGTATCGAATCATCACCGATTTAAGTTCAGTATAATCATCAATAAATGCATCTGAAAACTCTCTGCCAATTCCTGACGCTTTCACTCCACCGAATGGAACAGATGGATCTAAAAACGTATGCATATTGACCCACAAGGTCCCTGCTTCAATTTTCGGAATTAACCGCAAAGCTTTAGATAAGTCATTGCTCCAAATACTTGCAGTTAAACCAAAACGCGACTGATTCATCAGTTGAATAAGTTCTTCATCAGTATCGAATGGCATTACGCCGACCACTGGACCAAAAGTTTCTTCTGAAAATAAAGGATCATCGGTATTTTTGAAGGAAATTAAAGTCGGCTGTACAAAATACCCTGTCTGATCTAAAGCCTCGCCCCCTGTAATAATTTGATTGTTGGCTTTTGCCATATCTAAATAATGTTTTACTTTATGAAAATGTGGCTGATTAGAGAGCGGACCAAACATACTTCCCTCATCCATAGCCGATCCAATTTTAAACTGTGAAAGTGCTTTAGAGAGTTTCTCGACCAGTTCATCATGTTTTGTACGGTGTACAAAAAAACGCTCTGGGGATGCGCAAACTTGACCTTGATGCACAAAAGTTGCTTGCATCAAAGTTGGTAAAATCTCATCAATATTTGCATCGGCCAAAACAGCAATGGCATTTTTACCGCCCAACTCCAGACTGACACGGGTTAAATCGCTGCTCATCGCAAGTTTACCAATCGCAATGCCAGTCGGAACTGAACCTGTAAATGAGACTTTCTTAACCAGCGGAGACTCAATTAAATATTGTCCTGTATCGCCCTTACCAGTCACCACATTAATCACACCCGCTGGAATCCCTGCTTCAATGGCAAGTTCAGCTAAACGTAATAAAGATAAGCTGGCAAACTCACTTGGTTTAAGCACAATGCTGCAACCAGTTGTTAACGCTGAACCAATTTTCCAGACACCAATCATCAGTGAAAAATTCCAAGGCACAATCCCTGCAACCACACCAATCGGTTGTCTTAAAGTAAAGGCCGTATATTTTTCACCTTGCATAGAAGGAATAGAAGGTTGCATGGTTTGACCATTAATTTTGGTTGCCCAACCCGCAAAATATCTTAAGAAAATAACAGATTGTGCGACTTCAAGATGGCGGGAAATATTAATGAGTTTTCCAGTAGACAACGACTCTAGCTGTGCAAGTTCTTCACCATGTTGCTCAATTAAATCTGCGAGCTTGTTCAGTTTAACGCCGCGTTCATAGGGCGTAGTTTCAGCCCAAGCATTTTGAAAAGCATGTTCCGCACTTTTCACCGCATTTTCGACATCGTGTTGACTACCAATACTAATTTGAGCAACCACTTGTTCCGTCGATGGATTTACAATATCCACTTTATCTAAAAGCTCAGCAGCAACTAGTTTTCCATCAATAAAATGCCCATGTTGACGTGCCATAAATTGCTGTACGCCTTGTAAAATCTGAACTTCACTCATTTTCTTTTCCTCTTTTCATTTCTAAAATTTTGTTATGACAGCAACTAAGCGACTTGATTCAAAATAAAGTCTGCACCGCGTTCACCAATCATGATGGCAATTGCGTTGGTATTTCCGCTTGGAACTTGTGGGCAAATCGAACAGTCAATGACGCGTAAATTTTGGAAGCCATGTACTTTAAGCGTCTGGTCTGTGACTGAATCTTTTGGTGTATTGCCCATTTTGCAACTGCCCGCAGGGTGATAAACCGTTTTAATGTTCTGGCGCATCCATGCATCAATCGCGGCAACATTCTCAGGATCAATATTTGCAGGCTCAATAATGTCTTGGACAATGGCTTTTAAGGCAGATTGTTGTAATAAGCGCAGCCCAGCCTGTACCGCACGAATGTTGGCCTCAATATCGTCTTGATGGCCTAAATAGTTTGGATCAATAATCGGCATTGCATTCGGATCTTTACTGCTTAAACGTAAAGTCCCACGTGCTTTTGGCTGTATATGTCCGACTTTAATCGTCAGTCCATGTGCTTGAGCTGTGTCTTTTTCACCAGGGGTATTATCGAAATTATCCAGCACAGGTAAAAAGTGAAATTGGACATCAGGTCGACCATTGTTATTGGTGTCAATAAAACCACCACCTTCTAGAATGTTGGTGGTTAACAATCCTGAACGTGTAAAACACCACTGTAAAAAGTGTCGTACCGCAGTTAAACCTTGGTCTTCACCGAGCAGACTATTATTGGTTGTTACTGTCGCATTAACAGACATATGCAAATGGTCGTGAAAATTCTCACCTACAGGTAAGTCACTTATACATTCTATTCCGAGTTCATCTAAATGCTGTTTTGGACCAATTCCCGAAAGTAATAAAACCTTAGGACTGCCAATTGCACCAGCACTCAGAATGACTTCTTTTTGAGCCTGTACAGTAATGGGGGATTTTCCGCCAACACTATAAGTCACCCCAGTAACCTGATCACCTTGAGTTTCAATTTTATGGACTAAAGCATCCGTAATCACTGTAAGGTCTGGGTGGTTTTCGACTGACTTTAAATAAGTTTTTGAGGTACTCGCCCGAGAACCGTTTTGAGTGGTAGTTTGATAAAACCCTACACCCACCTGATCCCAACCATTCATATCATTGACGTAATTCATCCCCATTTGCTGACCTGCTTTAATACAAGCAAGCGTCAAAGGATGCCGATAACGGTTTTCACTGACAGGTAAAATGCCATCTTGTCCGTGATATTCATCAGCAAGACTTTCATTTTTTTCTGCCTTTTTAAAAAAAGGCAGTACATGTTGATAAGACCACTGATTACATCCCCATTCCGAGGCCCATAAATCATAATCCTGACGTTGACCTCGACAATAGATCATCCCGTTGACCGAGCTTCCACCTCCCAACACTTTGCCTTGTGCAAGGATCATCTCTCGCTGATTACAATACTTTTGTGGGACGGTCATGTATTGCCATGATTTCTGCTGGAATACTTTAACCACCGTGGCAGGTATGGTATGAAACATACTGCTATCTCGACTTCCTGCCTCTAGAACGAGAACACGCCCAGCCTTGGCTTCTAATAGTCGTGCTGCAACAACACAGCCTGCCGAGCCAGCACCAATCACGATATAGTCATATTGTGTATTCATCTGATTTCACCCTCATTTTATTTCTATGAATGCACCGCCAATAAATACCGGTCTGCTTCGCACTGATTTAATAGATGTATTGCAGAATCAACTGGGCATATAAATTGGTTTTGTCATCATAATTTTGAGTGCCACCACTGTGGATATCATGCTTTGGCTTATATAGTCCGATCAGCGGAATAACGGTGAGATTGTTATTGACTGACCAGACTGAAAACACATCCAGCTCATGCCCATCCACATTTGCAAATGACTTATTTACGGTTTGAAACTTATAAGCCAAAGCACCCAACATAAAATTTTCTTTTAAATTCATACTGTAAGAGATTTGGTGAATATCGGCATTTTTATTGAAGGGCCCTGCATAATTTCCAGCAACTTCACCCTGAAACCATGTTCCAAATCCAACCGTGTTGCCGTAAAACATGGGGTCGTACTGATCGGAAAAATGGCTGAAACGATAACCTAGTGACGGCGTATATTTTGTAGATAAGAAGTTATAGTTCAGCCCCAGATAGCCCGCATTTTCCGTGCTGTCCTGTTTATCCTGAACCACCCATTCAGACTTCAGTTGCAGTTCAGGCAAGACTTGATAATTCCAGCGTAAGGCATAATTCTTAAGATCTTGACGTCCTGAAATGTGTTCGGCATCTTCAAGGTCCAAGACATTTAAATAAGTAAAACCGATACCTTTATCTTTAAGTTGATAGATCAGATCCGTCACAAACAGTTCAGATGAAAATTGTGCTTTGTTATTCGACTTTAAATACGCCAGTTTTAGCGTTGTATCTTGTTGCGGTTTATATTGCAGTAGGCTGCTAAAATCAAAGCTGCGTCGTGCTGCTAGATAATAAGCCCCACCTCGATCGAGTGCCCCATCCGCAGGTGCTTTACCCAGATTTAATGCATCTCCGGCAATGAAAAATCCATCACCGATCATGATATTTTGCCGACCGATACTGAAATTGTAGGTCGTCAATTCATCTTTATGGGTACCATCTTTAAAGCCAATCACCCATTCATTCACATCGGTTTTACGTTCTTTGCCATTACTATTCTGGCCTGCATCACCATCGCCCCATGTCGCTGAGCTGATCCCGCTTAAACTGGCATAGAGCTGATGGTTTTGAAATGTTTGCTGCCCTTTGGCCCCATATTTAAGATGGCCTTCTTGCCAATTGATCCGTTGGTCATCGATGTTTTCACCGTTATAGCTTTTAGCACTGCTAAAAGCTCCAAAGGTTACTTCAAAAATCGGTTTAATTTCAAAATCACCTGCATATGCAGTTGAAAAACATGAGACAAACAGCGTCCCTCTCATGACTTGAGAAAGTAAAGTTTTCATACAAAATTCCTTTTTTGTCAGCGATCTACTCAACACTCAGTTTTGGGTAATCTTGGATTACCCATGTCACTTGATCTGCGTTGTTAGTGATGCTCGTGCTGGGCATGTTCCTGATCATCACCCAAATTCAAGGTCGGGGTGTTGTCAAAGAAATTCCACGGTTTGATCAAGGTATAGACCCATTCTGTTGGCATGATTGGCCATTCTTCGGCACGTGCCACGTGGGTGGTTCCTGTGGTCATCCACACCACAAGGTCTTTATTTTCAATATTTTCATTGTTCTGAATAAACTGACCTAAACCCGTATCATGAGTTGAACGATTCGAATATTTCCCTTCCGGATAGCGTTCATCTGGCTTGTATTGTGTCACCCAAATTTGTTTATCCATAAAGTTAAGACGTTTAAATAGCCATTCATTTGGGGCAAAATTGGCTCCCTTCGCCACTGGATGAGTACCGCCCGCAAACGGAATCAATTGGTAAGAAACCGGATTGCCTAATTTATTTTCCTTGTTGAAATTGGTGAGTAAACGAATAGTAGATGGATCAAATTTTTCAGCTGCGTTTTGCTCATTGCTAATCACTTTACTGTCAATTTGCATCGTACTTGTACGCACACCACCTCGATCATTGGCCTTCACCACAGGGTCCATATGCATAAAGCTGTTATTTTCCCCATCTACATCCATATCTAAGCGGAAGTTATAGATATGTTGATGGGTTGTGCCCACAATATTATGGTCAATCAAGGTGCCATATTTGGTGTCTTCTTTGGCGGTGCTGTCATGCATGGTGCGGGCTTTAACCCCTTTCACCGCTTCAATCCCTGTCGCACCTGCATTAATTCCAATCACGCCATTTTGGGCAAAAACCCAGTCAAACATGTAATCGTAGTTACCCACCGTACTAATCCAGCGCACAACAAGTTCACGACGTGCTTCACTGGCATCTTGATCACCAAAAATCTCTTGATGTTTGTACTCTGGTCCTGCATAACGCTCAAAAATAGCGATGGCATTCGGAATAATCTGCGGCTGGCCCTTATAGTCGGCAATCACTGCATCCAGTAACACCGCATTTTCTGGTGCATCGGTACCCAGTTGAATGTTTGAGGTTAGGGTTCCCATGCCATACTCACCTGAATCCAGATAAGATTTGAAGTACCATCCCATATCTGGGTCACCATAAGGAACCACCATGCCGCCAAGGTTCCCTTCATACATAACCTTGCGTTTTACCCCTTTATCCTTATAGGTGACCGTTGAAAGTTGCAGGCCGACACGTGAATCTAGCGCCACATGGAAACACCAATTTCCCCAATGTACGGTTTGCCCTGTAATAGTAAAGTTCTTGCCTTCAGGTTCACTGATATTCAGCGGTTTGATTTTCGGTGGCTGGGTATTCTTGGTGGCATAAGGACGGTCTGTCATCGGTACAGGAATCATTGCTCCTTCTTCGATTTTAATAATTTTTTCTTTATCCAGATCCACCACTGCGACTAGATTTTCAATCGGGTGCGCCCAATAGTTACCGTCTCCCGTATCCAGATAAGACACCACTTTTAAGACGTTAAGCTGTTTATCCAAGCCATCTTTACCACCAAAATAGCCGACAGTTAATGGATTGGTAATCACTTTCTTGACATCGGTGATACCACGTTTACGCAAAGCGTCCTGATATTCTTTGCTGGCCTCAATCACACGCTGAACCGTCTCAAAGTTGTCCAGTAACACCATGCCATGCGTGTCTTTTAATACATTCCATTTGCTAACCTGTTGCGTCGTCAGATTCACTTCGCCTTCAATCGCCTGATTGCCTTTCAATAAAATGAACGATGCCACCCGATCATCTTTATATTCTTTATGATTGATAAAGAAATCCCAGACTTTGGCCTTTTCTGGCTCTTTGAGCTTCAACTCGGCAAAACGCATATTTTTATAGGCATATTTTGAGCGATTAATGACGTCAAAGGTCTTTTTGATTTCTGCCATATTTAGGCTATTGAGCGGATGAAAGGTATTTTCAATTTTAAAGGTCTGGTCTAAACCCGACTGGAATACTTCATTGAAAAAATCTTTCCCAATAACAGGTTTACCTTCTTTGATTAATACTGGGACGCTCAGCTTTAAGGGTTTTCCATTCACCAAGACCTGATCTGAATTGGGTTTGGCTCTGACCACAATAGAACCTTTGGAGATGGTATAGCTATTAGTGAAGTCATCCTTGACCACTTTGGCACCCTGTTCAGTCATGTTTTGATACAGTGGCACCAATTCAGCAGCCTCACCATGCGCATAAGCGGTGCTGTGAACAGCACACAAACTCGCAGCGATAGATAGGTTAAGCGCCAGTATTTTTTGTATCTCTTTGAATAATCTTTGTTTATGCATCACGTTGATCCTTTTTCATCTATCCCTGAGCGATCTGTATCAGATCGTTAAAATGCTCTTTGCTCTGTGTGCAGCGGCTAAAATCAACTTCATATTTCAAGTCGATTGAAGCGCTTTAATCATCCCTTATTGATTTAATTTCAACACAGTTACATGGGTCTAGCTTGTCCAAGAATGACGCGGAACTTGTCTAAAAATGACATCTAAAATGTTTAAGCCAACATCGTTTCTCTAAATTCTTTCGGAGAGATGCCATAGGTTTTTTTGAAGATCTTTGAAAAATGAGCACCATCCCAAAAGCCCCATTTCAGCGCGATTTGAGTGATCGAACTCTGCTTGTTTCTTTTATCCAACAGATCTGTTTTGACCTTCTCGAGTCGTTTGATCTGTATGTATTTATTAATCGATAGATTTTCTTGCACAAATAATCGATACAGATGCCGTAACGATACCCCGATATGCGCGGCAATCAACTTTGGAGAAAGATCAGGTTTTGTCAGATTTTCAATAATATAGCGCTCGGCTTTTTCCAAAAGATGATTCTGATTATTATTGATGTTTTTATAATTAATGGTCGGTTTGATGAGGGCAATCAGCGCATCTTCAAAGGCATTACCATCTTCCGATGCATACCAGAGCTTGATATTTTCAGGCGACATATTTTTCAAAATATTCTTCAGCAGAAAACCACTCATATTTTGGGTGATCAACTTGCCAAAATATTCAGAACTAATATTCTCTTTCAGTAATTTTTCTCGCGACAGATGCACTGAAATTTGACTGACTAAACCTTGTGGAAACATTGAAATGGTTTCGACGGGATCTACCAAGACAATATCACCCTCATTTAAGGTTAAAGTTTCATTTTTATATTGCAGCAGCATTTTGCCCGAATTCTGCAAAATCAAAAAACAGAAGCGATTATTGACCCGATCGATTTCATCCGCCTTTCGGACAATTTTATTGGCATTATTTTTAATAAAGGCAATCTCGGTATCACCCAGTAAAAAACATTGTACTTCGCCAATAAATAAATGTCGTGTCCCATCAAAATCTGTTTCAAAATTGCCGCACACATTCTTGATATGATGCGTCCACGTTAACAGCGCATCACTCACATATTGGTTCATCCCTTCGCTCCCCTGTGCTGCACCAGTGCTAAAGTTTGTTCTTTAGCACTGGTGCTCTGTTTAGGCTTGTATGCAATCATGTTTGATCAATAAACAAGTTGCGTGCCAAAAATTCCTCATCCTTGGAATTCTTTTTTGATTAGAGTCAGCTCGATCAAAAGCTGATAAATGAACTCAATTTATCAGCTTCACCCAGCTTATGCTACACCAGCAAAGTCTCTCAGCATGGTGATAAAGGTCTCCTTTTGCTCATCCGAATATTTTTCAAACACCTCATTTTGATGACTATCGGCAATATCAAATAGATAATGCGCAGTTTTCTTGCCTTTTTCCGTGAGTTTGAAAAAGCCGTCACTCTCAATCAGCAAACCATCTTTTTTCAGAATAGTCGCTGCCTGCTCCACTTCGCGCATCGGCATGGCAATATCACGAGGCAAATCTGCTTTATTCGACGCAGTACCACTGCCCAGTACCAACAATAAACGCGCTTCACTGGTGCGGAATCCTGTCACTAGCTGCTTGGGAATATAATCAGTTTGATAGAATTTAAAAGCCCGACTCATCAAATAACAGACATTGCTATATAAATGCCCTTGATGCATTTCACCAATATCTTCAGCTTCAACGGTGTCTTTTAACTGCAATAACGGATGTGGAATCACGCCCGAATAAGCCCCTTGGTGATACACCAGCGGACTACGTCCTTCATCACGAAAACGCACCACTTTACCAATAATAATCCAGTGATCCCCACCTTCAATAATTTCATGGCGTTCACATTCAAACACCGCAGAACAATGATCTAAAATGGGCGCTTGACCCGAACCCATCTGATAACTGGTGCCTTCATATTTATCGATATTACGGCGTGAAAACTTATTGGATAATTCAATCTGCGAGCCCGATAGAATATTCACTGCAAAATGTGAAGCCTGTTCAAATACAGGAAAACTGGATGAGTTTTTATCAATACTCCATAAAATCAGCGGTGGATCTAGCGACACTGAATTAAAACTATTGGCAGTCACGCCCACTTTTTCACCTTGTTCATTTTGCGCAGTCACAATGGTGACACCTGTGGCAAAATTGCCCAAAGCACGTCTGAACTGCATTGGATCTATTGTGATTTCATCCATTGATTTTAGTGAATTCATTATTCTCTCCTGAATCTTTTATCCTATTGAGGCCAATCACCAGACTGACCTGCTGCTCGAATCAATTAAATATCAAGCACCAACCGCGCAGACTTGGAACGTGAACAGCACACCAAAATCTGCTCATTACTGGCCTTTTCTTCATCGGTAAAATACACGTCACGATGGTCTGGTTCCCCCTCAATCACATCGCACATGCAGGTCCCGCAAACACCTTGTTCACATGACATTTCAATCTCAATGCCTTCACGTGCCAAGGCCTGTAAAATGGTTTCTTCGGCATTGACCATAATGATCTTGCCACTTTGCTGTGCCACCACTTCAAATGCATCACCACCTGTTTCAACCTCCACCTGAAAATATTCCTTATGAATCTGCTGTTCAGGAAAGTTTTGTGTCAGGGCTAAATTGATCACCCAATCCATAAATCCATTCGGGCCACAGGTATAGATATGGCTGTCTTGATCAATGTCTTGAATGGCGGATTGGAAAAACTCACGGTGACTCGCCCCTTCCGATTTAAAATGAAAGGTCGTGAAAGGCGCCAAGATGCCATGTTTAATTTCATCGACAAAAGCACAGCGTTCTGGGCTTGCACCACAGTAATGCAGTTCAAAAGAAGTGCCTTCCTGTGCCAACTGATAAGCCATCGTAATCAGTGGAGTAATTCCGATACCACCACCCACCAACACAGCATGTTTAGATTTCACTAAAGGAAACAGGTTTTTCGGTTCACTGACCTGAATCTGCATGCCATCTTTTAAATGATCAAAAGCAGATACTGAACCACCGCGTGATTCAGGATCACGTAAAATCCCGAGTCGGAACTTACCGACATCATTCGGGTTTTGGCATAATGAGTACTGACGCACCATGCCATTCGGGAGGTGCACATCAATATGCGCACCTGCTTCAATTTTGGGTAATACGGTCGAATTTGCAGATTCAAACTCCATGACTGCAACATTCCCACCTTCCACATGACGGTTTTTAACCACCACGTTATACAGTATCGTCATGATTTCTCTCCCTGATATGCGTCTTGCCGAAGGCTTAACGCATAAATAATCCACCGTTAATATCCCATGTTGCCCCTGTCACAAAAGCTGCACTTGGACTTGCCAATAGCGCACAGGTCTCGGCAATAAATTCCATGCTGCCCAAAGCCTTGACGGGGATATTTTGAATAAATTGCGCCATTTTTTCGTCAGACACGACACTATGCACAATCGGTGACTCCATCGGTCCTGGGGCAATCGCATTCACCGTCACGCCTTTGGCTGCAAACTCTTTGGCAAAGATTTTGGTTAGGGTAATAATGGCACCCTTGGTGGACGCATAATGTGCACCCGTTGCAGTACCGCCATTTTGTCCCGCTAAAGATGCCATATTGACGATGCGGCCATAACCTTGATCAGCCATATATTTACCAATGATCTGGCAAGACTGAAACGTGCCACGCTGATTCACTTGCGTGATCATGTCAAAATCCGCTGCGCTAATCTCTAAGACAGGCGTTGCTTTGGTCATGGTGGCATTGTTGATTAACACATCCAGTTTTGAGAATGTCTGCTGAATCCACTGCACAGCGGCATGAAAATCAGCCTCAACCGAGATATCCAGTTTCAGTGGAAATAGATTCTCTGCATATGGACTGCGTGCTTTGGCTTGCTCTGCTTTCTCTAAAGTACTGGCAGAAAGAATCACCTGATGCCCTTGCGCTGCAAAATATTCGGCAATGACATTCCCTAAACCAGAAGCAGCACCTGTGACTAAAACAACCTGTTTCATTTTTTCACTCCTAGAGAATGTAGCTGATACCTGCCAAGGTATCGGTTGAGTTAACTAAGTTGATAATTTTACGATTAATCTTAAAGCCTTGTTCAGCATCACGAACCAAATGGAAGGTCACATCAGCGGTATAATGTTTGAGGCTTTCTTTACGGAATTCACGCAGGTTTTGTGCACAACGCAGAATGATTTCACCATCTTGATCTTTGACGATGCGAATACGCGAAACACTACGTACCGTATTGGCTTTGGGTGCAGTTGAAATTGCTTCACCATTTTCTAAACGCTGTACCCGCAACTTACGCATATGATGATCGTCATAGGCATAATTCAAATTATTTTCATAATCGGTCAGTTTCGGATCGATCGGGATGATATACACGCCTTTTTCATTCCACAGATCCAGCCAAGTATCATGCTCAGAATGGTCCAGCATATCGGCTTCTGCCCAGATAAAAGCGGTCACTTCATTCAGTAAATTTAAATCAATTTTCATGGCGCTCTCCTTAAGCCGTCATCATCTTTTTCCACTGCTGATAGGCAGCGCGCATCCCTGTTTCAGCACTGACATCGCTTTTTAAGCCATCTTCAGTTTTGACTTCACCTGGCAGGCCACGATTGAGCATGATCCACAGGTCATTACCTGCATTGGCACCATGTTGTACACGTTCCCACGCTTCTGAATCATCTGGCGTACCAAAACCAAATGGGCCTTGGAAATGTTCATGCAGACGTAAGCGATATTGGTTGGCAATTTGTGGACCACCATCCATGGTAATTACAGAATGATGAATCTCAGTTTCATTCACTGAAATCGGCTGCATAACGCGGAAGAACGCCATTGAACAAGCAATGTTCGGGAACAGGTTCAGGTTGAAACCAGAACCACCCACAGCACGGACCATACGACGCACTTCCAGTTCTTCATGCCCTTCATCACGTAAGGCTTGGGCAAGGTCTTCAAAACGTTCCTGAATTGGACGTTCCATTAACTCTTCATCCAAGTCAACCAGTTCAGGAATCATCACCATGACACTGTGACCATTACCGAGGTCTTCAACATAGCCCGGCTGATTTTCAAAGTTAAACAGTTCTTCAGTTTTTTCATCAACTGAACTTAAGAATGACTTGTGTACCAATGGGAAGTGGTAAGCATCCGTGGTATTTTCCAACTGGATTTTCCAGTTACCCGGAAAACGGAAACGATGTTCACCCAAGACCTTGATTGGATAACCAGCCCCTTGTTTCATAAACAAGTCGATCCATTTTTTCGCAGCACCCAAGAAATCTTCTAAAGGTTCAATGTCCTGTTTAAAAGTGGCGAAAATCATGCCGTTATATTCTTCAACGCGCAGGCTGATCAATGGAAACTCAGATTTATCTAAACATTCGCCATAGCTTTCAGGTGAAGGTACACCACGTAAAGAACCGTCTAGCGCATAGCTCCAGCCATGGTATGGACAAACAAAACTGTTGGTTTTACCCTTTTTATGTTCACAGACCGTTGCCGCACGATGACGACAGCGATTGAGTAAGACATGGACTTTTTTCTTACGATCCCGTACCACCACCACAGGTTGCTTACCAATATTGATGGTCTTATAGCTACCGCCATCTGGAATCTCGCTGGCATGGGCCACCCACACCCACGTGCTGTAATAAATCTTTTCCATCTCATCTTCAAAGATTTTTTCGTCCTTATACAATGAGGTATGGGCACGATCACTTTGCACTAATTCGTTGTAATCCATTTCAATATTCTGCATTGGAATAATACTGTTCATATCCACTATCCTTTTCGGTCTATCCATTGGTTATTGCTGAGACGGCACTGGCAATGCGGCTGTGCTGTCCCAGTGAGATACGGGGCGACTGAAAATATTTTCAGTCTGAAAATGTTTGATCTTCCAACGTCCATCGTGTTGCTGCTTAAACTGCACCGTGAGTTTGGCGGCATTTAAATGGCTACGCCCATCACGAAAAGTTGAAGTCTGCAACATCAACCAACTGGCATTGGCTTGATCCGCTTCGATATAAATTTGTTCTGAACTGACAAAATGCGCATTCATGACAAAATGCGACTGCTTTTGGGTATAGCTTTTGAACATGCCATAAATGGCTTGCCAAGACGCATAGCGACCAAAAGACTGAGCATATTTCTCGCCAATCCCTTCCCAAATGCTGTCCTGATCAAATAAATCCATCAATTCATTCAGGTCAGTATCGGCATTCAAGGCATCACAAATTTCCATATAACGGTTAATGCAGTTACGGATCGCATTTTGGGCTTCAAGCCGTTGCAGGCGTTGTAACAGTTCCGTTAAATCCATTGGCGCATTCATGTCATTCATCCTTGCCATCACAATCTTTAATCAATCCGGCTTATAAATAACCGGGTGCTGGCTTCATACCGAAGCTGACCAAGCCTGCATTTTGTAAAGTGGCATCGCCCATAAAGGCATGCTGCGTCACCACATTGGTGTCGTTGACAAAGCGGCTAAACGGGTTATGGGTATAAATCGCGGTCATGCCTGCCAGCATCTGGATTTTGCGAGTCACACGGGCACAAACTCGTGCCACATGGGTACAAGACAAACGCATGTCACTGATCTGTTCTGCAGTTGGCGTACGCCCTGCAAGCACTTCATTCCAGACGATCTGCATGGTGTCGTAGAACCACACGCGTGCAGCCTTAAACTCTGCTTCGACTTGGGCAAATTCATATTGGGTTACAGGTCGGCTGGCAATTTCAGCCCCACCAGTAATTGAAGACTTGCCCGGCGCCAGTTTTTGAAATTCTTCGATCGCTGCGGCTGCAACGCCAATCCCGACCGCGGTTAAGACCTGAGTGGCTAAAGACAGCGATGGATATTTAAAAAATGGCTCAGGTAACTTGGATGGTTCACCGCGGACAAAGGTCCATTCCTTTGCCACCAACACATCTTTCACCACCAGATCATGGCTACCTGTGCCCTTCAAGCCAACGGTGTCCCAGGTCATATCGATTTGTGCTTTATTGGCTGGCATCACCGCCATGCGCGGTAGACCTTGGGCTTCGTTGTCTTTTTGTGGAGAAATCCCAACACCAACAATATCTGCGCCCATACAGCCACTGGAAAACTTCCAACGTCCGCTCACTACCACGCCATCATCCGTAATTTCCGCAGGTTGTGGAGGGAAAATGCCACCTGCAAACACAATATCAGGGCTATCTTTATACAGTTGCTCAAGCGTTGCTTCTGGCAAACTGCCCAAATAGGCTGGACTCATACCAAAACTTGCCACCCAACCGACTGAGCCATCAGCTTTGGAGAGTTGCTCGATCAATTCGCAAAACTGTTTCGGTGACCATTCATTGCCGCCAAAACGTTTTGGAACCAAAGCACGGTAAACGCCAATCTGTTTGAGTTTGTCGATGATGTCCTGACTGACATAGGCCTGATTATCGAACTCCCCGGTGCAGGCACGTTCACGAATTTCCTGACACAAGCGCTCTAATTCCGTTGTGGTTGTGTCCATAACAAATTCCTTTATCGATAAGTTATTCATTCCCTCATTCCTTTTCGGTTATTGCGCTGCACTCACGATATATTTCGCAACAGCACATAAATATTCATCGGCATTGTGTTTCGCCACGATTTGTAAGCCCACAGGTAATCCTTCACTGGTTTGCAGTGGGATTGAAATCGCAGGGTGTCCTGAAAGATTAAAAGGCCGAACCAAACCCGTGAGATTTAAAAAAGCCACGGTATTTTCGGCATCAGCAACTTTAGGTGGAAGCTGTGGCAAGGTCGGTAAAATCAAGGCATCGTATTGATCGAATAAGGCATTAATTTCAGCGGTAAAATCTGCTTTCACCTGTTCGGCCTGTTTGACTTGGGTCAATGTGGTGTCGGCTGCTTTGAGTAAACGAGCATTGACGTCAGCACCCAGCAAGCCTGTTTCAGTCAACTCACCATAGGCTTGCCAATTTTCGTAATTAATGATTTGCATACCTGCATTAAAAGCAGCTTCAAAGCCTTCCAGAGTCACAGCTGATACTGTCAGATTGGCTTTAGTCAGACAATGCTGGATCGTCTCAATGACGACTGAATCAGCAACAACATTGAGCCACGCCAGTTTCGGTGCCTGAGTCAATTCAGTAGATTGATGGAACGTAGGATCAATAATCTGCATTGCGGTTTCAATCATCTCGACTGAATTTGCAAAGGGGCCAACACAATCCAATGAACTTGTTGCTGGATGTACGCCTGCACGGCTGACACGGCCAAAGCTTGGTTTTAAACCGAAAACACCACAACAGGCTGCTGGCATACGAATCGAACCACCAGTATCGGTACCTAATGTGAAATCTGCCAGACCAGCTGCAACCGCAGCCGCAGAACCACTTGAAGAACCACCCGGAATCAATTCAGGATATTTCGGATTTATGGCCGTACCAAACACATGGTTAATGCCTGTGATCCCAAAAGCCAGTTCGTGCAGATTGGTCTTTGCAATAATTTGGCAATCCGCAGCAAGAATACGGTTTACCACTTCCGCGTTTGTACTTGCAGGTTGGCTGTGCATTAAGGCTTTGCTACCTGCCATGGTCTGCATACCTTGAATATCAATGGAATCTTTCACCATGACTTTCAAAGCACCTGCTCCTTTTTGTACCTCTTGTACAATAACATTCATTCACTTTTCCATGTATTTTTATACTTATTACAAATATCGGAAAAAGTAATGTAATTGTCAAGTATTTTTCATGATTAAGAACAAAGAAAATGTTTCTAATTTTTGTATAATGCTGAATGTCCATTTTTATAAAAGTAATGACTTGGCTATGCTTACTCATTTAGAACAATTTCTACCCAACAATGAACCGAGCAGCTTACAGAGCTATCCTTTTTTCTGGATCTCTCAAGTGAATGGTAAATACACACAACTTATTGAAAAATCAATTAAAAAATTAGGTATCGACAATACACGTCGTAAAATTATTTTAAGCACCAATGCGCTTGAACAAGCCAGTATTACCGAGATTGCCAACCTCTCTACCCTCAAGCTGACCACGGCAACCAAAGCCATTTACCGTTTGGTTGAAGATGATATTGTTCAGGTGTTCTCATCCGAATCGGATGAACGTATCTCCATGGTGAAACTGACCGATAAGGGGAAAGAAATGGTTGAGCAAATTAATCAAATTAGTCAGGTCACCTTATCTGGGATTCTGAACGCCTTTGATGATGCTGAATTGCATCAGCTCAACGGTCAATTAAAAAAGCTATTTGATTTAATGCCCTCTAGTTAAAGCAACGACAAAAGCCCATGTCTATGCAGAGATGGGCAAAAGTGTGGACCAAGCTGATTACTGATTTAAAATATTAAACGGCGGCTTCAGCTGATTTGCGGCAATCCGATCTGAAAAGGTATGTAAAATGCGCTGTTTATAAGCAGCAATATCGATCTGCTGATAATCATAAAAACCCTGCTGCTCACGTAGACCATTGCGTTGCTGCCGCATATTCTCGGCAATAATCTCAGGCGTTCGATAACGCTCCCCGAGTTCCTGCTGCAAATATTGCGAAGCATAATACAAAATATCGCCACCACCCCAATCAATAAATTCCAACAAGCCCAATACCGAAAAGCGCAGACCAAATCCGGTCCGAATCGCAACATCAATATCTTCTGCCGATGCCACACCTTCTTCCACCATTCGCGCCGCTTCATTCATTGCCAACGCTTGAATCCGTGGCACGATATAGCCCGCTTTGGCATGACAAACCACAGGAACTTTGCCAATTGCATGCAGAAAGCTTTTCAAAGTATTTACCGCCTCATCTGAAGTTTGCTCAGAGCGACTTAATTCAACCAGCGGAATCAGATAGGCTGGGTTGAGCCAATGCGCATTGACTACCCGTTCTGGATGAGAAATCATTTGCGCAATATCAGTGACCAAAAAGGTTGAAGTGGTCGATGCAACAATACAAGCCGGTGTAATATGTTGATCCAGCCAAGTAAAAATATCTTCTTTGGCTTGCCTCACCTCGGGTATGCCTTCCATAACCAGATCACAGTGGGCTAAAACTGATATTGAAGCCGCGCGACTTAAAACCTTAACCTGATCCAGAATAAAGATGCTTTGTTCAGATTGAATAAACTGGATACTTTCCAGCAATTGCAATTCTTGTTTTAAGTCGGTTAGGACCTGAGCCTGATATTGCTCAAACTCAGCCTCCGTGCGTTGTCGGGCATCGATTAAAGCCACTTTGAGTCCAGCATAGGCAAAGGCAAGCGCAATGGCTTTACCCATACGACCAGCACCCAGTACCGCAACCTGTTGAATTGGGTTCATCTTAGACTCCTTGCTGCAAAGTCACTTGCAACTCAGCCTTGCTTTTATCGACAAGCCCTAGGTTCTCAAACGTCCGTCCGTCCTGATACAAATCCTTGCCTGTCACCGCAGAAGCAATATTCAGTAGCCCTTCTGCCACAGGTGTCGCGACACCTGCCCAACGCCCGACCGAAACCAGAAAGGATAATCCTAGACGCGTATCTTCCAACATATAACGATGTGTCTGTAAGTCGATATCCTCACGCCAGTCTCCACTATCGGTTAATTTGCCATGCGCCCCACGCCCATACATCCATTCATCACCCTCACCATCTTTATTGTAGTGATCAGCCAGTGGAAAATGCGGTGCAGAATAACCCAATGCTTCCCTTACACGTATACGCTCTGCGTCAAGCTGATTGGTGACACTGCGAATCGAGGGTTGAGTGCCTTCGTTATGAATATCCCACGCTTCGAAATGTTCTAATGGCCCCGCATTCATCAAGATCAAAGGTGGATGAATAATCGGCCCCGCATTCATCAAAGCACCACTTAAACTGTCCTCAATTGGCTCAACACTTGGGTACGCCTGTTTTAAAATTTGAAATGCATGCTCGGACAAGCTGCTTGGTAAAACCCCAGTCGGTAAACGAGTCGCATAACCACTGACCACAATCTGATTGACCCCATGCTTGCGCACCAGATAAGGCAGTGTGCCTGTTTCGGCAAAAGCCACTTGAGCTGTGTTACCTGCTTCACGCATGGCTTTGGCAAAAATAAAAGTACCGAAGGTTGCAGGCGGTAAATACACCACCTGACCCGCTTGAAAGAACGGCGCGGCCTGTTGAGCCAAATCCAGATGTGTGGTTGCGGGTAAAGGAATAATAATCAACTGGGCATGTTGGATGGCTTTTTCTAAATGATTCGAGAGATTAATCTGGCTATTTTCAAAGCCAACACCCACTGCGCGCTCACCCTGATAATCTTTGATTTTAAGCTCACCCGTAGCAGCCAACTGTTGCAAGGCTTCACGGTCACGACGCCATAACACCACGTCATGGCCTTTTTCCGCCATCTCTAGCGCTGCTGCATAACATCCGTGTCCACCACCGAGTACTGTAATTTTCATGTGCTTTCCTGCTGATTGATTTTCAATTCAGCATAAAAGAGAGCACGACCTGTGGCTTATCCAAATACGCAAGCGTTATTCCATTTACGCACGCATTTGATGAACTGGCACAGTATCTTTTTTTAAAGTATGCGAAGGCAAGCAGCCATAACGCTTTTTATATAGGCTGGAAAAATGCCCAAAACTTTGGATGCCATGCTCCAATAAAATATCGGTCACAGTTTCATCTGTCTGTGCATACTGCAAAGCCAAATGTACCTGCTCCAAGCGTTGCTCACGGATATATTCCACTGGGGTTTGCTGTAAATACTGACTAAAACCTTTTTGCAAGGTTCGTATCGACACATCGCAATACTGACTTAAATCAGCTAAGGAAATAGCCTGTTGCAGATGTTCCTGAATATATTGCTGTGCTCTTTTCATATAGCTTGGCAGCAGTTGTTGCCGTTGGGCATTCAACCGTTCGGTATAATTATTCGGAATTTTCAGCAAAATTAGCTCAATCAAATACTGGCTAAAACTGGCTGAAATAAAGCTCCAGTTGCGAATATTATAATAGGCATGACACAGATAATTCAGTGTTTCAATAATCGCATCAATCCCTTCCAAACTACGGGATAATGAGGAATTAAAGCGCAACGGTTCTTGGCTACGACATCCCAACATGTTGAATAATTGAGTTTCGATATCCTGTTGCGCCAATTTTAAAATAATATTACGGCAATGCTGATTGGTGATGATCTGCTGTTTGGTATGCGGATGGGTGACCGACATGATTCCTGCAGATTGCACGATCTGCTGCCGATCAAATTTGAGCTCACATTGTCCTTCCAGCGTGATTCTAAATAAATAAAAGTCAGCACTATCCTCAATGTTAATCATAACTGGCGCACTATATTTCAGATCGTACAGCGCGCCATTACCAAAGCTAAAGCCATTCAAACGCGTATTTAGAGGTTCTCGTACTTCGACATCAAAACGATGCGGACAGAGATAGTGACTGATTTGATCTTTAATAGTTTGATAATCATTGGACTGAAATAATAAAAACTCATCCAGATAATGCAAATGATCCAGTTTAAAACTCGCTTGCATCACTTCACTCCCTTGCTAAAGATTTCACAGGCAAAGCATAAAACCCATTACAAAGAATGGGCCTTACATACTCAGTACAGCATCAAATCAAGATCCATGTTCCTGCTGCATACTGTCACTAAATGCCTGACAGCCTTTTTTCAGTAAGATAAAGGCCAATACACAGGAAATCGTACCCACAATCGACAGGGACATCCCGACCATAAGTGGATTTTCAAACACCTTATCGGTAATCAAAGCCACCAATGTAGTGCCAATCCCGACCGCAACCAGATTACTAATCAACAAGAAGACTGCTGAAATTTGTGCCCGTAACTGATTCGGCGCCAGCATTTGCATAGCGGTGGTTGAGATCGGCATCGGGAATGAAGCAAAGAACATCGCAGGTACGAGGAAAACCACTGATAGCCATAACTCATTCACTTGAGTAAAGATCATTATTGGAATGATTAAACCCGCAATCCCAATCACGCCTGTAATCATCGGCGCATCTTTACGACCTTTTTGAATAAACCAGTCATTGAGCCAACCGGCACAAAATACGCCTAGGATATTCGCCACCAGCAACACGCTGCCCAGCATATAGCCCGCTTCAGTTGGGGTCAGACCAAACTTGCGCATATAGAACGCAGGCGACCAACTGATGAGGCAATACAAGGCCATTGCATAAAAAGTAAAACCTAAATAATGACATTTGAAGGTACGACCATGCTTTTTAATAAACTTGAATGCATCCTTCATACTGGTTTTTTCTACTTGCCCCTGTGCATTTAGACGCTGACCTTTACGTTGTGGCTCTCTCACGGTGAGTAAAACCAATAGACCAATAAAGACACCAGGCAGACCGACAATAATAAATGCCGCTTGCCATGCCTTAAGCGCACCAAAAACTGGAACCATGATGCTATCCATATTTTTGAGTAAACCAATCACATAGCCACCGACCAGAAACGCGATCCCGCCACCGACAAAAGAACCAATTGAATAAACTGCAACAGCGCGTCCAAGCTTATCCTTGCTAAACATATCGCTAAACATTGAATAAGCTGCTGGAGACAAAGCGGCTTCACCTACTCCGACACCCATGCGACTCAAAAATAGTTGCAGAAAGTTTTTACTTAGCCCACAAAATGCCGTCGCAATACTCCAAAAGACCACCCCGATGGCAATAATTTTTGGACGGGAGAAACGATCTGCCAAATATGCCAAGGGTAGACCCATAAAGGCATAAAACAGAGAAAAGGCTAAACCGTGTAATAAACTGAATTGAGTATCTGAAATTCCTAGATCAGCCTTAATGGGCTCGATCATCAGCGCCAGGATTTGTCGATCAATAAATGAAAAGATATAGGCCAACATGCACAGTAAAACCACATACCATGCATAAAGATTTGATTGAGCTTGTTTCGGCTCCGTAGATTGCGTATCCATTTTGCTTCCTTGTCCTTGCCATTTTTCTAATGGGTCTTCTTATTGGAGACAATATGAGCAGAATCCGTTTCTGCTCTGTCTTCAATAAGGTAAATTTCCTTCTTCTATAATTATTATTTTTACATGGAATTTTCCATAATATTTTAGGTATAAAATTATACCTTTTTTACCATTTTAGCTGTTTTACAACTTCCAGAAAATCAATATATGAATTTAAATATATGATAAAAATAATATTTCTATAATTATATCCAATCAAATGGATAATCTATCGACAAATTTATTTTAAAAATATATTGAATATTACATTTATTTTTGGTTTAAAATAAGGCCAAATGATACTTTTCAATGGAAATGAATATGGCACTGATAAAAGAACAGGCAATCGAAAGCATCCATAGCATGCATGTGTTGATTGAAAATATTTTTAGTGGCAAACATGCGGAACACGACCTTCCCCTGCTGATTGAGTATTTTGCAGATCATTTTGAAATGGTCGGTGCGGCTGGAAAACGTATTTCACTCGAACAAGTAAAAGGCCTATTTGCCAATAATCAAGGCAAAATGCCAGATATCCAAATTGAAATTTATGATGAGCAAATCTTGATGCAAAAGCCTGATGCGATTGTTTTGACTTATACGGAAAAACATACCAAAGCGTCTGGCGTGCTGATTCGACGTTCTTGTGCGCTAGTTGAAGAGATCGATGGCAAAATGTTGTGGAGTTATCTACAAGAAACTTTTTTAGCCTAAAGCTTGAGCAAGCCACATTAAAGCTCTTGTAGCAACAGGAGCTTTATTGCTGATTCGAATTATCTCATTCAGCAACGATCCTTCCTTTTAATCTCCAAAATTTCAACTCAATATCTCTTTGTATAACACAGTCACCTCTCCTTTACTTAGACCTATTAAAGTATTTCACTTCTACAAAATGCAGACAGATATACGCAAAGATAATTTACATGAACTATAAATACTTATGCCCTTGTTCCGCTAAAATCAAAACTGAAAAAGTGATGTCTCTGGTTTATCGACTCGAAAACAGCGCCGCTTCCAAAGTATGACCTTGGCTCACAATTCTACTTGAGCACAGTCAACTGGGTGACTCAATAAAGAAAGACAGGATAAATCGTTTTATGGAAAAACCTATCGAATGCCCTAAATGTGGTTCAACAGAAATTGAAACACGTAATCATGACAAATTATTGAGAACTACAGGCGGTGTATTACTCACAGCTGCTGGTACGACTGCGGGTACAGTCGGTGGTGCTGCAGGTGGTGCATCGATTGGTGCAGCAATTGGTACGGTTGCTGGCCCCTTAGGTGTGATTGTCGGTGGTACGGTAGGCACGTTTGTCGGTGCAATCAGTGCAGGAATCACGGGTGGTGTGGTTGGCAATATATTTGGGAAAAAAGCAGGCGTCATGGTTGATAAAAACATTTTTCAGGATTACCGTTGCTTAAAGTGCAAATATCGTTTTAAACAAAAGAGATAAGACCTCATTTATTATTCCAAATCAATTGGGGAACAGATTTTAAATCAGTTCTCCAAATGTATCTAAATCAAATCCTTGTTCAATAAGGCTGATCGGCTGTTTTACAACATCCATTTCATGTCTAAATATAATTGATCTATATTTTTCAAACAAAAAAAATCTCAAACCCTTGGGGAAGAGAATGAGATTACGATATAGACATTCCACAGAGAAGCTTATCGCGAATGCGTTATTTATATCACTAAATATAATAAAAATGCATACCTAATCACAAAAACAATACATAACTGTCTATCTAAGCTTTGCTGTGATCAGGTTCAAAAGAAAAAATGATTCAAGTTGCTAAGCTGCCATTTTACTCTCGCATTGGCGTTTCATAGGTCGTTTGAGCGATAGGTGATACACGCCAAATCACATCTCCCACATCATCAGCCACTAACAATGCACCAGAAAAATCAATCGCAACGCCGACTGGTCTTCCATATGCCTCACCTTTGTCATTTAAGAAGCCAGTCAATACATCTTGTGGTTGCCCATACGGCTGACCACTTCTAAACGGCACAAAAATCACTTTATAACCACTATGCGGTTTACGATTCCATGAGCCATGCTGACCAATAAATGCCCCACCCCGATACTGTGGCATTAATTCCGTTGCATAAAAGGCCAATCCTAAAGATGCAGTATGATTTCCCAAAGCATAATCAGGTTTAAGTGCACGGGCCACCATCTCAGGATTTTGTGGTTTTACTCGCGTATCGACGTGCTGCCCGTAATAGCTATAAGGCCAACCATAAAATGCCCCGTCTTTGACTGAGGTCATATAGTCAGGCACTAAATCACTACCTAACTCATCACGCTCATTTACTACCGTCCAGAGCTGACCACCTTGTGGTTGCCATCCCATTCCATTTGGGTTTCTTAGTCCTGTCGCAAAAGGTCTGGCTTTGCCAGTGGCAATATCAAACTCTAAAATCTGCGCTCGATCAACTTCCTTGTCCAGCCCATTCTCAGCCACATTACTATTCGACCCAACAGAGAGATATAGTTTGGTACCCTCTGGATTTGCAATCACATTCTTCGTCCAATGATGATTGAGTTTTCCTGCAGGTAGATCCAAAACTTTCGTTCCCTGCGCCGTAATTTTTGTCGCACCATCCTGATAAGGAAAACGCATCAAGGCATCCGTATTGGCGACATAAAGTGTATTCCCCACCAAAGTCATACCAAAGGGCGAGTTTAGATTTTCCAGAAAAATCGTATTTTTATCGGCAATACCATCGCCATTGGTATCACGCAATAAACGAATACGATTGGCACTTGGAAAAGATGCCCCTGCACGTTGCATCACCTTTTTCGCAATTTTTCCACGAATCCCTTTGCTATCATCTGGCTTAGGTGGTGCATCGGTTTCAGCCACCAACACATCACCATTTGGTAATACATAGAGCCATCTTGGATGGTCTAGCCCTTGCGCGTATGCTTGAACTTTTAAACCTTCTGCTGGCGTCGGCATCACTCCCTTCGGCCAACCTTTAGCAGGAGCAATATTAACAGTAGGCACTAAACTCGATTGAGGTTTGGGCAATACGGGTTGAGGGCCATAACTTGCTGAAATCGGAAATTGAGATGCGGCGCTACAGCCTGCAAGTACGAGAACAATACTGGTTCCGAACATGAACCATTTTAGTTGAGTCGACATCGCTTACCTTATGTTTTATTTTTGCATTATCAAAAGCATAATCCGATGCAGCATTAGAATACAACGTGTTTAATCGATGAGTATTCAGATTAAATCATCGTTTAAATGAACAATTCATCAAAACAAGAGGCCGAAACCTCTTGTTTTATCTACGCATTCTTGTTTTGAATACTAGTGATTATAGCGCAACCATGGGGTGCTATTATTCTCATCAATTACCCACGTCGAAGTTGAATTTGGATCTGAAACATCAGCAATATCCCAACCTGCAAAAGTCTGAATTTGTTGCAGTTCAGCCGTGGTTTTTCCATATCCTCCAGCACTTTGGCTTTGTCCAGAGGTCTCTTTATTCCAATAGCTATTTACATCAATCGTGATTCCATTGGTATTGCCAATCAGTCCGCCTGTATTCGTTACGCCACTGACAGAACCAGAAGAAAAGCTATTTTCAACTTTTGGTAAGTAATTCGTTGTTCTACCTCCAAGTAATCCACCAGTAGAGTTTTGCCCAATAACATTACCTAAAGCATAGGTATTGAGAAGATGCCCTCCTTGCGTATTCCCAACTAATCCACCCGTATATTGATAGCCCTTCACATCACCAGTGGCAGAACTTGAGGACACAAGCCCTAAATGATTCAGACCAATTAAACCACCGACGCTGGTACTTCCGTTAATCGAACCAGTGGCATAACTACGAAAAATTACACCCTCTTCAGCATTTGCCCACTTTTCATTGTACCCGACGAGGCCACCAACATTCTCGGTTCCAGTTACATTGCCTGTCGCAAAGCTATTGTTCACACCCTGTAAGTTTTTCCCGACTAAACCACCCACATCTTTTTCCGCAGTGACATGCCCCTGAGCTGAACTATTCAAAATTTCAGTGGCATTAAATCCGACTAAACCACCTACACTGTTTGTTCCCTGAACATCGCCTTGAGCATAGCTATTCTTGATAATACTTTCAGACAAGTTATAACCAACTAAGCCACCTGTATATTCGGTTCCAGTGACTTTACCAGTTGCGTAGCTATTTTCAATTTCAGTCTTATTCTGCAAACTTGGGAAGCTATTACTGATTGCACCAACGAGACCTCCAGTTTTAGATGTCCCAATCACCTCTCCAGTTGAGTAACTATTTTTAACTTTGACAGCACCATTAATTGAAGCAATAAGACCACCTGTAGATGCAAGATAAGTATTATCGTAAGCACTTACTTTACCAGTGGCGTAACTCTGCTCAACGGTTGCAATCGAATCTATATCACGGCTTGGATTATTATAAGAGGCCTCAAGTCCAACAAATCCGATTAATCCACCTACTTTAGCTTTACCGTCCAAATTTCCCGTTGCATAACTTTGATAAATTTTGGTATTTCCTTGAGAGAATCTGAGTGAGCCCACCAAACCACCTAAATGTTCGATGTTGCCTGAAATATTTCCTGTCGCATAACTTCTGATTATATCGTTATTCATTTGTTCGCCAACCAACCCACCAACACCATATGAATTTGTCATTTCTGAGTTGATATGGCCTGTTGCATAACTATCTTTAATTAAACTAAAACTTTGACCAATTAATCCTCCAATAGAACTGCCAAGTAAAGGCTCTGAAATATACATAACTGTAATATCACCTGAAGCATAGGAATTCAAAATAGTTCCAGAACTTTGATTATGATTTTCATCACGATAACCACTTGTACCAATTAATCCCCCAACTTGCGACAAGCCATAAATTGAATTGGAACTAAATGTATTTTTAATAACACCTGATTTCTGAAAACCAATTAAGCCACCAACGTTACTGGTTCCTTTTATAACACCTCCAATCGTTCCAAGATCTCTCACCGTATTGGTTGTCGCCCCAAAGAGCCCAATTGAATGAAAATCAAAAATTGCTGGCAGTTCTGTCGGAATTGGATAAGGTAACGGATTTTCTCTGTTTATATATAGCCCCGCAACTGTATGCCCAAGACCATGAAATTCGCCTGTGAAAGGTTTATCAATCGTTGTTTGTGTTGCAGTAATTCCACCGGGATTATTTGGGTCATTCGATATCGTGAGTATTGCGCCAACATCACCAATCGGCTCAAAACCTTTCCCATTATTCCAATTCACCGTATCCGATGCATCAATATTGCTACCCAAGGCATAATTCCCAGTCAGGTTATTGTTCATCCCTTGCAAGGTATTGATATTGGCATCACCTTCTTCGCCTAGGTCATTGATCACAATGTAGGAACTTCCATTAATCAATAACGTCGGTGATGAACCGCTGATATTAATCTTGGCACCATTATTTAAGTTGTAATCCGAACCTGTACCATAATTCATAGCGAGTTTGGCTTTATCTCCACTTAAGTCCAAATCACTATTAAAATTAATATCCTTACTTGCCGTTAATGTCAGTGCGGTATTGGCATTCCAACTGCTTGCGTCATTGATATTAATATTGCCTTGGCCTTCTGCTGTACCCATCGCATTCAAAGTGACATTGCCTTTGTTTAAGGCATCTCCCAAGGTGGTACTGCTGACACTGCCACCAAAGAAATCGACATCGACATTTTTAGCTTTCAGTTCCCAGCCACTGGTGGTCGGCGGTAAGCTGCTCGTGCTATTTCGCTGTGTCGTGATATTGGTACCAGAATTGATATTTACTTCTGCCGCAGAGGTTTTAATCTGCCCACCATTGCCACCGTTCGGGGCTGATGCATCTAAGGTACCGCTAACATTTACCTTACCACTGCTTAAATCACTGCCGAGCTCAATCACACCACGAACATTATTCACCGTTTGTGCTTGGATCACCCCAACACTATTCACCACCGCATTACTTAATTCATCAATCCCTTTTGCAGTAAGGATTACTTTACCGCCATCGGCCTGAATCATTCCGCCTGAGTTAATCAAGGCCTGTGCTTTACCTTGATTAATGGTGTAACCCAATAGGCTGCCATTATTTAGATTCAGGGTAATATCACCACCTGCTGCCAATAATACATTGCCTTGCGGTGCTTTGATCGTACCTGTCTGTTTTACTGTTGGTGCAATTAAGGCAACCGTACCGCCTGTAGGTACAGTAATTTTGCCGCGGTTCTCAACAGTTTTGTTATTGGTAGGATTGTTAAAATTAAATAGATTGTTATTAAAATCAGCATTACTCAGATTTAAGGTTGATGCCACCAAACCCGCGGTATTCACCTGTGAGGTACTGCCAAATAACACCCCATTCGGGTTAATAATAAACACTTGTCCATTGGCATTTAACTGACCATTTAAGTTGGATGCACTGGTACCTGTGACGCGGTTTAAGGTAATCGAGCTGCTATTCGGTTGCACGAAATTCACAATTTCATTGCTATTGGTAGAAAAGCTGCTCCAGTCAATTGCAGCTTTTGCAGTAGACTGGTTAATCGTGGTGGTGGTACCTGCGGTTGAAATGCTCGCTGTTCCTGAACTCACCACGCCACCTGTTGGTCCTGCAAAAACAATACTTGCACTCAGTACATTCACCGCAAAGAATGCTGCTAGTTTTGCTGTATGAGCAACTGAGCTTTTAGATTTGATTTTTGTTGTTGATTGCGTTGCAACAACGCCACCTTTGGCCTTCTCACTCACGGCTTGCCAGCAAAGATGCGTCGCATTCCAGACAATTCTATAAACTTTATTCACTTATACTTCCCCTTTGATTTTTAATATTATTTCAACTTTTTGTTGAGCATTTTTTTTACCATATATTTTATTTTTCTGATCATTTTTTATCATTTTTCGGATAAAGCGCATGCAGAAGATCGTCGCGTTTTGATCTCCTTTTTACGCATTTTTATAGATTCAGTGATGACTAAGCTCGTAACTGCATCACTGATCTTTAAGTCTTTAAAGCACGCGCCTCAGCAATATTATGCTGCTCCACCAAAGTCCGAATGGTATATTCATGATTGGTTTTTTGGTCACAGGCAAACTCACATTTCTGATCCAACGGCAAAGCACTACCGCCTAATAATGGACATCCTGCAAACAGCTCAGCCACCCAGTCGACAAAGACTCTAACTTTGTGGGATAGATGCCGACTTTGCAAATACACCACCGAAATTGGCATCGGTGCAGGCGTCCATTGTGGTAACACTTCCTTTAAAGTTCCCGCTTCAAAATGATTGGTCAACATATAGCGTGGTCCTTGAATCAGGCCAAAGCCTTGCAAGGCCAAATCGATATAAGCATCGCCATCATTAACAGACACCTGTCCATTTACACTGACACTCTGAATCAGGTCATCAACCACAAAATCCCAGTCAAAATTACGTCCTGTACGACTGGAGAAAAAATGAATGGCTTGATGATTTTTTTGTAAATCTTCCAGTGTCTTCGGTTCACCATATTTTTCTAAATAGCATGCGGATGCTGCTGTTGCACACTGAAACGTCCCAATACGGCGAGCAATCAAGCTCGAGTCTTGTAGCTCTCCCACCCGAATCGCACAATCCACCGCCTCACCTACCAAGTCCACAGGCCGATCATTCATGCCAATCACCAAATCAATATCGGGATAACGATGATGAAACTCTCTTAACCTTGGAATTAAAATCAAGCGACCAATCGACACAGGCACATCAATCCGTAAACGGCCTCGTGGCCCTCGTTCCTCATCATGGAAAGATGCTTCGATATCTTCAACATCCGCCAAAATTCTCAAGCTACGGTCATAATACACCGCACCATCAGGTGTTAGGCTCAGTTTACGCGTGGTGCGATTGAGTAGGCGAACCTGTAAATGTTTCTCTAAACCCTGAATGGTCGTGGTCACCGAAGCGCGCGGTAGCCCAAGACTATCGGCAGCCAGACTAAAGCTGTTGGTTTCAACCACTTTATTGAAGACTCTCATTGCATGAAATAGATCCACAGGCCCACTCCCATTGTTGTATTTTTCCAGTTTCATACAACAATTATTATAAAAATACGAATAGTGTTATCAAATTTAGTATATTTATTCGTAATTGACAAACTTTTATGCTCCTTTCATTCCATAAACCTGTTTCTCCCATACAGACCACAACAAAAAGTCTGAAAACAGGGATTCAAATAACCAGGAGCATCCCATGTCACTTTCTCGCAAACAGCTGACGCTGTCTGCCGTCATTCTTGCTATTTTTGCAACGGGTGGCAGTTTTATTCTCTTCCAAGAAAATGCAGATGCGAAAGCCACCCCAACCACCAGTGCGCCGCCTGCCACAACCGTTGATGTCGCTAGTGTTATCAGTCAGACCATCACCGACTGGCAAGAATATTCAGGGCGGCTTGAAGCCATTGATCAAGTCGATGTTCGACCCCAAGTTTCCGGAAAACTGATTGCCGTGCATTTTAAAGATGGTAGTTTAGTTAACAAAGGCGATCTGCTGTTTACCATTGACCCACGGCCTTTTGAAGCAGAACTAAATCGCACCAAAGCACAACTGGCTTCGGCTGAAGCGCAAGTGACTTACTCTTCAGCTAACTTAGGCCGCAACCAGCGTTTAATTCAAAGTAATGCGATTGCCCATCAAGAACTCGATCAAGCGGAAAATGAAGCCCGCTCAGCCAATGCCAACTTGCAGGCTGCTAAAGCCGCAGTGGAAACCGCCCGTTTAAATCTGGAATATACCCGTATTACTGCCCCTGTCAGTGGGCGTATTTCCCGTGCCGAAGTCACGGTTGGTAACGTGGTCTCCGCAGGCAATGGCGCACAAGTCCTCACCAGTTTGGTTTCGGTGTCACGTCTGTATGCTTCTTTCGATGTCGATGAACAAACTTATTTAAAATACATCAGCAATCAACGCAATTCGGCTCAAGTTCCTGTCTATTTAGGTCTTGCCAATGAATCTGGTTTTAGTCGTGAAGGTTATATCAGCTCGATCGACAATAATTTAAATACCACCTCAGGCACCATCCGGGTTCGTGCCACCTTTGATAATCCCAAAGGTGTGATGCTCCCTGGACTGTATGCCCGCATTCGTCTGGGCGGTGGACAGCCTCGCGCAGCGATTCTGATTAGCCCGACTGCGATTGGTGTCGATCAGGACAAACGCTTTGTCGTGGTGGTCGATGCGAAAAACCAAACTGCATACCGTGAAGTAAAACTCGGCGCACAACAAGACGGCCTACAAATCATCAATAGCGGCCTGCAAGTCGGTGACCGCATCGTGGTGAATGGTTTGCAACGTATCCGTCCGGGTGATCCTGTAAATCCACATCTGGTCCCTATGCCAAATCCTCAAATCATTACCGATAACACCGTACAACAACCTCAGCCTACAGATAAAACCCCAACTTCGGCAAAAGGTTAACCCTTATGAATATTTCTAAATTTTTTATTGATCGCCCGATCTTTGCTGGGGTGCTGTCCGTCCTGATTCTACTGGCGGGCTTACTCTCCCTTTTCCAACTGCCGATTTCTGAATATCCAGAAGTAGTGCCACCCTCTGTCGTGGTACGTGCCCAATATCCAGGTGCTAACCCCAAAGTCATTGCTGAAACGGTTGCTTCTCCTTTGGAAGAATCCATCAACGGTGTTGAGAACATGCTGTATATGCAGTCTCAGGCCAACAGCGATGGCAACCTGACCATTACCGTCAATTTCAAGCTTGGAATTGATCCCGATAAAGCCCAGCAACTGGTTCAGAACCGAGTTTCTCAAGCCCTGCCACGTTTACCAGAAGATGTACAGCGTCTCGGTGTGACTACACTCAAAAGTTCACCGACCTTGACCATGGTGGTGCATCTCACCTCTCCTGACAATCGCTATGACATGACTTACTTGCGTAACTATGCCGTACTCAATGTCAAAGACCGTTTAGCACGTTTACAAGGTGTAGGGGAAGTGGGGCTATTTGGTTCAGGCGATTACGCTATGCGTGTATGGTTAGACCCACAAAAGGTGGCACAACGTAACCTCACGGCCACTGAAATCGTCAATGCCATCCGTGAGCAGAATATTCAGGTTGCCGCAGGAACCATTGGTGCAGCGCCAAACAATTCACCATTACAACTATCGGTGAATGCTCAAGGTCGTTTAAGCACCGAACAGGAATTTGCCGATATTATTTTAAAAACGGCTGCGGATGGTGCAGTAACGCGACTCGGTGATGTGGCACGTGTTGAACTGGCCGCTTCGCAATATGGTTTACGTTCATTACTGGACAATAAACAGGCGGTGGCGATTCCAATTTTCCAAGCGCCGGGTGCCAATGCCTTACAGGTCTCGGACCAAGTGCGTAGCACCATGGCGGAACTGTCCAAAGATTTTCCAGCATCCATTAAATACGATATTGTTTACGACCCAACCCAATTCGTACGCTCAAGTATCAAAGCGGTGATTCATACCCTGCTTGAAGCGATTGCACTGGTGGTTGTGGTGGTGATCCTGTTCTTACAAACATGGCGTGCCTCAATCATTCCGTTATTGGCAGTACCTGTTTCAATCATTGGTACCTTCGCCTTAATGCTGGCCTTCGGTTATTCCATCAATGCCCTGTCCCTGTTTGGGATGGTACTCGCCATCGGGATTGTGGTCGATGATGCCATCGTGGTGGTGGAAAATGTTGAGCGGAATATTGAAGCAGGACTCAGTCCAAGAGATGCCACCTACCGTGCCATGCGTGAAGTCAGTGGACCGATTATCGCGATTGCATTGACACTGGTTGCCGTGTTCGTCCCTCTCGCTTTTATGACCGGCTTAACAGGCCAATTCTATAAACAATTCGCCATGACCATTGCCATTTCCACCGTGATTTCGGCCTTCAACTCCCTCACTCTGTCACCTGCTTTGGCCGCCATGTTGCTGAAAGGTCATGATGCCAAACCTGACTTCCTGACCCGTGTGATGAACCGTGTCTTCGGACGCTTCTTTGCCCTGTTTAACCGCGTATTCTCACGTGCCTCTGATCAGTATGGTCGTGGCGTTAGTCGGGTGATTTCCCATAAAGCCTCTGCGATGGGTGTTTATGCAGCTTTACTCGGCCTGACCATCGGGATTTCTTATATCGTTCCGGGTGGTTTTGTGCCTGCACAAGATAAGCAATACCTGATCAGCTTTGCCCAATTACCGAATGGTGCCTCACTGGATCGAACCGAAACCGTGATTCGTAAAATGAGTGATGCAGCACTGAAACAACCCGGCGTAGAAAGTGCGGTGGCTTTCCCTGGTTTATCGATTAATGGTTTCACCAACAGCTCCAGCGCAGGGATTGTGTTTGTCACCTTAAAACCATTTGCTGAACGTAAAGCAGCCGATCTTTCTGCCAATGCCATTGCAGGTGCTTTAAATCAGAAATACGCCGCGATCCAAGATGCTTATATTGCTGTATTCCCGCCACCACCCGTGATGGGTCTCGGCACCATGGGCGGCTTTAAACTCCAGCTCGAAGATCGCGGTGCTTTAGGCTATGCCGAGTTAAACAACGCAGCCCAATCCTTTATGAAGGCGGCACAATCTGCACCTGAATTGGGGCCAATGTTCTCCAGTTATCAAATCAATGTACCGCAATTGAATGTTGATCTGGATCGGGTCAAAGCCAAGCAGCAAGGCGTTGCCGTGACCGATGTATTTAATACCATGCAGATTTACCTCGGTTCACAATATGTAAATGACTTTAATCGCTTTGGTCGTGTCTATCAGGTGCGTGCCCAAGCCGATGCACCGTTCCGTGCCAATCCTGAAGATATTTTACAGCTTAAAACCCGTAACAATGCAGGGCAAATGGTACCGTTGTCTTCACTGGTTAATGTCACTCAAACCTATGGCCCAGAAATGGTGGTGCGCTATAACGGTTATACCGCAGCCGATATTAACGGTGGACCTGCACCGGGTTATTCATCCAGCCAAGCCGAAGCTGCGGTTGAGCGCATTGCCGCTGAAACCTTACCACGTGGGGTGAAATTTGAATGGACCGATCTGACCTATCAAAAGATCTTGGCAGGTAATGCCGGATTGTGGGTGTTCCCGATCAGTGTGCTATTAGTGTTCTTGGTCTTGGCCGCACAATATGAAAGCCTCACCTTGCCATTAGCCGTGATTCTGATTGTCCCAATGGGTATTTTAGCTGCACTGACAGGGGTTTGGCTCACAGGCGGGGATAACAATATCTTTACCCAAATCGGCTTGATGGTACTGGTCGGGCTGGCCTGTAAGAATGCCATCTTGATCGTGGAATTTGCCCGAGAACTGGAGATGCAAGGCGCGACCGCATTCAATGCTGCGGTTGAAGCCAGCCGACTACGTTTACGTCCGATCTTGATGACATCAATCGCCTTCATTATGGGTGTGGTTCCACTGGTCACATCAACAGGTGCAGGTGCTGAAATGCGTCATGCCATGGGCGTTGCGGTGTTCTTTGGTATGATCGGGGTAACCTTCTTTGGTTTGTTCCTGACCCCTGCCTTCTATGTATTGATTCGTACCCTGAACAGCAAACATAAACTGCATTCGGCAGCGGTGCATGAAGCACCACTGCACAGCTCACACGATCATTAAGGAGCAGGACATGACAGGATTCAAAACACACTGGATACTCTCCTCACTGATGGGAAGCCTGCTGCTTGCAGGCTGCTCATTGGCACCTGAATATCAGCCTGCCAAGCTGGTTATTCCACTGCAATTCAAGGAAGCGGATGCCAAACTGGATGATCCCAACTGGACCCTCGCGCAACCTGCCGATGCGCAGTCTCGCGGTGAATGGTGGCGTATTTTTAATGACCCGCAACTGAATGATCTGGAACAGCAGGCCATTGCGGGTAACCAGAATTTAAAGGCAGCCGCGGCCAATATTCAGGCCTCACGTGCTTTAAGGTCTGCTGCACAAGCTGAACGCTTACCTAGTATTGGCGCAGGTTTTGGGCCCACCCGCCAAAAGCCCTCACCCGCTTCTTTAGGAGTTGATTCGGATGCATCTACATCTGCACGTACCTTATGGCGGGCACAAGCCAATGTCTCCTATGAACTGGATCTATTTGGACGGGTTGCTAGCAGTATCAATGCAGCAACCGCAGATGTGCAGCAACAGGAAGCCTTGTATCATTCTGCACTGTTAGCCTTGCAAGCAGATGTGGCACAGGCGTACTTTCTGATTCGTCAATTCGATGCTGAACAAGCCATCTATACGCAAAACATCAAATTACTGACAGAGAATCAAAATTTGATTCAAGCACGTTATCGCAATGGTCTCGTCAGTGATCTGGATGTTTCTCGAGCACAAACAGAACTCTCGACCGCCCAAAGCACTGCGCTCAGCATTACACGGAATCGTGCCAGTACCGAACATGCATTGGCAGTATTACTCGGTAAACCACCTGCCGAATTTAGCTTAGCGATTCAACCCTTGTCTGCTACTGCGATTCGCCTGCCTGCGGGTTTGCCTTCGAGCTTGCTTGAACGCCGTCCCGATATCGCTGCCGCAGAACGCGCTATGGCCGCTGATAATGCACGCATTGGTATTGCCCGTGCTGCCTTTTTCCCCAAACTTGATCTCACTGGTGCGTTGGGTTATGAATCAGCAAGTTTAGGCGATTTGGGTAAATGGTCGAGTCGAACTTTTTTACTCGGCCCTGTTGCAGGCACAATTTTGTCTTTACCGTTATTTGATGGTGGGCAACGTAAGGCGGGCGTTGCTCAGGCACGTGCAGGCTATGAACAAAGTGTGGCCAATTATCGGCAGACCGTGCTGAATGCTTTCCGTGAAGTTGAAAATGGTTTGTCTGATCAGCGTATTCTGGATCAGCAAATTCAGGCACAAGGTCAAGCACTTGCGTCATCCCGACATGCCAATCAGCTTTCACATTTGCGTTATCGTGAAGGCAGCATTAGTTATCTGGATGTGATTGATTCGGATCGGAGTATCTTGCAACAAGAGCAACTCGCTGCACAGCTTCATGGCAGTCGAATGATTACCGGTGTTGATCTCATTCGGGCTTTAGGTGGTGGTTGGCATACTGGCCAAGTGGAGTTGGTACGGCAATAAAGTTTCAATTGGGAAAATATACATGGATGTAGATTTTCTCGGTTATATTGGGCAAGTTAAATTTTACTAGCTTATTGCTAAATTACCTCTAAAATTTTTTTATATATCACATCTGTATGTGGATCAACTGAAATTAATTTAAATGTATATTTTTTTGCTATAATTACAATTTGATAATCATGACTGTTAACAACAAAGCACCTATAATCTTTAATATTAACTTTAGAATATTCCCATTTCTTTCTTTTCTTTAAGTATTTTCTTATCACTTTAGAATCTAAAACCTCATATATAGATGACCTATACTCGGGCTCATCTATTAGGTAACTTCTAATTTCACTTTCAATTTTGACACTTAAAACATCATTAAAAAAAATCTCTCCGAGTTTATTTTTTATCAGCTCAGCATTATCATCCCAGCATGTAAAATAGGTAATTAAATCATCCCGATAATGTTGAGTAAAAACATGACATTGGGGATCTTGCCAAAAGGGAATTTCTATTTCAACAATCATCGGATTCTATTCACCATAAAAATATACTAAAAAATAAAGCTACTTAAATGGATAGCTATTCACCCCCCTATTTCACCAGCTTGAAAGTTCTCCATCCTCATCTTGTATAGAAATAGTTGTATTATTACGTAACCAACCAAAAAATCTAATTAAATCTGAAGTTACAGTTTCTCCATGTGATGACACTTCAAAAAAAATATAATTCTCATGAAAGAAGAATCTAACATCATAAACCCAACCATTATCTCCACTTTCATCTTTCAAATAAACTACTTTCTTTTCCGTATCAAACACAGAAAAACTTTTTAATTCTTTAAGTTTATCAATCACTTTTAACTTGTTTTTCTCAAGCCATTCTTTATCATTGAATTTTATATATAACTCGGCTGACATCATTTAATCTCCGTGATTACGACCTGAAACTTGACAAAAATCTTTTGGATTTTTCACACCGATATGAGCTTCTTTTGAATGCTTAGAAACTTGAGTCACTCCATCATCATCCAATTCTATCGTATTTGGTTCACCGTGTTTACCAATAGATTTATGCACATGTGCATTGTTTCCTGCTTTGTATTGACTCGTATTTTGATTTCCATAGGCATGAATTTGAACCTCAGAACCATCTTGATGTACCCAGCGCTGATTTCTAAGATTTGCAGGATTCGTTCTTATATAATTATTATCTACTAAAACCTTTTGTACTGAAGGAATAGATTTACCTTTAAATGCTGGTAAATTATTTATATTTTTAGAGGGTTGATTAGTTGTGTTAAGCCCTAATGGATCAATCCAACCCACTGGATTCTGCGCGTAAGCATAAACATTATGTCCTCCGAGTAAACCAATAGGATCCTTAGAAATAAATCGGCCTACTTAAGGCGAATAGTAATGATGTCGATTGTAATGGAGACCAGTTTCCTCATCATAATATTACCTTTGCAAGAAAATATTTTGTAATGAGTTCATTATTTTCAAAATATTTAGATTGCTCCTTTTGTACTTTGCTACTTCGAGTATAGCTCTCGTCCTGCCCTCCCGAAAAGTATACTTTTTAGGATAATATTATCTAAATCAACATCTCAATATAGTTGACCAACCTTGATTACAATAACAAGTTATCTACATTCGTCTAAACTTATTGCTTAAATCCAAAAAAAGTTAAAATCTCTTTTTTTTGATTAAAAACAAATACCACATAAGTTTCATTAAACTTTATTGGTATCCATTTTACTTTTACACCCTCCCGCTTCTTGAGATCATTAATACACTCTTTCAAATGAAAATATTCAATTTCTTTCTCATCAAAATTCTTCTTCCTCATTATTAAAATATTCTCCAAATATTCACAATCCAACAAATCATAATATTCAAAAGAATGGACTTCATTTAAATTAATTTGCGAAAATTTAGGAATATTTTTCATTAAAAATCTATTGCTTTCAATATATTCATAAATCTCATTTTTTAAACTCATAAATTAAACACCTCAACACCTTTTCGAGTTCCTTTCATTAAAACCTCTTGTTCTCCCCAGATATCTGGTGAGTATTCCCATTTCCATTTGTCATTTTCTTTCGGAGCGCCAACTGGTACTCTAAGTAAGACCCCACCTTCACCTTTACTCTTACCAAAACCTTCGGCTACTTCCTTAGATCTTGACCAAGAAGTATATGGGCTATTTGATTGTACACCACCAGCATTATGTGCATCTGCACTAGCTGTTCCATCTAATTTTCCAGGGTTAACAATACCTTTTTTAGCATTCTCCAACTCTGGATGTTCCGCATGAACTCCTCGATACAGATATTGTTGCTCTGTAGGCGCACAATTATTATTTGTTAAACCTAATGGGTCGACCCAAATTATGGGGTTAGGAGCATATTGATATATATTATTACCGCCCAACAACCCAATCGGATCTTTAGAGATAAAACGTCCTACATAAGGCGAATAATATCGATAGCGGTTGTAATGTAAACCTGTTTCTTCATCAAAATACTGTCCTTGGAAGCGGATATTATTGGTGATGATTTCTGAATTTTCAAAAAAGTTAGATGCGGACTTTGCTGCTTTGAGCATATGAGCCATATGACGCAAGGTCTTGCACTTGTGCAAAGCGTTACTTTGCAGAAACGAGTTCACCTCACGCCTTATATTCAGTTTCTAGATCAATTGACTCTTATAAAGCTAAATTAAACCCCAAAATACCATTCTAAGAAATCATTAAATGATTCCCTCTTTTCAATAACATCTACTCCATTACCTATAAAATATTGACTTGCTTTAAGTGTTTCTTCATAAAAGAATTTCACTCTTTTTAATAAAAAAGCCAAAATCAAATTTATGAAAATTTGGCTTGTATAAAATTTTATGTAAAATATAGGAATTTAATCCCATTCATAACAACCAATATAAGTTAGAGTATTATACCGCTTATCTTTATCAACTTTAATTGGATCATCACCCCAGTAATAAAACATAGCATTAGCATTATTTATTCCTTTATCCAAAGAGTCTTTTAACATTTTTTGATGATGATCAGGTTCAGGTGTCTCATCTATAATAGATCTTACATCATTAGCCTGCTCATCAAAATGATATCCCATAAAGTCTTGGTCTAACCAATCTAGACCAACCTCTTTGCAAAATTTTGGTAATCCATGTGAATCATCAAAATAATCCCAATACTCTTGTTCAGATATCTCTGCTAAACCCAACCATAGATGTAACTTTGTTTTAAAAGACATTTATAGCTCTCCTATACCAAATCGTTCCATATTGATATATTAGAGGAAAATTAGATTCTGATTTTATTTTTTAAAAATCAAGACCTAAATAATGGCAATGTAAATTCCAACATTCCATCCTCGTATTCAAGATAACCTTGCAAAATTAAATCAGTTATTTTTGATTTGTTGTATATATTACACTCAACAACAAACTGACCATCCTCATTGGTATCCTCTATTTCAAAAATAGGTCTATTAGGAGATTTTACTTTTACACTTTCTATCTCGCTAAAAGGTATCAAAGATAAAACATACGAATTATTATCAAAGTTCCGTTCTAATTCCTCAATAATTTCTTCATACATTGCTGATGACAACTCAAACTTTTCTTCAAGTTGATGCTGATCCTTTTGATTTAAATAATCTAAAAACTGATTTATCAACTGATATACATCTAACATTTTTTCTCATTTATACTCATTTTTCAATATTTAACACAACCTGCACCCCATAATATTACACATATATAGTTTCTCTTCAATAGTTACCGCTCATGGAAATTTTCTTCTATTACATCACCCAAAGAATCTCCCAGCTTATTATACTCATCATTATCTACATAATAAATATATACTTCTCCATTTACATTTATAAAAATAGGGTTACCTGCACCATCATCCGAAACTACTACTGATTTTAAAATATAGTTATCAACTTTCAAATCATCTAAAAGTTTTCTTGCTCTATTAGTTAATTCAATAACAGTTTCATCCCCGATCATCTCAGCATTTTTCAAACCATATATAGCTAAACCTGCGTATGAACCACCATATGTACTAACAAATAGCTTATAGTCCTCTGGAAGCTTTATTTTCAAGATATTTTCCACATTATTAATATCATCCAAAGTTAATGGAACCCCTTTCATTTCTGGGTTATCTTTATAGAACTTTGATAATCTATCCAATAAATAGGCGTCCACCACAGCCCCCTCTTCGATTACAGGCTATTTATCACTAAACCTCAATTAAGCAAACTTTTAAAATTATTAAATATCAAATAAAATTTCTTCTAAAATTTCTTTAGATTCTTGATCTAATTTATCGTTACCACTCAACTCCAGATAATGTTTAATCAGTTCTTTCTTATCTATAGAAAAACCTATATTCACAGCATAAATATAAACATCATAAATAACAGATAGAGCATCCGATCTATTTTCCTTCAGTGGATTATTAATATATATATATACTAAAACATCCCATAATTTGATTAAAACATCATTTTCAAATATTTTCTCATTCAAATAAGGAGAAAACAGATCTGAAATCTCACCTAGCTCCTCAAATAAAGAATCTGTACTTAAAGAATCTCCCATAAGCCTATTTAACTTATCAAGGATATTAAACTCCATATTAACTTCCTCCCGGAAATACCGTTGGTTTTTTAATTGGGATATGTACATCATTAATTTTAACTGGATCATAGCTTGGACTATTAGAGTTAAATATTCCAGGTGGATGATAATTCCCATTTACATCCATACTTTTTTTACCATCCATTACCCTAACTACCCAGCCATCTTTTGCATTTGCTCCAGCTGGTGCATGGTCATCAGGCCCATGTATTCGGACAGTCTGAGTTGTTCCTTTATCTGTTGACCATTTATATTCATATCCATAATCATCAGTGGTTCCTGCTGGTGGAGTAAGTTTACGTCTTTTAGCATCTTCGGGAATATTTATTAAATCAGAACCATCTTCTTTTTTAATTGTATTTCCAATCAACTCACAGGTTAATCCAAGAGGATCAATCCAACTTGTTGGATTCGGAGCATAAACGTAAACATTATGCCCGCCCAACAACCCAATCGGATCTTTAGAGATAAAACGTCCTACATAAGGCGAATAATATCGATAGCGGTTGTAATGTAAACCTATTTCCTCATCAAAATACTGACCTTGGAAACGAATATTATTTGAAATAATTTCTGAGTTTTAAATAAATTAGACTTGGCTTTTCAGGTTTATACTCCTCCCCTGAAAGATAATTCACTATTCCAAATAACTCTATGTTTTTGATTGTCTGTTTCAAAAATTAAATCATAATACAAAAATATTAATACAAATAAGAACTTAAAGTTATCCACAATTAAAATAAAGATAACTCCAAATACTTATCTATGATAGTTTAATTATTCATACATAGTTGCTGCTAATAAAATTTTAGCTAAAATTTTCCAATCAAGTTGATTTTTTTTAATTTTTTCTAATGCATCAAAATCTTTCATATTCTCAAAATACCCATCCATATCATCCACCCAACTATTAATACCTTCAAGATAATCTGCTAAATTATTATTCTCCCATTTATTTAATGAAAAGTCCTCTATTAATATTTGTGTAAATTCTAAAAAATCCTCTTTAGTATTGATTTTTTCAACTGTTTCATTCAGCTTGTTCATTATTTCACCACCGTAGATTGACCATTACCTAATTTTAATTTCATTGAAGTCCCACCGTTTTTAGTAGATATTTTCCACATTTGCTGGTCTACTTCTTGAGCAGAAGCCCAAGTAATTGGCATACATTTCTTCGCCAATTTAAAAGCAGCAAGGCGCCTATGATCTAATGTCCAAATTTTACCTGAATTATCTTTCCATACTTTAGCTCTCAATACATTTGCATCTAACGTTCCATTCTTAAGGGATTCAGCATTTCCTAAAACAGTATAATCACCTGTCTGATTCTTAGCACTACTTTGCATAAAATGAACGCTTGAAGGATCTATAGTTCCAGAAGGACAATTCAATGGACAGTTACTACTCAATCCAAGTGGATCAGTCCATCCTGTTGTATTTAGTCCATAAGCATAGACATTAAACCCACCCAACAACCCAATCGGATCTTTAGAAATGAAACGCCCTAAATGAGGTATAGAGTAGCTGGAATGAATTAAACAATTTATTTTGATCATGACTGAGCACCGCTCAGTCTTTTTCTAAATTCTTAAAAACTTATTATTTTTCTAAAATATATCACATAATGCCTCAGATAATTTAGTCTTAATAGTTTCATCAGATATTCCTATTACTTTAAGCAGTGTAAAAGCCCAATCTAAACTATCACTAATCTCACTTGACGGAGGTTTAGTCCATAAAGGCAAAATTGAAAACTTTAACTCTGGCTGAACATTAACATCATATGAAATATTTTTTTCTTTCATACATTTTAGTATCTTAACCCTTCTATCAATTATTTCTGACTCAGCAACATAGCTTTCGCCATAAAACCAAAATAGTTTAGCGTCTTCAATAGATTCAGCGACATAATCTAAATGTACACTATTCAACAAAGGAATTATTTTATAGCAAAACTTTATGTATACAAAATATGCTTTTTCCAACTCCATATCTTCTATTTTTTCTATCAAGCTTGCTATTTCTTGATTACTTTTCACTACTATTAACTCCAAATTGCTTTAAAACATTATTACAACTACTACACGCTGGTTTATGTGTACCATGGCGTTTATCATTACTATTAATATTTACAACATCAATTGTAGCACCTTCAACATTTATACCCTTCTTTAATGCTTTATTAATTGCATCAACCTCCGCACAATTACCATGCCATGGAGCCTGTTCTTCTTCAGGAACGTTATTAAGTGCTTTCTTTAATTGTGGATGAACATTTTTATCTACTCTTCCACTTATACCACTAATATTAATACTTCCAACTTGTAAATCAGCTGCCGCACCTGATGTCTTACCTAGTTCAGATCTAGCTCTATCTGCTGTTAATTGTGCTGGCGTTTTCTTACGGTTTAAACCTAAGGGATCAATCCAACTTACAGGATTTGGCGCGTAAGCATAAACGTTATTACCACCCAACAACCCAATTGGATCTTTAGAGATAAAACGTCCTACATAAGGCGAATAATATCGATAACGGTTGTAATGTAAACCTGTTTCTTGATCCTTGCGCTTCAGACAGAGCAATGCTCTGTCTTTGCTCATGCACCTTGGAAACGGATATTATTGGTGACGATTTCTGAGTTTTCAAAAAAGTTAGATGCTGACTTTGCTGATACACGCTCACCCCACGCCTTATATTCAGCTTTCCAGACCATTTGACCTTGGGCATCGCTCATCTCCTGAGGCGTCCCCAAATGATCACAATGATAGAAACAAATATCATCTAAAGATTTTGCTGGGGCAGTCTTACGCCATAAAGGATCTTTGGCAATATGATAAGGCTGATCTGTCCAATCAGGTGTTTGTACAAGCTCAATCGGTTCACGATAGATTGCTTGCAGTAGAGGGACAAAACTATCCTTCTCATACACATAATGCTTGGTGATCTGTTCATTGGATTCGAATGCCAAAGTATTGCCATCCCAGCCATAAATCACATTCTGTTCTTCACCTGTATGATGGTGTTTACTACGTTTTTGAATACGCCGCCCTAAAGCATCATAACGATACTCCGCAGTGTATTCTGTATTACGACTCTTGATTAACCGCCCACAAACATCCCACTCAAGGTACAAGTCCCCTTTAGATGACTTTTGGCGCACCAATTGACCATAAGCATCGTACTGAACAAATTTACACTCTATTCACAGATAAAATTTAATATTCAAGTATTAAAGATATATCTCCCTGCTTGGGATCATAAGTGAATTCAACTTTATTCCATTTCGTTTTATCTTGCTTCAAAGCAACTCTCGCAGGATGAATAACAATAAAATCTTCATCATTAAATTTATACTTCTTCTTAAATCTTTTTAAAATTTTTGAGTGAAGTAAATTAGCCTCAAAGAACTCAGGCGTATTAAATAAAATATAAATAGTTCTTTCTTGTTCACTAAGTATTTTCACATATACTTTATCACTTAAATAGATAAGACTATCTAAAGCATCTTCATTTCCTAAATTAGAACTAATCTTCCCCCTCTCATTTTCAACATCAAAATCAAGGGAAAAATTATCACCTTTTATAATCTTTCGATCAAATAAAATATTTAAATTCAACTTATTACCTATCATATTTAATAATTTTCCCAGTAGAAAGCAAGTTCTTTTTATCTGAGTTTTCGATAAAGTATTGCGTTCCGCCTCCTGCGCCTAAATGAGGATTTGCAGCTGTTCTACCTTTAGCCACACACGTATCTTTAGTAACAATAAAAGCATGTAGCTGTGTTCGCATATCTCTTGCTCTAGGGTCACTCCAATTTCCTTTATGCGCAACTTGAACAGCATCATTATAACCTCTAGCAGTACCTGCTTTTAATACATCAGGTGATGTAGCAAGATAATTTCCTGGAGCATCGCCATGCGGATATAACGTGTACAGTACAGTACCTTTTTTTACTACTACATTTTTATATGCATCAATACCAGTATAAGGTTTTGATCCTTGCCATGATCGAGCTGTTTTTGAAGGATCTTTACCATCACAAGGATCTGTTTTTTTCGGACATGGGTGAGTTTTCTTAGAAGCACCTCCACTTCCCGTAGTTTTACCACTTTTTCTTTTCGTTAATCCTCTCGGATCTACCCATTCCACTGGATTCGGGGCATAAGCATAAACATTATGTCCTCCGAGTAAACCAATAGGATCCTTAGAAATAAATCGGCCTACATAAGGCGAATAGTAACGATGTCGATTGTAGTGGAGACCAGTTTCCTCATCATAATATTGCCCTTGAAAGCGAATATTGTTTGTAATGATTTCACTATTTTCAAAAAAGTTAGATTCTGACTTTTCTGCTTTGCATTCACCCCATGCTTTATATTGAGCTTTCCAGATCATCTGACCTTGTGAATCACTCATCTCCTGAGGGGTACCTAAATGATCACAATGATAGAACCAAATATCATTAAAACCTTGGCTTTGCTGATTACTCGTCCATAGAGGGTCTCGATTAAAACTATATTTATCATTCCACACAGGAGTAGAATGTAATTGAATATCTCCAGTATGCACGGCTTGAATCAGAGGAATAAAACTATCTTTTTCATAAATATAGTGTCGAGTAGCATTTCCATCTGATTCATAAGCAAGTGTGTCTCCATCCCATCCATAAACAATATGTTGTTCATGCCCTGTATGGTGATGTTTACTTTGCTTGGTTAGACGCCTTCCCATCGCATCATAACGATATTCAGCTGTAAACTGTGTATTGCGACTTTTTATTAAACGTCCTAAGACATCCCAAACAAGGCTTAGATCACCTGTTCTTGTTTTTTGTTTAATGAGTTGCCCATAAGCGTCATATTGGTATTGCTGTTCTAAATAATCTTTAACAACATTGTTTACTAAATGATTGTGTCGATAACCGTCTGTCGTTACTTGATATGATCCAGTGAAGTTATCGTCGAATTTCTGATTGAAAGGATTCAGAATATTACTTGCAGGATCAAAACTAAATATTTCTTTACCCAATTTACTTGTTGCTTCAAGCAATCGCCCTAACGGGTCATATTTATAATGAATATCGCCACGTCGTGTATCATGAATTTGAGATAAATGACCAGTTTTATCATACTGATAAATACGACTTAATAACTGCTGAGTTTCTTTCAATGCATTATTTTTTTGACTATCAGATACGCTATAACCATTTTCGTGGTCATTTACAATAATTTGGCTGCTTAACCTTCCTAATTCATCATAATGTTCAGATTGACTTAAACTATTTGCATAATGTCGAGCAATTTCACGGTGTAAATCATCTCGTTCAAAGCTAACAATATCTTTGCCGTTTAAGACTAAGCCATATACATGTCCTGTACCATAAGTTAACCAGCTAATTTTTTGTCCATCTGGCCTAACGGTCTTAACACGATCATTCAACTCGTCATAGCCATGTTTCCATACTGCCGTTTTACCTGTCTTAGAATCTTGAATATGTTCTCTTACCAAATTTCCAGCGAGATCATAGAACCACTCAACTTTACTATCCGAATTTTTTGCTAGTAAAATTTGATCATGGCTATTAAAAGCAAACTCTTCAACCTGAATATCTTCTAATTGTTGACCAACATGCCCGTAGCCAGAAATACGTTGTTCTAATCGCCCCATACGATCCAGCACAAATTGTTGAATACGATCTTTTGAAACCGCTCTATCAGTCAGACTTTGGCCATAACTCATCGCAACTTCAATACTTGTTTTTAACTGACCATTCGTTTCTTCATATTCATAAATAGTTTCTTTTCCATCAAAGTCAATTTCTTTTATCAATCGACCCACAACATCATAGAAAAACTCAAAATGAGCACCATTTTCATTGGTTAAACGTTTAAGACGACCTAATTTATCCCATTGATATTTAATTTTATAATTCTGCGGGTCTATACGTAATGAAATTAAACCGGCAGCATCATACTCATATTTTGTTTGCAGACCATTCGAGTCAATATGAGCCAGTAACCGGCCTTCTGCGTCATGAATAAAATATTCTTCTGAACTATCACTATACTTAATTTTGTCTAACTGGCCAAAAGCATTCAAAGGTAATCCTTTCAGTCTAGGTCGACGCTCTTCAGTTGTAAATTCACTATAAAAGTATTCAACTTTATCCTTTAAAGCATTTTCTACAGACTTCACACGTCCACGCGAATCATATTCCCATTTGGTTTCCTTACCTGAACAGTCTGTATAACTGACTAAATTACCTGAATTGTCATATTTAAGTTTTTTCGTACCACCTTTTGCATCAGTGATTTGAGTTGGTAGGCCCATAGCATTGTAGCTATAAGTGGTTTCTCTTTTTAATGGGTCAATTGCTTTGACAATATTACCTTGTCCATCATATTCTCTAAACCACCGTCCCTCTACAGCATCAACCATACCAATCATTTGATCTTTATCATCATAATCATAATAAACAGTTGCTCCATCAGCTTGAGTAACTGTTATTAAATTACCATTATCATCAAATTCGTATTCAGTCGTTGCAGCATCAGTATCGATATGGCGGACAACACGATTACATTCGTCTCTGAAATACCATTCTTCTAAATCATCAGGGTAGACAATTCGATAAGTATACCCTTCAATATCATAATAATATTCGGTCTCATTCCCATAGGCATCAATCACATAGGTCAAACGAATATTTTCATCCCATTCTAAACGTACATCAGAACTACCATCATCTGCCCATTCATGAAAGGCTTTAGAAATAGGTTCTATACCATCATATTCAAGATTCATGCCTCGACCAGTTAAGTCGGTATATCTTGTTAGTAAATGATGATCATATTGATATTTATAAGCTGAACCATTTTCAGTAATTGCCTCTACTAACTCGCCTTTTTCATTATAGTTATAGCTAGCTAATGGTCGCTTTAACTGCCCATTTTCAACAGTCCAAACATCTATAATACGTCCATCAGAATCAACCCCGAAAGCAACATGCAATAACTGTTGATCTTTATGCTTGATTAAAATGTCAGAAATATATGATTTTTCTTCAATTTTATGGTCATAACGGATAGCAGCAGTCACCCCATTTTTATATTCAATTACTGATAATCGATAGCCATCCAGATATTTTTCGAATAAATGTTTTTCATCTAAGCCCAAAGAAATCATTTTTAGATTGTCAGAGATAATACTGTAGTAAAACCCTTCTTGTTGATCGTGAATACTCTCTCCAACTTTAATATCAGGTAATGCAATTGGTCTTGCATCAGTACCAATGTATTGAAATCCTTTTAATTCTTTAATATACCCTTGCTGCTCTTCTGAACCCTCTACATATTCTGTTTTTGGAATAATCCGAGTGGTGAATGGTGTTAGCCATCTAGCACCAAATTCACCATGATCAAGTTGATATAAATTGGAGGCGTAAGTTCTTGATAGTACAAAACTAGATATTGAGGACTCATATGCATCAATATGAGTCAGAAACTCAGTTCCCAAAGCATAAGTAATACTGTTCGACGTTTTGCTTACTTTTTTAGCTGGATTAGCTTTAGCGCCGTTTGTGTTTAATTCACAACTGGTATTTGGATTATTATTTGGCTTTTTCTGATTTTGTATTGTCTCCAGCTCCCCATTTGCTCTTTTTTTCTCTTTACTAGTAACCTGCTTATCTTTAATTGGGACTGTATGCTTTTGCTTTGATTTATATTTTTTTGCAGCAACCATTAAGTTTTGTAATAACCATGAAAAACTCATGGCAGTACTAGGATCTGCTAAAGGGGCAAGTCTAGTTGGTACAGTATTACTAAACTTTCTGAAATTACCGATTTGTTTATTAACCTGATTTTTTGTTTTAGAATCTAAAAATGAGGTGGCAACTTTTGCTCCCATATTTCCATATTCTTTTGCTCCTGCTGAACCTACGCTGGCTAGAAAATCAACGCCATGAGAAAATGCTTTAAATGGATTTCTTAAAGCATTTTCCCCTACTTTAGATAAACTTGATTTTGCATTTTTAATATCTTGACCTGTGCTAAATAGCTTTCCTGTCAATATTTTGCTCATACCATCAGCAAAGTTATTTCCTAACTCTTTGGCTTTATTACCACAGTCATCAACCGTTTTTTTTACAAGAGGCTGTGCTTTTTCAGCAAACTGACTCAATTCCCCTGCTACGCGCTCATTTACATGAATTGTCAGCAATTCAATTATCGTGTCTGGAATCTGCTTAGCTAGATTTTTTGATTTCAAAGTTTTTAACGCAGGTCTTAATGCCATACGAGAAGCGGCTAATCCAGGTGGAAGAGGAATCACTCCAACTAAATCAATCCCTAAATTTAACCAATCTGGAAAACCAGGATTTGCTTTCCCTGTAATCTCGATAACATCATAAACTGCATCTGTAAGTGCAATAATGTTACCAATTACAGGTAATGATCCTGCAACCATTTTAAGTGTATCTAAATCAACCATATCGCCAGTGTTTTTTTTCAGCCATTGGTTGATTTTTTGAGTTCCAGCATTAACGTCAGCTAGCTTAATTGTATTAACAGGAGCAATAGCCACTTTCCCAGTGCCTGTTCTCGTGCTTTTATTCTGTGTAGATGTATTTCCAGTATTTCTAGATGCGGTCGTCATTCTTTGTAATTCTCTAAACTTATTTAAACGTCATATTCATCGTATCTAATTTACGATTTTGATCAGTCTCGGTATCTTTTGCTCGAATATACTGACGTAATGGATTAATAGGTTGTTCTGAAATAGTGTTCTTGAGTCCATTGATTACAGCTTGGCCTGTTTGCTGAGTGTTGCTAAACCCTTTTGAGGTCAGCCCAGTAACTTGATCTATTAACTGCGATTCCACTCCCTGCTGTAGCATTGGCAATAAAGCCTTTGCTCCACACTCCTTCAACTGCTTTGCAGTCTCAAGCGTTTTTAACACTGAAGAAGGACTGGTAAAGGATTGACCTAAAGCATTCTTGGCGCTGCTAACTGCATTTTTTAGACCTGTTTCTGCTTTGCCCAATAAGGTTTGTGCATCAGGGTCATTTTCATTTGGCCACATTGGCGGGCGTTTAAAGTCACTGGATTCCGCCCACGGATCACGTTTATCATCTTCAAATACAACTTTTGCTGCACCCGTTGCCAGTCCAGAAACCCGTACAAAACCTTTATCATCCAACTGACCAGAAAACTGCTGACCGAGTGAATCAATAACCTGATAGCCACCCTGTTTCACAAACTCGCCATGTTTGTAATCGTGCAGCAATTCCAGTACCCCTTGTCCGCGCTTTGGTGGTGGTGGTAAACTGGATTGAGCACTGACGCTTGAGCCGCTCATAAACAAATGCTGCCCCGCCTTCACCTCAAACTTGCCTCCCGTCACAGGAAAAATACCTGAGCCATTCAGCTTGATTTGAGAGCCGCCTGCGGTAATCACAATTTCTTTCGGACTGCTAATCTGAATCTGACTTTCAGTGGAAATGATTTGGATGCCTTGTTTGGCGAGCAAATCCAGTCCATCTGACTGTGCCTGAACCTCAAACTTGCCTTTGGCAGCCACTTGCTTAATCCCATTCTGAGCAGCAAACAGGCTAATTCGATTTTGCGCATGGCCAATCAGATTTTTTTGCGTACTCAGGTTAATACTATCGCCTGCAATCTGATTGATTTGTCCATCTGCAGACACATGAATATCTTCATTGCTGCTTAGACCAATGCCTGCTGGCGAATGAAGCAACAACAACGCTTTATTAAATTTGGCAATCTTTGCTTCAATCTGTTCTGCAAATTCTTTTAACTGTTCTAAAGACTCAATTTCATCAGTTTGCTGATTTTTGGCGACTTCACTTAAAGCCTTGGCATTGTTCTGGTTGCCTTCTAGCTGTTGCTTGGCAGGTTCGGCATCAAGATGCTCCCCTTGGGCCTGATCCTGCTTTTGGGTACTAACCAGTAAACCTTTACCCGCACGCACTGCACCCCATTGGTCGGTCCGAAGTTCAAAGCCCTCACCACGATCTTCGCTTTCAGCTTTATCTTTTGGATGGCTGAGTTTACCTAGATTCAGTTGAGTGGCGGCATGACTGCTTTGTAGTTGCGCACTGATTTGTCCCGTGGTGTCATCAAAACGCAGTTGGTTAAACCCTTCACCTTGGTATTCTTTGGATTTAATCCCTGCCAGTTTCTTGGTATCAGGCAACTTACCTACATGGTCAAACTTGGTCGGGCTACGCTGTGCTTCATGAATCCGCCCGACAACAAAAGGTCGATCAATATCGCCATCAAAGAAATCAATCACCACGATTTCACCAATCCGCGGCAAGAATCGTGCACCGTAGCCTTCACCAGCCCACGGCGTTAATACATCCACCCATGCAGAGTCGGTATCATTGTCATTGGCACCTGCACCACTATCGTGACTGTGATCATCTGCTCGGGTAAACAGGAAGCGAACTTTAATCCGCCCCCATTCATCCACATAAATTTCGTCACCGCTTGGCCCCACCACTTTGGCACGTTGTGGATGTGTCGCAGGTCGATGTTGTAACGGGTTATACTCAGGAACTAGACCAATATTACGTCGTTGCAATGTCAGTTGATTGGCTTGACGTTCATCAGAGACCGCATGCTGAAAAGGACTACTTTGCCAATTACTTTGTTGAAGCAAAGCTGCAACTTGATCCGTTAAATCTTTAGGTAGATTATTTTGGTTATAGAACGTTTTTGAACTGATCAGAAACTCTTTGTCTGCGCCATCATGCTGATCAATTTCAGGATGTTCATTGAGTTCAAACCAATAGCCCACTGGGGTATCGCGAACAGTCGATGTCGCAATAAACTGCTTGGCCTGTGAATCATAATACTGGCTCAGGCTCTGATTCAGTTTTTCAATTTGAGCATTGCCCGATTTGGTGCTGCCATCTTCACCGTTTAAATCCTGAATCCAAGCCGGTGAAAAATGCCACGCCTGTTCTAACGCAAGCTGTTGGTTATCATGTTGATCGCTATGCTGATGTTTACTCTGAACACTACCTGCCCCTTCTTCTTGCTCCAAGGCATCGGCTTGCCAACGCTGTACATGCACTGCACTCGGTTGTAAGGAACGCTGCGCTACAAATGCCGTGATACTGTCTTGTGTTTCTGTTGCACTACTGCGATGAAAGCGGATATTACGGCGCTCTAGGGCTTTATATTGATTATTGTCATCGATGAGTCTGAGTTTCTGTGGCTGAATCTGTTCGCTGGAATTGGATACCTTCAGTTGTGCTTCATCAATCAACCAGTTAATCGACTCTGCCCGCATCAAACGGGTCAAAAAGTCGTAATCAAGTTCATTGGCCTGCATAATAAATGGACGGATGTCATATTGTTTGCTTAAGCCACTTAAATCCAGACTTAAACTGGCCGCAAACAATGGACTTTTAGCCTGCCATTCTTTAAAAATGATCTGAATCACATCAACGACGGATTTCGCCATAAAAACACGGCTATTACGACGCTGCTTCCACAAGGCGGTCGGGTCTTGTACACCTAAACGATAAATCGTCAGCGAACCGTCACTGGCGCCGATATCGGCTTGGGTAATAATCCCTGAGATACGTGTTAACTCTGCTTTATCGGTCACAATATCAATGGCAACCTGACTGCCAATAAAGCTTTTTAAAGGAATGACTGCATTGGTCGAAAGACAGAGTAATTGTAGGTCAAGGCCATGATTGAGCTGATGCAGACCCTCAATACGCTGTAAGAAAACTTGATTATTTAAAGATGTGTTTGAAAATTGAGCGTGAATCGCACGTTTTTGTGCTGTCAGGCCCAAGCTTTCTAAAGCTTGAAAGATATTATTCGCCATCTTTTTTTATAGATTATCTGCTTGAATTTAGCGCATTTTACTCAAAATATCGTTTTACTGTCCATACAGAACCGTCTATTTATGACAATTTACGTCACATTTTTTGTTCGCTTTATATTACTGAATCAGGGCGATTAAATTTATGCTTTTGAGTTAGATTGTTTTTTACTTAAAATACTTTGATTCACTTTAGCTATTTTTATAATAAGCGTTGCTGCAACTTGCACCTATGGCATCTAAAAAATCTTTTGAATAAAGGCCTATCCAGATTGTTAGACCTTTATTCACGGCTAAAAGTTTATATTTTCTGCAGTTTAGAATTTGGCACGTAGCGATAAAGTTACGTTACGTGGTTCGCCCCAATAGACACCATTATAGAAGCCGACCTGTTGATAATATTTTTCATCAAATAAGTTATTCACTTGTAAGTTTGCGCTGAATGACTCGTTGAAGGTATAGCCCATATTGGCACTTGCCAAGAAGTAAGCATCTTGTCGTACATAACCATCTGAGTTTTTAGGTGCACTGCTCGACTTACTTACGACCTCACTTTGCCAATTCACACCAAAGCCAATATTGACTTTATTGGCACCCTCCCAAAGCTGTTCAGGCAGTTTGAAATTGGTATAGATTTTGACTTGATTCTGAGGAAGCGTGGTTGAAGCCTTCACAGTTTCTGAACTAATACTGTTCACATAGGTATAACCCGCAGTAATGTTCCACGTCGGTGTAATCCGTCCAATCGCTTCCAGCTCAAAGCCTTCAATTTTTAGGCCTTCCCCCGAAGCTTTCATTGGGTCACCGCCGTCATCGGTTTTAATACCTGCTACAATCGCCTCTTCATCACGAACTGCAACATTCTCCTTTTTCGACCAGAACGCAGCAGCGGTTGCCAAAAGTTGGTTATCCAATAAACTGGCTTTTAAACCCGCCTCATAGCTTTTACCTGTTTCAGGATCTAGGAAACTGTTATTGCGGTCTTTCTGGCTGCTTGGATTAAACATATCGGTATAACTGGCATAAGCAGTGACAATATCGTTAATCGCGTAAGTGGTACCAAAGTAAGGTGTGAAAGCATCGGTTTTCACATCACTCTTGGTACCATTCGTTGCCGAATAATCACTATAACGTCCCCCGACAATCAATTTTAGATCATCTGTTAGGTTTAGCTTTAAGGTACTGTATGCACCATAATTACGTTGTTTCGCATCTTTAGTCGAAGGAATAACCGTGTAGCCCGGTTTAGGCGTTGTATTACCATCCCATGTCCGCCAATCATTAATCACACAAGTATCACCAATATTATTAGAAGGTAGCGTTACCCCGTCCACTTTCTTGGTACAGGTCAATTGATTACTGGCAATACCATCAATGAACCCACCCGGACTATCTGTAGAACGATCAAAGCCATTTCCACCAATCACCAATTCATGCTCACGATTAAATAATTTAAACGGCCCACTGGCAAACAACTCTACACTGGTCTTTTTAGATTCAGATGTTGGATACACGGTTGACCAAACCCCAACCCCTGTTCCATCATTTTGATTAGGAAAACCAGAACCACCGTAAGACATCAGCCAAAAACTTTTTGATAATGAATGTGAGGCTGCGGCCTTAATCATCCAATTGTTATCAAATTTATAAGTCAAATCAGCAAATACAGTTTTGTCACTTTGGCTAATGGTATTCCAGCGATTGGCCAAGCTGAAATTGCGTGGCAAATTGGCCAGCGAACCGTCTTGATTCCAATAGGGAACGGTTCCCCACGTTGAACCTCGTGGTTGGTTGTCTTGGTATTGGAAACCAATGCTGCCTGTTAATTTGTCCGTGATATCGGCTTCAACCATCGCCATCGCCGCCAAGGTTTCCAGAGAGTAATAATCCATATAGGATTCCCCCTCTCGACGTGCGGCCATCACACGGCTGCGCACACTGCCATCAGCCGTCAAAGGAATTGAAACATCAGCCTCATTGCGAATGGTATTCCAGCGACTAAATGAGGTGGCAACCGAGCCTGTCAGTTCCTTTGCAGGCCGTTTCCGAATCATATTAATGGTGGCAGATGGATTTCCCGTAGATCCTGTTAAACCTGTTGCCCCCTTCACGACTTCAATACGATCAAAGAAAAAACTATCGACCCGTGGGCTATTCTCGCCAATTGGCATGCCATCAATTTGACGATTGCTAATCGCATAGCCTCGCGCAGAATAATTTGAGCGTTCACTATCATTTTTAGTGACTGTGACCCCTGGCGTGGCCGCAAGCACATCATCAATAATATTGAGATTCCGTTGCTCAATCTGTTCCCGCGTAATGACACTGACGGATTGTGGTGTTTCTTTTAAGGAAAGTTTTAGCTTGGATGATGTGCGAGATGATTTCGCTTGAAAGCTTTCGCTCCCTTCTGTTTTTTCATCCTCGGCTGCAACTTTGATGGTTGGGAGTACGCTTGCACCCTGTTCTTGCGCCCAAGCGTGATGTGAAAATGCCCCGAAAATCAGAATCGATTTTATCGCAATATTTAAAGCAGATTGTTTAAGCTGATTGTTCATAATGCTGCAATTAATTAAATAAGAATCATTATTATTATCAATATCAATACAAAAATAAATGAAGAATTCACAATTTCTTAATATTTATTTGATTTCAGGTAAAAATTGGCGCAAGCCTCGATGGCTGTCATTGATCATTTTATTGATAGATCAAGAAATATGCATAAATAGCGTACTTGCATTTTTTCAAGCACGACAACGCGCAACACAAAAGCAGCTTGAAAGTCTTAAATGGAACTAAGCTTAAATACTATTTATAATTATTATTTTTCAATTACTTAAAATTCTATTATTGAATCATCCTCGCGCTCTAGAATACGTGGACCTGAGCCCTGCTCTGCCAGAATATCTTCTGGATTACGCAAACGACATTGTTCCAAAGACAAACACCCGCAGCCAATGCACCAGTCCATTTCATCTCTTAAACGAGTCAGCTTCTGGATTCGCTCATCCAAGTCCTTACGCCAACAAGTGGATAACTCTGCCCACTGCTCAGCCGTTAACTTGCTGCCTATCGGGTAAACACTCAACGCTTTTTTAATCTCCTCCAATGAAATGCCAACTTTTTGCGCGACTTTAATAATTCCAATATAGCGCAGCACAGCCAAAGGATAACGACGTTGATTGCCATTGGTTCGAATACTTTTAATTAGTCCTTTGGATTCATAAAAATGTAGGGTGGAAACAGCGACACCACTGCGCTTGGCCACTTCTCCAACCGTCAGCATCCGATTGATATCAATTTTTCGTTCGAGTGTCATGGTTCAACATCTCAAGATTACTTTAGGTTTTATAGTTTATGGCAACACGATTTGTCAATTTAAAGCCTTGTAACATGAGTCAAAACAAGCCAATTGTTTTGACTTCCAGCCTCATAAAAAACACAGAAACCTCGACAGAAATTGTGCTGACACTCCTGCTAAAAATGCCTTTTTCCACACTTTAATTTTCGAGTTCACCCCATTGACCTCAATATAACTTGAGGTTTTAGACTGCTTGGCACTGCATTATCAAATGCAATTAAGCAATTCATTTTTAATGTTTTTCAGCAGTCAGTCTGAATCTACTCAGGAAATACGCCTATGCCGTACTTCATTAAATTAAGTTTGGAAAGTCAATGGTTATGGATCATTAGCAGGTGTTGTCTGGCACTGTTATTTTTTAGCTCAGGTCTCAGCAAAGTCCTTGATGTGGAAACAGGGTTTCAGGAAATGCAAGCCGCTGGTCTAGAACCTATATGGCTATTTAATTATGCCTCGGCGCTGATTTTACTTGTAGGTGCTTACAGTATTTTGTTTGATCGCCACCTCTGGTTAGGTGCCGCACTACTGTCTGTTTTTTTAGTGATTACGATTGTACTGGTACATACCTTCTGGAACCTGTCTGGAGGACAAGCACAAATCTCACTTTATTTTGCGCTTGAACATATTTCAGTGATTGGTGGCTTAATCGGTACTGCAATTGCCAGCCATTTTCGTCAACAGCTGCAAGATGTTGGAGTGATCGCATGAAAACCAAACTACGTATTTTGCTGATTATCAGCATTTTAATTGTGATTGCTGTAGCTGCTTATGTTTATTTTAAATCCCGCTCCGCAGAGAATGCTTCCAGCTACAGTTATCCACCCGTAAAAGTCGCGCTGACAACAGTCAAACAACAAGTCACACCACGTATTCTGTCCAGTATTGGTGAGTTGGAGGCAGTACGGCAAGTTCAAGTCTCTGCAGAAACAACTGGCGTGATTGAGCAAATTTATTTCCAGTCAGGACAATCCGTCAAAAAGGGACAATTACTGGTTCAACTGAAAACCAATGTCGAGCAAGGCAATTTAGGTCGGCTACAAGCCAAGCTGAAACAGGCAGAAATGACCTATCACCGCACCAAACAACTGATTGATAGCAATGCGATTTCACGTGCGGAACTAGATACGGCGCTAGCCGATCGAGATATGACCCGTGCTGAAATCCAGCAATTGCAAGCGCTAATTGAACAAAAGTCCATTCGTGCGCCCTTCTCTGGGGTGATCGGGATTCGCCAAGTTCATCAAGGGCAATACCTTGAAGCAGGCATCAGTATTGCCAATTTAGTGGATACACAGCAACTGCTTGCCAATTTCACACTGGATGAACAACTGGCGGCACGGTTAAAAACCGGCCAAGCCGTTCAATTAAAAATAGATGCCTTTCCCGAACAAAGTTTCACTGCCGTAGTAAATGCAATTGATCCAATGGTGAGTAAATCTAGAACCATGACTGGACAGGCACTGCTCAATAATCAGCATCAACAATTAAAACCAGGCATGTACGCAAAAATAGAAATACAGGAAGCCAATCGACCCAGTTTGGTCATCCCTGAAACTGCAATTACTTATACCGCCTATGGCAACACTGTTTTTCTGGTGAAACATGGGCCACAAAAACAAACGGTACAACGGGTTGCGGTCGAACTCGGTGAACGTCATCAAGGTTGGGTCGAAGTGCAATCGGGTGTTAAAGCTGGTGACCAAGTGGTGGTTTCAGGTCAAGTTCGGCTTAGTGATGGTATGCAAATCGAGCCGACGGTGAATAGCCTAGAGCAAACTTCATCTTCCCAAGCCAAAGCAAAGCTTTAGGGAGACGCTCAGATGAAATTTACCGATCTTTTTGTAAAACGCCCTGTACTGGCTCTGGTGGTCAGTACCCTGATTTTATTGGCGGGTCTATTCTCACTGAATAAACTGCCGATTCGCCAATATCCTTTATTAGAAAGTTCAACCATCAGTATCAGCACTGAATATCCGGGTGCATCGGCTGAACTGATGCAAGGTTTTGTCACGCAACCAATTGCCCAAGCGGTCTCTTCAGTTGAAGGCATTGATTATCTCAGTTCGTCCTCAGTACAAGGCCGCAGTGTCATTACCCTGCGTATGCAACTCAACCGAGACTCCACTCAAGCCCTGACCGAAGTCATGGCCAAGGTCAATCAGGTTCGCTACAAATTGCCAGAACAGGCATTTGACCCTGTGATTGAACGCTCCTCAGGCGAATCGACCGACGTAGCCTATATCGGCTTTTCCAGTGAACAGCTGTCTATGCCCGAGCTAACCGACTACCTGTCACGGGTGGTTGAACCGATGCTATCCACCATTGAAGGCGTGGCAAAAGTTCAAACCTATGGTAGCCAACGCCTTGCCATGCGGATCTGGCTAGATGCAGACCGTTTGGCCAGTCGTGGCGTAACCGCTGCCGATGTCGCTAGTGCGATTCGTCAAAACAACTACCAAGCCGCCCCCGGTCAGATCAAAGGTGAATTGGTGGTTTCCAATGTCAACGTGTCAACCGAGCTAACCAGTATTCAGGACTTTAAAAATCTGGTGATCCGTAATGATGGACAGAACCTAATTCGTTTGCAGGATGTCGCCACGGTTGAACTCGGTGCAGCATCTACCGAAACCAGTGCCTCGATGGACGGGCAACCCGCAATTTTTATTGGTTTACAGGCCACTCCAACAGGTAATCCATTGGTGATTGTTCAAGGCATCAAGGATAAATTGCCTGAGATACAGAAAACCTTACCGCCCAGTGTCAAAGCCAATCTAGCCTATGAAACCGCACGTTTTATTGATGCTTCGATTGATGAAGTGCTGCATACCTTTATCGAAGCCCTGATTATTGTCATTGCTGTGATCTACCTATGCTTAGGTTCACTCCGTAGTGTCTTGATTCCTGTGGTAACAATTCCACTATCAATGCTTGGCGCTTTAGGCCTGATGCTGATTTTTGGCTTTAGTATTAACTTACTGACCTTATTGGCGATGGTACTGGCCATTGGACTGGTGGTGGATGATGCCATTGTAGTGGTGGAAAACGTACACCGCCATATTGAAGAAGGCTTGTCACCTATTGCTGCTGCACTGGTCGGTGCACGTGAAGTCGCAGGCCCCGTAATCGCCATGACCATTACCCTTGCTGCCGTCTATGCGCCGATTGGTCTTATGGGCGGATTAACGGGTTCATTATTTAAGGAATTTGCACTGACCTTGGCAGGCGCAGTTTTGGTCTCAGGGATTATTGCCCTCACCCTCTCCCCAGTGATGAGTTCCTATCTGCTGCAATCCAAGCAGGAAGAAGGCCGAATGGCCAAAGCTGCTGAATGGTTCTTTGAACGTTTAACTCATGTCTATCACCACTTACTGCAATTTTCATTGCAGCATCGTTGGATCACTGTGGTCTTTGCCGTTGCTGTTTTTGCCAGCCTACCTTTTCTTTATCAACTCCCACAAAAGGAATTGGCCCCACTGGAAGATCAAGCCAGTGTGCTAACTGCGATTAAGGCACCACAACATGCCAACCTAAACTATGCCGAACACTTTAACTATGAGCTGGATAAAGTGTTCTGGACCCTACCTGAAACCAGCACCACTTGGATTATTAATGGTACGGACGGCCCAGCGGCCAGTTTTGGTGGCACCACCTTATCCACATGGGCTGAACGTACGCGCTCTGCCGATGAACTTCAGCAGGAACTGCAAGCCAAGGTCGGTGCTGTAGAAGGTACCAGTATTTTTGTATTCCAAAATCCAGCTTTGCCCGGTTCAACAGGTGGCTTACCTGTACAAATGGTGCTGCGTAGTGCCCAAGACTATGCCACCATTTATCAAACCATGGAAAATATCAAACAAAAAGCTCGTGAGAGTGGCTTGTTTGTGGTGGTAGACAGTGATCTGGATTTCAATAATCCAATACTGAAAATTGAAGTCGATCGTGCCAAAGCCAATAGCTTGGGTATCCGTATGCAGGACATCGGCGAAGCACTGGCGACCCTCGTAGGTGAAAACTATGTCAATCGTTTTAGTATGCTGGGCCGTGCTTATGATGTGATTCCACAAAGTATCAAAAGCCAGCGTCTGACCCCACAAGCGTTGACCCAGCAATTTGTACGCACCGATCAGGGAACATTGATTCCATTGTCTACTGTGGTCCGTCTGAATGAACAGGTCGAGCCAAATAAACTCACGCAGTTTAACCAACAGAACGCCGCAACTTTCCAAGCCATTCCTGCGCCTGGTGTTTCTCTCGGCCAAGCTTTAGCGTTCCTTGAACAAGTCACGGCTGAGTTACCGACAGGGTTTAGCCATGACTGGCAAGCCGATGCGCGTCAGTATATGCAGGAAGGCAATACGCTGTTGTTTGCATTTTTGGCGGCATTGGTGGTGATTTATCTGGTCTTGGCCGCGCAATATGAAAGTCTGGTCGACCCGTTCATTATCTTAATTACTGTGCCCCTGTCAATTTGCGGCGCCTTGATTCCTCTGGCACTCGGTTATGCCACCGTCAATATCTATACCCAAATTGGTCTGGTGACCCTGATCGGTTTGATTAGTAAGCATGGCATCCTCATGGTTGAATTTGCCAATGAGTTGCAGCTGCATGAAGGACTGAATAAACAGGCCGCCATTCTTAAAGCAGCGCAAATTCGCTTACGTCCGATTCTGATGACCACGGCGGCAATGGTGTTTGGTCTTATTCCACTACTGTTTGCCACAGGTGCGGGCACACATAGCCGTTTTGGTCTTGGACTGGTGATTGTGTGCGGTATGTTGATTGGCACATTCTTCACCCTGTTTGTATTGCCCACCATTTATAGTCTGCTGGCACGTCAACATAACCAAAGTTCGGCGCGTGTACAGGAACTACAGAAAATTGATGCAATGGAGTCTCAAGCATGAATAACGATCTAGTCTTCGCTAAAAGCTCCCAACATCATTCATCTAAGTCGATGATAAGCACTGGACTCTTCATAGCAGCTTTGGCCATGTCACTCAGTGGTTGCCAAAACCTTAAACCACAACCACCCATCGTCAGTGCTGATATTCCGAACAGTTATGATCATTCGATTCAAGGCAGTTCCATTGCATCCCAAGGCTATCAGCAGTTTCTTGCTGATCCGCGTTTGGTGCAGGTGATTGAACTAGCTCTCAGTCATAATCGAGATTTACGTAGCGCAAGCCTGAATATTCAGCGCGCACAGCAATACTATCAGATTAAGAAAAATGATCAGTTTCCGATGATTGCTGGTCGTGCAGAGCTGCTTCGCCAAGTTTCTCCGACACTTGATCCCAATAATCCCAGTTCAAGCTTACAAGTCGGCCTTGGTTTGACGGCTTATGAGCTGGACTTTTGGGGACGGGTTCGTAATCTGAAAGATGCGGCACTGGACCGTTATCTGGCGACCCAAAGTGCGCGTGATGCCATGCAAATCAGTTTGGTCAGTCAAGTCAGCCAAGCTTGGTTGGATTATGCCTTTGCCCATGCACAGTTAAAACTTGCCCAACAAACCCTTGCGACACAATTGAATGCCTATCAGCTCAATCAAAAACGTTTCGATGCGGGCACTGACAGTGAAATTCCTCTGCGTCAGGCACAGATCTCGGTCGAAACTGCACGTCACGATGCGGCCAACTATCAAACGCAGGTGCTGCAGGCGCAGAATTTACTTAATCTGTTGGTGGGGCAACAGCTTCCTGTAGATCTCTTGCCACAACAACCCGTTAAAAACATCAGTACCAACGCAGTTTTAAGCACAGGTTTAAGCAGTGAGTTACTGAATCATCGCCCTGACCTCAAGCTCGCTGAATATCAATTGCACGAAGCAGGTGCCAATATTGCGGTTGCCAAAGCGGCATTATTTCCTAGCATTCGATTAACAGGCTCAGCGGGTTATGCATCGACTCAACTCAGTGATCTGTTTAAATCTGGCCATGCGGTCTGGTCGATTGGCCCGAGTCTGGATCTACCAATCTTTGACTGGGGCACCCGTCAGGCCAATCTCAAGATTTCAAAAATCGAGCAGCAAATCGCCCTATCGAATTATGAAAAATCCATTCAATCTGCCTTTAAAGAAGTCAATGATAGCCTTGCCACACGTGCCTATATGGATGAACGGATTACTGCACAACAGCGCCTAGTCGATGCGACCAATCGGAACTACAAACTGTCTAATACCCGCTTTCGTGCAGGGATTGATAGTTATTTAAGTGTCTTGGATGCACAACGCTCTCATTATGCTGCTGAGCAAAGTTTGTTATTGCTGGAACAGGCACGGCTCAACAATCAGATTGAACTCTATAAAGTATTGGGCGGAGGCTTAACACAATAATCATCACAGGGGTTTTAAGAATGGCTATGGCTGTTGTTAAAACCTCATTCAACCAAACAAAGATAAGCTTGGCTAATAACCAGAACGCAAAAAAGTAGCCTCTAAACGAATTGAGCTGATGTTTTATTTCTTATTTGTGAATCATTGTCTATTTTTAAGATCAATCAGCGATTTATATAAATATTAAAAAAATTAAAATGAACCGTTTAGAAATTCTAGAACGTGAAGCTTATGTCTTTGCCAATGTCGCTTGAATAAAGTCACCAATCTCATCTAATGCCTGTCCAGATTTTTGCACAAAGCGATTAAACATCTGAAAGTTATGCCACATATTTTCATAGACATGCAGATGAACCTGCACACCTGATTGTTGGGCACGCTCAGCCAGATTGATCGCATCATCCACGAGAATCTCTTCACTGCCTGCTTGAATCAATAGCGGTGGAAGACTATTTAAATCAGCAAAAATAGGTGAAATACGTGGATCATTAGATCGTAATTGCCCGCGATATCCATCCCCACCCCGTTTTAAAGCATAAGCACGAATCATCGGATCTCGTTTGGCATTTTTAAATACTGAAGCCGAGCTTAAGGTGATATCGACATAGGGCGAGATCATGAGCATTCCAGAGGGCAAAATCTGCCCTGCCTCTCTTAATTCCACTGCGAATGCTAAGGCCAAGGCACATCCACCTGAATCTCCACCCAAAATAATTTGCTCAGGCGTCCAACCTTCACTTAACAAATGCTGATAGACCGACCTCACATCCTCCAATGCCGCAGGATAAGGATGTTCAGGCGCACGTCGATAATCTAGCATATACACGTTGACCTTGGCTCGTGCAGCCAATTCGGTAGACAGTGCGCGATGAGTTCGTGATGAACCTGCAAAAAAAGCGCCGCCATGACAATGCAACAATACCCCTTGCACCTCACCCTCAGGCCTTGCCACTTCGACAGGAACAATACGTTGATCCTGTGCATCTCTCAATTTAATCTGTTGAATGCAAACATCGGCTCTGGGTTTAAAAATGCGCGATCCAATCTCCATTGCGCCACGCAAGATCGGAAAAGGTAAAGCCAGACCACTGGCCAGCTTAAAACTCAGTCGCAAACTCATTTTCACGCCTGTTTCGATTATCTGTTGCTGCATCATATGCTCCTACTCATGGCATCACCGAATCATAATTTAACTGGCTTTTTTATCAGTCTCAGACTCAGTAAAACCAAGCAGGTAATCGTTAAGATCACATTGTGCTAAACGAGCACGCATCTCAAAAGTGGTCCACGGCCATAAGGTACTGTTACGACCATTCCGATCGATAAAGTAGCTGCTGCATCCACCGGTATTCCAGACCGTATTCGTTAAGGCCGCTTGGATTTCATCATTGTATTGTTCTAAGACCTCAGCACGAATTTCAACAGTTTCAATTTGCTGTGCCTGTACTTTTTTCAGCATGTCCAAGATATACGCCAATTGTGCTTCAATAATGATGAGTGCCGATGAACTGACCGCAATATTAGGACCAAACATGACAAAGGCATTTGGGCAACCTTCAACCACTGTACCAAGATAGCCTCGGGCACTGCCTTGCCATACTTCGTCCATGCTTTTGCCATGTTTATTACGAATCTGTTTGGCAATTGGCGGATTACTGACTTCAAAGCCTGTGCCAAAAATAATCGCATCAACCTCATGTTGCGATCCATCACTGGCGATCAAAGTATTGCCACGCACTTCTTCCACCCCACAGCGCAACACCTCTACATTCGGCTTTGCCAATGCGGGATACCATAGATTAGACTGTAATACCCGTTTGCAACCGATGGTAAAATCAGGCAATAGTTTTTCTCGTAGCTCGGGATCTTTCACCCCTAAGCGAATATTCAATTTGGCTAGGCGTTCAATCTGGCTGACCAGTTTTGGATGATGCATACTGGAATTTAAGGATTCGAACACACCATAAACACCATAACGGGTTAAACGCTGTGTGACTGGAAGCACTTTAAACAATGCCTGAGCAAGTTTTGGCAGGCTTTGATCCATTTTTGGAAGTACCCATTGTGGGGTACGCTGTAGCAAAGTGAGTTTCTCCACTTGGGCTTGAATCTCAGGTACAAATTGAATTGCAGACGCGCCAGCACCAACAACAGCAACCTTTTTACCCTTTAAGTCAAAATCATGATTCCATTCTGCCGAGTGGAACTGAGCCCCTTTAAATGTCTCTAAACCTTTAATTTTAGGCAATACAGGTTGATGCATTGGCCCACCTGCCATAATCGCAAAACGGGCATGAATAAAGCCTTGATTAGTTTTCACCACCCAATGTTTAGCCTGATCATCCCAGGCACTTTCCAGCATTTCATAGCCAAAGCGCACATACTTTTTCACATCGAATTGCTGTGCAACATTTTGTATATAGGTCTTAATTTCTTGTTGCTGTGCAAACACCCGACTCCATTGTGGATTCGGTGCAAAAGAATAGGAATATAACGCTGACGGTACATCACAAGCACATCCAGGATAGGTGTTGGCACGCCAGACACCGCCAATTTCATCGGCTTTTTCCAAGACCACAAAATCCGTGAAACCCGCTTGTTGTAGTTTGATGGCGGCTCCAATCCCTGCAAAGCCAGCCCCGATAATCACCACATGAAATTTTTCAATCTTCGCCATGAGTTTTAATCCTTATTTTGTCTGTGCCAATTGGCTTAAACGTTGGCTATATGCTTTACGATCATTCTGATCCAAGCCTTTTAAAATACGGTCATCTCCGATCAGTTTTCGGAATCCGGTATTTAACCAATGCGGCACCAACCCATAGGCTTTCGGGGTGTGGGTTAAATAATTCGGCACCGCAATTTCAGCTAGATTATGTGCGATGGCTTGAATAATCGCATTCGCCACATCTTGCGGCTCTACCGTCGGAATCGGCAAACTGTCCCCCGTACCAGACGACAACTCAGTCAAGACTTTGGATGGTAATACGGCAGATAAGCCAATCGGCGTGTCTCTAAGCTCTTGCTGCATCGATGCAGTTAAACCCACCACAGCAAATTTAGTCGCACAATAAATACTGGCACCGGGAATCGGATATTTACCTGCCAGAGAAGCGACATTGACGATATGCCCCGTTTGTCGCGCCAGCATTTTGGGCAATACCGCTTTCATGCCATGAATCACCCCACGCAAATTGATATCAATTTGCGCATCGGTGATGGCTTGGCTTTCCTCGACCATTGCCCCCATTGGCATAATGCCAGCGTTATTGACCAAAATATCGATGGGACCTAATTGCTTTTCAATCTGCACAATGAGGTCATGAAATGAGTTCTGTGAACGCACATCCAAATAGCCACCAAAGCCTTGCACTTTAGTGGCAGCTTGTTGTGCCAACTCCAGATCAATATCGCCAATTGCCACTTTGGCGCCGAGTTTCCTAAAAGCGACGGCGGTGGCCAAACCAATCCCTCGCCCGCCACCGGTGATCAACACCACTTTATCTAAAAAACTGTATTTTTTTCCCATGTCCAGTTCCTTTTATTAGTCAAAAAACCACCAATACGGAACATAATGTCATTTACGGAATGAAGTGTCAATTTTGATTGATTTTGTTTTATCGTATTTCCGATAAAGTTCTGATAAAATTTTTAGCATGAATGATCAAACAACTCTCTCGCGTGCTGAACGCCAACGTATTCAATTACAAGCAGAAATTATTGAAGCTGCTTTTTTGGAGTTTTCTGAACGCGGTTATCATCAAACTGCGATCTCTGACATTGCCAAAAGACTGGGTATTGGTCATGGTACTTTCTATCGGCATTTTGAGAATAAAAGAGACATTCTGGATAAAGTCATTGTCGATACCATGTTCAAAATCACCGCCTTATTGGCCGATGAAAATGCACCAGATGCGGTATCCACACTGGAGGCTTACCGCATCCAATGCGAACGGATTTCCAGTAAATTTCAGGAATTTGCCAAGGATAATCCACGTGCAGTACGTTTGATTTTGCTTGAAGCGACCTCGATTGATAAAGAAATGACCGCCCAAGTGCATAACCTGCTGCACCTCGGGGAGCTACTCACCGCAGATTATTTAAAAAATGGGGTAAAATGCGGTTATTTAAAAGCTGATCTGGATACTGAAATGACTGGACATGCCATCGTCGGGATGATCATCGCTGGCGCATTTAAGTTCTTATCTGCACCTGAAGATGCTGATCTGTTAAAAAAATATAGCGATGCTGCAATTCAAATGATGATGGCAGGCATCGCATAAAACTCAACTTTGGCTTGTGATTTATGCTGGCTTAAATGCTGGCATTTGATTTAAATAGGCCAATGCCTGTTGTGTTGACCCTTCATGTAATGGACTATGTTTGGGATTAAAATAGCGTAAGCAAGCAGCCAAGACATCACCCACACGCGGTACGCGATCCTGTCGGGCAGCACGCAAATAATCTTTAAAGCGAAAACGCTGTGGTAATTGCGGATCTTTGGCAACCAAGGTTTCCACAGCGATATAAGCCAATATAATAAATAAAGGAAAAGTAACAACAGCCGTCGCTGTTCGCAGCAGCATGTTATTGCTTAAATGCCGAAACATGGCATCGGCGACTTCACGATGTTCTACTTCTTCGGCACCATGCCATTGCAATAGGCGCAGCATTTCCTCATCGACAGGCGCTTGTTGTAAACCTTGTGCATTGAGTACCCAATGCCCTAATACCCCCGTGAGATGTTCCGCAGCGGCAACCATGGCAAGGCGGGTCTGTAACCATATCAATTTCAAAGCAGGGTGACGCAGCTCATAACCAAATGGCTTCTGCCCCAGCATGTCATGAAATATCCAGTTCATCAGCTTGCTATATTGATTCAGATCAATCCCCAAGGCCTCAATATGTCGCGTGCCTAAGGTATGTCCATGACTGTGCGCCCCTTCCTGTTTAATAAAAGCGATGACTGCTGCTTTTAACTGTTCATCCTGGATTAGTGGCAGTGCATCTCTGAAGGTCTGACAGAACCAGCGTTCAGGTGCAGGGGTAATTGGATTGATGACATTAAGAATCTGCGATGCCAAAGGATCATCATAAATCCAATGGCTCGGTGTTTCTGTAAAATCAAATACGGGACGTCGAGGAACAATGTGATGGGTTTGTTTGATGAATCCGCGCATAAAAGAACTCCTTGTATCAATAAAACCTTGAGCACTAATCCTGCGTCAAAATGTTAAAGCCCATACGCGGTCCAAATGCCACTAATGTTCGAATCAGCCCTTTAATTGCCTTTGGTTTCTGACCACTACTAATACGGCGGAACTGAGCTGCATGCCAAGCCAATTGCAGATAAGCATCGATAGGCTTATAGCCAACTGCAGGAATTTTTGCAGCTTCTGTGACTGATTTTCCTGCCAAGAGTTGTTTGGCTAGATCAGGTTGTAACGCAAAAGGACGAGCCAAACCGACCAGATCCACCGTGCCATCACTGACTAAACGATTCATTACGTCTACATCGCGTAGTCCACCAGTCAACATCAGTGGCAATTGACTTTGTTGGCGCAATGCGCTGGCATAATCCAGAAAATAAGCATCTCGCTGAACCTGACGATCAGGGGCATAGCCCAGTTGCGCTGGAGATTCGTAATTGCCCCCAGACACTTCCAATAAATCTATCCCTTCCTCTTCTAATGCCAAAGCAATGTGCAGTGACTCTTCCTGACTCAGCCCGCCTTTCTGGAAATCGGCAGAATTCAGTTTGACACTGAGGATTTTATTTTTGCCAATTGCCTGACGCACAGCTCGAACTGTTTCAATCAAGATACGGCGACGATTTTCTGGGTTTCCACCCCATTGATCGGTACGGGTATTGGCCAAAGGCGATAAAAACTGGGATAACAAATAGCCATGTGCCGCATGGACTTGTACCCCGTCAAAGCCAGCCTGTACTGCCAATGCCGCTGTGCTGGCAAAACGCTGGATTTGTTCTAAGATTTCAGTTTCGGACATAGCACGCGGGACACGAATCAGATTCATTGCGGGTAAATCTAAGCCTACTGCTGAAGGTGCAATCGGCTTTTTAAATAAAGGTAATACCGCAACCCGACCTGGATGATTAATTTGCATAATAATCTTGCTGCCATTGGCCTGTGCTGCTTGGGCCCAAAGTTTATGTGCTTGCAAGAATTGTTCATCTTCCAACACCACATTTCTCGGCTCAACAAAGGCACGATGGTCAACCATGACATTGCCTGTAATTAACAAACCTGTCCCCCCTCTGGCCCATGCAGCATAGAGCTGCTGTAGGTCTGTGGTAGGCGAGCCATGTCGATCAGCCAATTGTTCACTCATGGCAGACTTTGCAATTCGGTTCGGGATAGTGATGCCACATGCCAAAGCTAATGGCTGTTGTAAGGGTGAATTGCTAACATTTGATTGTGTCATTTTTACTGTTCCTCAAACTCTGATCGATATAGATCGATGTCATCTGTTTTATTCATTTTTCTGAGTAAATCTTTACTGCAAGCTGGGTTTATCTTCTATAAAACCCGTGGATTAAATTGACGCAATAAAAACAACGGGGTGCGTAATCGAGGAATCTGAATCGGTGGAATCAGGCCACCCGATAAATCCACCCGATGTAGGCGTGCATCCACCACTTTACCTAAGCCCATTTCATGCAAAGGATCATTCACTGTTCCAGTAAAACGTAATTTCATATCTACACGACGCACTTCAACAACATGCTCTTTCGGGGTGAATCGAACTTCCCGAGGTAAACCTAACCCCAAACCACCTGTGATATTACGATGCGGCAAACCTAAAATAGGTGGTGCATCCTGTATCACCTCACCTAGTTTGGCGTCCATTTCAATCAGCACCGTCCCACGACGTGATGCTTGGCTGATGATGCGTAAACCATCATTGTCCCAACTGATTCCCCCGATTTTTTTGGGATAACCCAGCAACTCACGTCCGATAATCATGGCGCGATCATCATCCAGTATCATCCACGGACAGAAGATGCCTGTTTTATTACCGACCTGAATATGCACAAATAGTCCCGCTTCATGATAGGCCCCCGTATACACATTTTCAGGGAAATAGGCACAAAATAAATCTGCTCTAGCGGGTTGAACCAGCTTCATTCCAGCAGGCAGCCAACGTGCCATTAGCTTCTCATTGACTTCAACCACCGCAGTTAAATATTGGGCATTGTGATAGAGCTTATTGCCCAAGTTGGCGAGACCTATTGGTGTGCGTAAATCTTGAATCAACTGTCTCATGCTTTTAATCTCGAAAAGACGTGCTTTAATATCGGTAATAAAATAATGCGCGGGGTATAACGTCCCCCCAGCGTTTGTGCTTGAGCAATCAGACCGGGAATCACAATACGGCGATTGCAAGCCATGCCTTGAATGGCCTCTTTAGCAACCCGTTCTGCAGTCGCCCAAACCAGACTGCCTCCGACTCCATCAATCTTGCTGATCCCTGCCACCGCATTAAAACCGGTGATGGTGGGACCAGGTGCCAATAAGGTACAGCTCACCCCAGTACCACTCAGCTCACTGTGCAGTGATTCGGCAAAAGAATTGGCAAAGGCTTTACTTGCCGCATAAGTGGCATTGGCGGGCGTCGGTTGATGGCCAGAGGTAGAACCGACAATCAGGATGGCACCTCGTCTTTTCTGAATCATGTTGGGTAATACCGATAAGGTCAGATCTTGCACCGCCACCACATTCAACTCGGTCTGTTCACGTTCACGGTCAGCATCTAAGTCCTGCAATCGGCCAAAGGTGGCAAAGCCTGCGTTATTACATAAAATCGCCACATCCAGTTGCTCGAGTTCCTGACGGAATTGAGTTCTTGCCTCACGATCCGCGAGATCACAGGGACGTAACATCACATCAATTTGATATTTTTGACCTAACTGCAGTGCCAAAGCCTCAAGCTTATCGACTCGTCGTGCCACCAGAACAAGCGAATAGCCACGTGCAGCGAATTGTTTTGCCAGTTCTTCACCAATACCAGACGATGCGCCAGTAATCACAACGGGGGAATCTTTAATAGGAAGAGGTAAACTCATTACCAATACTCAGATCAACAGAATAACCCTAGTATCAAAGAGCTAAAACTTGAGCGTGAGCGGTAATTCAGCCATACTGCTAATCATTTTCGGCCAATTAAAATTAAAAATGAAAGATCCCTATGGCTTGTCCAAAGCGACTATCCCGATTTCATATGCACATTTATTATTAGAAATCATGGTCGAAAAAGGTTTTTCTGCTTCCGATATTCTGTACCAAAGCAAAATACCGTCAGCACTTTTGCATCAGGTCGATGCCCGTATTAGCCCGATGCAATGGTCAAAATTGGCATGGGTCAGTTTAGGGTTGGCGCAAGACAGTGGTCTGGGATATGAATATGGGCTGAAACTTCGTTTAACTGCGCATGGTCCAATGGGTTATGCCCTAATGAGCAGCCCCTCGCTCAAACATGCCATTGCCTTGGCCAGTCAATTTTTTAATATGCGGCTCAAAGATTATCGCATTGATTGTTTGCAAGAAAATCAAATCTCCATTATTGAAATTCAACAAACCCATCCCGTGGTCAGTCAGCAACTTGTGCAGGCAGAAATCCTGAGACGCTTTTTTTATGAATGCCTGATGATTGGTGTGGTTCACACAGCACAGGCCTTAGCTGAACATGATTTTTCGGATGTTGAACTGCATGTCGACTGGGCTGAACCTCCCTACCATCAAAAATTTCAGCCCCAACTTCCAAGCATTCGCTTTAATCAAACTCACAATCAAATTCGTTATCCTGCTGTCATCCTTAACATGCCCACCAAAATGGCCGATCCCACAGCTTTTCAACAAGCCTTGGCCCAATGTGAAGCCGAACAAATCCGTTTTTCCGAAACCATTCAAGATATTGGACTCAGGGTCAAAACCGAGTTGCAGCTCACTCCACAAAAAGGCTACCCGAGTTTAGATACGGTTGCCGAGCGCTTGCATACATCAAGCAGAACCTTAAGACGAAAGTTAGATGAAGCGGGTTATTCTTATCTAGGTTTATTAGATGAAGTCAGATATCAACAGGCAAAACAGCTGTTGCTTAATCCACACATGGAAGTACAGGATATTGCACTGTACTTAGGCTATCTACAACCTGCCAACTTTGCCCGTGCCTTTAAGAAATGGAGTGGGCTTACCCCCAGCCAGTTTCGTCAAACCCAGATTTAAACTGCTCAGCATATATTGAAGTCAGGTCGGTCAATATCGACCTGACTTAACTTATTTATTTTACAGCCGCTTGTATCAAGCCTTTTAACTGCTCAATTTCAGCCCCTGTCGCACTTTGCAAAGGCGGTCTTGGTGAGCCAACCGAAAAGCCCAGTAAGTTAAGCCCTGATTTCACTGTTTTCGGTAAGCCACCTTTGACGATAAAGCTCAGCACAGGTAATTGCTGATAAAATATCGCCTGCGCTTTTGGCAGATCACTTTGTTGAATCGCTTGATATAATTGCTTTGGCAGATCACCCAACAAATTCGGCGCAGCAGTACACCAACCTGTGGCTCCAGCACAGAAGGCTTCTAAGGCCAATGGATTAGAACCGTTATAAAATGGTAACTTTCCGTGGCTCAATGCATGAAACTTATGCATGCGCTGAATATCACCAGTGCTGTCTTTGACCATGCAAATATTGTCGATCTCATTAAACATTTTCACGATCAATTCAGGTGTCATATCAATCCCACTAGTGGCAGGATTGTTATAGACCATAATCGGCAATTTTACCGATGCGGCAATCTGCTGATAATAATCATAAATTTCCTGATCAGTGAGTTTCCAGTAAGAGACGGGAATCACCATAATCACATCTGCACCCAATTCTTCCGCTTTTTTGGCTTTTTGAATCGCCATGGCAGTGGTCAGTTCAGAAATCCCAACAATCACCGGAACACGCTGATTCACCACTGCAATTGTGGTTTGCGCCACCTGCTGCCATTCTTGCCAAGTTAAATAAGCACTTTCCCCTGCACTACCTAAAGGTGCAATCGCATCACATTGTGATTCAAGCAGCGCATTTAAACTGATGCTCAAGGCCTCAAGGTCAAGCTGCTGGCCATCTGCTTTAAATGGCGTGACGGGATAAGCAATAATGCCTTCAATTTTCATGAGATTTACTCCTCGATACAATCTTGATGGTTTTTCAATGTCTTACGGGCGTAATAGGCAAAATTGACTTTATTGCGCTTATCGGTAGACAGCCAGTCATGGGCTTCCTTTGCCAGTTCATGCGGAATCGGTTGGATTTGTCCTGCCGACATGGCTAACAGTTGCAAACGTGCGGCACGTTCAATCAACAGCGCTAAATTACAGGCTTCTTCAATGCTCTTACCTGCCACCAATTGACCATGATGAGACAACAATACCGCCCGATTTTTTCCTAAAGCTTCGGAAATAAAAATGCCTTCTTCATTACCGACTGGCACTCCCGGCCATTCACCGACAAAGGAACAATCCTCATACAAGGCACAGGTATCCATTTGCGAGATGGCAAGTGGCACACGCAGCATCGACAAGGCTGCAATATGAGTGGGATGAGTATGGATAATGCAATTCACTTCAGGATGTTGCTGATAAATCCAGGTATGAAAACGGTTGGCTGGATTGGCCATGCCTTGCTGATCTAAAGGTTTAAGGTCCTGATCCACGACCAATAAATTGGCTGCGGTAATTTCGTCAAAACCCAAACCAAAACGTTGCGTAATAAAGCTATTTTCTTGTTCGGCACGACAGGTAATTTGTCCTGCCAAGCCTGCATCATGACCATGATCAAATAAAATACGACAGGTCAAAGCCAACTTCTGTCGATCCGTGTAATTGACCTCTTGGATCAAATTCATATTCTGCTGCGCAGTTTGCATCAATTGCTGTTTGCTGAGTAATGCGGTTTGCATAAGACCACCTCGCTACGGTTGATTTGTGGATGGGACAAATGCAGAATACAAAGTCAGTGGATGAGTTAAAATATCCAGTTTTTAAAACTTATATGGTCCAGATCAGCATGCAGCAGCCATGGAAGATTCGTCTTCATCTTGAAGACCGAGAAGAAAAAACCATCTTTCTGAAGTTGGCCAATCAGATTATTGAAGAGATTCTGTCTGGGCGGCTCGGTTCAGGTTCGCGCCTGTCTGGCTCGCGCTCGCTTGCCGATGAATTAAAAATTAATCGTAAAACCGTACAGTCGGTTTATGAGGATTTAGAAGCACAAGGCTGGTTAATCTCAAAACCCCGCCAAGGCACTTTTGTGGCGGAGAATCTGCCTGAGTTAAAACATAAAAAGATCAATGCAGCGACAGAACCCAATCCTTCATCCAATACAATCAGTCCAGTACCCATTAAAAATGATGGCATTCCCGATACTCGCCTGATTCCTTATGAGTTATTTTCCCGTGCTTATCGACATGCCCTGATTCAAGTGACCCGTTCTCAAATCATGGGTTATGGCGATCCTCAAGGCAGTATTGAGTTACGTCAGGCATTGCTGCAAATGCTGTCAATGGAACGCTTTATTAAAACCACTATTGACAATATCTGTGTGGTTCGTGGCAGCCAAATGGGGATTTTTTTAGCCGCTCGTGTGCTGGCAAAACAGAGCTCACCACGCAAAGTGATCGTGGTGGAACGCTGGTCTTATCCACCTGCGATTGAAACCTTTTTATCGCATCATTATCAGATCGTTCGGGTTCGGTTAGATCAACACGGTCTTGATATCCAGCATCTTGAAGAAATATTAGAAAAGTATGCTGTGGCTGCAATCTATACCACCCCGCATCATCAATATCCCAGCACCGTAACCATGGCCATGGATCGACGCCTAAAGCTATTGGAACTGTCGAAGGCGTTTGATTTTTATATTATTGAAGATGACTATGATCACGAATTTCATTATGACAGTCGCCCGATTCCACCGCTGATCAGCCTACCGCATGCAGAAAAGGTCATTCATATTGGTTCACTGTCCAAGGTCTTTGCCCCAAGCCTAAGAATTGGCTATGTGGTCGCCAATCGAGATATCATCCACGCCATGAATCAGGATATTTTATTGATCGATAAACAAGGCAATATCATCACTGAACTGGCGATGGCGGAACTGATGCAACAGGGAGAAATCAAACGTCATATCCGTAAAATGCGCAAGGTTTATCAACAACGGCGTGACTTTGCACTGAATAGCTTCCAAGCAGTATTTAAAGATCAGGTCGAAATCAACTCACCGCTAGGTGGCATGGCCTTATGGGTCAAATTTAAATTTCCCTATCGTGCTGAATATGCCGAGCTACTGAATCAATTGCATATTGATGCTGAAGCGCATTTTGCCGAGCGAAGTCAGCAATCAAATGAGCATTTTCATATCCGCTTTGGTTATGCCGCCATTAATGAAACAGAAATTTCAAACATCATCCGCTTGCTCTATGACGCATTTCAGCCCGACGATTGAATGCGCATCATTTTATAATCCTAAGCGCAGTTCCTGACTCCATGTCGATCTAGGTTGTTGGTACAAATGCCAACAGGTCTGTTGCAATGATTGCATCAAGTCATGCTTTGCAGTTTGCCCATGCGGTACCACACAATAGACCACATGAATGCCCTTGGGGTGAAACTCCCTAGCTAAGGACTGTGCTAAAGCGCGAATACTGGCAGACATGCTTTGACTAAATAAATCCTGCTCCGATTCGACTGGTTGTTGAGTCCCTAGAAAAATCAAGGTGCCTTGCTGTTTCGGCAGCATCTGACGAATCACAACTTGGGCAATACCCACCGCCGTTAAACCCGTGTTTTGCCAATAGGACTCAAGCTGTTCAGCCGACAATGCATGGCTATTTTCGGGCAGCACAAAATCAGGCTGGAAAATGCATAAATCGACAAAATGCCCTGCTTTCTGAATCTTATGTATAACACTTTTTAGTGCAGCCACATCTAGTAGATTTAGTCGAACAGCGGTCAGTCCTTCCGCTTGAGCCTCAAGCTGAGGCTGTGTTTGTATCGGATCATGCTGCAGTTGATAAACAGGCAGAGTATCACACTGAACTTGCTCAGCAAAAAGTTGGCTGAGTTGCTGGACATCATTGCCCACAATCACAATACAGCCCTTGGTTTTTCGTTTGGATTTAAACCATTGTGGTAACAACTTACTCATCTTAGAATTTCTCCTGATAAGGACGTAGATCCAATTCATGCGTCCATAAGTCAGCATTTTGCTGATAGAGCATCCAGTAATTTTCGGCAATTGCTTCAATATTTAAACCACCTGTGCCACGGGTTAACCGCGCCAGCCGCCCCAAGCCCCATAAGGCTTTATTGACACGATCACCATCGACCATGCCATCCACCACCACATGCGCCACATGGATATTTTGCGGGCGATATAGCGCTGCCAAATTTAAGGCATAGCTTCTGAGCGCAGACTTGCCCATGGTAAATGCAGCAAAAAAGGGTTTCCCGCGCAATGAGGCACTGGCACCAGTAAAAATCAAGGTGCCCTGCCGCTGTTTTTGAAAAATGGGGAGACTCCGCTGCGCCACCAATACCGCAGATAAAAAGGTCGAACGCCACATTTGGCTAAAAAACTTTAAACTGCTCTGTAAAAAGATCGAAGGAATATTGCCGCCCACATTATGGATCACTGCTGCCAGAGCTTCTGGCTGATCATTTAAATGCTCAAACAAAGCCTGAACCTGTTGCTCATTTTCAGCATCCAGTGCATAGGCCACTGCCTGTCCACCTTGAGCATTAATTGTTGCAGCCACCTTTTCAACTTTATTGAGCGTACGCCCCACCACATAAATTTTGAATTGCTCTTGAGCAAAACGGCGACACACCGCAGCACCAATGCCTTGCTCTGCCCCAACGCCAATCACGACGACAATACCTGTTGACTGAGTTGGTTCTTGATTCGGCCGATTCATAATTGTTGTATCCAATGCTGAATATGCGGATAGCTGTTAATTTTTGGCCCCCAGATTTTACTGGTGCGTATTACCTCTAATAGTTGGGAACCAACTGCGATATCGGCAATGGTTTTGACTTCGCCAACCAGCCAACCCGTTTGACCTAATACCAACTCAATGCGTTCTAGGTGACGTGTAAATTCTGCTTCGATATCAGCCTTTGCCATCCGCCCTGTGCCTTGCATCTTCACTTGCATATTCAGAGCTGCCTTTAGCAAAGGTTTCATCAATACAATTTCATGCTTGGGACGACCCTCTGCACTGATTGCTACTGCATGATTCAAGGCATCGGCATCACTGACCCGGAAATACACTTCATAGAAATATAACAACTCGTCGGACCAGTCTTCCCACAGTTCGACATAGGCTTTTTGTAGTGGATCTACAGGATATAAACGTGGCAAATCTGGATACGCTTCATCCAGATAACGGGCAATGCGGGTACTGTCCTGAATGCGCTGTCCGTTGATGTCCAGCACAGGAACTTTACCGACTTTACTCAACATTGGAACTTTGGCCCCCAAGACGCCGTTATAATTCACGGTTTCAAATGGAATACCTTTAAACTGCAACATCCGTGCGACTTTTTTGCAGAATGGTGAAATTTCCCATTGATGTAAGACCACTGTACTCATTGTTATCTATCCATTTTTATTGAATTCATCTCGATGATAAGCGAGCAGCTTGGCACTCACTCAACTTATCTTACAGATATTTGTCCCTTTGGCGATGCATTCATGTAGATGATTTTCTCTACAATTTATTAATGCACGAAAGTCGACTGCTCTGGAGACAAACCAATTTTGATTTTGGTTTTTGCCACGATGTCAGATTCATCAGTATCATTGGGATGGAAGTCACGACGATAATAAGAAAAAAATTGTGGCACCAGTTTTCGATAGGCCTGCACGGTAAAGCCTGCAAATTTAGCCCACGATTTTAGATTCAGTAATTGCTTATCTCTGGACATCAACACCACTTGGTAGACATTTGAAAAAGTTGTGATGAGGACCAAACTCAGGCTAAAAATCGCAACCCGTGGGATATAGGCATCGAGACCTTTGCCATAGAGATATTCATACATGTCATAGGCAACTGCCTTGTGTTCGGTTTCTTCCACACTGTGCCACAGCCATAAATTGCGAATGGTGGTATCGGTCATTAATTCATTGACGTTTTTCATCATCTCTACCACCAGTACCGCGGTGTAATGTTCCAAACCAACCGTCACCAAGAGATTCCACTTTTTTGGAAAAGTGCGTTCAATCGCTTTAAGGATAATACCTGTCACTTTTTCCAGTGATTCGGGGTCTAGGCCATATTGTTGTGCACTGACATGAAAGGCATGATGTTCTTTGGAATGCATGGCTTCCTGACCAATAAATGCACCAATATCACGATCCAGTTGCGGGTTGCTTTTGACTTGATCACGCAAAGCCCTGACCGAACGAACAAAGTAAGACTCTCCTTCTGGAAATAGGGTGGAAAGGCCTGTGAAATAATGGGTAAAGGTTGGTTCATTATTACACCAGTATTTAGGCATATCCTGAAATTCATAATCCATACGGCGGACTGGAAATGATGCAGGTATCTTTTGCTTTGGTTTTTCTTTTAACGCTGACGCAGACATAACTCACCTCAAGAATAGATCTCAAAATATTAAGTTCCAAAAAAGAACTTAATTGAAAAATATAGCTGCTATGATAAGTTGTCAATAAAGCGGATATCTTAATCGTTCAAGTTGTCCTAAAATGACAGCCTGCTTCCTGTAAAGACATATAGATGGTATTGCGATGAAATGGCATGAACTCGGTGAAATGAATTGTCCAATTGCACGGACTTTGTCGATTTTTGGCGACCGTTGGACCCTGCTGATTATTCGTAATGCTTTTATGAAAACCCGTCGTTTTGATGATTTTCAAAAGCAGTTGGGCATCACCCGTCATTTGCTGACCGAGCGTATCAACCGTTTGGTGGAACACAAGATTTTTGAGAAAGTGCTATATCACGAAGCACCAAAACGTTATGAATATAAGCTGACGGAAAAGGGTTTAGCGCTATACCCGATTATAGTTACCATGAGTACTTGGGGTAATATCTGGCAGAATGAAAATAAGCAGTTTCCCGTATTGCGTTATCTGCATAAAAGCTGTGGGCATGTGACCAGCCCAAGCCTAACTTGTGATTGTTGCAAGCAGCCTCTTGATGCGAGACAGATGTCACCTGTTTATGTGGCGGGTGAGGAATGAGATTAAGGCATGACAAGTGAACAGCACTTACCCAAATAGTTACTGAACCTGTTGTAACCATCAACAAAAAAGCTCTTAGTTTAAATATTCTCGATCCATTTGTTTTATCAAGTGGTGAAATTTATATGCAGAAACATATTATTTTTAATAAAAAACAATATTTTCTATTTAATTAAAATTTCATGACAAATTTAAACATCCCGACTAAGGTATGGGGTTTTAAACATTAGAAAATGGGTAAAACATGAAAAAATTATTAATAATTGGATTAATGCTTGCTTTGGCTGGTTGTAGCAAAACACTTCCACCAGAAAAAACTACGGCTGATGCAGAAGTACAGATGCCAACCGAAAACCCAACTCCATTCCCAATTGAAGGGGCTGATAAACTTGCAGAAGATTGTAATGAAGTGGCAAGTTTAGCTAAAGCAATAATGCAGTTACGCCAGGATAACAAGAATTCTAAGGCAGCATATAAAACGGCTAATGATCAAGGATATGCTAATGGAAAACTAAGCCAACTTGAACATGAATATGTTAATCAGATGCTGGAGTTCGCTTGGGAAAGTTCAGTAGGTGAAACGGAAAAGATTAAGGAAGAACGTGCCAAAGCATTTGGTCAATTGAACTTAATGATGTGCGAAGCGGCTAGAAAATAGAACAACCTATGAATTTAATTAAATTTTTATTATCTGTCTTGTTTTACTTTACAGTGACAACGGTTCAGGCAGCTAATCAAGCATGTTTAGAACATGCAAACGTGGCTGGAGAAGTTATGGGATGGCGGACTACAGGTAAAACATTGAAGGAAAGTCGGGAAAATCTAGACATTGTATATGGAATGGGGCGACTTTATGCACAAAATTACCGCTATTATAGCTCATTGTTAACAATGGCTTACCAGGAGAAAATGGGTAAAAGCAAAGCCGAAAAGAAAGAGCTTATTAAAAATTTTATGAAAAAACATTATGATATTTGTATGACCATTAACTCTTAGATTGGATAGGTAAACAAAGAAAATTGTTTAATCACACCAATTCCGTAATTCTGACTTAAGCTCTATACAAAGCCAGATTTTTTTTGTCTTTAGATGGTAATACTGTTTCACAGAATACTATTACCATCTAAATTTTAGAGTGCAATCCCCTCAGGAAGCGATATACAGAAAATAACGCTATAAGTTGGCATATAAAGTTATGCAATAGGTATAAAAATCCCAGCCTATTACTAGTTAAGTCTGTATACCGGTAAATAAATTTAGATATTTTCTAGAGATGGCCTTAGTTAAACTATAGCAATAACATCAGATTTTATTTGTATCAGAATTCAAAATTACCCAGTTTTGACCCTCAAAATTACAGACGTCTTAGCATAAGCTTAACTTAAGTTACCAAAAATTAATTTGCGGTATAAAATGACTATGCTATAGCTCATCAATTTCAAACCAAATTCTTAATAAGAATAAGCTATTAATTATACTGTAATTTTAACTTCAGGCTGACTCATATCAGAGTATTTAACTCAACCTCTCCATATAGCACATTGAAAAATAAAACAAATATACCCGTGATCAAATCTCAGTTAGCAAAAATCAAGTGACTAAAGATTCTCACTAAAAAACCGTATGATAGATTCTATAATTACAACTACAACCATTCAAAGTTTAGCTTTAAATGACTCGGTTGCAAATTGACTCAAAATACAAATATTTTTAATTAAAACTAAATAAATTTATCAGTCTATTGATGTAATGATTTTAACCACAATAAACTCTCATGAAAAATTTATCTAGCATGATAGATCCAATAAATCTTTTATTGCGCCCCTATTCAATTCTTAATTTTTATGCAAAAATTACAAAAACATACAATTCATTACATCATGAATAAAAATCGACATTTTTTTACACAAAGTCTCCTCTGCGCAATTACAACAATCTTGTTTACACAACAAGCCTGTGCAGATAATTTATTTACACTCTTCCAGAAAGCAAAACTCTATTCTCCTCATTTACCTCTCGCTGAAGCACAAAAGGAAATAGCCAAGCAAAAATTAAATCAGGCGAGAGCAAGTAAAGAGGCTAAGATTAATTTCAGTGCTCAAGAAAAAATGGGTCAAAATAAACGCCCAGGGCAAAGTGAAATAGATTACCGTGTACGTAATTATGCAATACAGTTTTCAATACCTGTTTACAATAAAATCCAAGATGAAACGATTTCAACAGCCAAAATTGGGGAAGAAATTTCTTTAGAACAATTCCAAGTGAGCTATAACGAATTACTGCAGAATATTGTAGACCAGTATTTTAAAATACTCAGCCTAAAGTCCAAACTTGAACTGATACAGCAACAAAAAGTTTTAGTTCTAGAACAAAAGCAAATGGCTATTGCAAACTTTAATCAAGGTATGGTGTCCATTACCGATCTAAAGGAAGCAGAAGCCAAGTTTTCAACCTTACAAAGTCAAGAGCAAAGTATCAATTTTGAGATCTATAAAGAATTAAGTATTCTGGCTGAATTTATAGGTACAGATGACGTTGCTTTTACTAAAAATAAGATTCCCGTTGAAACACTGCCACCGTTATCTTATGGGGATCAATCCTTATATAACCAATTTTTGCTGACAAACAATCATCAAATTCGAATCTCTGAGCTAAACTTAAAAGTATCTCAAAATGAAATAAAACAATCCAAAGCTGAAAAATATCCTGTACTTAATTTTTCCGCAAAAATGAGTCGAAATTTTGACTCTCAAGATTCCGCATTTACCAATAAACAGAATGGCTTAGATTATTTATATGGTCTTGAATTAAACATTCCGATGTATAATTCCGAAAACTACTTCAAAATTAAAGAGCAAAAAGCGTCATTAGAAAAAAATAAGAATGAGTTATTGTTAACGACTCAAAAACAGAAGGCCCAGATGCTGGATAACTTTTACAGCTCTCTATCTGCTATTGCAAAAACCAAAGGCATGCAAGATGCTGAATCTTCATCTCAAAAAGCATGGATAGCCAACAAACGGGCATATGAGGTTGGCATGCGTGTTAATGCTGAGGTTTTAGAAGCACAGGCCAAATATTTTGAAGCAAGACAAGAACGCGTATCTGCATGGTATGAAGCATGGCAAAACTATCTCAAGTTAAAAATAACGACAGGTACATTGATAGAACAAGAAATTCTTGATCTTGATCAAATTTTCCATCCCACCCTTACTCTACAGAATTAAGTTATCACCATGCTCAATAATAAAATGAATGACTTACCTAATTCTATTCAGATTTGGATACTTAACTTAAAGCGCTTAAACGTCAATGTATTAGATATATGCTTTGAAAATTTAATCGACCTAGGTACGCATGCTTTTCAGGATCAGAAGCTACAGGAGTTATGGGCATCACTCAAACTTCAATTAACAGCAGAACATCCAGTTGTTATTCAAAAAAATGAGTCGACTTACATCATTAGCTATTTATTAACATATTCCAATACATCATCTATTATTGGCTTATCAATAGCTCCTCCTATTAATGAAGTCACTCTGGAACTAATACGTACCAGTATGGGCTGGTTATTCTACGAACAGCAAAGCCAAAAACTACAGCACGCTTTTCAAGCAGAACAGTTACTTGAGATTTTTGCTCATGTCGTGAATCAAGACCAATTTAGGGTGGCCGCACAAGAATGGATTAATCAAACAACAAGTTATATTCGGCATCGGTTTCCCCAGCATACGAACATTCAACTAAACTATTTAATGGTCGAAGGCCCACATAAAGTCAAATGGATCGTCTCGTCTGAGCTTTCTTGGACAGAAAAAGGCGCTGCCGATATGCAAAAATTAAATGAGATTGCACTACAAACCTTATTTTTACAGCATGAATTACATGAACATAGTTGGTTTGGTTACCCTATTTTTAACCAAGGAAAGATCCAAGCAATACTTGTGGCAAAAGACCGTGCGCTTGAGCATCAAAATACTCAAATTGAGTTGGGTATCTATTTAAAAAGTAACATCGATTTAATCCATCCACTACTTCAGCATTGGTATCAGTCAGAACAGAGTTTAATTGGCCATAGCCTTCAATCTAGTCGTAATTTATTCAAAAAATACAGTTCAGATGGCCACTATACTTGGAAAATTCTCACTAGTCTTATCATCTTATTTTTACTCTGTATCACCTTAATTCCTGTCGACAAACTCGTCACTGCCAACCTAAATGTTGAAGGTAAAACTCGCTGGATTATTCCTGCACCAACGCAAGGTTTTATAGAAAAGGTATTTGTTCGTCCTGGAGATAAAGTCCAAAAAGACCAAGCCTTAATTCAACTCGATAATACCGATTTAAAAATTCAACTGGCTGAACAACAAAGCTTATTGGATCAAGCGCAGCATCAATTTCGCGTCGCAATGGCAGATCAAAATTTAACAGATAGTGGTTTAGCCGCAAATCAAATTAAACAGCAAGAAACCAAGATCCAAACACTACAAAGAAAGATCAATCAAACCCGAGTTTCCGCCCCAATAACAGGAACAGTTATTGATGGAGACTGGATTCAACAAATTGGAACCCCTATTGAAGATGGTAAGGAACTCTTCCAGATTGCATCACAAGATGCCTATAAAGTGATCTTACATGTGGCAGATAAAGACATTCACTTGATTGAAAAAGATCAAAAGGGAAATTTAAAGCTGACAGGTTTGCCAGATCAAACTTTCCCTATTCGTATTACCCGTATTACACCAGTCGCTTCTGTTCAAAGTAATGTGAATGGCTTTAAAGTTGAGGCTGCTTGGCTAGATTCTCCCCCTGCTCTGACCCCAGGTATGCAAGGTGTTGGAAAAATTACGGTTGGTAAAACCAACCTACTCCTTCGCTGGTCACGAGATTTCATCAACTGGATGAAATTAAAAATCTGGGCGAACTGGTAAAGCGATGCAAAGCTTATTCTCTGAACATTGGCATCTGGTGCGGCATCTTAGCCCCCAATTACGCCAGAATATTGAGGTTCTACCACGCACGCTAAGAGGCCGTGCGTGGTTTCTGTTGTTTGAACCAATGTCGCAGCGGTTTGTGCGAGTTAACCCTGAAACATGGTATGTCATTACCTTATTAGACGGCCAATCCAATGTAGAACAAATTTGGGATAAAGCAGCAGAATATATCGAACAACAAAATATTCATTTAAATAAGCAATATCGAGCAATTAGCCAAAATGAATTAGTCCAGCTTCTGACTCAGCTCTATAACAACGACCTGCTACAAACTGAAGTTTCTTTTGATGCAGAGGAAATGTTTAAACGGTTTAAGAAGCATAAATTCAATAAATTAAAGCAATCGTTCTTAAATCCGATGAGTCTCAAAATACCATTGGTTTATCCAGATCGATTTTTTAATCAATTACAAAAAGTCGCCCAATCAGTTTTTAGCATCTGGGGCTTACTCATTTGGTTGATGATCGTATGCCCGGCCTTATTATTGCTTGCCGAACATTGGCAAAGCCTAACCAATAATTTGTCAGATCGGGTGTTGTCTGCGAGTAACCTGTTAATTCTTTGGTTTACCTATCCAATTGTTAAATTAATTCATGAATTCGCTCATGGCTTAGCCATAAAAGCATGGAATGGCAATGTTCGGGAAATGGGCTTGATGTTCATTCTATTTATTCCCATCCCGTATGTTGATGCCACCTCGTCCTATCACTTTATTTCCAAGTGGCAAAGGATTGCTGTATCTATTGCAGGCATATTGACAGAATTATTATTGGGTGCAATTGCCATTTACCTATGGGTCTCCACCGAATCTGGACTCATTCATGCTTTTGCTTATAACGTCATCTTTATCGCAACTGTTTCCACCGTGTTGGTCAATGGTAATCCATTGATGCGTTATGACGGTTACTATATTTTGTCTGATTTACTTGAAATTCCAAATTTAGCAGGTCGAGCAACAAAATATTGGGTTTATTTATCTGACCGTTATCTTTTGGGCGCTAAAACAGCTCAACCGCCCTATGCTGCTGAAAATGAAAAATTTTGGCTAATTAGTTATGGTTTTATCTCTCCAATCTACCGCATCACCATCATGGTGAGCTTAATTTGGTTTGTGGCTCAGAAATATTTTTTCTTTGGTGTCATTCTGGCCTTTATTTCTGGATTTATGACAATTGTTTTACCTCTCTATAAAGGCATTAAACATATCTATCAAGGAGCAACATTGTCAAAATATCGTGATCAGGCTATCCGACGTTTCTGGGGAATTCTTGCTACGCTTATCGTGATTTTTTTTATTCTTCCCTTTCCTTATTTTAGTACTCAGCAAGCTATCGTATGGATGCCTGAAGAGTCAATCATTCGAGCCAATGAATCAGGTCATATTGCAACAATCAATTTGAAAAACAATCAGATTCAGCAAAACCAAATGCTTTTTCAACTCTCTAATGCTGAACTCACAGAAAAATATGAACTACAAAAACTACAGGTTGAAGAATTAGATTATAAACTCAGACAAGCTTCACTTGATGATATATCGCAACAACGTAAATTAGAGTATCAAAAACAAGGTGCTGTGCAGCAACTCCAACAATATCAGACCAAATTTGAACAACTTCAAGTCTATAGCCCACTTGCTGGTCACTGGTTTGCTAAAGATAGCATTGAACTCAATCAAAGATTTTACAAGCGTGGGGATATCATTGGTTATGTCATCAATCAACCCGCCCAGATTGTTCGTAGTGCCGTTTTACAACAAGATTATGATTTGATTCAAACAAGGTTAAAAGGAATCGAAATTCGATTTAAAAACCATTTTGATGTGGTTTATACAGGCAAGATTATTCGAAGTACACCACAAACACAAAAGAAACTTCTCTCTTCAGCATTAGGTAGTCAGGCGGGAGGAAACATCACCGTTGACCCCAATGATCAGGAAGGTACAACGGCTTTACAAAACTATTTCGATCTCGATATTCAATTATCACAACCGTTGGACTCTTCTGTATTTGGTGATGTCGCATACGTTCGTTATGATTTAGGTTATTCGCCACTGGCATGGCAGTGGATCAGAAAATTGCATCAATTATTTTTGGAGCAGTTCTATGTCTAATCTGCGGGTGGTTCAAAGCCTATCATTGCGCCCTTTTCATCTCTCTAACGTTGCCCGTGTAGAACAAAAAGATCAGGAATTGCATAAATTAGAAATTTTCTTTGCCAACCTTTTAGGCTGGATTCCCGCAAAAAAAATTTCCAGAACACATATTCAAAAGTTTGCTCAAGCAATTTCACCTCACCGAGAAGCATTAAAACAGCTTGATCAAGAACAGCTCATACAAAAATTTCAACAAGCCATTCACGACTTATCAACACAACCCTCACATGATACCGCGATCGCTGTAATTTTTGCTTGCGTAGGAGAAGGCATCTCCCGTGTCTTCAATATTTACCCACATCCTGTTCAGTTTATGGGTGCCTATATTCTACTAACGGGCCGCCTTGCTGAAATGCCCACTGGAGAAGGTAAAACGCTGGTTGCTGGTATGGCAGCAACTATTATGGCGGCAACAGGAAATTTTGTTCATGTTCTCACGACCAATGCATATTTAGCACAACGTGACGAAGAGGAATTACGTTCTTTATTTCAGTTTTTTCAACTGAGTAGCGCTGCCATTTATGGTGAAATGGAAATTCCAGAAAGAAAGGAAAATTATCACAAGCAAATTTGCTATGTGAGTGCCAATGAAATTGTATTTGATTATCTAAAAGATCATATTTCAGGCAAAGGTACTCAACCTCGCCAGATTGAAAACTTACGTGCATTGGCAACGGGACAAACTTCTGACGACGGGATGATTGTTCCTGCACTGCACTTCTGTATCGTAGATGAAGCGGATAGCGTATTTATTGATGAAGCTCAAACCCCTATGGTTATCTCTCAAGAAGCTGAAGGGCTTATTGAAGCAGCCATAATTCACTGGGCAATTGAACAAGCACTGCAGCTTGTTGCAGACGTTGATTTTTCAATACTCGAAGCTGAGCATCATGTTGATATTGAAAAAATCCCTGTCAATAAAGAAATTCCACTTCCTCAGAATGTACGCCCAATATGGTATAACCATGCTTGGAAAATGCTGCTGATTAAACAAGCGTTAACGGCATTACACCTCTACCATAAAGACCAACATTATATTATTCAAGACAATAAAATTCAGATTGTAGATGAGTCCACAGGACGAATCATGGCTGATCGTTCTTGGGAACAAGGTCTACATCAACTGATTGAAGCAAAAGAAAAGGTAGAACTGACTAAAGGTCGAGATACGTTAGCGCGTATGACCTTTCAGCGTTTTTTTAGACGATATTTACTGTTATCTGGGCTCACAGGAACCGGTTTAGAAGTTTCAAAAGAACTCTGGATGATTTATCGCTTAAAAGTTTGCCAAATCCCACCGAATATTCCATCTAAGCGTAAGCAATTTAAACATCATTATTTTAAAAATAATCAACAGAAATATATCGCGATTGCCCAGCATGCAAAAACAATGGCAGATACAAATCGTTCTGTTTTGGTGGGTACGCGCAGTATCGAAGCCTCAGAAGCTATTTCCGAGGCCCTGACGCAACTCAACATTGAACATATTGTGTTAAATGCGCGCCAAGATGCACAGGAAGCCGCCATCATTGCTGAAGCGGGTCACAGTGGAAAAATTACAGTAGCGACCAACATGGCTGGGCGTGGTACCGATATTAAGCTGCGCCCAGAAACCAAACAAGCCGGTGGCCTACATGTCATTTTAACTGAATTTCATGAATCCGCTCGTATTGACCGTCAACTCTATGGTCGAGCTGGACGTCAGGGAGATCAAGGCTCATGTGTTGCCTATGTTTCAGGTGAAGATCAACTCATGCAACAAAATATCCAAGGGTTGATCTATCTACTCAATCTCATCCCTATTTATATACTTAGACACTATTTTTTAAGTCTTGCAGTCAAACATATGCAGAAGAAATGTCAGAAACGAGCTTATCGCAATCGTATCTCAATGTTTAAACAAGATAAAAAATTAAATTCTCAAATTGGCTTTGCTGGAAAAATTTATTAAATGAAATACGCACTTGTTTTCTTCGCCACTCTCAGCTGTTCTACCTCAGTGCTTGCAGATTCATTAAATTTTGCATGTATGGTACAGCCTGCACAAATTGTTGAAATTCGCAGCCCGATTACAGGTATTTTGCAAAATATTCCGGTTAAATCCGGTATGCCAATTAAAAAAGGACAAGTTCTGGCACAAATCGAATCAAGTGTAGAAAAATCCGCTACGCAAACTGCATATTTTCGAACGCAATTACGCGGTTCAGCCAATACGGCACGTTCTAAAATCGAACATGCCGAAAGCAAAGTAAATCGTATGAAACAACTACTGGCGGAAAATTTTGTCTCAAAACAAGCCTATGACGATGCATATAGTGAGCTACAGCAAGCCCGTTCAGAATTGCAGACTGCACAGGAAAATATTAAACAGGCTGAATATGAATACAAACAAAGTCAGGCCGATTTAAATCGCAGAACCATTTATAGTCCTTTTAACGGCGTCGTGATACAACAATATATTTATGCTGGAAGTCTGGTAAATCCAACCGAAGGAAAAAATCCAATTTTAAAAATTGCACAAACAGACCAATTTAAAATTAATGCAATTATTCCATTAAAGTATTTTAATACAGTTAGAAAGGGACAAAAGCTAAAATTGATTCCCGAAGCTCCATTTGAAAAATATGCAGCAATCATTCAGCTTGACCATGTCGATCAGGTCATTGATGCAAGCTCTGGTACATTTAGTGCGGGTGCAACCATCAAAAGTAACAGTGTTAAATTCCCGAGTGGAATTCGTTGTAAGATGTATTTATAATGATAATAGCACTTCTTAATTTAATTATACCTTTAAATAATTAATAAAATAAGAAGTGCCAAAATTATCTTAAAACCCTACAAACATAGTTGTTGAATTTTAATATAAGGATGTGAAACAAGGAGTGGAATTGGTGTGCCAATTGATATATTTTGATTACCCGAAGTCAAATTTACAATTGAGGATGTAACTAAATAATTATTATTTTTATATACAGATACGAATAATTTCGCCACATGTTGTGGATATTTTTTTTGAGCTGCCTGATATGACTCATAGAAAGAATTCCATTTGTTATCTGGTATATCTATAAAAAAATCTTGCAATTGAGGTATTGTATAATTGGAAAAATCAAAATTTAGTTCAACCGGAGTTTGATATTTACTAACAGGATATATATAACGAAAAACACCAGCATTTGAAGTAGGCGCCGCTAATCGTACATTACATGAAGGATTAGGAAAACCACCACTTGCAAGTGTGCCAGTATCTTGCCATGTTGCTGCTGAAACATACGAAGATAGAATTATAGTAGAACTAATAATAAGACCTTTTAGTATTTTAGTCATCTTTTTCACTTAAGATTATAATTGAAACCACATTATATATAAAAAACTCTATTTAACATACTTATTAAAAATAAAATTTCACATACAAAAAAAACCACCCCAATAATTTAAAAACATCACCATTTTAAATCATTAATTTAAATTTCAGGGATGAATTATTCATCCCTTTTTTAAAATTATATTAAACTTCTAAAGTATTTTTTATTTCCTGCTCTAACCTTTCATGGAATTGTTCTTCTGTCATATTTTTAAAGAATCTATTTCTATGAACATAAGTTAAAGCTTCTGCTACCAATTGATCATATAAAGGATCATTGACATATTTTGCCAGCACCAATCTAGATATTGCACCTAAGCCTGAGATATACTCTTTTTCATCGCCATGATTAAGCCACTGGTTTAAAATTTTTATATCTTGATGCTTTTCTGCATCATAAATAAGAAAATCATGTACTTGCTGTAAAACATGTTGCAATTGTTTTGGGTCATTAAAAGAACTGGGCTCACCGGTTATACCATGCAGATCTGGTAAATACTGTAAGGTATGGCCATCTATAGGATGTTGACGTAGTATACGAATTGCTTTTTCTACTGAAACTTGAATATATGTAAGCAAATTAACTTCTTGATAAGATATGATATTCGATTTATTTGAACATATTATTGAAATATCTTCATACAATTGAAAATCAAAATCCCTACAATACCTATTCAATTGATTAAACTGATTTTTTTTTGTTTTCCTCGTAAAATTTAAACTTTCCTTATTTAAGTCCAACCATTGTTTTGCAAAAATACTAAGCATTTCTGATGATGGAGGAATAGCTTTAAACTGTTCCAACTGTTCTTTAGTTAAAGGCTTAACCGCATCTAGCATTCTTTCCATGCTTTCTTGTTCAGGAAATATTTTTTCCTTACTAAAAAAGTGATAAGACCTTGCATCAAAAGCAACTAAGCCATGCTGACGTAATGTTTCAACCAAAACTTTATAGAGATATTTACTTTTAAATAATAACCCCTGTTCAATTTTAAAGACATTATCAACAGCATCAAAATAGCGTTTTACATTGGTAAATGATGCAATAATTTCTTCATCAAAATTAACTGAAAGCTCAGGATCAGTTACGATGCTTTCTACATCAAGTAGCCAAGTTTTCAACTTATCTGTAAAACCAATGGCTTGTGAGTTGGTCGCATAATATTCAGCTTGTTCTAAGGTATTAATCGAAATATTAGGATGATGCTGCGTTGCATCCCAAATATAAAATAATGAGGACATTTATATTCCTTTATAAGATTATTAAGTTAAAAAATAGGGGGAACTCCCCCCTATTTTGCTATTTGTTAAAACAACTGTTTCCAGTTCTGTTGTGCAGTTTGTTCCAAAGATTTCAACCATGCATCTGATTGTTCTTCCTGACGGAGTAGAATCAGATCCTCATCTTCGTCTTTTGGTAAGATGCTCAACTCTAACTGAGTTGAAAGCAATGGAATTGAACAAGCCCACTGTGCTTTCACCGTCAAAGGAATCGATGCGATATGGTTCACCCATGTCGATACAAAACCGTTGACCAATCGCCAAGGGTTGATGCACGCTTGTCCATCCAACATTTTCACTGCAATCGTCTTGAGACTACTCGCACTATGCTGGTTACTCTGTTCGATTGCCGTGGCTCTTACTTGAATTGCCATATCTTGATTACGGCTACTTGCAAAGCGTAACTGCGCCCAATCCCATGTACTAATATCAATCCACTGCTGAGTTGAATTAATCGTGATGTAGTTTGTTCCATCTGTCACAATCGTACCTTGACTAAAGCCTGTCAATTCTAATTTCATTCGCTCCGAACCATCGAGATCATTACTACGTGCTGCAATGATTGGTAAATACGTGGTCTGACCGACAACAGCATAGACTTGGCTCGCAGTTGAAGTATAGGTTTCAACTAAACGAATATCGTTGATAAAGGCACTACGACCACTCAGATTTCCTTCAAGCTGCAAACGGATAGTTCGGTCACATCCATTACCCGCAAAGCTAATTTGATAGTCCTGCCAGTTCAATGCGGTTTGTCCACTCGCTGCGTCAAACACAGCGATCTGTTGTCCGTCGACATATACCCCGACACGCCCCATATTTGCAGTTTGGCTTAACAAGCCTGCCATATTAAAGCTTAAGGTATAAGTCGTCCCGTTGACCGTATTTATCTGACGTTCAATCGCGGTTTGCTGATACAGCGTATCCTTGCCATCATTCAAACGAATCCATGCATTTGAACCTGTGCCTTGTAGGCTTATATTTTGATTCGCAGCATTCTTCATTTGATCGCCAGAGTGCCATACTTCAAAAGCATCGAGTTTAAGTAACTGGTCTTTTTGAGTCGTCCAACCATCTAAACTCCAGCCATACACCACTGACGGGTTTTTATTGAGAATGGCATTATAAACACCTCCCCATTCAGTATGGAAAATCTCACGACTCGTTAAAGAATTTTGCGATTGATGTGTTTCTAAACTTGGCGCATCTGCAACAGCTTCGATATATACCGTTAACTCATGAATCGCTGAAGCAACACTTGCATTAGATTTTTCAATACTGCTTGCCACCACTTGTAACTTCAGTTCACCACTAAAGTCTTTAGGTGGTGTGAACTGTAGTGTGTTGAGATTCCAAGTGCTGATGTCAGCAACCGTATGCTGATCTGTCACCACAAACTGGTGTGAACCATCAGTTAACTTACTGCCTAATGGCATGCCTGCAAGCGCAAGTTTAAGCTGTTCTGAACCATCTTTGTCCTGCAACTGAGCCGATATACTAGACAGTTGCATTGCTAAATCTTCTTTGCCTCGATTCAGTGGCTTATTGGTCGAAAGTACAATGTTATCAATCATCGCACCTCGTCCACTTAAATGTGTCAATGGTGCATCAATACGAATTTGGATATTTTGCAGTTTACCCGTACCCACAAAACTAAATTGGATATTTTGCCAATTCAGCTGATCATTCGGACTGGTATTGGCATAAGTCGCAATACGTTTACCATCAACATAAATACCAATTTGGGTAAAGCATTCGCTAAAGCCTAAACGCCCTGCATAATCGAAACTGAGATTATAACTACGCCCGAATTCAGTTTGTACATTACGCGCAATCCCCAAGGTTTGAGCTTGGAACAAGCCTGCATCATTGAGCTCTAACCAGTTATTACCATTACCAGCTTTTGCTTGAACTGTTTTAAGCTGGCCATAGGCATTCTCCATGCGGTCGCCATTGCCCCAGATTTCAAAACCATCTGTACCAAACAGGTTGCAATCCAATCCTTTAAGTAATGTCCAACCCTCAAACATATTCTGTTCGATCAGGGTTGAAGTCAGGTCTGGGTTTGCTGCGGTTTCCCAACTGGTCTGGAACAGAATTTCTTGATTAGTAGTCGAACCAATATTTAGAATCGGTTGATCTGCAACAGCCTCAATTTCAATATTCAACCAGGTCATCGCACTATAAAGCCGTCCATCAAAAGCTTTATAACCAACTTGTGCATAAATTGCTTTTTGATTACCAATACCTGCTATTGCACGATCACTGGCCTCATTCAAACTTGGCACAAAACGAATATGCCCAGCATTAAAATCGGCTTGATTGAAACGTGTGCCTACACTCACTAACTCCCACTGGTCATGGATAAACTGTTGTAATAAACCAGTTTGAGGGAGAGCGCTAATTTCTATGCTTAAGACATCGCCATCTGTATCGAGCACAGCAAAATCAGACCATTTTAAAATCAGGACTTGATCTTCTAAACCTTGAACAGTTTGAGCGTTTGCAGTTGGGGCATCATTTACAGAGTTAACCGTAATAGCAACCACAACCGTCTGAGATTTAAGCTCACCATCCGTTACATAGTAACTAAAGCTGTCTGCACCAAAGTAGTTGGCATTCGGTACATATTGATATTGTCCATTTGCTAATGGTTTCAACTGACCATTGAGAGGTTGTGAAACTAGTACAGGCGTTAAGACATCATGCTCCACATCTTGAGCTGTTGAAAGAAGATCTATCGTTACCGCACTATCTTCATTCGTCACTATCTGTTGTGCAAACAATGTCGGTGCATCATTTACTGCATTTACAGTAATCGATACGATTACAACCTGCGAGTTTAGCGCATGATCAGTCACATAATAACTAAAGCTATCCGTACCGTAATAATTTGCATGTGGCACATATTGATAACGTCCATCCGTCAATCGTACCAGTTGTCCATGGACAGGTTCCGTCACAATTACGGCATTTAATTCATCGCCTTCTATATCCTGTGCTGTCGCCAGTAAATCAATGAAGACCGCTGTATCTTCGTCTGTGATCAGCATTTGTGCTTGTAGCATCGGAGCATCATTCACAGCTTTGATATGAATCGTCACGCTAACCGCTTGTGAATCCAGTTTTCCATCTGTGACATAGTAGCTAAAGCTGTCTGTACCAAAGTAATTGGCATTTGGTACGTATTGATAACGCCCATCCGCCAATTGTTCTAAACGTCCATATAGCGGCTGTAGCGTTATATGCGCGCCAAGCACATCACCATCTGCATCATAAGCACTTGCCAATGGATCAAAGATCACCGCTTGATCTTCATCGATCTCTATATCTTGTGTATTTAATACAGGTGCCGTATTTGATGCCAAAACATGAATACTAAAGGTATAAGGTTGGGAAGAATCTGTACCATCGTTGAGTACAACTGTAAATGTATCATCACCAACAAAATCCTTATCAACCAAATAGACATAATGACCTGTCACAGCATCGTAGCTAATTGTGCCGTATTGTGGCTGTTGAGTGATTTGCACTGTAACTGGATTGCTTTCGACATCTTTAACGTAGCTATCAAAATCTAAGACCAGTGGTTCACCTGCAATAATTTCCCAATTTGGTTGTTGGCTAAAAATCGGTGCATCATTTACTGGGTTGATATCAAATTGTACAGTCGCAACTTTAGACTGCTGCCCATCGACAGTGACAAAGTAGTAGCTAAATTGATCCACACCAAAATAGTTGGCATGCGGTACATAGCTAAATTCACCATTGGCAAGCAAGACCAGCTCACCATGTTGCGGTGCAGTCACGAGTACCACGTTTTCAATTGATTTACCAATCAGTAAGTCATTATCCAACACATTGCCCGTGAGGATTGTATCTTCATCAAACTGGTAGTGATCATTCATTGCCAATGCTTCAGCAACTAAACGGATATTGCTAAGCGTGACTGAACTATCTGCTGCCCCAAAACCAAGTAAATCAAAAGATAATAGAACTTCTCTGCCAACTAAAGCTTGGTCAAGGTTGATAAAGAATGTTTGGCTACCATCACTGTTGATAACTCGCTCAATTCCTTGTGCCAAATAGTTTTGACCATTGGCTTGCAGGTTAAAGAGTGCATCTGATTGACTCAGGTCATTCACTTTAAATAGTGCTTCACCTGTTTTTGCATCGAGCAGCGCAACCTCAAATGCATCATCTGGACTATTGTTATAGTCTGTTAGATGCTGATCTTTTACCGTAAATGTAAGGACTCGATCTTGTGCCCCAAGTTTAAAGGCTTGGGATAAGCTACTATGCTGCTGTTTTGTCTCATTTAAAGTAATTTCATCCTGATTTTGCAGTATTTCGCCCAATACCTTCCAACCAGATAATCCTGTATTGGCATTTTGGAACATCTCTTGAATATGTAGATTCTGAGCATTCCATATAGGGGCCGTTTTTGGGTTAACATGCAAAGTACCAACAACAAAATAATGTATAGAACCATCATTTTCTTGAGGATTGGTTGCTACTCGTGGTTGCCAGCCTTGTAAATTTTGTTGAGTTGGTAATAAACGTATTCCTTGTTGTATAAATCCACCCATCAAATCTTGACTAATAAATGTATCAGTCAAACCTATCGTATGCCCCAATTCATGGATAAGTACAGTGAGTAAATCAATCTGTGTAGATAAACCACTTCCTTTGGCAATTCCATAGCTTAATATTGAGTTCATGGTGAATTCATTATGTTCAAATGGAGTTTCATCGATAAACCAGCCATAACCCGCTGCATTTGGTGATAAAACGATATGATTGCCATTTTCCACATAAGCAATAGTGCCGCCAATATTAATGTTTTGAACACTCAAACTAATATGTTCAAATAACTGAGCATCAACACCTAAATTAATCCAGTATTGCTGCGCTGCTTCGAGCAGCCGTTGTATTGATAAATGATCAACCTGATATTGCTGTTCAATTTCTGTAGCTACATCAACTTGCATGGCTTGAGTTTGACTCTTATCACGCTTCACTGAGCCATCTGCAAACTGCGTATAGTTGGTGCTGTTTACAATATAATATTTATCGTAGGCTTTGGCCGTTTTGATATTCTGTTCAGCATTATCAGAAGAACCTGTTTTTTCATAATAACGTAAATAGAGTTCCAGAGTTTGGTTAACACCAACTGAACCACTATTTGCCTGTACATTACCTTGTTTTTTGAGATAATAGCCTCCATCCGTACCTAGAGTAAGGATGTCCAAACCTTGTTCATCTTGTATTCTTTGAAGCAATTCAATTAATTTATCATTAAATATACGAATTACAATTTCCTCATTCGAATTATCTTGCTTTAAGATATCTCTATAGAGGTATTTTTGGTTAGGTTGGTATCCAATTGCCTTCTTAATCTCATTATAAAGATTGTCTGAAAGCTCAGTATCTAGGCTATTTACTCCATCCTTTATGGCATCGTGCATATACTGTTGTAAGGAAGATTTTGCCTCAACAATTTGCAGTACCATATTTTCAAAATCGAAATAGAGACCATCGAAATAACCGCGAACTGCTTGTGTATAAGTTGTTCCCGTTTTAGGATCTATAAACTCATACTCTTTTGCTTCATAAATATCTTTGCCTTTCGCATCTATTCCTTTCTTAACATAAAGCTGGTAATTGACCTGCCCAAAATACTCATTATCAGAAATATTATGCGTATTTTCTATGTGATTTTTTACAGCTTCCTCATGTATATTACCCATCCATTTGGATTCACCATAAGGAGAAGTTTCATCATTTTCATAACGATGTAATATTGGACCATCATCAAAACTTACTTTGAGCATCTCAGCAAGTAATTCATCACTGGCTCGCTTAGCCGTTTCATGCTCATCATAGTATTTATCAGTTAATATCATTTTCAAAGCAGCAGCATTTGACTTTAACTTTGCAGCTTTCATATATAATTGACTGATTTCAGTTATTTCATGCTGAAGCACAGAAGCAAATAAGGTCTTATTTTTTAAAGCATTTAAATTCAGATCAATTTCAATAGTGTCTCCCCACATTGCATCAAATGCAACTTTATTATCTTCAGATCTCACGTTAATGGTAAAACCTGCCATAACTTTATCTTTGTTTTCTAAGGCACCTGAATCATAAGTATAGTAATAATCTTTACTCTTTAACTCCTTTTGTAAAATATAATGATTATACAAATAAGTTAAATCTCGAGTATTGATCTGGATAGTTTTCCATTTCGCTTTCGACGAGGTCAATATATTACTTTCTACAACTAATCCATCATTTTCAGTATCAGTCGGACTCATAGGTAAATATAATTCTATCGCAATTTGAGCATAACCTTTCTTAGCACTATTGTTCTGTCCCGTTTGTGACAGAGTTACAACTTTAGCTTCGATCAGATTACTCCAACCAGCAAATAGTATCTTTTCATCAATCAACTCTTGTACATATTTTTTCAGTAATTCTTGCTGCTTAGCTGAGTTATAACTAATCCCATCTTGCTGTTGTGATAATACCTCTTTGAAAATTTCATAAGTTTCATCTGTTAAAACAGAAGTACCGCCAACAAAATAAGAATCTGTTTTCTTACGTTTTTGCTCCTTATCATCCTTCGAACCACTTGATGTACCTGAACCAGGATTACTAATACTACTAGACTGTGAAATGATTGAAGAAACAGACGCAACAGCCGCTGCTGCAGTTACTTGTTTGATTGTCTTAGAGTTCTTCGCAATAGTATCTCTAATTGCAGTGGCTACACTTTTTTGTGTCTTCGTAATTTGGCTTTGCTCTTTAATCACCTTAGAAACATTTTTTCCTGCGGCTTTTGCTGCTGTATTTGCTAAATTTTTTGACTGTTGCAAACTTTGCTTAAGTAATTTAGGTACAACCTCTTTTGTCATTTGGACAGCAGTTCGAAGCGTACCCCTCACAACAGTAGTCACTACAGCAGCTTCTGCCTTAGATGCCATATATACTGTGTTTGGTGGTACACCTTTAACTAAACTCACAATAAGAACCAATATTTGCCCAGCCCCTTTTAATGACATCGCATTATCGGTTATCTGGATTTCAACATCTTCGCCATTTAACAAGTTAGTTAAATTTTCTAATGTTATTGATCCATTTAAAGCCTCGATCAGAATCGTAGGTGTTGGCATAGTAATATTTAGCTGATCCAACATCCATTTCATATCTTTATTGAGTAAATGCTCACCTAAAATAGAAAGTCTAAGTGTAATTTCTATTTCTTGAATGGACATATTAATCAGTTGGCTAAACACACCAAATAACTCAGTATTAGTTGAAGACAGTGCAAAGTCTCCAGTTTGTGTATCAGCAAATGTCGATAAGAATAGCTTCTTCGCAACATCCACTTTTTCTAATTCTGGTGTCGAAGAGCCATATAAAATCTTAACTAGTTCTGCTTGAATCATAGATGAAATATATAGATTTTTAGCATATTCTCTAACTAAAGAGTTTCCAGCCACACCCATTGATTTAATATCCAGTTGACTATAATCCCCTGAATCCGTTGTAGGTGGTGTAGATTCTGGTGGTAATTCAGTCTCTGGTTCTGATAATAGGTAGCCATCTAAATCAAATATAGACTTATGCTCGTGTGAATAACTTTGTATTGTTTTCACTGCATTATTAAAAATATTCTGCCCAACCAAGTCATCATATCTAGATGGTAATGCAGCATTAATTGGTTTTTGAGTACCAACTTTCCCAGAATCAATAAATTTATCAGCTGAGTCTAGTATATCTTTGATACCCCAAACAAAAATACTTCTAAACATTCTTGAATAATAACCATCATCAGGACCACCCATCTCATCCATCCAAACACTGGCTTGTAATAAACCATCATCTGTAACAGTTAATGTTTCAATTGTTGCCCCAATTATTGGTATAGTTGAACCAATAAACGTAGGCTCACCATAATATCCAAATGGGTCTTGAATAACACCAATCTTACCCCCTATTCTCTTATTAACTCCCCACATACCATCTTCAGTCACAGATGCATCATTAAACCAAAAGTTGTAGTCAGCAACTAAGGCATAAAGCATATTATTATAATTAACTAAGACTACATCTGAAGAGTTCTGAATTTCCTGCCTATTCGTCCTTGCCATAGGATTATAGTCTGCATAAGTATAAGTTGGTCTTAACTTAATTTGTTTATGTGTAGATGTCTGTGTAAAGTTACCTTTATTATCTAAACCAACTTTAATTGTACTAACCCCACGATTTAGATCTCTCAAGCTAGTCATTATAAATTCGCCAGCATATAAACCTTCAGAAATACGCATAGGACGTTGCCCAATATTCCCTAAATCACTAGCATTAATAACATCTACAACATTATTATCAGTAAATTCACCTTGGTAGTTTATCTTATTTAAATCAATAATATATACATCGCCTACCGGATCTCTCGTCCAATAAACAGCCCCACCAATCCCACCTAATACTCCACGACTAGAAACTGAGGCAATTACGGCTAAATAACGTCCATGGCTAATCGCCATATCTCCAAAACCAGTTACAGCAGAACTAGCAATATCTAAAGTCTGCTGTACAGAAAGAAATTCAGTTGATAATTCATCGGCATTAATACGAATAAGAGGTGATGGACCGTAGCTACTTACATATAACCACCCATCATTGTATAAGAGTGCTGAAATATACTCCCCAGAGCTCTTTACTTCTATTGTGTCTATGATTTTATATGAAACCATATCCAAAACATAAACTGAATGTCTACCTGCAATAAATGCTAATGTTCCAGATTCATTGTAAGCAATTGGATCTGTTTTATTAGTTGGTAAATATAAAAATAATGCATTACCTTTTTCATCTACATTGACTACTCGCTTAATACCAAAATCCGTAGTTTGTTTCCCTTGCTCAGTAATAATAATATCTTGATTACTAAGTGCTATTGAAACTTTTGGTGGGGAAACTTGTAAGCTAATAAAATCTGAATACTCAGAGTAATTACTAGCTATACGGACTCCATTATCATTATAGGTATATAGTTTTTTCTCAAGATAAATATTGTGTAGACCAAGAGCAATACCATCATCCAATACTATAGAGTACGTGTTTCCTCCTTTCCAATTAGCCTTATAGGATTTCCATATAAGTCCATGCTCAGCTTTATCTTTTGGTTGGCTTAGTTGGTCTCCTTGAGGTACTAGCCAAATATTCAAATCGAATGTACTCGATATATTTTGAACATCAACTGTTAATTCATTCGTATTTGAATTGAATGAATATCCAGTAATTCTAGGCTCTTCTACATTAGTATTTTTTGGAACATCAATTTTTGCTGTAGTTATTCCACCATCATCTTTATTAACCAAAACTTCTTTACTATAACTACCAGCAAGCGTATAAGTTACGACAGAAAAGCTATTATATAATGTGAAAACAGAATCTATTGCTAAACTTAATAGCCCACCACTTCCTATACTCATTACAGCATTAGCCATCATACTATATAAGAAAGAATAATCTGTGGTTGACTGAACAATCGTCATTGCCCCAGTTTTCTTATCAACATTTTTTACACCAGTCGTAACTACGACCATTCCTGAAACTGAAACTCCTCCAAATGGTGGACTGGCTGTACGAGCGACTCCATTGGCATCAACATATCCATTATCAAGTAACCACCATGTTTCTTGTTCGATACCTTTTTCATCAATAAATGTACCTTTTCTCCAAAATAATACTTCTGTACCTTCCGCCAATTGCTCAACATTGCCTGTTTTAGGGTCAGTATAAATTTCGCCCACATTAATAGCTAATTGTAGTGGTTTAGTTGCCGTCTGACCTGATAAATCAATTTCAAAAGCAGCTAATCCTGCAAGAAAGTCCTTTGCTGGTAGAGGTAAACTAATACTATTTAAAGCAATTGTTTCAATAGATACTTTTGTCCCTTCAGGTAATGAATCTGATGCCACCATTAAAATATTGCCAGAGGTATCTGATGTAATGCCACCCTCTTTATTTGACACATTAATCGGACCAATTTGTTCTTTTTGTACATTTAGCAGAATATCTGTTTGCATGTTCTGATAAATAATCGTGACTTTCGTCATGCCAATTTTTTTCGGAATCAGTAAACCATCGACACTTATTTCAGCAATACTGCTATCACTAAGATAATATTTAATTCCCGATATCGCTTGAGAAATATATTTGCCATCTAAATCATGTACTTTAATTTGTCGAGTTGCTGAAAGAGGTAAGTTAATCGCTCTAGGATAAACATCGACCTCAAACCCATCCTCATCACGATAAGGAGTATATGGTTTAGTATCAACAGAGATAACATTCACCCCTTCAATACCACGAGCAGATACATGAATTGTTGCGATACCAGCTTTCTTGGTCGTGATATTACCTTGCGCATCTACAATGAGCACATTCGGGTTATCACTGACAAACTGCAAATAATCAGCCGTTAAGATAACGCCACTTTCATCTTCAAAGTCACCTTTGACTTGTAAGGTTGCACCATTACCCAACGCCAATGCCGCCAAACGTTCGACATGAATTAAAACTAACTTGGCATCACTCACATAGATTTTCAGTTCAATTGGCTGACCTTTGCTATAACCATCATCTGCTTGTAGCGTTACTGTCGCATAACCTGAGAAGCCTGCTTCTGGTTTAAAGCTAAGATTCTTACCATTTGGTGAAAGTTGAGCAATACCATGTGTATTACCTAAAATATTCCAATAAACCGTATCACCCTCACGATCAACTGCAATCTGCTCCAATGCACCGCTCACCGATAAATCTGTATGCGTTTTTAAAGCTTGTTTGCCCTGTTCGACCACATTGACTGGGGCTTGGTTTGATTTCCAACCATAGTTGGCATAGAGAACTTGTAAATCGGTATTATTGACAACGCCATCACCATTTAAATCAAATTGCTGTTGTCCTGCTTGTGCTTGTTGCCACAACGCACTATCTAAGCCATCGACATAGCCATCACGATTTAAATCACCTACTGTAGATAAACGAACCGCAACTGAACCTGTTCCTTTTACAGCCAACTGCTTAAAGCCTGCCGAAGTGATTCGAACCAAGGTAATGGTACGATCACCATGTCGCTGTTGCGACACAATGTTTGTATCTGCAACACCAATGTCTTGAACATTACCTTGTGTTTCTATTGCCACTAACACAGCACCAGTAGCACCCATTGCTTTAATGGTAGATGCCAATTCTGACTCACGAATCGCAAAGTCAAAATACTGTGTTTGACTGGTCAACTCACCCTGCCATTGCGGTAAAGATTGATTTTGGTTGAGCCAATCTACACTTGCGCCCAAATAAGCTGTGGCTTTTTCCAGACGGACTTCACCTGTAGATGAGTAACTATAGCGTTGAACCACTTCACCTGTAATCAGGTTACGCACCAATTCCAGCTGATTCGATTGATTGTATTTATAGACTAAGCTGATCGCCTTCGCTTGCGCATCTAGACCAATCACTTGGCTGACACGCCCTTGGCTGTCACGTTTAAACTCAATACTTTGTGAGCTTTGACCACCGACCAATACGATATTGTTTTGGCTCACCAACCATTGCTCACCATTGGTGAATGTGACAGACAATACTTTGCCAGTTTGATCCAGTACATAGCGCGTACCATTTGGCGCAGTTAAGCTGAAATAGCTTGGTGCCCATGCGAGTCCTGTCGTTTCGTTATATAAGCTTTGTCCTTGTTGAACAAGCGTATCTGTATGTAAGTCAAATGCTGTATGTGCGGTTAAACGCCAGCCTTGGTCATTACTAAATTGTGGGGTGAGTTGACGAATACCAGTACTTGCCCCATTTACATATTGGGTCTGTAAATTCAAGTTAAAGCTTAGATATTGCGTTTGTATTGCATGGGCACCTGTCATTGCCTGAGGAATTTGCAGCCAGACTTTTGCTCCAGTTTGCCATGCTGCAACGCCGCCCACACTATTGGTCAACCGTTGATTATGTGTCAACTGAGTATCAAATAATGCACTGCTCCAGTTAGAGAAATCACCCTGTACGTCTGTTGTAATTGAACGAACTAAATCAAGTGTTTGTGACCCAAGCTGTAACGTTGCATCCACATGACTGGCTTGATTCAATTGTTTTGCACTGCTGCTAATTTCAATATTGGCATAAAGCTCTTCAACACGACCAACGAGGTCCCACGCTGTCAAACGTAACTGATAGACGCCATTCGCAAATAATGCCGGATTTAAAGCAAAAATATTAAGGTTTTGATTAGTTTGTACTGCTTTAAGTGCAATCTCTTGTAGGCTCTGCCATTGTAATGTCCCAGTGCTGTTACGCGCTATTTCTAGCTTATAGCCCATCAACTGCTGTTCTTTGATAAACGCCATCAGCTCAGTCGTGCTTTCAATCACAATCGGTGCTGTAGTGATTGCAGCACCACTCAGCTGGCCTTGCCATGTTAAAACAGGCGCGACGTTATCCGATGGATCTTTGACTCGGATTGTTTCAGTTCGTTGCTGACTAAATCCATCAATATCAATAGTTGTCGCCCGAATTTCAATCAATCCTGGTTGCTGTCCAGTCAGTTTAATACGACCGGTCGAATCTAAAGTGACTGCCTGCCATAGATCCGTACCTAATGCACTACCACGTACTTCAATCACAGTATTCGCAATGGCACTGAAGCTATCTGCTCTTACCGTTGCTGTCACAATTTGTCCTGCAACAACAGGAATGGCTGGTGTCGTTTCGATATGTAGGTCAGGTTGATAAGCTTTTTGCTCTGCAACAACATTGAAGGTTATTGCTTGGCGGACCGTATCATAACCATCTGAAATACGTGCATAGAATACAAATTTTCCAACTTGACCCGCACTTGGTGTCCATGACAAACGCCCTGAAGTCGCATCGTAGTAAGCACCTTGCGGTAACTGTTCAAAACTGACCGTAAGCGCTTGAGTTTGTACTGTACCATCTACATCTGAAACATAGATATTACGTTTGTCGCTTAGGCTATTTTGAGCAGCTTTCAGCACATCTAATTGGAACGCTTGGCCGACCAATAGTGTTCGATTACTGCTCTGAATGGTAGGTGCTTTATTAATATCCAATACACGGACTTGAACCGTTTTAAGTACTGAAAGCTGACCATCGCTCACCATAAAAGTAAGATCAAACGCTTTCTGATCGCTTAAAGCATTATTTACCGTGTCTTGTACAGGTGTCCATTCAACATAGCCTGTGGTTGCATCGACATAGATGCCCGCTGGTGTATTCGCATCATGTACTAACTGATAACGTAACGCATCATTATCGCCATCTTGGGCCAATAAATTAAATGAAAGGGTTTCACCTTCATATACCAGTTGTAATGGTACGCTGGTAAATACAGGCTGTTGATTCACATTGGCAACTTGGATTTGAATATTACGATTGAGCTGCGCACTCCCATCCGTCACGCGAACACTAAAGTTATATTGACCTAATTGCGTTGTCCCTAAACTGCTTTGTGCAGCAAACATGGATGGCAACCACTTAAATACAAGCTGGCTTTGACCATTCCCTAGTGCTTGCGTTGTAACATTGACCCCTCGAGGTAAGGCACTAAAGGACCAATACAATTGATCTAAGTCTGCATCCTTGACCGTCATCGTCCATGTCAACTGCTGACCTTCTTGGGCCTTCAGAATAATTTGATCAGCTTGCTGTTCTACGCTACCACCTTGTTGTACCTGAACATCAAGTAACTCCGGTGCAAGATTGTTTGCACGCACGACAATACGAATATCCTGTGCTACTACATTCGGTACAGCAACAAAGCCTTCAGGCACGGCATAGCCTAAATCTTTAGGTGGTAAGCCCTGATCAGAAACTTGGACACTTAAATCATATTGGCCAATTTGGCTCGCAGTTGGAGTCCAAACAATTTCAGCATAACCATAAGTGGTACTTTGCAGAAGTTGAGCACCTGCAGGTAGACCCTGCACGATATAATTCAAGGTATCTTGATCTAAATCAATTACTGCGACTGGAATACGAATTTGTTGCCCAACCACGGCGACATTTCGTGTCGGCACACTGAGGCTAGGTGCTTCGCTGTAACTTCTTACCGTCACAACAAAACTCTTACGCTCAATCTGAACTTGATTGATATCACCATCGCCATTGTCTTTTGCGGTTACGGTAATAGTGTAATCACCACGATGACCGGCTTGAGGTGCAAAACGAATCACCCCTTTAACATGACTACCAGACTGGACTTGGGTATAGGTTGCAAAGTTTGGTAAGCCTTCAATTTGTAATTCAATTGGATTACCGTCTTTATCCGTTGCAGAGACAGGAATCTCAATGACAGCACCTTTATCCACAATTACACTTTCAAGTGCAGCGATCTCTGGAGTACGGTTTGCATTGAGCACATTAATGCTAAAGGTACGCTCTGTCGACAGTGCTTGACCTGTTCCATTGCCATCATCTGTCGCAATGACCTTCACCTTATAAATACCCGCCTGTTGATAGGTCGGATTCCAGTAAATTTCCAAGGTTTCAGGATCAAATGTCGCACCTTCAGGTAAACCTGTCACTTGATATGTGACCGAGGCAGGCACATCAGACATCTGAACAGCCTGGCTTTGAGGGTGTGATTTAAACGCGGGTTCAAAGCCTGGGTTATCTGGGTCAAATGCAAAAACACTTAAACGGAGACTTGCCCCCTCCAATACCGTCCATGTCGAGCTAGATTCGAACTGTGGCGCAGCATTGGCATTGTTTACCACCAATGTAAGTGTTTGAGTTGCAACAGTCCGTACAGGAATGCCCCCATTAGTTGGGGTATAAGTTGCCACTAAACGAATTGGGATCTCATAGTTACCCGCCTGAGCATAACCTGGGGTCCATTCTAACCATCCGGTTTCTTTGTTCAGAATAGCACCACTTGGTAACCACTCAGCACTATAGCTTAGTTTGATTTCCTGTCCAGAATACTGCATCAGCCCATGAGGTAGATTACCTGCCAGTTGTAAACTAAAACGTTCACCTTCACGTAATTGCTGTGCAGCCACAGGCAAGAGCACAGGTTTTTCATATCCTTGCTTGACCGTAATATTAAACTGGTAACGACTTTCATGCTTGGCATCTGAAACGATCAACTCAACATTTTCATAATAACCCGCTTGGTCAAACGCAGGTGTCCATGTCAACTTCCCAGTTGCAACGTCGAATTCAGCACCCGCTGGTAAATTACGTACCGTCATGCTCAAACGATCGCTGTCTTCATCCGTAGCTAACAATTGTTGGCTCAGGCTTTGACCTTCTGTTAAAACAATATCTCTGATTGCAGCAATAACAGGGACATGATTTGCCCCATCAACCTGAAGCTTGAGACGTTTAAGCGCAACGCCCCCTCGACTGTCGACAACTTTCAATAAGATCTCACTATCCACTCGATCTTGAGTTGTTGCTGTCCAACGAAGTTGCGCATGTGCTTGATACCCTTGATCAGAAGGTTGCCCTGTTGTGGTTGCATCAATACTGACACCTTGAGGTGCTTCAACAATGCTCCAATAGAACTGATTACCATCTTGATCAATCGCGGTTAAATCTAAAGTCCAGCTTTCATTCACTTTAGCCTTAAGCTTCGTCTCATCAAAGTGAACCACTGGCGGTTGATTATCATAAGGAAGTGCATAAATCTGATGTGCTAAATCAAATTTTAATAAACGTGCAGCATCTTTAGACACGGTTAAGTCTTCTGCTTTCACCACAGAGACCGTGATACCGGTTAAACTTTCACCAGCTTTTAAACTGCCGCCATGTGCTTGTAAATAACCACTAATATCCAATAACCACAATTCACTCTGTAGTCCTTGGCCTTGTGTTGCCGAAACAATGCCACCATTAAAGTAGTGACCCGGATCAAGCAACAATAATAATGGGCCTTGGATACTATCCTGACCAATATTGGTTAGTTTCACATCATAACTGACCGTACCATTGAGACGATCGGCACGCGTTTTTTCAAATTCAATGTGAACAAATGCGCTGTAATCGGTAACTGTCGTAAATGCTGCGGTATAGACACCCTCAAGACGAGTCTGTTTCGCACTTTGTAGGTTCGATGAGACCTCAAGTCGCCATTGACCTGCTGCAATATTTGGTAAAGTCAATGTCACGCTGTTGGTTGCTTTATCCCATTGCACTGATTCAGGCAGCAGAACTTGATTGATATTTTTACCCATTCCGACAATACGATAGTTCGCTGGATTCAATACACTCGCAACATCTGTACTATCATTTCCATTGTTGCCCAACCACATCGCCTGATCAAAGCTTAAAGTTGCATGACTCAACGGAAGAGGTAAATATGCTCCATCCTGAATTGAGCTGGCAATCACCGTTGGTGCTTTAATCAGTGCAATCTCGTCAATACGATTGGTTTGTGCCACCAAAATTCGCTGATCATGAGTGATAATAATGGACTCGCCGCGTGAACCACCTTGCGCCAGTTGAATAGCCTGACGTTTGGCTAAGCTGATCATCCAAACAGCAGCATTGTCTTGCTTGAGCAGTGATTTACTACTACTGATGAATTGTTGACTGTTATTGGCAGAAGCAAATAATAAGCCTTCAAATGCGGTGCCCTTTTGTCCAAACACCAAACTATCAATTAAACCATTGAGCGTGTATTCAATCTCAGCCCGCCCTTTAGTTTTACCTGTCAGCGGTAGACTCATGATATCGGTCTTACCAATATGAGAAAGAATATTCGAGCTTGTCCAACGTACAGCCCATAAGCGGCCATCTGGTGCAAAACTTAAATCAGAGACCAAGGCATTAGAGAAGTGCGTCCATTGCTGTCCTACTGGTGCATGAAGATCAAAAATCTCAATCCCATTTCCAGATGAAACATAGAGTCGATCTGTTTCTGGCTCAACAGCTAAAGCATGGGTTAATGGCTCATTCGCAGGACCTTTAATACGCTCAATAATCTGACCAGTCGAGTAATCCAGTAACCAAAGCTCTTGGCCCGTCAACACCCATAATTGCCCTTTTGAATCGATCGCCATATCCATAATCGGCTGATCAAAGGTATAAAGTGGTTTTTGTTGTGTGCCGCCGTCTGTTGCATAAATAAAGAGTTGATTACGATATTGACCTGCACTCACGAGGATGCGGTGGTCTGGCAGTTCAACCATTGCCATTGCACCGACCTCACCCTGACTCGCATTGAAACCACTCGCAAAAGCGTTGAGACTAAACGGCGATAAAATTGAGTTTAAATCGGTATTTTGATTTTTATCAATTTGACCCGTTAAACCTTTTTGCGCTTCGACAAAAATAGCGTTGTTTAAATAACTTCGATCTGGCGTAGCTTGAGGGATTTGTGTTGTTTGTTGCAGAGATTCATTGCTGCCCATTTCTGTCAATAATTGCTGTCTAGAACCATCATCCGGTAAAACTGAATTGGTTACTTTAGCGACCTCTTGATTTCCAGCAATATCCGTTGCCACTGCCAAGAATTCATATTGAACACCCGCCTTTCCAATAAACAGCAACTCACCTTTTGCTTGCACCAGTTGCTTTTGCCAGATTTTGAAATCACCACCATTTTCAGCAATATAAAGGGTGACATGTTTGATGCCACTGCTATCGTCTTGCGCAGACCACTGTACTTGGTAATGAACTTGGCTTGCATCTGTACTTTGCTGTGAAACAACTTGTAGCGTTGTTACTGGGCGTTGATTATCTAAAACATATAATGCGGTTTGGCTATCCACTGGCGGGGTATTATTGAGGTAAATGCGCGCCTTTGTCTCAATCTCTTCATTCGACTTCGCGGTTTCAATCGATTGAATGGTATACCCAACAAAACCTTTACTATTTCCATCCAATTTTAATAAACGGTGTAAGTTTTGAGTTGAAAGCTCGCCTGTATTTGGATCAATGGCTTGAATCAACCAAGTAACAACGCGATTTTCTGCATCAATACCTGCACTCACACGCAAGATAAAACCAAGACTGCCAGTGAAATCAAAATCACTGCTAAAACTGCTCCGATTTTCTGGAACATGAATATTGATATCCCCAATCTTCATATCCGTTAAACGAAGTGTATATGGGTCCAGTTGCTCATCAATTGCTGTCACTAAACGAATTTGATGCAATGATTGTTCAGCTGTATTCTGGAAGCTGATCTTGAATGGTAATGCAGTTTCACTCGGAACATAGCTTTTACCATCGGTATGCGGCATCACGGTTGGGCCTTGTACATGTACAGCATCCGTATTTACAGCCGCCATTTGCTGAAGATATTGCGTTAAGGCAAGTGCCTGCGCCCCAATAGGGTTAAAGTCTTCATCCAACAACCCTAAATGGCGTAAATATTCCAGTTGTGATTTACCACCTGCAAAAATATTAAAATTAATGAAGTGTTTATTATTTTCACTATTTAAAATCAGATCTTCAGGCTTAATATTCTTAGGTACTGGACTTAATACAAAACCACCATCTTCACTTGTACGTGTTTCATAATACTCAATTTGAGCTTTAAGCGCCGCAGGATCCCCCGCCCATTTCGAGGTATCACCATACCATTTTTGCATTTGCTCAAAGAATGACAAGACACTTGCTTTGGTTTGATAATTTTCGCCCGCTTTGGCCAACAGAATACCTGTTGCTAAGTTTGCGGTGAGGCTAAGAACCTGAACGCTCTCTCGAATTGCGGGTGCCTGATTTTCAGGACGTAATAATCCCCCTTCTTCTAAGGCGGCAAGCCAACCTTGCACCCATTGTGTTTCATCCGCAGCCAATGCTTTCAGACTCACATTGGCAGACGTGTCTTTTAAAATCGCATTACGCATTTTTAATGCATGTTTGATTTGATCCTGAATAAATTCAGCACGTGTAATTGGTGTGGCAGCAGCGGCAATATTAAAGCGGAAATCTAGGGCTAAAAGCTCATTTTTGGTTAAACGCTCTTCTGGATCCAAGAAGCGAGTCGCTAAACCAGCTGCAATTTTATTGAGATCATAGACCCCATTGTTCAGCAAACCTTGTGTTTTCCAATCAGGATGGATCATATAGAGTTGTTCACGCAACCCTTCAAAATCCATATTGATCCATTCTTTCAGACCCGGATAGGTTTTGATATTGAAAGTAAAGCCAGTGAACCCTGAAGCATTGACATCAAAAGCATAGCCGGGTGCTAGGTTAATACCTGAGGTATTTAATGTGCCGTCTAAATTCGCCCAAGCAATTTGATTCAGTTTATTTTTATCGGTTGGTGTGGTGCCATATTGTTGGGTATTCGCCTGATCACCAAGGATCACACCCGAAGGTTGACCACCAACATTTGAACCAAAAATAATGAAAGGCAGATTTAAACCTTCAATTAATGATTCATTATAGCCCATCTCCACCGCACCAATATCCAAACGAACATATGGTGTATCGACGTTGGTGAGACTTTGCAGAGAAACACTATAATTACCCGTTTCACCTGGGGCAATTTGACTCGCGCCACCTAAGCCAATGGTCACATCAGGCTCAATGGCACGCTCTACCAAGTAACGATATGGCTCTACAATTCGATCACCATTCGGATTCGTCACCACAATATCATACAAGCCATGCGGGACTTGACGAAGATCAAATACAGCTCGGATATGTGTAGCATCAAGTACTTGCCAACGCTCTGGTTCTATTTCAAATACACCTGGACGGCTCAGCTTAACTAAAGCACCAGCCGAGAACTGCGCCCCATAAATATCCATCGTGACCCAGCGATAATCATTCGTCCCTGTTCCACCTTGATCTGGTGTGACTTTCGTAATCGATAAAGGTAGGGTTTCTGCAATAATTTTTGCTGGTGTATTTTTAGCAGAATTGCTTGATTTCACTAGAATATAATAAGTACCCGCTTTCGTCGTCGGTACCAATAATTCTTGGTCAGGCGAATTGGCTAAAGTATAGGCATAATCATATTGCCCCGTACTCGGTACGCCTTCATAACGAATGTATATTTCATTCGAGCCACTAAGCGCACTCGAATCTAAACGTACACGTAAAGTTTCACCTAAACTAACATCAAGTTTATAGAGATACTGATCACCACTGCTGAGTGTCAAATCTGTATTGGTATTGAGTAATAGTTTAGGTACCGTCACCGTAAATGTTGAGGCTGAAGCAGCTTCATTATTTGCTTCTGCTGGTGCAATATTTAAACCTGTTTCAGTATAAACAATGCTCCCCTCATACACTTCATTATAAATATCTGGACGGACAACAATATACCATTGGCCATCTTGAACCGTCGGTAATAGCGCTTCAATGAAACCTGTATATTGTTGCTGCGCTGCTAATCCACCTTGATGAGTGAAGCGCCCCAATAAAATATCCTGATTATCCCAAGTATTATTTCGAGATAGATAAACGGCATCAGACCACTGACCATGTGCTTGATAATCTGCGACATTTTTAACGATATACTCAACTCGAATCTTCTCACCCGTTTTCGTTTGCGCTGGCAATACAATATCGCTGACTTGTAAATCAACAGGGTCAGGTTGAATAATGAGTAATGGCTGTTCAGCTGCAAGGGTGTTATTGAGATCATTTTCAAACTCTAAAACACTACCTGTTGCTCCATCACGATAATAGGCAGGATCTGTCACCACAAAGACATAATATGTCCCGCTCATCTCAGTTGAAATCTGGGCTTGAATTGAGGCCGAGTACTCAGCATTTGCCGCTAAGCCGCCACTATGATTCACAAAGCCTAAAAGTTTATCTTTATTTAAATCAAGTACTCGGTCAGTAGACAAATAAATTAAGTCTGTCCACGAACCTTGATCTGATGGCGTTTTTCCACCAAGATTTTTTACGATATATGAGATATCGACTTTTTGACCTGAAATCACACTAGTTGGGCTAGTTACAGCACTTACTTGTAAATCTGGTGGGCTAACAAAGTTGATTGTTAGAGCAATCGATTTTTCGTTATTACCTTCATCTTTAAATTCTAAAACAGTTCCTTGATCTAACCCATTTGGTTTTTTGATGGTGTCTAGATTTTTACGGATACTAGATGTACGATCATTTGAAGTTTTACCAGCATTGAAATAATTGGTATCTGTTTTAATAATTAAATTAAAATGGCCACCAATTGCAGCAGGGACGGTAAATGTTGCTGATCTGGTATAGGTTTCCCCAACTTTCAGAACATCGTCTAAAGCCACCAACCTCACTTTACCTGCTATTTCGGTATATTCACCACGATCTATAACCGGATAGTCAGAGGCATCCAGGGTATTGTCAATAGATAAATAAACCCCATCATACCAACTCTTCACTCGTGTATCGCGTGTCCCCGTATTTTTAACAGTCCACGTCACCGTAACCGTTTCACCTGAATTCGGATTGGAGTTGGAAATTTGGACATCTTGAATAACTAAATCAGGCTCTCGATACACCACATTAAATGAGGTCGAAATAACATTATTTTGTATTAGGTTATTTTCAAATACGGCTTTTTGGTAAGCTTCCAAAACATATTGATTATCTCCGCCATTGAGGGCATCCAAAGGAATAAATGGCTTACCACCAAGACTTAAAGCTGCATCACTGAACACATAAATATAGTATTGTCCATCATAGCCAGCAGGAATGCTGAATTGGCCTGTCGTGGTGTAGCTTGCCCCTGATTTTAATCCTTGTGCATTGGAATGTTCCACAGAACCAATCAGTGTCGAATACTCTGGACGATATTCTGGATATGCACTAATAACAATATAATCCATCCATGAGCGTGTACCTGTCCAAACATCTGCCCCTTTATTTTCGACAGTCCAAGAAACATTGACCGTCTCACCAGAAAATACTTGTGGATCAACAATAACTTGTGTCGCAACTAAATCAGATGCTAAGGCCGTCACACGTGAAGCCACCGCAGCAGTATTGTTTTCTTGAACTTTCTCTAGTTTGACCTTGTCATTTATATCTTTCAGTTGCTTACTATTGGTTTGAACAACTAACTGTAAACCTGTCACTGATGGAGCCAATAAAGGAATGACCTGCTCTACAGTATAGGTTTCGTTGTAACCTAACTTTCTAGTTTGATTAAAAACACCGAGTTTCCAACGAATAGTGGCTTTAGAGAGATCTGCATTATCAGCTAACCAAACTTCATCGGTCCAAGTGCCTTCAAACTCATCGGCACGGTTCTTCACTGTATAGCTAAATTGATAACTTCCCCCAGCAACAGCCTGAACTGGCGCTTGAATATCAACCACAGTAAAGTCTGGTGGTGAGAAACCTAAAATATCAATTGCTCTTGCTTTATAGTTGTTATTATCAACCTGTGTTGGATCATCCAAATTAATATTGGTTGCAAGCGTATCTTCTAAAATAGCATCATAGGTATCACTCCAGACCGTAATATAATACTTACCGGAATACGTCCCTTCAGGTATTGTGACCGTTATTTGCCCTAAATAGTCTTCTCCAACCTCAAGTAACCCGGTATGACGGATATCACCTAATTTTTTATCCCCTTTAGAAGGATCTGGTTGGCGCTTATCAACCGTCAACCAAACGCTATCGATCCAGCTATTGATACTACTTTGATCACCCTGCGTCTTGGCAGAACCTTTATTGCTTACCTTATAATCAACCGTAATTTTACTACCATGACTCGCTTGGTCTGGTGCAATCACATCGCTGGTCACAATATCGGCAAAAGGTGTCGGCTCGACATAGAGCTTTTGTACCCGAATATTATTATTTTCATTCGGATATTCATCGATGCTGTTGCCAGAATCAGATACGACGATAATATAAACATCACCGCGATAACGTAATGGTACGGTAAATTCATCTGTAATGGTGGTGTAGCTTTGAGTTGGGGCTAATGCTGATCCGCTATCATAACGCCCAATCAACATATCATCAGAACTCAACTTACCATCAAGAGATAAGTAAACAGAGTCCTTCCATTGACTACTGGTGACCAATGGTCCCATATTGCTAACCGTAAATTTGACACTGCCTTTGCCACCAGCAATGATTTTTTCTGGTGCCTCTATCTTCGTAACTCGTAGATCTGGACGAGGATTTAAATCCACACGTAAAATATCATCAGAAATTAAACGATTATTTAAACGTGCAGCTGCATGTTCATAAATTTGACTGTTCGTGTTTTTACCTAAATCAGCATTGGTCACAACCTCTAAACGCCATGCCCCCTCTAAACGCGAAGGTAGTCCTACTTTTTCTGTTCGAGTATAGGTTTTGCCGATTTCTAAGCCTTGTATATAACTATAATTTCCTAAATAGATTGGAGATTTACTACCATCTAAAGAAATTAACCGAACACTATCAATCCAGCTGCCTGTCGCATTTTTACCCGATTGGTTACGGACACTCCAACTAAACTCAACTTCCGTCCCCTCATATGCAGTTTCTGGAAGTGTAATATTTTCTACAATCAGATCAGGATATTCTGCCAGTTGGACTTGGGTCGTTAAGCCTAACTTCTGATTATTCTCACCATATATAAACTCAAATACACTATTCCCTGTATTTGTACTCATATTTATATAGTAAGTACCAGACAGTCCATTTGGCAGGGTAATTGCCAAAGAATGTTCATAACTTTGGTTCGCAGCTAAGTAGCCCAAATGTTGAATTGAACCCAGCTCCCAGAGTTGCCCTTTGCCATCAGCCTGACTGCTTAACCAAATACGGTCAACCCAAGTATCCTTATCTGTAATGCCAATCCCTTGATTGGAAACAGACCATTTTACCGTGGTTGTTGAACCACTGATTAATTGCTGAGTATTGTCAATTGATAAACTATCAACCTGTAAATCAGCGTAAGCCTTTGGCATTACGTCAACGATATGATCGGATTTTGCGGTATTGTTCGCCTCTAAATCATTTTCCCAAACCTGTTTTAAGCTATCTGTCTGAACAAAGATATAACCATGTTTAGTAAAGTTTGGACCAAATCGATATTGAACAGATGAAGTATAACTTGCATCTTTTTCAAGTGCTCCATCATGGATAACTTTAGCTAAAACAATATCATCTGAATTACCTAGGATATCATCGCTAGAATAAATCACCGTATCTGTCCACGTTGTATTGAGCCCAACGCCAGTGCCGATATTTGATACAGTCCATTCCACTTTTAAGGTTGCAGGATCAGCAATTGTTTGAGTTGGTACACTGATATTTTTAACAACTAAATCCGCATATTCCGCCTTCGCAATTTCAAGGCTTTGTGAATATTGATTATTATCTTCTGCATTATATTCAGCATTTTTATTACTTGCATCAGTAACAATAATAAGACGCCAATGCCCAGATAAGTTCTGTGGAGTTTTATAATTCAGTACAGATGAAATAGATGATGAGCTGCCGATTTCGGTATGGAGTACTTCACCAATTTTAATGTCACTACCATCAATTGCATCATCAAGTGATAGGTAAACAATATCCTTCACCTGAGCAGCTTTTGCACTCCCTTGATTGTAGGTTGTCCATGAGATATCAATATTCTGACCACCTTGTAGAACTCCCGTCGTTTTCAAATTACCAACAACAAGATCAGGGCTCACCATTTCAATTACAGTATTTGCTGTATGGCTAACCGCATCTAACTCACGCACGTAATTATGAACATCAGAAGTCACCTCTAGCTTCCATTGTCCTAAGGCAATATTTGGTACGTTAACCCACACTTCCTGAACAAATTTTTCCCCTTTTGCAATATCACGATTAAAAGAGGTAGGAGAGATTGATAAATTATATATCTGGCTAGGGTTATTGCTATTAATCAATCGAACACGGTCATAGACTAAACCGGTAAAATCTGCTGTTCCCGTATTATTTAAGGTATATGTGAGCTTTACTTGGTTACCTGATTGCCATTGCGATTGAACCAGAAGATCAGAAATTTGAAGATCGGGTAATTTTTCCCCTTCTAAAACAATCGGCTGAGAAACAACAATATTATTTTGCGTGTGCTCCGGCTCATAAGCAGCACCATAACTATCTGTTTTAACAAACAAATAATACTGTCCAAGGCTTCCATTTAATGAAAAATCAAGATAGGCCTGATAAGACTCTCCAACCGTCAAAGCACCCGTACGCGTAACAGAACCTAATACCGTTGCACTTGAGTCCAATGTTGGCTTGGTTGACATATAAACTGTGTCGACCCAACGATTAATGTCTGTTGTCAAATTACCATTATTGGAAACTTTCCAACTCACACGACCTAATTCATTACGACCTAATACTGTCGGGAGTTGAACAATTTCAGGACTCAGATCAGCATATGTTTTTATGATATTAAACTGAGCAGAAATGACCTGATTATTTGCTCTGGTATCTGGCTCTTTAATGTTTTGATTAACATCAGTCACTACAGCAATATAGTAACTGCCTTGCAGACGAGGTGGAATTGTAAGCGAGATGTCCTGTTGATAGCTTTCGCCAACCGCTAGATTTTTGACGCGATTATAGTTTGCTAAAATAATATCATCGGCATTCCCAATAATCGCATCCCGGCTTAAAATAATACGATCAACCCATTGACCTTCAGCGACTTCATCACCACTGTTTGTTACAGTCCATTGAATTTTAGCTGTATTTCCTGCACCCACATTTGTTGGAACAATAACTTGAGAGACTCTAATATCTGCATAGGTTTGCGCTGTAGAACTAAATGTTGCGGCTAAGCTATTATTCGCTTCAGCATTACCTACAGAATTGACTTCGTAGACAATACCCTGCCCAGCAATATTACTATCTGCAGTAACTTCAATAATAAATTGGCCAATACCATCTACACCTTCAGGCATCGTGAAGCTGAAACTACGATTACGTACTTCACCAGCCATGATTGGCAAAGCATCCTGCCCATTAAATGCAACGGCAAAATTGAATACAACTTTACCAGCACTACCATCTGGATTTTTTGCACGGACAGTCAGTCGATCTTGATAATTTGTAGGCGTTGCCACACTTCCTTGGTTAACATCTTGCCATACTACGGTGACAAGATCTCCAGCCTGAATTTTTGATTGCAAAAATTGTAAATTTTTAACCACTAAATCTGGTCCAGCAATCACCTCAATCCGAGCTTCGTTATCATTCTCTAATGAACCGTCTTGACTGAATTCAGGAATCGAATTTAAAGCGTCGACTTTAACTTTTATCAAAAACTGTCCAATCGCATAAATATCCGATGGCCAAACAAAATTGAATTGACGTTTGATTTCACTATTCTGAGCTAAACTTTGCGCAGACATTAAAATATCTTGGGCTACAACAATCGACCCTGTCGTAATATTAATTATTTCAACTCTTTCTATCCATGAACCAGATGCAGGAGCCAGGCCAGAGTTTTTAACATCCCAATTTAATGTAACGGAATCACCAGACTGCCAATTATGTGCTGGTGTCAATGTGATGTGATCTACCGATAAATTAGGATAATTTCTAAACTCACTACTAAACGATATGACAGCTTGATTGTTTTTCCGCGATTCAGATGTTTCCTTTTGTTGATTATAGAAGTCAGCTTCAACAATAACTTCAAAATCACCAACACCAAGGCGGCCCTCTGGTAACTTAATAAGTACAGTACGATGAATAGATTGATTAATTAAAAGGGCACCAGAACTTTGTTCAGAATATGAAACTAAGCTCTCAGCGATAATTTCCCCTGTACTTTTATTTTTTATCAAAACTCGATCAGTAAAATCTCCAAAAGAATTACTGTTTCCGATATTTGTTGCAGTCCAGCTTATCTCCAACTGACTGCCTGATTTGATCGTATCGCCATCTGTACTACGTACTTTTAGCTCGTTTATTGATAGATCAACTCGCGAAGCATTGTTTTCTAAATCAATGACGACTGGATTAGAAGGTGCATGAACATATACTGCCATACGGAATGGTAGTTCAATATCATCACGATTGAGTTCATCAAATAGAATCGTATACACACCTGAAACTGTGACAACAAACTCTGAGCCCAGATTATTGATATCATTTCTTGAAATGACTTGCTGACGACCATATGGATCTATCACAATCAATTGGGTGGTATAGTTTTGTTTCCATTGTCCATTGTAATAGTTATAACTTTGTGCAACTAACTCATCAAAATCGATAAATATGCGATCTCCAGCATTTGCTGTAATCTGATATGCAGATAGCTCCCCTTCAGGTTTAAGACGGTCTTCAACAATTTGTCCACTGCTGAGTTGCTGTGCCTGAGTTAAATCTAAAAGTTTAAAACCATAGACCTGCTGACTAAATGAAGCAGTTTGAACTTTAACCCTATAAGTACCTGCATTTAATGATAATAATCTGCTATTGATCAGATTATTTGAATAATCAGAAAAAACTGTATTCCCCGAACGATCAATAATCGTAAATAAAAGGTTTGAATCTGTCGCAGTTAAGAGATCAAAGAGTATTGTCGATTTTTTATCTATTTTTAGATCATAGATAACTTCTTGACTGGCTGCATTTAAAATTCCAGATTTTTTATCATTTAAATGTAGTTGAGGAATATTTATTAAATCGACACTATCCACTTGAAAAGAAGCTGAACCAGAGTATTGATTATATTCTGAATTATATCCATTCGATGTATCATCAAAAACAATATAATAATATCCACTATGTTTCAGACTAATCAATGAACCGTCTTGTGATGAACTCAAATTATTTTCAGTAACAGCTTGACCAAATTCATTTACAATCCTATAAAGAGGAATAGTGCCTGATACTTGTCCTAGACTATTGAACTGTATGGTTTGACCAGTTTCTGCATAAAACTTGTATACACGATTGGCAATTGCATTTTTTGAATAGTTTAAAGTTACAGATTGACCTTGCTGAATCACTGTCGCCTGAGCAGACAAGTTCATCCATTTAAATTGGAAATTTTCTGCATACGATGCATTATTAACGATGTATTTATATACACCAGCTTTTAAATAATAAGCAACGTTAAAACCAGTCCCAACAACTCTTGATTGCGCATCCAAAACAGAAACGCTGTAATTATAAGAAGAATTATAAGTCGACTGGATACGATCTAAATAATATAAACCATCAGACTTTACTTCAAAATAAAATTCCTGAGATGAACCTGTATTGATAATTCCAGACCAATTTTCTGTAGAAGTCATACTTTCTGGTATATTAATTTCTTCAGAGAATTGTGTGATTGGACGAATCAATCCTGACTGACGGCTTAAAACAACAGTATTATTTCCTGTATAGGCATCCTTAACATTCTCACCCGTTAACGGGTTATAGCTATTATTTAGATTACCACTTAATCCAATATAATAAACACCTGTTGTAATCGCTGTATAATAATAACCATCTCCACCATACGAAGTAGAATAAACTGCATTACCAGCAGAATCAAAAATTCGTGTTAGAAAGTTACTATTGGTGTATGAGGAGATATTCAAATATTCTCCAGCAACCAACATAATTTGATATAAGTCAACGTCTTTAGTGGCATTAGTACCATCGCCAATAGTAGTCGTAATTTTAAACTGCGTATCCGTTTTAAAACTCAACTCTTTAGCTGTAGCAAACGTATTGCCAACATCCGTGCTTTCAGTCAGATTTCCTTTGCTGCGGTTCAGTGTAATATGCTGTGTACCAGCGGTGCTATTTTTAAGTTCAAGATAATAAATACCTGTTAAAGTTGCATTATGCTGTATGGAACCTGCTGCTCCTTTAACTACTTCGTTTCCTGATGAATCTAGCAGACGGATTTGTCCTGCTTGAGCCTCAGAAAGTATGGCATTAAAGCTATCTCCCTGATTTAGTATAAATCTGTAGAAATAAGGCTGATTGGTCGCAGATTGGAGCAGGTTTATTTCAGTTTGACCATTTTTCAGGAACAATTCTTGAGCAGTATTGAGTGTTTGGCCTACATTGCCATATGCACCTGTTTGATCAATACGAGCATCAAATTGTAATGTAGCTGCCTGATCACTATTGGAGTTTACACTGAGTGTATAATGTCCAGCTGCAAGATAAATTCTGGCAAGCCCATTCGCAAATGTTAAGTTGTTATGACTAAAAATTTGACTATTATTTTGATTCCGTAAAGTCAGTGTAATACGAGTGTCGCTAGAAGCAATGTTCTCTAGAACCAACCACCCCTCGCTTGCCATACTGAAAGTATATTCAGCCTGATCAGCAAGTTTTGACATAGATACATTTGCCGTTTGACCCAATGGTAATACAGATACAGCATTTAACACAGGTATAACTTGTACGTTGAATGAATTCACGGTGCCTGTAGTTGATCTTCTAACGATCAAATAAGCTTTATCGTCCGTCGCAATAAATGTATTACTGTTATTATAATCATTGCCTGAGATTAAAATCCGCCCATACGCATCTACAACCTGATACCAAAGTCCTGTACTGGTAGTAAAATCTAAACTATATTTTTGGCTTGGCTCTGTATTCAATTCAATGAAGGCCAAATTCTCACCAGCTTTTAATTCAGAGCTAATATTTTCAACATGATTCACGACTGATGACTTTGCAATATAGTCAACTAACTTAAATGAATAAGTAGGTGTATCAGTCAGATAACCACTAAATACAAAACGATAATTCCCTGCCGTTAAATATTGTATAGAATAGTTATTTGTATCAATTACTGTCCCATCTTCACGAATAATACTAAAATTAGTATTTCCTAATACAGCATCTACAATAAAAGCAGTCGCTTTATCCAATTTCAGTGTGTATGTATGCACATCACCTGCTTTGGCAATTTGACTAGAAACCTGATCACCAATCTTAAGCGTTTGTTTAACTTCAATAGGTTTAGTGACTAAGATGGACGTTGCTCTAGCCGAATTGTATGAATACCCCCAAATCAACAAAGTATATTGACCTGATTGTATTAAATTATATTTAATCGAATTATCTTGACTACCAGATTGAGAAGAGGAAATAACTCTTTTTCCAGATGGGTCATATAACTCCCAAAGAACATCATGGTAATTTGAGCCAGTATTTCTTAAATCAATGAGCCAAGTTTCACCTGCTTGTCCATCCAAATTTTGTATATTTGCTTTTTGACCATTCGCTGAATTCACTGTAATTTTTTGATTCAGTTGAAGTTCATTGTTATTTGGCTTTAGTAAATCTAAAAACTGTAGATAGTACCCACTGGCACTTGATGAAGTATTAGAGAGTGTAATTTCATATTCACCAGACTCTAAAGAAAAATAGCCTCCTCCATTTAATGGAGTTTCATAAACATTCCCAGCCCCATCTTTTTTCTTAATTGAAAAAACAATATTCGAATTATTCCCATTAACTTTGTACACAGATTGATTTTTAATTTTTATCTTATACTTTTGCTGACTATTATAAGTATTTAAAATCCCACCAACAAAATCACTTTCAGCAAGATTTAAATATTTAGCTTTATCTATCAAAGTAAAACTTATACTTCCACTATAATCTGAATAAGAAGTAGGTCGAATCAAATAATTACCTGTTTGGTTAACTTCAAAACCAACACCATAATTATAATAACTTGGCTCAATTGTTTTTATATAATTACCTTGTAAATCATATATAACAAATCCCCCATGCTGATAATTATTTCTACTCAAATCATAAAGTCGATCTTCACTCAAATAAATTTTCAAAAACTTATCTGGTACTCCTTGATTATATGAAATCTGTGTCAATATATTTAAATTCAAGTCAATCGATTTGTTCACGGCAACCGTCTTAAAGCTAAATGGGTTGGCACGATCATTTGGTTGACTATCATTTACTACAGTTAAATAGTATGTATCTGCAATGAGAAGGTAATTATTATTATTAAGAATAACTTCTAAGCCCTTACTATTTACTAGCTTATAATTATTACTTGAACTATTTAATGAGAGCTGCTCCAACTTCAGTGTAGTCATCTCATTGATTGTAAAAGTATAGCTTTTCTGCTGCTCAAGTCCCAAAAACTGATCATTTACAGTTTTATTAAGCTCAATTACTAGTGGTTGCGGGTTTTGCTTCTTGAGTAAATTAAGTTGATATTCAATTTGAGAGTTACTAGAATTTTCAATCAATAAAATATATTGGCTATTTGGACCCTGTGTAGTTAAAGCTTGATACAGCGTCGAAAGAGTACCATTTGAAAGTTTCTTTCCATCCTGACTATAGAGTGTGTATCGTAAAGCGGATAAATTTTCTCCACTAGTAATGACATGATGTAACCAATATTCAGTATCATTCTGATTGTTTAACGTTAAGTTAAAGAATTGATACCCCCCTTTAGCCGCTAAAGTTACAAGGGCAGTTTCATCAGCGATAATACTGGCAAGCTTTGACTGATTTTGAACGACAAACTCTAAATTTTTTCCAAATATTTTATTTTTGAACTCAAGCTTATACTGGCCTGCTCTCAACCAGAATGCTTCTAAAGACTGCCCTGTTAAACTATTTAGTGTTCTAGGACTACCCTCAAAAATAAAACCATCCGAACCTGTTATTTTTATATATTGATAAGCCAACTGTTTGAAATCAAAACGGATAAAACCATCTTCTGTAGTTAAAAATTCATATGTTAACTGGTCACTTAGCGCATTCCCAGCAATTGAAACAAATTGGTCTAAATGAATCGTTTCGACTTCAGCAACATGTTCTTCTTTGGTGACAATAAATTCAATATTCTCTTGAACTACAAGGCCATTATTTTTTACTGAAATATAATAGTAAGGCTGAGTATTTAATAATTTAATAATTTCGTTTTCATTAACATAATCTAGGAAAAGTCGTTCACCATTTTGCGTCCAGAAATTAAACTCAAGACCAAGATTCTCAGAAATTAAGCTTAACCAGAATTGATTATAACTTTCAGTATAAACTGCAAAGTAGTCCTGATATACACGGAATAACCTAACCTCACCAGCAGCTAATTGGTCAATGACAGTATGCGTATTGGTTAATACATTCACAGCTTGTGCTGCCGGAATAATATTAAATGCAACATGCATCGCTTGTGATGGTCTTAATACGAGTTTATAGGTTCCAACTGATAAATGGAAAGCTAGCACAGCATTATTGCTGTTAAATTCCTCACTACGTGAAAGTACAGACTCTCTATTTGCTAAACCATTTTTTTGGCCAAGACCGATTAATTCCCATTGCAAATTTTCATCGATTGGCAATTCAAAGAAATACGTTCCTGACTTTTCTATATTTAAAATAATATTTTGCCCTTGATAATCATTTAACAAATCAAGTTCATAAGCAGTATTTTCATTTGCATTGACTGACAAATGAATCTGCTTTGGTTGCTTCACAATATTGAATAAAATTTCTGTCTGATTATTATTTTCAATAACTAGCCAATAATTTTTACCAAATTCATTTAATGGAAGCCTCCACATAGCATAGTAATTTTCATAGACAAGCTCTCTACCATATTCATCGAATAATTTAAAAGTAAAATTACTAACTTCGCTACCATTTAGCTCTGGAATATCAATAAAATAATTAAAATCTGGATCAACAAGAAACTCATAAACTTGTGTATGTTCGCTTACTGCTATATTTTGGTTTTCTATAGATATTTTTTTCGGCGCTTCAACATCCGAAATATTAACTGTTAAATTACGGCCACCTCCTAAATCAGTCGGACTACTTTCCATAGCAAAATTTGGCACATAATTGTAATAAAACTGAATAACATAATTACCACTTTCTAATTTATAAAAATCCATATCAGTATATAAAGAGCGGCTTACAGGCAACCAACTTCCATTTACAACTTGATAAATATTAGCAGCATAATTATTTAAACCATTGTAATTCAGGCCATACCAACCAGAATTTTCGACATTAAACTTAAAAGTAAAAAATTGTTGACTATCATGTATATTAAAAACATTATCAACATTTAGACTGATTTTCTTGGTTTTATCTTCAACAATAAAGTTAAAATTTGTGATACTTTCAGTTGAAATATTTGTAATTGTTAAATATATAATCGTTTTTTGTTTTTTAGCATCTCCATAAATTTCAAAAATATTTACAGAATCACCAAAGTAATCAATAAATGAACCATCTTCCATCCACAAACTTACTTTTAAGTCATTATATTGACTCAAATTTCTAAAAAACAATTCATCTGTTTGATCTAGTATAAGCTTATAGAATATTGTTTCACCAGCAGCCAATGAATCAATAACAGTTTCTTCTTGCTTATTAATTTCATTTGTAATTTTTAAAACTGGTAATATCTTAAACTCATACTCGATATCAAGAAATTCCGGATTTACAATAATAAGATTATATATCCCTTTTTTGAGGTAAACTTGGTTCACTAAATCATTATTTGAAATAAAAGATGCACCTAATATTCCCCAATATAATCTTCCGTCATCCTTAAGATTGGTAATAAAATACATTCCATCCTGTTCAACATTTAAGGATATTTTTTGGAATTTTTCAGTATTACTGCTCATCCCTGAAATAACCAGTTCTGATTCTCCAACTGAAGTCGAAGAAAGCACAGGAATTTCTGGTAAAGAACTATCAACTTCCTCAAGGAGAATAGAATTTTTTTGTTGTTCTCCCCAAAGGACTAAAACATAGTTTTTATAATCATAATACCGATTGAATTCAGCAATATTCTCTATTTTTTCACCAAGACCGAGCTGACCATCAAACACTTGAATTCCATTGCTTGTATACAATGTATATTGAATATCCCCCCCCTCTATTAGGCTTAAGTTATAATCCTTAAAATCATCAACACTAAATGTATAAATTTTATATGCATCTGTATTTGAAAAATCAAGCACAACATTACTATTTAATTCTATTTTTTCAATATTTTCATTGGTAATAATAGAAAATTTAAACCAATTTACTCCACCTTCAAATTCAATTTTATTTAACAATCCAGGTTCAGGTTTATTAAATTTAAGAGCATAAGCTCCTTGCTCCAACCATAATGTTTTTAAACCAAATCCATCATTATGATTAAAGTATTCAGCATTACCATCAAATATAGAGCTAGATCCTTTACTTAGACTAAAACCCTCAAAATCACTCGAATCAAATTTAAAAGTAACCCAACCAGATTCAACCACTTGAAATACAAAATTAGATTTCTCTAAAACATGATCATATTCAAACTGCAAGTCCTCATTCAAATTTACAGTTCTATTTTTATTTTTTGTTTGAAAAACTAAATTTGACTTCTCTTCTGTAGCACCATTATTAACAACCATATAAACATAATTAAAATCCGAATCTAAATTAAATATTTCATTCGGATTTAACCCACTATTTATCAAATCTCCATCTTCACCAAAGAGGGTCAAATTCAAATCAGGTGTTTCTTGTTTTAACTTAAAAAGAAAGTCTTTATAAAGATTTCCTGAAACTTTAAACCATTCACTCCCATTGGCTTTGATACTAGGTATAATTAGCTCACCATTAGACCCACCAATTTCTAAAATTTCTTTTTTCTGTTTTATTTCAATTTTAATTCTTGCATCACTATTAGATGATCCGTTAAGAATTAATCTATAAATCCCTTTCGCCAAATAAAATGATCTAGTTTCATTAAATGCGCTCCCTTCCAATTCAGACAAACGGCTTGGCATAGAAGGATTAGGCACAAACTCGTTGCCACCATTACTATCAACAAGCGTCCAATGTCCACCATTAAAAATCGAGGCATTAAAGAAATATAAACCGGCCTCATCGACAACCACTTCAACTTCTTTATATTGATAAGAATGATCAAAGTTGTAATTAAAACTATTATCCTCACTTAGATTCAATGTTTTCTTACTTGAATTTAAAATAAAATTTAAATTAAAATCCACTTCGTTTTTAGATTCAATTATTAAAAGATAATCATCAATCAACTCTTTTCCAAAAAGATTAACTTTATTTATCTCCCCACCACCACGAACAATTTCAATCCCATCTAAACTTAATATTTTAAAATTAAAATCCTGAGCACCACCATCAAACTTCAATGAATAATCATAAACATCACTCATATTAAAATGATAAACTTGAAAAAAATTATCCATATTTAAACTTAGACTTTTTAATACATTTTGATCTAAAATTGGATATTGACTTATATCATTAATTTTAAAATTAAATGGTGTATTTTGAAGCTTATTATTAAATTCTATAAAGTATTGACCTGAAACAAGCCATTTAGCTTGTATTTTGTCAGCATCACCAGAAAATCCAGAAAAAATTTCGCCTTCTGGTCCAACTATTCTTACTGTTTCATAAATGTTGTGAATAAATTCAAAAGTAACTAGACCATCATGTTCAGCATTAAAGCTATATTTGATATCTCGTGGAAGTTGCTCAGCAGCCTCTAAGATCCCTTGATTTAAATAAATTGGTTTAACAACAACAGCTGGTTGATTATGTTCTGTTCTTACATATTTAAATTTTATATCATGAAGTGTATCGCTTATACTATTATTTACTATTGATATATAAAGACTACTTTGCTTGTAATCCTGATATACACTTAGATCATTACTTACATCGCTGACAACAACTCCCCCATATTGATCCCAAATAGAAATTTTTAGATTCGAATTATTTTTATCTACATTAAATAGATACTCATCTAAATATTTTGATTCGATCTTATAGAGAACCGCTTCATTTGGTTCTAGTTCATTTATTAATATTTCCGAGCCCGAATCTAGATTTAAGATTGTATCTGTTGAAATGAAATCTAAATTAAATTTACCAATAGCACCATAATTTTCAACCGTGAGTTGATATATACCTTCTGCCAAATAGATTGGTTTTAAAGCACCTACATTTCCTGCTTCATTAATATTAGATTCTATCGTTTCAATTCCTAGACCCTTAAGCGTCCAAGAAAAATCTCCAGAATTCACACCTGCTTTTATAAAATATGTACCCGCTTTTTTGACATTCAAATTGATATCATATGTTTGTAAGATACTGTTAAAATTGTATTCTTGCTCAACTGTTCCTAAAACATCAATTTCTTGCTTCACTGTTTTAGTAAGTCCAACACTATATGAAAGCGTATTTTTTTTAGTTTCTGGTGTACTTAACCAAAGAAAATATTCTTGTTCTTTATTTATTTTCTGTTTTATAAATCCTGACTGAGCGACATTTTCCTCTAATATCAAATTACCTTGATTGTCGACTAAATATACTTTTGGTAAAGGCGTTAATTTTTTAAGATCAATATATACTTCTATAGTTCCTGTGCCTCCTCCTGTCCCAGCACTATTTTCTATTAATGGGTCATAATTTTGTCTACCAAACGCACTAAACGCTAAGTAATATTCTCCTTTCATATTAAAAGTATATGTTAAAGGAGAATCATCTGTTAATTTTAATAAATTTCCATTTTTATCGAATATCTTTAGATAACCATCTATAGCAGGTCCATTTGGTGTCGAAATACTAATTTGATCACCTACATTTACTTCTATTTTAAAGAAATCAACATCTGCATAACTTGTACTGTTATTTCCAACTTCCACTTTTAAACTATTATAGGCTTGAAGTTTTATTTCTTTTGCAGTTGCTATCGACCCACCTACATCACCAATTTCTTTAATCTTGTTTAAATATGGTGTATATGAAAAAATAATATTGTCTTTTTTATCTTTTAAATTTTCAGACTCATCAAGGTATAAATAATTATTATTTTCAGAATAGCTTACACCCAAATAGTAATATCCAGATCTTTCTGCAAAATACTGAAGACTATTTTCATTTGATTTAGCTAATTCAATACCATTTTCATCAAACATTCTTAACAAGGATAAATTACTTTTTTTCTCAATATTAACAACATCATCTTTCGTTAGATATACTTTATAATACTGTACCCCAGTGTTTGAAAAAAACACCTCCCTTGAGATTACTTCTTCTCTTTTTAATTCAATATTTTCAATTAAATTATCAAATATCAAGGCTAAGCTATCATTGTCCTTATTTTTTATCTTAATAAACTTCGAGCTGTCTATACCTACAGTTAGATTAGGATTATTTTCATCTATATTCCCTTCTAAAACTGAGCTACCTTTCAACTCAAAAGTAATCTCACCCTGAATATTCGCTAGACTATTAAATACTAAATTATAGCTTCCTGCTTTCAAAAACTTAGGGGCTGCTTCTGCATTTTCAGTTTGCTTATTCGAAAAAATGAGCGCTCCAGTATTATCTTCAATCAACCATTCTGTACCTGAAATTCCTTGGGTAAGTTGGTCATAGGCAATCCATTGATCTTGATTCAAATCAAATGTATACTTTTTAGACTCATATGGTTTATTAAATATAACCTTTTGCTTTTCATTTAGCTTTAAAACATCTATTGAGTCTTTGGTCGAATACAGTGTAAAAGAACTATTCACACTATTTTTAGAATTATTTCCTTCTACTGATAACCAATATGCACCTGATTGAGTAGCTTCAAACCCTTTGGATATATTTGATTTTTCAATAATTAGCTTGGCATTTGAATCAAACATACTCCAAGTTACGGCTGACGTTTGACTATCAAAATAAAGACGATCCCCCTGATCAAGCTGTACTTTATATAGTACTGCTTGAGTCGATGGTGTAAGTTTTAGGTCAGTAGCTTCATTCAAGTTTAGGTTAAGCGCAGCACTCTCACCAAAAATCTTAAAGGAATAATCGCCAGTCTTATCATCTTCACCATCAACAATTAATTGATAGGTATCTGGTAAAAGCTCAAGAAATTTATGTGTATCGGCCTCTAAAGAAATTGGTGAGAAATTTAACCCTTTCTCTTTACCTTTTAACGACCAATTAAATTTTTCTCCATTGACCCCATCAAAGAAAAATTTAGTTTTCTCTGTGACAACAAATTCATATTGTTTTTGTTCACCAGGTTTTTCAATATGTCCAGATATTTCATGCACACCAGGCATCAAATCTGCTGACAGTAAAAGCTTTGGTTCAAGTTGCTCAACTGTCCACATTTGCTCTTGTGTATTTGCATTGAACTCTTTATTACTCATGACATTACCCCGAATTGTTGTTAATTTGTGTGTTTTTGTTAAATAGATAAAATTTCTTCGATATTAGTGCTTGTTGAGTGTGGTAGCAATTTATTTTTTCTATTTATTATTCATAATTCCGATTATTAATTTATTGAATTAAAAGATATTTGTTTTATTTAGATAAGCTTAACTTTACAAAAATATTCTTTAATAGGATTAACTTTTTAAATGTATTCGCTTAATTACTTTTCAAAATCTATATAGATTTTTATTTAATCCAAAATTTCAATTTAGTTTTTGAATTTTCGTAAATTCAACTTATCTCTCCTAATAACAAAAACGATATTTCTTATTTTAGACCAAGTCTAACTAGGGAATCCTACTTAACATAGCTAGCTTGTGATGCACTAATAGCATTTAAAGAAACTAATTTTAATTTTTTATCGACATGTTTCAGATGAATAAAATCGTGTATGTAGTCATGGAAAAATACACTTAAAAATCAAACCATTGTTTAAGCTAAATAAAAGACAGATCTCATTAAGCTTTGTAAAAATTAGAGTTTAGTAATGATCTGGCCTGAGACTGGCGAACTATTTTTTAATGTGAAACCGCCACGTAACAGAATAATTGCAGCAATGAAAGCTTGTGGCATTCGTCATCACCCAGCTTACAATGCTCGACATACTTATGCGACGATGATGTTGATGGATGGCCTGAATCCCGTGTTTGTATCAAATCAGATGGGCCATAGTTTGCAAATAATGATGAAATACTATGTAAAATAGATGCATGTCGATAAAATAAAATAGGAAAATTATAAACAGACTGAAGCTGTCAAAAGCCTGTCCAATAAAAAAGCCACTTAAAAAGTGGCTGATTTATATAACGAATTTTGGTGGAGATGGCGGGAGTCGAACCCGCGTCCGCCAGCACTACGCCCGAGAATACTACATGCTTAGATATCGTCTACTATTTTAACTCTTTGTGACCCGACGAACAGGGTACAAATCGCGATCCTCTAAGTTTAGTACAAAGCCCCGAGGCTTGGCTTTATACGGACTTGTGTGCGTGCGCTTCAGTCGGACTCTCTAACCACAAGTATTCAGAGAGGCGGACAAGCTGCCCTTAGGCAGCTAGAGCGTATGATTCGTCGTTTGCGACTAAAAAATGCAAATTTGATTTACGAGAGGAAATGCGCTCTCGGCATGCATCTATGAGTTTCATCACCAGCGTCGAAGCCAGGAACATCCCCAAAGTACAGCGCAATCATAGCATAGATGACTAGAATTTAAATCTTAATTTCTAAGCATCGAGCAAAATATGCGCTTATAACCCTATATTGTTGCGGAACTTACTTTTTCAAGGGCTGGTTTTAGAAAGCTGCCACAAGGGCAGCTTCTTAATTTTGGCTTATAAAGCCCCATTACCTAGCACAATGCCTTCACGGCGAGGATCGACCCCACCCGCGTATTTACTTTGATTATCAATTTTGACTCTCATAATCGTCGCAATACCACTGGTTTGTGCTGTATTGGAAATACCATGGCCTTTTGCCTTTAAACCTTCAATCAGTTCAAGCAAGGATAACTGGTCATTTGAGCTATCAATATTGGTGTTTGGGCTATTGGTCGCACCGAAGTTCACCAATGAAGTCGCCTGCTGTGCATTCAGGTTCCAGTCCAATGCACCAACCAAGGTTTTGACCACATATTGGATAATGGTCCCACCACCCGGTGAACCCGTTGCCATATAAAACTCATCTGCTGTGGTTCCTTTAAACACTAAAGTGGGCGCCATGGTACTGCGTGGGCGTTTGCCACCTTCGACTCGATTCGCCAACAATGCGCCTGTTTGATCGACAGGGTTAGCACTAAAATCAGTTAATTGATTTGATAACAAGAAGCCATCCACCATATGGAATGACCCCATGCTCGATTCAACTGTCGATGTCATGGAAACCACATTGCCATACGCATCAACAATGGTGAACTGAGTGGTGCCATGCTCTACTGTGCTATCAATACCTGCATTTGAGTCGAATTGACCTGCCTGCGCGACACCCATACTTTGGTTCGGATTAATCAGTGCAGCACGTTGTCTTAAATAATTTTTATCAATCAGGCTGGCAATACCTTTCGCAGGTAAAGGCACAAAATCTGTGTCTGCAACATATTTATCACGGTCTGCATAAGCCAAGCGTTCTGTTTCCGAAACCAAATGCACGCCCATAACACCCGGGATCCCCCCCTCATTTTCTGGATTTTGGGGTGGATATTTACTCATCTCAAAGTTTTCTAAAATGCCCAGCGTTTGTGCAACTGCAATTCCACCTGATGATGGCGGTGGCATGGTACAGACATAGTAACGATCACGGTAAGTGCTACAGATTGGGGTTCGTTTTTTAACTTGATAATTAGATAAGTCCTGTAAAGTCATTAAGCTTGGGGTAATTGGTGTACGAGCTGCATCATCCCCGACCGTTTGACCCGCCTTCGCCACAATATTCTGTGCTATCGGCCCACTGTACATGGCTTTTGCGCCTTGAGTTGCGAGTGCTTCAAGGGTTTTAGCATACGCTTTATTGGTCATGGTCTCACCGACTTTACGCGGTGTGCCATCTGGATAGAAATAGGTTGCGACTGCATTAGCATCAAGGGCCAAATGACCTGCATTACTTGCAATCGCATCGGCTAGACGTCCAGGAATTCGAAAGCCATGATCGGCCAAATCAATGGCTTGATTAAACAACTGATCCCATTTCAGTTTGCCATGTTCCTGTTGCGCCTGTTCCAGTAAACGCATTACCCCAGGTACCCCAATCGAACGCCCACTACGGCGGGTACTTGGCACAGGTGCGGGAGATGCAGGATCATATATATCTTGTCGGACCAGGTAGTATTCATTGGCCGCCGCTGGCGCGGTTTCTCGCCCATCATATGCGGTGACGGTTTTGCTTTTCGCATCGTAATACATCATAAAACCGCTACCCGCGATGGTACTGGATTGTGGTTCTACTAAACCCAATACTGCTTGAACAGCAACTGCGGCATCGACGGCACTTCCGCCCGCCCTTAAAATTTCACAGCCTGCCTTTACTGCCAACGGCGTATTCGCCACCACCATATATTTATCGGCATATTTGACTGTATTGTTTAATCGATAACCCGACGCACCTTCAGGTGCTGCTGGATCACCATTCTGATTGGAACCCACCACGACACTCGAGCCATCCTGTGCCAGTTTGCTACAACTGCTAGGGTCTTGATCAATAATCAGATTGGGTTTTGAAGGTTGTCCTGTATTTGAATCTTTGCCTGATTGATCTGATGAGGCGTCATTTCCACATCCCTGTAATACACCAACAGCCAATAAGCTGCTGAAAAGAAATGAATATCTATGATTCACGTGATAACTCCATTATATATACCTGCCTATCCATGCAAATGTCATGCTAGTTTCTTTATTTTCAGGTGTGAAGGTTTTAATATTTGATAAAAATAAACTTTTAATAATATTCAATGATTATAGGCTTTATCTCCTATGCCCAGTAATGTTCCTCCTTGTGATTACAATGCAACCTTTATCGCTTTGAACTGGATTCTGCCACGCTTTGTCTGTATAAAAATAGGCAAAATCTATCAATTCCAAGCCAAAACACTATTTTTATACATAAAAAAAGCACCTACTTAGAGGTGCTTTTAGTTCAGATTCTTTAGTGAGTCGGCATACCACCTGTATTGCCTTTTGGCTTTGGACTCATCCAGATCAAAGCACTGGCAAACACAAACACGATCGCCAACAGCATAAATACATGATTGGCAGACATAGTAATCGCCTCTTTATCGACGAGATTGGCAATCGTGGCGAGTGTCGCATCAGAGGAGAATCCATTCTGCAATAAGGTATTTTGCACTTCTTGCGGATGTAAGTTATTCACCATTTCACTACGTGCCACTTTGGCATGATCATCCCAAATGGTGACTGCAATTGAAGCACCAATCGCCCCTGCCATGGTTCTCAAGAAGTTCATCAAACCTGCTGCCGATGCCATTTCCTGTGGTAAAACCGAGCCCATTGCAATATTTGACAATGGAATAAAGAAGAATGGTACAGCAAAGCCTTGCAAGATTTGTGGCCAAGCCAAAGCCATAAAGTCCGCATCAGTCACCCAGAAGGCACGCATTAAGGTCACGACACCGAGCAGAGCCAAACCAAAACTGGCCAAGGCGCGTGGGTCATATTTAGTCGATAGCTTCGCTACAATGGGCGACATGGTCAGACTACCAAAGCCCATGGTGGCGGTGAGATAGCCTGCCCATGTGGCGGTATAACCTAAATTGATTTGCAACCACTGCGGAATCAGTACAATACTGCCAAAAAAGGAACCAAAGCCAAAGGCCAGCGCCAGTACAGACACGGCGAAGCCCCGATGTCGAAACACATACAAATTGACTACAGGATGCTTTTCGGTCAATTCCCAAATCATAAACACGATAAAACCAACTACGGCAATCAAGGCCAGCATGATAATACTGCTACTATTAAACCAGTCGCGTTCGTGTCCCAGATCAAGCATCAATTGCAGTGCGCCAATCCAGAGCACCAACAGGCCTAGACCAATCGCATCGATCCGCAGTTTTTCAGTTTTGGTTTCAGCCACCGACAACAAACGTATTGCTGCTAAAACACAGAAAATACCTACAGGAATATTGATAAAGAAAATCCAGTGCCAAGACAGATTGTCACTGATGAGTCCGCCAAGGATCGGGCCAAGAATCGGTCCAATCACCGTGGTCATTGCCCACAATCCCATTGCCTGCGCATGTTTTTCAGGTGGGAAAATCCGCATCAATAGCGTTTGGCTCAGTGGCATCAATGGTCCACCACAGAGACCTTGTCCGATACGGAAAAATACCAGCATTTCTAAAGATGTTGCCAAACCACATAGGAATGAAAAGATGGTAAAGCCAATCAGACCAAAGACAAACACGCGAACCGTACCAAAGCGTCCTGCAAGCCACCCTGTTAAAGGTACACAAATCGCTTCCGCAACAGCATAAGAGGTAATGACCCATGTCCCTTGAGAACTAGAAACTGCAAGGTTCCCCGTGATATGCGGCACGGACACGTTGGCAATGGTGGTATCCAATACCACCATAAAATTTGAAAGGGCGATCACAAACGCGGCAAGTAGTAAGCGCCCGCCACTCAGTTCTGCAAATGGATTTTGCGTTTTCATGGCTAGTTACTTCGATGCGAGATCAATATCCGCTTGCATCGACAACCCTACACGCAATGGATGTTCTGCAAGTTCTTTCGGATCAAGGCTGATACGCACAGGTAAACGCTGTACCACTTTAATCCAGTTTCCTGTGGCATTTTGCGCAGGGATCAAGGCAAATGCTGCACCTGTACCGCCTGAGAAACCTTGTACCACGCCGTGATAAACCACGTCATCACCATATAAGTCAGAGCGTAAAGTCACTTTCTGCCCTGCTTTGACTTTCGCCAATTGGCTTTCTTTGTAGTTGGCATCGACATACAGTGCAGAAACAGGCACCACCGACATCATTACGGTTCCAGGCGCAACCCGTTGTCCAATCTGAATATTACGGCGTGCGATGACACCATCAACAGGCGCACGAATCACCGTACGTTCTAAATCCAGTGCCGCTTGTTCCACATGCGCTTTTGCAACTAAAACATCAGGAGTAGATGCTTCATTGACGCCTTGAATTAAGGCTTCATTGGCAGCATAGGTGCTTTCCGCCGCTTTACGGCTTGATGTTGCTTGCGCCAAACCTGCTTGTGCCAAATCCTGACTGGCTTTTGCTGTTGAAACTGCACTTTGCGCCTTGCTTAATTCCTCTTTAGAAATTGCACCCGATGCAGCCAGTTCATTACGACGATTCAATTCCAATGCAGCACGATCATAATCGGCTTGTGCTTTGGTCACTTGTGCCTGTGCACTGGTGATTTCATCATTACGAACCACAACCTGAGAATTTAAAGAACTGCTATTGGCTTGGCTTTGTTTATATTGGCGTTGCGCTTTAGCCAGTTCTGCTTGCGCCTGTGCCAATTGAATCTTGGCATCACGTTCATCAATACGTACCAATACATCGCCTTGTTTGACCTGTTGAGTCTCTTTGACCAAGACTTCAGCCACTTGCCCACTGACCATTGAGGTAATTTGTGCAGTTTCTGCACCGACATAAGCATTATCGGTATTGACCGAATGATTAAAGAATAACGCCCAAATACCATACAGAATTGCAGCGAGAATGAGAATGAGTGCGAAAAATCCAAGGAATTTTTTACGTTTTGCTTTCATTGCATCATCTGATGCCGAATCTGAAGCAGCATCCTGCTGGTTGGCTTGAGCGTCAGTCATAAGTTATTCCTGAAAATTAAAGAGATTTTTAACTTTTGGTTTAATCAGCCGATCAGTTTAATTTTGAAAACTTAACTGAATGTTAAAAAACCAAAAATGAAAAATAAGAACAAAAACCATTTCGCATTTTAACGATAAAAAATCATATGGCGAGATTAAAAAAAATAACTGATGCGTTCAATTCTTATAAATTGATATTTTAATGATGATAAGAAACTTAAAGTTTGGGTTCTAAGCGAGAGATTTCCGTAATCCTCTCTGATACAACAATGCTTAACATACCTATAAAGCATGAAGATATATGTGGAATAGGCTTGTGTATTTGGCTGAATTTGTTCTAATGAACTTAGGTGGAATAATGGTTTTTGCACAGCAACCCATTCTTCCACACGAGAAAAACTCAGTCATTTATGGATCAGAATGGCATTTTTCTTGCTGCTAAAACAACAAACACTTAGCTAGGTGAAAGGACGATGACATCACTCAGCCAAAATATGGATCTTATCCATCATTCGCATCAGGCCGACTTTGCTCAAGATCTGATGTCAATGATCTGTGGTGAACACCGCTTGGATACCCTATGTCGAGAAACCCTCGATTTTCATTATGACGGGATTCGTTTACCGCATAAAAAAATGGCGATCGGAACCATTAGTTATGGAGCCAATGTCGCCATCAATATTGCCAATCTGAAAGCCTATAGCATCAGCCTGCCCTTTCATGGCAAACAAACGCTGAGTATCCGTGGCGCAAAATACCAATCCGATGCTCAAACCGGTTTGATTGTCTCCAATCAGGACTTACAGGATTTGGTCATCAATCAGGACTGTCAAAAATTTCAGGTGGTGATTCCCGAAAACAGCCTGCAACTGGTCCTGTCCGAACTGCTGAATCAACCGATTGAAGAAGCCATCGTCTTTAACCCTGAAATTTCACTGTCGATGACTGGCTTGATGCAAGCATGGTGGCACAATATTGAAAATTTCTTGCAGCTTAAATCGCATTATGCCGACTTTTCAGGCCTACCCATGTTTTCCGAAGACTATGAAAATTTTGTGATTAAAGCCCTGCTGCTGTCTCAGGAAAATAATTATTCTGCGGCATTGCATGACCGCTGCAACCGAGCTGAGCCAGCCTATCTATGCAAAGTAAAAAACTTTATCATTCAGCATGCTCATGAAGCCCTCAATGCCGAAAGCCTTCACATCTTGGCAGGTGTGTCTAAATCCAAACTCTATGCCGAGTTTCAGCAGCATTATGGCCTGAGTCCAATGGCCTACCTACGTAAATATCGCCTACAGCAAATCTATAAAATATTGAGTAATACCGCCAAGCATCAAAAAATTTCCATCTCTAAACTGGCTTATGACTGGGGTTTTAATCATCTCAGCCGCTTCGCGCAGGAATATAAAGATGAATTTGGAGAAAAACCGAGCGAAACCCGAAATAAACATGAGTGAACATTCTTAAATAAAAAAAGCCCAGTCAACGTACTGGGCTTTTTTATCCATTAATTGGTACTTAACACTGGATTGGCTTTGTTGTTCTGACGCATGGCTTTTAAGCTCAAGGCAATGAAAGCGATAAAGGTCGGCAAGGCCAGCAAATAGAAAATTCCGCCAAGGCTGATCTCGTAAGTAAAGATATAAGAACCAAAGAATGCCCCAAAGATGGCACCAACGCGACCAATGCCATGCATCCACGACACCCCAACCGCACGACATTGCGATGGATAAAACAATGCCGCCAAAGGTAGCAGTGACGATTGTGCCCCTGTCAGCAATGCCCCAATCAGGAAAATACTGATGCCAAGCAATAGGATGCTGGAACTAACGAAGCCCGCAACAATAAACATGATAAATGCAGTCAGGTAGGCATATTTAATCACCTGAGTTGGATTCAGTTTATCCATATACCAACCCATGATGATGGCACCAATCACCCCACCAAAAGGGAAAATCGCGGCAATTAAACTAAACTGTTGTGTGCTAAAGCCTGCGGTTTTTAAAATAGTTGGCATCCAGCTGGTTAGCAAATAGAACACTAACAGGCTCATAAAACAGCACAGCCATAACATCACAGAACCCCACAAATATTTGCCCAAAACTGTTTTCACGGGGCTTTCACTGCGATCTACATCAAGGTGTGGCAACTCGATTTTAACGGTGTCGGTAAATGCATGGCCTTGAATCTTTGCCAGAATCTGTTGCGCTTTGGCCTGCTGCTCTCGTTTGATCAGATACGGGACTGATTCAGGTAGTTTCAGTAATAAAGCCACCACGAGGAACAAGGGAATAATACCACCCAAAATCACCACTTTGGCCCACCCGAGATTTTCCAACAAATAGGCAGACAACAAACCACCACAGGAAATCCCCAACATAAATCCACAACCCGCCAAACCAGTCAGAAAGGCTTTGCGTTTCGCGGGCATATATTCAGAAACAATGGTACTGATGTTTGGCATCGCCGCACCCAAGCCCACACCGGTAATAAAACGGTAAATCATCAAGTCCTGCGTGGAAGAAGCAAAACCACACAAGATGGTAAATACAGAAAATAATAAGGTAGTGAACACAATCACCCCTTTGCGCCCAAACCGATCTGCCAATGGCCCTGAAATAATTGCACCGATCGACATCCCGACCAGTGCAGCACTGAGCACGGGTGCCAATTCAGGTTTACTGATACCCCAATCATCCAATAAGGCAGGCGCAATAAAACCAATAATCCCGGTATCTAAACCATCACAAAAAAACACCAAGAAACCCAGTGTAAATACCAGCCATTGCAGCGGCGATAAACTGTCACGATTGATTACTGTATTAACATCAACTGTCTTCATCTTTATTCCCTTAAAAGCAAATTCTGTTAAAACGTCTGTTGGTTGGATCAATTAAATATGTGCAGTCAATCTCTCCTTCAGAGTCGTCTGATTGCATACATCCGATATTTTTAATGTTGAGGATGATATTTTTGATGAATAAAAAAGGGATGTTCATCACGATGTTCCATCCCTTTCTCTATTAAGCATCGAGTGCAATACGTGCACTGTTACTCTGTAAAAACTTCTCGCTATAGAGACGGTAATTACTTAATGCTTGCTCATCCAGCCAACTTTTGACCGCTTCGATCATCGGCGGTGGCCCGCATAAATACATATCAAAGGCTTGTTCCGCCAGTTGCTCCCGATTCAGGTGCTGATGGATATAACCTGTTTTGCCTGTCCAAGTTTCCGAAGCTTGGGTGACGATGGGTTGATAGTTAAAATTAGGCATCCGTTCTGCATAGGCCTGTAAACGCGCTTGCTCACATAAATCGGTTGCCTGATTGACCCCGTAATACAACTGAATCGCAGGTGCATCGGCTTGCTCGGCAATATTGTCTAGCATGCCTAAAAAGGCGGATAGACCTGTGCCACCTGCAATAAACACCAGTGGTCGTTGCACTTCACGCAAATAGAAACTGCCCAAAGGTGCTTCCATCATGATGGTCTGACCGAGTTGGCAGCGTTCACGTAAATAATTACTCATCACCCCATCAGGCAATAAACGAATTAAAAATTGCAGTTGATTGTCAGGATTAGGCCGATTGGCAAAGGAATAAGAACGCCAATCCTCTGTCTCTGGAATCTGCAAACGCGCATATTGACCCGGTAGAAACTCAAGTTGCTTGGCATGAGCACTGGCATCAACATGCAGGATGGCGGTGGTCTCGGACACCAGTTCAAGCTTAGTCACTTTGCTGGCAATTTTTAAGGTTTCACCTGCATGGCACATCTCGGAGCTATGATCAAAATAAAAGGCAGCATTGGATTTGACTCGTGTTTGGCAGGCCAGCATTTTACGCTCAGCCAAATCACGCTCGCTCAAGGCATCTTCATCGACATATTCCTGTTCATAGCTGCCAGTTTCGCATTGGCCCTGACAGGTCCCGCACACGCCCTCACGACAATCCAAGGGTAAATTGATACCCTGACGAATGGCGGCATTGAGCAGTAACTCATCCTCTTGGACTGAAATAAAAAAGGTTTTTCCATCGGCAAAATTAAGCGCAACTGAATGTCCCATCATGATGCTCCCTTAAACATGATAAAAATCTAAGACCGAATCAATTTTGTCATTCAGCAAAATCGTGTGCTGACGGCGAATACGGAATCCTTCCGCTGTGGGTCTTAACAGATAAGTGGCATGTCCATAGAAACAACCTTCCAGACCTTGACGGTTATATAAAGTGCTCCATCCGACTTTGGCTTCAATCAAACCCTCTGGCAGGGTTTTCACCTGTACATTTTGAATACTGTGCTGCGTGCGTGGTAAGGGTGTCGCCGATGCCGCTTTGCCTGTACGAATACGAAATACGCGATCCTCAAGTCCTGAGCGATCAGCATAATAGATATAAGACAAGCCCTGATTCGGATCTTCGACATATCTGTGGTCATCAATCCATTGTGGAATGTGATATTCACTATCTTCATCATACAATTCCAGATAGGCATCCCAATCATAGCGATCACACAGTTCAGACTTTTGATATAAAAATTGTGAAACAGCAAAATGTAATTCAGCAGTCATGGCTTAGGCCTCCTCTGTCACAGTATCTAACTGGTAGGTAATATCCTGCATTTTTAAGGCCTTGCGATTTAAGCCATCCAGCATTAGACGCTGCCATTGACCGTGCTGATTGACATACAAGCCCTCATGCGTCAGTTCACGGCCCGTGATTACGGGCTGAATCCCGAGATCCTGTGCATTCTGCGTCAGCTCATAACACCATTTATGCTGTCCACGAGAAATATCACTCCAGCGCTCCAAACGCGCTTGGAAGCCTTTTTGCTGTTCACGGAATTCCACCAGATCATCGGGCGTACCTAAGCCAGAGACATTGAAAAAGTCTTCAAACTGGCGAATGCGGTTACGACGTGCCTCAGTCGACTCACCTTTTACCGCCAGACATTGGCTAATCACTTCGGTTTTATTCCACGCCACTGGACGCACAATCCGCAATTGAGAACTGATCTGATCCATAAAGAATAAGCTTGGATATAGGTTTAGGTTTCTGAGCCGATGCATCGCCCATTCAGCACGCTTAGCACCATATTTTTCCACCAGATATGGCATCACCGTGTCATAGCCAGGACGCACCGCTGGATTTGGCATGTCACTGAATAGAACACTGTGACCATTTTTAAAACTGAACCAGCCATCATCGGTTTGGTTATCGCCTGCACCTAATTTGCTGTAATCCAAGGTATCCAGATCATCGCCTTTGGCGGCATTGACCTGTTGGCGATGTTGTACAGTTGAGACATAGTTATAGTGCACAGTACTGACGTGATAGCCATCCAGACCATTTTCATTTTGCAGTTTCCAGTTTCCTGCAAAGGTATAAGCAGATTTGCCTTGCAAGACTTCCAACTCACCTGTTGGCGACTGTTCCACCATTAAATCGAGGAATACTTTGGCATCCCCCAAAAAGTCTTCAAGGGTATCTGTGGCTTGTGTGTCCAGACTGACAAAGACAAAGCCACGATAACTGGCAATGCGTCCCTGTTTTAGTCCACGACTCGACTTATCAAAATCTTCACAATATTCAGCAGGCGCTTTGACCTTGACCAAACGGCCATCCGACTTATAACACCACGCATGGAAAGGACAGGTAAAGGTGGATTGATTGCCTTTGGCCACGCGGGTTAAGGTTGCACCGCGATGCTCACAGGCATTAACCATGGCATGCAGTTGGCCTTGACCATCACGGCTAATAATCAGCGGTTGGCGTCCAATTTGAACAGTTAAAAAATCATGATTGTTGGGAATTTCACTTTCGTGACAGGCGTAGATCCAGACTTTTTCAAAGATCAATTCCATTTCCAAATCGAAAAGTTCAGCCTCAGTGAACATCTCGCGTGCAATACGAAATACACCCTCTTTCGGGCGAAAATCCAAACATCCTGTGATGAAATCTTGCCATTCTGCAACATTACGTGGAGCCATTTTTATCTCCTCCAATCCATAAAAACCTTTTCATGATTGAAGCCTGATTTATGGCTGGACTCTATCCACTTTTTCCAGATCTCTATCCAGTTTGGGAATTATTTGGGGATTGCTCTATTGCAAGATGATGAAGCCAATTGAGGTGGAAGTATTCGCGCCCCAACTTGACTTATCGAATGATGTTTTAACAAAATAGGCTGTTAATTTTTAATCGCCCGTGTTGCCAAAAAGGTTGGCATAAATTGATCCACCAAAAAGCGTGGTTGTGGTTGATCATCTTCATAAAAGCTTTTAATAAGAAAACCTGCGGCCAGTTGCCCCTGAATTAAATCCGTTAGGCTATGTCCAAACACTACAGCCTCACCCGCTTGCAGCTTGGCATTGAGCGCCTCTGTACTCAGATCTTGAAGATCGGAATAAGGTAATCTATAAATCGGGTGAATCAGCCCCTGTTTGGCATATTCAGGATTACGATCTGCTATAAAAACCACAGGATTATAAAAACTGGCGATTAAAACCCCTTGCGGTTTGAGTACCCGATAGCATTCCCGCCATACCGCTTCAACATCGGCAACATACAGGTTTGAAATCGGCTGGATGATCAGATCAAATTCAGCATCCTGAAATGCCTGCAAATCACACATATCTCCCTGCACGGTCTTGAGCTGAAGCCCTTCGCGTTCCGCAACCATTCGGTCTTGCTGTAATTGTTGATCAGAAAGATCAAAGACCGTGACATTCGCGCCCGCAGCCGCCAACACAGGTGCTTGTTGACCACCAGCAGAGGCTAAGCACAGGATGTTTTTTCCGACAATATCGCCGAGCCATGCTTTGGATAATGGTCTTGGCGTGATATGTAGCTCCCAATCACCATGACGTGCTGCGCGAATCAGTTCATGACTGACGGGACGTGACCAAGCTTGCTGTTCTCTCGCCTGCTGATCCCAAGCTACACGATTATGGCTGAGAAAATCGAAATGATGGATTGGCTTTGCCACAAATGAAGCTCCCTTTTCTGACGCTTAAATCGTTCAAGATAGAAATACGATATCAATGCAAAAAAAGGAAGCGGAGTTCAGGACAGAAGCTACTGCCTAAAAGACAGCTGAGCTTGTGCAAGCTAAATTAATAGGCATACGAAGCAATCGCGGTTGCAATCGCTTTATCTTCATCATTAACCATGGTCATACGCATGGTGCAACCTTTACGACCTAAGCGTAAGGTTTCCGCGCGGGCAATAAAATGTTTGCCACGTCCCGGTGCCAGATAATCCACCCGCATATCCACCGTCGCTAAACGGGAAACTTTTTTGATGGTATCGGGTAAATCTTCTGGTGTGGCACGGCGATAAAGCTGCTCCATCGCAACCACCCCACCAATACTGTCCAGAATCGTGGCTGCGACACCCCCATGTAAAATCTGAAATGCAACGTTCCCCACCAGTTCTGGCTGCATCTCAAAATACGCTTCAATCTGATCATCAACCACTCGCATGACCATGCCACTGTATTTAAAAAATGGACAGGCATTGAATGCCTTACACAGCTGTTTTAAAACCACTTGGTGGTCTGCCTTAGCACCTAGCTGAATATTCCCAGTCCAGTTTCTCTTTACATCATTCATACGCGGCCTACACTCAATGGAAAGAATAACTTTCCATTATTTTGCACAAATCTAAAAATATGGGGCTACAATAGCGGGGTTCTGTAATTGGGTAACAGCGCTAAGCTCTCCCTAGCCTGACTTAATACCTCAATTATTCCTATAGTGTAATACTGAACATCGAGATTGTTATGACTTATACGTTCAATCGTCCAGCTTTTCCTGCGACTCGCATGCGCCGTATCCGTAAAAATGACCAACTTCGTGCCATGGTCAGCGAAACGCATTTAACTGCGAATCACTTGATTTATCCAGTGTTTGTATTACCAGGACAACAACAAACCCAAGACATTCCAAGCATGCCCAATGTGCAACGCTTGTCGGCTGATTTATTACTAAAAAAAGCAGAAACCTTGCTTGAACTCGGGGTTTCAAAACTTGCCTTATTCCCTGTCACACCACAACAAGATAAAAGCTTAACAGCGGAAGCTGCTTGGGATGACAATGGCTTGGTTCAGGCGACCTGCCGTCTACTCAAAAAAGAATTGCCAGAAATGGTCCTGATTACCGATGGTGCGCTTGATCCTTATACCACGCATGGTCAAGACGGTATTATTGATGACACGGGTTATGTACTCAATGATGAAACCGTTGAATGCTTAGTGAAACAAGCACTCAGTCATGCTGCGGCTGGTGCCGATGTAATTGCCCCAAGTGACATGATGGATGGTCGTATCGGTGCGATTCGTCAAGCCCTTGAGCAAAATGATTTTATCTACACCAACATCATGGCCTATTCAGCAAAATATGCCTCAAGCTTCTACGGTCCTTTCCGTGATGCGGTTGGTTCTGCCAGTAACCTGAAAGGTGGCAATAAATACAATTACCAAATGGACGTAGGTAACCGTGCCGAAGCCTTGCATGAAATCGCACTGGATCTGCAAGAAGGTGCGGATATGGTGATTGTCAAACCGGGTATGCCTTATCTAGATGTAGTTCGTGAAGTTAAAGATACTTTTGGGGTGCCGACCTTTATCTATCAAGTCAGTGGTGAATACGCCATGCTTGCGGGTGCGATTCAAAACGGTTGGCTCTCTGACAGCGTGATTCTAGAATCGTTGATGTGCTGCCGTCGTGCAGGTGCAGATGGGATCTGGACCTATTTTGCCGAAGATGCAGCCCGTAAATTAAAAGAGATGAAATAATTTCCTTTTATTTAGAATGTTCTAAAATTTGATACGCGGAAACGTCATCTGCAACCTGCGCAGTGCTAAAAAGATATAAGATATTGGACTTATAGCTGAATGCATAAAGCTGAAAAAATTGAACAGGTTTTGCAGATGACAATGCCTTTGCTTACTTTGGGCAAAACCAAAGTAAGTCCAGCTGAAAGCCAATCCTAAAATAGATTGAGAACTCGGCAAGACTCCGCCGTGTATTTATTCTGAGTAATTTAGATCAAATTTGGGCGTTCACCCCAATTAAGCAAATAAAACTGGTTTAACATGCATATTGCCATCATTGGTGCAGGTATTAGTGGCTTAATGTCAGCATTGGAACTTGCTGAACAAGGCTGCTCTGTCGATATTTTTGACCAACAACTTGCAGGTCAAGCAGCCTCATGGGCGGGTGGAGGTATCCTTTCCCCCATGTATCCTTGGCGTTATGCGCCCGAAGTCAATCAGCTAGCCCAATACGGCAAACCGCTCTACCAAACATGGAATGAAAAACTACTTCCCATCACTGGTATTGATTTTCAGATCCACGATACAGGCATGCTGATCTTTGATCAGGAAGATTTCGAGATCGGCTTAAATTATGCCTCTCGGTACCAAGAACCGATGCAGCAATGCGAACTGCTCAATCGCCCCAAACTCGAAAACATTAATCCCTATATTTCCCAGAAATTCCAACAAGCTATTTATTTCCCACAACTGTCCAATGTCCGTAATCCACGTTTATTACAATCGTTAATTTGCTACTTAAAACAGCACCCTGCCGTGCGCTTCTTTGAACAATGTCCTGTTAAAAAATTAATTATTCAGAATAAGAAAGTGCTCGGAATTGAAACTGAAGATGGTCGAAAATTTAGCGCAGATCATGTCGTGATTACGTCTGGGGCATGGAGCCAGAAATGGCAGCAACAGATTCAATGCCATATCCCCGTGCATCCCGTACAAGGGCAAATGCTGTTATTTAAAACGCCTGAAAACTGGCTACCGACCATGTGCATGAATCGGGTGATGTATCTGATTCCACGTCAAGATGGTCATATCGTCTGTGGTTCAAGCATGGCAGATACGGGCTTTAGTACTGCGGTGGATGAACACACTCAACAGGATATTCTCAGTGCTTGTTTAGATATGGTGCCTGAATTAGCACAATTTCCGATTGTAAAACGCTGGGCAGGTTTACGCCCAAGTTCTCCACAAGGCATTCCCTATATCGGCGCAATGCCTGAACTGGAAAATCTTTGGGCCAATTTTGGACATTTCCGCAATGGTCTATGCATGGGCTCAGGTTCAGCACGTTTGCTCCGTCAACTCATTTTAGGACAAGAGACGCTGGTTGATCCGAATGCTTATTCACCTTCGCGCTTAAAGCAACAGAATTTAATTTCTTGCTAGAATTTCGGTCAAAGCTCCATTCAAATCTGGATATTGAAATTGAAAGCTCTGTTCCAGCAAGGCCTTGGGCACCACATATTGACCATTTAAAATAAGCTGTGCTTGCTCGCCAAGCATCGATGTAAATACGCACTTAGGCATTCGCATAAAAGGTTTACGCTTTAAAATGTGAGCAGCCGTTTGAGCAAATTGTTGTTGATTGATTTGTTCAGGTGCGACAAGGTTATACACCTTTTGACTATGATTAGATTTCAATAGAAAAACCATGGCATTCAGTACATCTTGGATATGAATCCAAACCACAGGTTGTCGTCCTGAACCAATTTTTGAAACCGCATTCAATCGAATCGGTAACAGCATTTGTGGCAAAATCCCACCCTGTCCAAAAACCACACCTAAACGAATGATCTTGGTATTTTGTTGATTAAATTTTAATGCGATTTGCTCCCACTTCTGGCAAAGCTCAGACATAAAAATCGCTTGCGGTGAGGTATTTTCATCACAAACAAGCTTCCATTGTTCTTGTGGATCAATACCGTAATAACCAATCGCAGAACCAGAAATAATACATTTCGGAAAAATTTGCCGTTGTTCCAGCCATTGATACAGTTGCTCTGTCACCGCAACACGGCTATGTATTAATTGCTGTTTACGTTGTTCCGTCCAACGTTTTGCACCAATATTTTCACCAGCCAGATTAATCACATAATCAATTTGTTGCGTTTCAACTTGATCAAGAGCATTCACCCAACGTAGCGCTGAATGCTGAGAAACTCGATTTGGCTGTCGGGTCAGTGCAATAATTTGATATTGTCGTTCTAATAAAAAAGGCAACAAATGAGAACCAATAAAGCCACTTGCGCCTGTGATTAAAATCGTCTGTTTTTGCATTGCACCCTCATCCTGCATGATATTGATCAGCTCGATATCTAAGTCTTAGCAGAATGAAAGTGAATTACAAGTGAACTTTGTTCAACTAGTTGAACATTTTATTGGCCATTCTTTGTGCTTGCGGTCCATAAAACCAATAGGTAATTAAGAATAACGGTACAGCAATCACAAACCACATCGCCAATACCGTCAGCAAAAATTGGGGCTGTTTCAGATAGAGTAAAAAGTTCTGCCAAACTTCAGGATCTTTACGTGCAAAAATAAACAGACCGAGGAGTAAGCCACATGCGTTATAGCCCCAAAAGATCAGACTAAAGCCGATGCTTAAACGTTTTCGTTCCTGTGGCGTCGGTGCACGGCGTTGTTGCTTGAGAAATTTGAATAAAATAACAATGATCGCAATTAAATAAGGAACCGCAGTCAACACGCCACCAATACTATTTGGTAAAATAGCTGCCAATACACCTGCCAACAATGTTGCAGTAAAACAAATTATAAAAAACCAGATATAGTACAAACGCAATGAAATCATAAAGATAAACCTAATTAGACTGGCTTTAGAAAATAATTATAAATTTTTTTCACTTTTTTTTCATTTTTATGTCAACCAATCCTCAACCAGTAGCGTTATATAAGGTACAAGGTCGCAGCAACCGATTGTACATTGCACGGCATCCGCAATGTTTTCGGTGACCTTTCATTATGACTCTCCATCTTTAACAATGGTTGTGTTAGCAGCCAGAACCATTGAAAAAGATTTTGACCGACGATTTATCATCACTCGAATCGTCGGTTTTTATTTGCCTGAAATTTGTATTTTAATTAAACCGTATCGGCAACATACATTTTAATCAGTCCACCCTCATCTTCTGTCACCGTGGTTAAGAATGTCCAGCCACACCTTTCGTAAAAATCATCTAGATCTGTCACCAGATAAAGCTTTTCAAATCCTAAACTTCTCATTTCTGCTCGGGCAAAATCCAATAGTTGTTTGGCGATATTTTGCTTTCGGTAAGTTTCCTCAACAAACAAAGCACATAGGTTTGGACTGAGATCTTTGCGCTCATGGAAATCATTGTCGATCACTCCAGTGCCAGCAATGATGTGCTGATGTTCATTCAAAATCACATACCATTGCGGAACTCCCTCTGGCTGTTCAATCGAGGTTTGTATGCTGTCTCGATAGGCCTCAATAGGAATCCCCCATTTATCTGAAAACCAGATTGCAGCCTGTTCTTGCAATTCAGGATGATTCGCTAATTTAATAATTTTCATCAATACAGAATTAACCTCTTATATCTTACTCAAATGTATTCAACGCGTTTTTATGATTAAACCGCAAAATGCGCAGCTGCTTACATAAATGTCTCGTCTTTCAATTCCATATCTCTTTAGAATAATTCTACGACTATAAAAATTAGGGACAGATTGAATGAACAACATTATTTATTTTGAAATTCAGTCATCAGATCCACAACGTGACATTCACTTTTATCAATCCGTATTTGCCTGGCAATTTGAAAAAGTAGAAGGCCTACCGATTGAATATTATCGTATCGCAACCACAGGAATTCATGGTGGTTTATTACAACGTCCTGCAGCAACACCAGCAACAGGATGTGGAACCAATGCCTTTACCTGTAGTATAGAAGTGGCAAATTTCGATGAAACTGCAGCTAAAATCCTAAGTTTAGGTGGGATTATCGCCATGGATAAATTTGCGATTCCGAACCGCTGCTGGCAAGGCTATTTCATCGACCTCGATCATAATACCTTTGGGATTTGTGAAATCGATGAACAGGCGCAATAACTTGCCAAACTCAAGTTAAATTAAAATTGTTACCGCCCCTTAAACTGCGGTGGGCGTTTTTCTAACATGGCGCGAACCCCTTCTTGAGCATCTTCGGATACAAACAACGGCATCAAATAATTGTTCATTTTTTCAAATGCAACTGTTTGGCCTTCCACGACTGCATCGGTAGCAGATGCCAATAAAGCTTGCACTGCCAACGGTGCGGCACTACAAATCTCTTTGGCAATTTCCAAGGCCCGTTCAAGTTGTTGCCCAGATTCCACCACTTCAGACAGGAGATTCAGCTCATACGCCGTTTTGCTATCAAAGGTCTTCCCCGTCAATAAATAAGGCATAGCTTTTTGCCAACCAGCAGCTTGTACAAAGCGCACCGTTGCCCCACCAAAAGGCATAATCCCTCGTTGCACTTCAAGCTGGCCAAATACTGTATTTTCGCTGGCAATCACCACATCAGCATTCAGCATGAGTTCCACGCCAGCGGTATAACAAATCCCTTGGACAGCCACCACCACAGGCTTAGTTCGATGCCGCCCGCCCGTTCCCCACGGATTAATCTGCTCAGCCTCAAAATTAAAAATACCTTGTGAAATTTTGGACTGTAATTCCACCAGATCTAAGCCTGCAGTAAAGTGATCACCATGCGCAAAAATCACGGCACAGCGCAGTTCAGGCTGGTTTTCATATTCGGTAAGTGCCAGAGATAGGTCATGAATCATATGGCTATCAAAAGCATTGCGTTTTTCCACACGATCCAGACCGATCAACATAATCTGATCCATGACTTCACGGCTTACTTGACCTAAGCTCATTTTATCTTCCTCATTGTTAAAATAATGGCATTGAGATCAAACTAGAGCATCGTTGAAAAATGATCAAGGCACATCTTGTAGTGCTTTTCTGCTCATCAAGGCTCTCCCTTCCACCTGAATACGTGCTACCTTATTCGGGTTTATTTTATTTTTAGATTCATTTATGACCGTGCGTTTTTTTCATACGTCTGACTGGCATTTGGGGCAGTTTTTTTATAATCATTCCCGCCACTACGAACATGAACAATTTCTGACATGGTTACTTCAGCAGATCAAAGCAAAACAACCACATGCTTTACTGATTGCGGGTGATATCTTTGATGTGATCAACCCGAGCTCACAGGCACAAAAACAACTCTATCAATTCCTTGCCGATGCACATGAACTTGCCCCACATATGCAAACTTTGATGATTGCAGGCAATCATGATTCGGGCTATCGCATTGAACAAGTCGAGCCCTTATTAGAAAAATACAATGCGAAAACGGTCGGTGTGATTCGCTGGAATCAAGATAAAACATTGGATTTAGAACGTTTAATTTTGCCAATTTATGATCAACAAAAGCAGATTGTGGCATGGTGTATTGCCCTGCCATTCCTACGTTCAGCTGAAATCACAGGTTTTAATGAGCACACTACCAATAGCCAAAATGCGATTGCTTATCTACACCAACAATTAATTGAAGAAGCTAAACGTCGTAAAACCGATGATCAGGCCCTGATTCTGATGTCACATGCGCATATGCAAGGTGGGGAAACTTCGGATTCAGAACGACCGATTATTATTGGTAATGAAGAAGCCCTATCTACAGCTCTGTTCAACGACAGCTTTGATTATGTAGCACTGGGGCATTTGCATAAACCACAAAAAGTACAGCATCCACATATTCGTTATAGTGGTTCACCGATTCCACTGTCATTTAGCGAAATCAAATACAATCACCAAGTGGTTGAAGTTACGATTGATCCTAAAAAAAGTGAAGATTCGTTTAACTTTGAAGCTTTGCCGATCCCCAGAAGTATTCAATTGTATAAAATTAAAGATGAACTTACTGTAGTCATGCAACGCCTTCGCAATCTGCCAAATGAACCGATCGAAAACCTTGAGCATCGTGAATATGTCGATATCGAATATCACACCACGACGCCACCACAGCCCAATTTACGACAACAATTTGAAGATGCTTTGCCCAAAGATCGGTATCGACTGGTGCGCATTTCCAGACAATATCTATCCAATGAAACTAATGCCGAGAACAAGCAAACTATTAGCTTAGAACCACCGACACCCGAAAAACTATTTCAGCAAATTTGGGAGAAAAAAGGCTATCACGCCGATGATGAAGTCACTCAAGACTTTATGAGTTTGGTCGCAGAAGCACAAAAGCAACTTGAAGATGATCAGACTGTTTAAGGACCTGCCATGAAAATTTTATCAATTCGACTGAAAAATTTGGCATCTCTGGCAGATGAACATTTTATTGATTTTGAAACTGAGCCTTTGGCCAGTGCGGGACTGATCGCCATTGTCGGAAAAACCGGTGCGGGTAAATCTACGATTTTAGATGCCATGTGTCTGGCGTTATTTAATAAAATTCCCCGTCTCAAAGAAAGTGACGGCAAACTGTTAGATGTCGATGGTTCGGAACTACTCACCAACTCCCCTTTAACGGTTCTACGTCGCGGTACAGGACATGGTTTTGCTGAACTGTGTTTTGTGGCACAAGACCAGAAACATTACCTCGCACGTTGGGAAATTAAACGTGCCCGTGAAAATGCCAGTGGCAAACTGCAAAGTGTACAACGCTCACTGAAATGCCTGACCGATGGCGTGGTGATTGCAGATAAAACCAAAGCGGTTGAAGCACATATTCAACAAATTACTCAACTGAGTTTTGAGCAATTCACCCGTGCGGTACTGTTGGCACAGTCCGAAGTCACCGCATTTTTAAAAGCACGCGATAATGAGCGTGGTGAATTATTAGAATATCTGACCAATTCCAGTATTTTTGCCAAAATTGGACAACTGGCGTTTGAAAAGACTCGTGAAATAAGCAACCAACGCAAACAACTCGAAAATGTACTCGGTCATATTGAAATCCGTTCAGATGAAGAGGTTACCGAATTACAGACTCAATTTCAGCAGATACAACAACAGGTTCAACAGTTGGAAGCCGACAAAGTTCAGCTTAATCAAAAGCAACAATGGTTTGAACAGCGACAGAAACTCGAAACTGAAATCACACTGAAACAACAACAGCATGACATTCAAATTCAAGCACATCAGGCTTTAGCCGCAGATCGCAATCGACTCAGCCAACTCGAAACCTTTTCAGGCATTCGTCCGATTGTGTTCCAACAGCAGCAATTGGAAAAAGCACTGCAACAGCTTGAACCGCAGATTCAACACAAGCAGCAGCAATTTACCACTGTAAGCACCCAATTTGAGCAAGAAAAAACAGCTTATACACAGGCTGAAACAGCCTTACAGCAATTTCAGAGTTTTGAACAAAACCATCAGCATGAACTCAGCCAAGTGCGTAAATATGTACAGGAACGGGAATATATTGCCGATGAATATAAGAAAACCAAAGTTCGCTTAAACCAAAACGAAGCGCAACAACAACCATTACTTGAGCAACAGCAGCAGTTTGAACAAAGTCGCCACAGTCTATCCATACAACAACAAAGCTGCTCTGAACAACTGCAACAGAGCGCGCAATTCTCCACTTTAGATAAAGGCTTGAATGCACACCTTCAACAACTGCAGCAATTTATTCAGCAATACCAAAAAGTCGAACAGAATTTAGGTTCGATTCAACAGGCTCAGTCCAAGCTTGAACAAGATCAGATCGTGTTGAATGAGCTCATTCAAAAATTTGGCACACCACAACAGATTGAAAGCCATCTTGAACAGAAACAAAAACTCAGAGAACAACAACAGGCCCGACTAAGTCAATTTGATCTGATTCAACAAAAACTACAGCATTATTTTGAACTTAAAAAAGAACGGGATGAACTAAGCCATAAGCTCAGTAGCACGCAGCTACAACATCAGCAGCTGGACCAACAACTGCAAACTAGCCAAGGCGAATTCCAGTCTGCAAAAACTGAACGGGAAAAATTGCAGCAGATATTGCAACAACAGCGTTTATTACATGCTGAAAATATTGAACATCTCCGTGCAGAACTCAAACATGGTGAAGCCTGTCTGGTCTGTGGCAGCACCGAACACCCCTATCGTGATGATGCCAGCCAGCTCTCCAAAGCCTTGTATGAGCTGCAACAACAGCAAGAGCAACAGGCCATTCAACAGGAACAACAATTTTTCCAGCTTTGGCAAAATACACAACAGCAATTTACCCAGATTCGTACCGAACTGACGCAATTGCAATCCGCAGTGCAACAAGCAGATGACAAATTCAAGCTGCAACATCAGGAATTAGTCAAACATGCAGCACAGTTCGAGATCCTACTAGATTTAACTCAGTCGCATGCGGAAATCACTACAGTTCAACAGCAATACATCAATGAGGCAACCCAGTTCAAACAGCAGATTGAAATTGAATTACAGCAACTGCATCAGGCCAATAAAGACCACTATCACCTGACTCAAACGATTCAAAATATCCGCTATCAACTCGAAAGCGTACAGCAGTCACAGCAACAGATTCAACATATTGTAGATTGCCTGAGCAGCGATGAACGAGGCTTATGGCAGCAGCAGACGCTAAGCTACACCCAACAGTTAGCACAACGTTTACAGCAACGCGCTCAACAACTTGAACAAGCTGAAACACTCAGCAAACAACAGCAGCAGCTTGAACAGCAACTGAATCTATTAAAATCCAATTTAACCAGCTTGATTACTCAACATACGGAGTTTAGCCTGCAACTCAAAGATGTCGAGATTAAAGGCAAACAAAATACAGACTCAGCGCATCAACTGATTGTGGCAATGACAGGCTTAACCGAACTTAAAGCCAATGAATGGTTAAACCAACACGATCAACAGCGTCAGCAACTCCAAAATCAATATCAGCAGATCAAGCAGCGTTTTGAACAGGCTCGTCAAAGTTTTGAACAGCAGAAAAATGAACTGGAACAGCTCAAAGCCCAACAGCAGCAACAACAATCTACCCTCATCCAATCCAAGACTGAAATTCGAGCATGGTTAGACCAGCATGCTGAATTTGAAGAACATCAATTAGCTGATTTACTTGCTATTCGAGCTGAACAAGAACAGCACATTCGAACATCGCTACAACATGCAGAACGCTTGCTCAATGAAGCCGCCTCTGCCCTAAAAACATTGCAACAGCAATTACACATGCATCAGCAACAACAGCCACCCATCGAATACACTCAGTTGCTTGAGCACATCCACCTCAATCGTGAGAAGCTACAACAGCAAGGCGAACAACGTGATCAGTTCAAGCTGAAACTGGAACTACATCAACAAAACCTTGCCAAGCAAAAGCAATTTGCAGATCAAATCCAGCAGATTCAGCAGCAGGAACATCGCTGGAATAAAATTTCCAGTTTAATTGGCGATTCTAAAGGTAAGGATTTCCGTGATTTAGCCCAGCAATATAATCTGGATATTCTGCTTGAATATGCCAATCAACAACTCAGCATGTTGTCACAGCGTTATACCTTAAAACGTTTGGATAACTCCCTCAGTCTAGCCATCATTGACCATGATATGGATGGAGAAACCCGTTCAGTGGCTTCTCTGTCTGGTGGTGAGTCCTTCCTCACTGCCCTTGCAATTTCTTTGGCAATTGCCAATATGGCCTCGGGTTCCATGAAAATCGAATCCCTGTTTATTGATGAAGGTTTTGGGACGCTAGATGCCTCTTCGTTGCATATGGTGATGAATGCGCTGGATCAACTGCAAAGCCAAGGGCGTAAAGTGGTCTTAATATCGCACATTCAGGAAATGCATGAGCGTATTCCTGTACAAATTCAGGTACAACCTATTGGATCAGGTTCGAGTCGGATTGAAGTGGTGGGATAAATGTAATCTTTACTTATGGAAATGAAAAAATGCAACAAAATGATCTATATCAATTTATACCAATATTCAAACGTATTTCCGATCAACAACTTGCGGAATACGTTTGTTTATATAACTTAGACACAAAACAATATGCTGTGTTATGCACTAATTTTTATAGCCCCACCTCCTCGAGTGAGGATCATGCTTATTTTAAAAAACTAACCATTGAGTTACTACTTGAGGAATCTCCTCAGTCTCGCTGTAAATGGTTTTCTTCAATTGAACAAGCAATTAACCAACACGATTTAGAATTTAGTTAGTTACACTTTCAGATTGAACTCATGTGTGAGCAAATTCTATCATGATTAAATAATCACCATGCTTAAATCACATGAATCAGAAAAAAGCTGTTATTTTCGACCTCGATCAAACCTTACTAGATCGAACAACGTCGTTAATAAAATTCCTTACTTGGCAGGTTAATTTCTTTCAATTGGTTGCTGCCGATGATAGAGAGCCATTTATCCAACGCTTTCTTGAATTAGATGATAATGGCAAAGTTTGGAAAGATCGTGTTTATGAAAATCTGATTCATGAATTTTCAATTCAAGGTCATGCTAAAGAAATCCTTTTAGCCAGTTATATCAATGATTTTAATAAATTTTCATGCTGCTTTGAACATGTGGAAAACATTATCATCCAATTAAAACAGCAAGGCTATTTAATTGGATTAATCTCTAATGGCAGAACGCCCTTTCAAGAACATAATTTTTATGCGCTAGGGCTGACTGAATACTTTTCTAGCATCATTGTTTCCGAGGCAGTTGGACTCAGAAAACCCGATCCCGCAATTTTTCTATTATCTTGTCAGCAGCTTGGTGTTCACCCAAAAGATTGTATCTTTGTCGGAGATAATGAACTGGCAGACATACAAGGTGCACAGGCTGTCGGGATGAAAAGCATTTTCTTTCATCCCAATCCAGCGATTTCCTCAGCAATAGCTGATCAAAATCTTCATGATTTTAAAAACTTCATCGAAAAATTAAAAGGCTTAAAGTAAATAACTTAAAAAAAGAAAATATGCACAAAGCCCTTTAAAAATTCAGGCATAACCATTTGGTCAAGTTCGAAGTCATTTAAGGGATGAATTAGGTTCTAATTGGACCCCTTTTTGAACTTTAAATTTTGTCGTAGGCTGTTTTCATCTCAGCACAAACAGATTTGGTTTCGAGCACAGACTTTTGAAAGCCCTTTAAAGTATCATCAAATGTTGTATATTCTTTAGCAAACTCCTGGTCAAACTGTTTTCTATATTTTTGATTATTATTAAACATCTTAACAATTTGATTTTGATGTACACATGCCCAATGCGCATCAATGACCTCATCTTGTTGCGAATCATTTCCAGTATTTTCAGCTAGTTTTGCAATTAAAAACATAAAAGTTTCTTTAAAATCCTGATATGTTTTATGCTCAGAAATAACTGCTTTTTCAATTTCAGGTGTTGGAGTTGCCTTACTAGAAGTACATATAACAACAATTAAAACAGTCAATATGCATTTTGCGATATTCATTTATATACCTACATTTTAAATAACAGAGGCTAGATTACCTTCTATTCATTTATCATTATTGGCCGATCAAAATCTATATGATTTTAAACGTCTTATAGAAATTCTTATTTTTAAATAAGAACATCCCTTCAAGCTAACCAATCTTTTAGGGATATTCTCATCCATTATTCATTCTTATCAGCGGGGAAAGCCTTCGGTGGAGGAGCATATTTAGACGGCTTTTCTTCTGCGGCTGCATCAGCAGACTTCAGTGATTCAACTTGATAAATCGCTGTTCCAATAATGCCTGTATTCTGAATTAAGCCATTATCCGAATTTGCCGCATAAGCATCCTCAGGCTTACTAAAGGTAAAAGAAGCGACAGCAGAGTCACTCTTACGGAAGCCTTCTATGGTAATTTCACTGTGCGGATGCAGTACATAACCTGCATTATTTCGTGAAGCGGCACTGCCATCTAAAACATCAATCCCATCAACACTTGCCACCACTTCATAGGTATTGTCAGTATGGTTTTCATATTTTAATTGGTAGCTTTGACCATCTTTTGCTGAGAGATAATAGTTTTGGCCATCACGAGATAAAGCAAAGGGTTGATCAGTATCATCAACAATAGAAAAACTAATTTTCCCTGCTGCCAACGAAATACTATTAACGGTCTTGCCTTGATATTGTTTATTGGCATAACGGACTTGTGATTCAGCAATCGGTTGCTCGGTTAAACGACTTAAATTCACCTCAGTCACATGCGAGCTAATCTCATCGCCCCATTTGGTACCCAGTTTCTCGTCTACAGCCACTTGAGCATTCGCATTACTATCGGCAGCCTCTGCAGCCACATCACTCTGTTTTTTACTGCACGCTGCTAAAAATAGACATAAAATAAAAGAGATTAAAAAATAGAGTTTTTTCATTTTAAACGTGATCCTAAATTCAATTTTTATCTTTGTAAAAATAATCGTGATTCATTTATATTCAGCTTGAATATAAATGAATAAACACGTCATTCTAATTTATGCCGTTTTTTTCAGCAGCAGAGATATTTTATATAATTGTAATTTGTTCTTTATTTCTACTGCTCTTTATTCAATTCACGTTATATTAATTTGAATAATCCCGTGCTCCGAATAATGCAGTTCCTACCCTCACTATGGTTGAACCTGCCGTAATTGCAGTGTCCAGATCAGCAGACATGCCCATACTTAAGGTATCCCAGTCTTGCGGTTGTGCATGTTGCGCTTTCACTTGCTCGAATAGCACTTTCGCATCAGCAAATGCAGCATGATTTTCGGGTGCAGGAATCACCATCAAACCACGTAAGCGGATATTGGGGAGCTGGCTGATTTGGTGAACAAGTTCAGCGACCTCAGCAGGTTGGCAACCGTCTTTAGAATCTTGCCCATCAATATTCACTTGCAGACAAAGATTCAAAGGCCTTTGAGATTCGATACGCTGACTGGATAAACGCTCAGCGATGATCAAACGATCAACCCCATGCACCCAGTCAAATTTTTCAGCCAGATGCTTGGTTTTATTACGTTGTACATGCCCAATAAAATGCCATTCGATTTCTAGGTCTTGTAGTTCCTCAATTTTTTCTAATGCTTCCTGTAAATAGTTTTCACCAAAACAACGCTGTCCAACTGCATACATTTCGCGAAGGCTGGCACTGGGATGTGTCTTGGAAACCGCCAACAATTGCACTGTTGCAGGATCACGTTGAACACGCTGACAGGCTTGTTCTATTTGATTTAAAACAGATTGGCGGGATTGTTGCGATTGATTCATTGACACAGTTCTCATTTACGAAATCTTTTTTTGCTTTCCATTCTTTAAGGTGTTGGTAAGCCCGAATGAAAGCCTTATATTATTCTACAAAATAATGAGACATTTTAGTTTGTTTCGGGGAAATTATGGATATTACAGAACTACTCGCCTTTTCAGTTAAAAACGGTGCTTCCGATTTACACCTTTCAGCGGGTATGCCTCCTATGATTCGTGTGGATGGTGAAGTTCGTCGTATTAACTTACCAGCACTTGAACATAAAGATGTACATCGCTTGGTGTACGACATTATGAATGATAAACAACGTCGTGACTTTGAAGAAGATTTAGAAACTGACTTCTCATTTGAAGTACCGAATATTGCCCGTTTCCGTGTCAACGCATTTAACCAGAACCGTGGTGCAGGTGCGGTATTCCGTACCATTCCATCTAAAGTTTTAACGATGGAAGATTTGGGCTTAGGTTCAATTTTCAAAGAAATCTGTGATTATCCACGTGGAATTGTACTCGTCACAGGCCCAACGGGTTCGGGTAAATCGACCACACTTGCAGCGATGATCGACTATATTAACGAAAACCGTTATGACCATATTCTAACGGTCGAAGATCCAATCGAATTTGTACACCAATCGAAAAAATGTCTAATCAACCAACGTGAAGTGCATCGTGATACCCACGGCTTTAATGCAGCACTTCGCTCAGCACTGCGTGAAGACCCTGACATTATTCTGGTCGGTGAGATGCGTGACTTAGAAACCATCCGCTTGGCACTGACCGCTGCGGAAACAGGTCACTTGGTGTTTGGTACACTGCATACCACCTCTGCGGCAAAAACCATTGACCGTGTCATCGACGTATTCCCTGCAGAAGAAAAAGACATGGTGCGTGCCATGCTGTCTGAATCTCTACAAGCCGTGATTTCTCAAACCCTGTTGAAAAAGAATGGTGGTGGTCGTGTGGCTGCACATGAAATCATGATCGGGATTCCTGCGATTCGTAACCTTGTCCGTGAAAACAAAGTTGCACAAATGTATTCTGCGATCCAAACAGGTGCCAACTACGGGATGACCACTTTGGATCAAAGCCTAAAAACACTGGTGTCTAAAGGCTTAATTAGCCCTCAAACTGCACGTACTGTGGCAAAACAACCTGAATCATTCCTATAAAAATAAATGGATTAGAGAAATATCATGGACTTTAATGATTTACTCAATTTGATGATTCAACAAAATGCATCGGACTTATTTGTCACTGCGGATGTTGAACCTTCAATGAAAATTAACGGGCAGATCGTGCCTGTTTCTAAATCGAAACTTTCAGGGGAAATTGTGGGTCAATTGGTTCAATCCATTATGACCGACAAACAGCGTAAAGAATTTGCAGACACACGTGAATGTAACTTCGCAATCATGAACCGTGAAAAGACGGCGCGTTTTCGTGTCAGTGCTTTTCAGCAACGTGATATGCCAGGTATGGTACTGCGTAAGATTGAAACGCATATTCCAAGCATGGATGATCTAAAACTGCCAGAAGTACTCAAAGAGCTGGCAATGACTAAACGTGGCATCATCATTTTTGTTGGTGCTACAGGGACAGGTAAATCAACGTCTCTCGCGTCAATGATTGGTTTCCGTAACCACAATTCTAAGGGTCATATCATCACTATTGAAGACCCAATTGAATTTGTACATCAACATGCTGGCTGTATTGTGACACAGCGCGAAGTCGGGATTGATACCGATTCATTTGAAATTGCATTGAAGAATACACTACGTCAGGCGCCAGATGTGATCTTGATTGGTGAGATTCGTTCACGTGAAACCATGGACTACGCCATCGCTTTCGCCGAAACAGGTCACTTGGTCCTCGCTACCCTGCATGCCAACAACGCCAACCAAGCCCTCGATCGAATCATTCACTTCTTTGAAGCAGACCGTCATAGTCAATTGTATATGGACTTGTCGCTGAACTTAAAAGCACTCGTTGCACAGCAATTGATTCCAACACCAGATGGTAATTCACGTCGTGCTGCGATTGAGATTCTGATTAATACACCACTTCTGGCTGACTATATCCGTAAGGGTGAAATTCATGAGATTAAAGATCTGATGAAACGTTCACGTGAGTTGGGTATGCAAACCTTTGACCAAGCTCTATTCGACCTTTATAAGGCAGGACAGATCACCTATAAAGATGCTTTAAAACATGCGGATTCGCCAAACGACTTACGCCTCACCATCAAACTGTCAGAAGAAGGTGCAGACCAGTTATTGAGTGCCAGCCGTAACATTACCTTCGATGGTCAATAATTCAAACTAAGCCATTAAAAAAGGGAAGGTTTTTGTAACCTTCCCTTTTTTATTTGTTCAATTTTCGTGAACACTTAGATTTTTTACTCAACACAACTTATTTTTTACGATAAGCCTCTTGGCATTCTGCATCACTACAGTAGCCATATAGATTTAAAGAGTGTCCAGTTAAGGCAAAACCATGTTGGTCTGCAACTGAATGTTGCTCTTTCTCGATAATATCATTTGTAAATTCAATAACTTTATTACAGTTTAAGCAAACAAGGTGATCGTGATGATCTTCCTGCATGATTTCGAAAACAGAGTGATTGTTTTCAAAATGATGACGCTGAATAATGCCCGCAGCTTCGAATTGTGTTAACACACGGTAAACTGTCGCTAAGCCAACATCTTCACCTTGTTCAAGCAAGGTTTTATAAATATCTTCAGCACTTAAATGATGTTGTTTTGAATTTTCTAATAATTCCAAAATCTTAATACGAGGAAGGGTAACTTTAAGTCCAGCTTTGCGTAAGTCTTGATTAGAAATCGGCATAAAAAAAGGTCTCTCAACAAATCTTAAGTTGGAATAGGCAATAGAGTTTAGATGCAGTATGATCTATCCTTGACTCAAATGCATCATCATTTATCAGGATAGTGTAGCAAAATGCAAAAAATCATGCTGGCGTTGTTCGTCACTACAGTACTTAGCGGTTGTTCAGTCTTTGGTGTTTATAAAGTTGATATTCCACAAGGAACACCATTAACCAAAGCACAAGCTTCTCAAGTACAAGTGGGCATGAGCTTTCAGCAAGTCCGTTTCTTGCTTGGTAGTCCAACAGTGACAGATCCACTGAACCCACAACGTTGGGACTACATCTACAACTATATCCCAGGTACTTATGCGAAAAAAGCAAAAATACCTGCGGCACACGGTCAACATTTAAAAGTTTATTTTGATGCGAATGGTAACGTAGAACGCTTAGAAGGTTTAGATACGATTCCAGAATCACAACCTGGTTTACCGGCATCAAAAGAAGCTATTTTGACTGCGCCACCACTATAACGGCTTTCCAGTAAAAAGAAACCCCTCATCGAGTCAATCATGAGGGGTTTTACTTATCAGCTTTATGCCTTAAAGCGATTACCTTTGATAAATCGCCCAACTGGGTTCTTTGCTGCCCGCTTACGCCGAATATCATTCGGGTTAATGGTAAGTGCCCGATAGATTTCAACACGGTCACCTGCTTGCAGGACTGTATCCGCGTCAATTCTGCTACCAAATACACCTAACTGTAAAACTTCTGGTAGTACCGCCTGTGCTGCTAAGCCACTGGCATCAATTGCCTGTTGGGCCGTCATTCCCTCGCTAAAGCTGACAGCAATATGAAATTGCTGTTCAGGACTTGAGAAAGCGACCCATACTTGTTTAGCCTGCTCCATTACAGCACTTGTCCAATCACAGCAATGATTGCTACGACAATTGAAAGTGGTAACACGATACGGATGGCAATACGCCAGAGGTTATAAAACAGCTCATTGCTAAAGCCCATTGCTTTACGCAGATGACTAATCTTCATAATCCAGCCAGCAAATACTGCGTAAATCAAGCAAATCAGTAATCCCCAAAGCATGAGCAGGCTATTAAAGATTTGTTCCACTTGCGGTACAGCCCAAACAGCAATAGCAGCAAGTAAAATCGCCCATTGGATCATGATCGCAAGCTGACGTTGTGCCAACTGTTCTTTTGCAAATTGAATTAAGAGTGCCGCTGACATGATGGCAGCAAACACCCATGCCAATGCAGGTAACTGTGCTTGCACAGAGAAGAAACCAAAGGCGATCACAGCCAGTAATTGCGCCACCCAAATTGGCAAGGCAGTACTTGTTGCGGCGTCCTGTTTTTTCACTGCGACTAAACTACTTTGCCAATACAACCCAAGTCCTAAACCACTAGCAACCAAAGCAAGAACTGTTGCATTGCCCCACTCTTTAAACTCGATTCCTGTCCAATGCCAAGCCGTTAGATGTGTTCCCATGACATTGGCAAGAATAAATGCAGCAATCACACCAATCGTTGTCAAAGCAATTAAAAATTGGCGAGGGATAAAAGATAATCCAAGTGCAGCTATGGCAAGGATTGCAAAAACAATCTGCTCTGATACAGCAAGCGTAAGCTGCTGACTCACGACATGTGTTGCGGCAGTCAATACACTGCCTGCAAAGAATGGAACAAATATAACAGCCAACCAGCCCACGATACGCCATCTAGGTGAAGCATCTGCATCCCGTGTTAAGGTTGAAAGTGCTTGTAATGCCGTGGTCTGCGAACGCTTTGCTAAAGCAATTTCAAGATAACCGATGGGTAATGCCAACAGAATCATGGTGCCTAACCACAGTAGCCAGAAATCGAATTGACGGTCAATCTGGATTCCAACGGTGGGTGCCAATGTGGTAATCATGACAAAAGATAGGCAAAACGCCATCACTGGTGCAAGCCAGCGTGACAGAGTTGTGTCCTGCATAATGCATTCCTTGAAAAATCTTTGAACTCATTGCGCTTTATGGAGTTCGCAATGAAATATTCAATCTATTTTGCCTTTCTCACGCCTGAAAATCAAAACAAAAGATATCGAAAGAAAGAAGCAAATCACCTTACGATGATTTGCTGCGCACGAATTATTATATTATTAAGTAGACCCCTTATGTTCACTCATACCACACCTTATTATTTTTTATCATAAGGGGTCTTTTATTATTGTCTTATTATTATGAGAAGAAACGAGAAAACCAGTTTTTCCCTTTTTTCTTTTCATTTTCTTTAATGATTCCGATCATATTTTCTTTTACAGCACCAACATAATCTGCATCATCATGACGGATATGGTTGATCAACCATTTTGATAGTGCTTCATGTAGCTCGCTATCAATTTCTTGCCCCAGCTCAAAACGTTGACGATAAGTCTCTATCTTTTTGATAAATAAGTCATGTACACGCTTATGTGGTACACGATATTTATAGTTTGCTTCTTCTTGTAAGCTTTCTTCAAAGGTAAAATGAGACTGGGTATAATCAATGATATTATCCAAAATACCTTTTAATTTTGCCCGATCATCACCCTCATTTAATTCATCAATTTCATTAATATAATCTAGAATACGACGATGCTGATCATCGATCACCTCGATTCCTGTATTATATTCGACAGACCATTTCATACCCATATCGAACCCCAAACCATATTTGATTTATTGAATAAGGATATAATATCGGCAAAGCAATTAAATAAAAACACAGCGTTTTTGTCAGATTTTAACTATTGATAAAGAAAACAAATTAAACCCTTGTTTTATATTTATTTAAATATTTTAACCGATCAAAACACTCAAGTATTTTTTAACCAACAAGAAAAAATATCTATCTAATTTTTATAAAAAATAATTTTAAAATTAAAAAAATCCAAGCAAAATAGTCTTATTTATTGTTTTGAAATGCTGCTATTAAATTTAAATCAGATAAATCCTTTTTCCTCCCATAATTTCGTTTAAATGCAGCGAGTATAGATAAATGCATAAAATGTATTCCAGCAATCACATCAGAACTTGCCAATAGGGTTTGAAAACTTTCCTGACTGTCACCACAGTTCACATCTAGATAAGCTTCAAAACAGCCCTGATAAAGTCCTATTTTCCCATTTGGGCGAATTTTCTGGTTCCAGGTCGCTTGTAAATGACAAAACAACTCTGGGCTTACCACAAGATCAATATCTGCTGTATCACGGATACAATGTGCGGCTAATACCCCGCCACCAACAACCACATACTCATCTTTGGGTAAATCTAAAGAAATTAATCGGGAGATGAGTTCACTTTTATCCATTTGAATACGTCAGTACTGATCCGCTTTGGTCACGCGTTTTAAGGCTGGATTTTCTGCTTCGCGGATTAAGCGCTCAACTCGTGTTAAGGCATGCTGAATCGGTTTACCGTGCTGGAATAAAATCATTTCCCCTGCTTGATATGCTGTCCATGCTTCATTATGGGTTAACGGCTCTGTCGTGATCACTGCAACACGATCTTCTGGCGTGGTCACTTGACTAAAATCGACTTCTACATCGAGATCAATTAAATGTGCAGGTTGAAATGGATACTCACGTACGAGCCAATGCAACTTCGTCGTCGCATAGCTAAATAAGGCCTTACCATTGGAAAGACAGAAATTAAAGGTGCCATGCTCTGCAATTTGTGGCGAAATACGTTCCAATAATGAGAAAATTTCTTCTAAACTTGGTTCGGTATAACCAAAAGCTTCAACCATCTGATCCAGTAAATAGCAAAATGCCAATTCACTGTCGGTATTCCCTACCGGTTCGAAACGGCCACTTAACTCAGGTTTGAAATCATGTAAATCGCCATTATGCGCAAAAATCCAATGTCTCCCCCATAGCTCACGCAAAAAGGGATGTGAATTTTCGAGATTGATTTTACCTTGAGTGGCTTTACGAATATGGGCAATGACGTTGCGAGACTTGATCGGATAATTACGAATCAGATCAGCAATAGGAGATTCAACCGCAGATTGATTATCCACAAACAAGCGGCAAGCTTTATCTTCAAAAAAAGCGATCCCAAAACCATCGCAATGATCAGAGGTCACCCCTGCGCGTTGTGAAAACCCACGAAAAGAAAAAGTAATATCTGTCGGGGTGGCGCAATTCATTCCTAATAGCTGGCACATATCTTTAAACTATCAAACATCTACGCCTATTGTGCATGAGGGAGAGATGGCTTGTAAATCTCAATATGTGCTCACTATTAGATTAAGAATGATAAGAGGTTCTGTTGATATTACACAGATGCTTGCGGCAGAGGGTATTTTTGGCTGATACGAGGCAGGGCTTGTAAAATTTAGTGGCTCTAAATGAACAAGACATAACGACGTAGCGGCAAAAAATATCCCTGTCCCGTAGGGTTATGGCTAAAACAGCTCTAAACGTCGGTATGAAACTTGATAAGGACCATCATAGTAGGTATTTCATGCATTGATTATGTTGTTTTAGCTCATAACGCAATGCATGGTTGAAGTATCAACAAAACCTTACTAACGTTGCACCATTTTGTTCATCACAAAAGAGGTCGCAATCTTATTCACTTCAAGGAAAACGAAATAATCCAAGCATTTAAAATCTTCATCATAAAATGCTTGTTTTGACAGTTTCGACTGCATTCCTAGATAGGTCTGAAACAGTTTTGGCATGCGTTCATCTTGCGGGAAACTATAGTCAGGACGTTCTGGTTCAAAGCTACGTTTTGAACGAATATCAATCGTCTGATGCTCACCCAATTGTTGAATCTGACGATGGGTGTAATAAGCACGTGCCAAATTATCTTCTAAATGAATACTAACGCAACCCATCAAATACTTGGCACGCATAGACCACAGTACTTTAGGGGTCAGGTTCAACCAGAGCATTGACAGGGCTTTACCCGAACGAAATTTAGGGTGCACACAAGTACGTCCAATTTCGAGAATACTCGGTAAATGAGAGAATTGTGGAACGATTTCAAATTCTTGAGCACTATAACTCTGTCCAATTTCATGGCCTTGGAACAATTTCAGACGGGTATAAGCGACAATCTCACCGGTCCATTTTTCCCGTAACACCGCGTGTTCACAACCGAAATCATACAGGTCTTGATCTAAACCATCTTCAAAATGCATCCCAAATTGATGGCTAAATTGCGTTGCTCTAAAGCGTTGTACTTCTTGTAATTCTTTTAAATTATCCACCCATTCAAAACGGAATTGATTTTGAGCTGGCTTGTGGCGTAAGGGTAAAGTCAATGTCTGGCGATATTGATTTAATTTTTCTAGCATAATGAAAGCTCCTTATGACTAGACCTACCTTAAATTGCTTAAATGACATTGCGATGACTAAAACATGAACAGGTCATGACAAAAAAAGAGACCTACTTGAGGTCTCTTTTCAAATCAATAGGATGAATTAATGTTTGGCGCGGTTGGTAATCAATGTACCCACACCATGATCAGTGAAGATCTCTAATAAACTTGCATGCGGTACGCGACCATCAACAATATGTGCACTCACTACACCACCTTTAACGGCATCTAATGCACAACCCACTTTTGGAATCATACCGCCATAAATCACGCCTGTTTCAATCAGGCGATCCACTTCTTGTGTGCTTAGACCAGTCAATAAATTTTTATTTTCGTCCAATACACCTGTGATATTGGTGAGTAAAATCAGCTTTTCAGCACCAAGTGCTTCTGCAACTTTACCCGCCACAAGATCCGCATTGATGTTATAGGTATTGCCTTCTTCATCTACACCCAATGGTGCAATTACTGGAATGAAATCACTTTGGGTAAACATTTCAAGTACATCAGTTTTTACGCCAGTCACTTCACCCACCATGCCCAAATCAATTTGCGAAATTGAGCCATCAGCTTCTTGTTTTTCCATCAGCAATTTACGTGCACGCAATAAATTGCCATCTTTACCAGTTAAACCAATAGCACGGCCGCCATGTTTATTAATCAGATTCACGATCGATTTATTGACTCTACCACCCAACACCATTTCGACCACTTCCATGGTTGCTTGGTCGGTCACGCGCATGCCATCAATACGATCAGACTCTTGTCCTAAGCGTTTTAGCAATGAATCCACTTGTGGACCACCACCATGCACAACGATTGGATTCAGGCCAACCGTTTTTAACAATACGATGTCACGGGCAAATGAACTTTCCAATTCAGGATCAGTCATCGCATTACCACCATATTTTACAACCAGCGTTTTTCCTGCAAAACGTTGGATATACGGCAAAGCTTCGATCAAAATTTTTGCTTTATCAATGCCGATATGCTCATGTGGCATGCGTCTCTCCTTTTAGGCCTGTGCGAGTTCTTGTGCAATCTTTGGATATTGGTCTTGCAACATAGAAACAAACTTTTGACGAATTTCAATTAATCGGTTCTGATTATCAGCATCAAAACGGACGGTAAAATATTCGCCAGTATTTGATGCTCGAATAATGCCAAATCCATCGTCAAAATCAAGTCTTACACCATCAATTTTACTTAAACGCGCGCCTAAACGATGACTTAAAATTTCAATATCATTTAAAACTTGCTGAGGATTGGCATCATGGGTACTGATATAGGTGTCTTCCGTGCAATAACGTTCTGGGTAAGCGGCCAATAACTCAGACAGGGTTGTTGCTTTGGATTGGGTTAAATATTCCATCACACGCAAAGCTGCGTATAAACCATCGTCATAGCCAAAACCGCGTCCATCATTAAAGACATAGTGACCCGCATATTCACCACCAAAAACAGCCGTGCCCTTTGATTGCGATAAATAAGCACGTAAAAAGCTACTGCCCGTACGAATCATTTTGGCTTGACCTTCCAGCCCCTGTACGGTATCCGCCACCATACGTGAGCACTTCACATCAAAAACGATTTCTTTATGTGGATGCTGCTGTAAGCACATCTGCGCAAATAAAGACAATAAGCGATCAGGACTAATAATATGTGCATTCTCATCGAGTAAAACCACACGATCCCCATCACCATCCAACGCAATACCGAGATCGGCTTTCTCAGCAACAATAGCGGCTTGTAATTGCTTTAAATGCTCAGCATGAGATGGATCTGGCGCATGATCAGGGAAATGTCCATTGGCTTCACAACGTAAAGCAATCACATCACAGCCTAGTTTTTCTAAAACCAATTTGGCACAACGCCCTGCAGAACCATGTAATCCATCGAGAACGATTTTTAATGGTCGCGCTAACTGTATATCACTGATTAAGGAATGCTGATACTGCAAACAATACGGAGCAACAATTTGGTGTGCGGTATTTTCTGAATGCAAGAAATCCTCAATATTGCTCAAAGAGGTCTGTGCATATTGCCCCACCTGTTGAATGGTTTCTGGTGTTGGTGGCTCACCTTTTAAAATCCATTTAATGCCATTATCCGATTTCGGATTATGACTTGCGGTCACCATAATACCATTGCCACCAAAATCACGGGCAATGTAATACATCATCGGTGATGAACAACAACCAATATTAGTGACTTGTAAACCTTGTTTTTCGAATATATTTTGGATGATATTGGCATAAGTCGGACTGGTTAAACGTGCATCATAACCAATCACCACGTGTGTCTGTTCAGCATTTTTATATTGCGAAGCTAAAGCATAAGCAATTAGGCTAATAATATTTGGCGTTAAATTACTTAGCTTTCCGCGAATATCGTAAGCACGGAAAATATTCAGCGGAAATGTATGTTGTATATTCACTGTAAGCCCCTATTTTTATAATCATTTGATCCATAAAAAAAGCAGAAACTATTAAGAAATTAATTAACCCTTATTCAGAAAAATTAAAATAATTAGTCAGCTGCTTTGTAATATATATCAAGGCAACAATCAATATGAAAAATGCAACGTTTTTCAGAAAAACATTGCATTTAAAGTGATAACTACTGAAAAAGCTTATTGTTTTCCAGTATGACCAAAACCACCTGCGCCACGCTCAGTCGCAACGAATTCGCTCACTTGTTCGAACTCAGCCTGTACCACTGGAACCAATACATATTGTGCTAAACGCTCACCAGGTTCTAAACGGAAGCTATTTTGTCCACGATTCCAAACCGATACCATGAGTTCACCTTGGTAATCAGAATCAATCAACCCCACCAAGTTACCTAACACAATACCATGTTTATGGCCTAAACCTGAACGCGGTAGAATTAAACCTGCAAAGTTTGGATCTTCGATATAAATCGCCAAACCTGTTTTCACTAAAACGGTTTCACCCGCAGCAATCTCAATCGCTTCATCTAAACATGCGCGTAAATCTAAACCTGCTGAACCAGTCGTTGCGTAAGAAGGCAAAGCCCACTCTTGACCTAAACGTGCATCTAATACTTTAACTTGAACTTTCATTAAAATTTCCTACTTACAATTTCTTAACGTTTCAACAATGCTTTTAAGTTGGCAAGGTACTGCTGAGCTTGTTCTTTTGGATCAACATTGGGTGCCAGTTTCTTTTTACGACCATGCCACTCCAAATCATCTTGTGGCATCTCGTCCAAGAAGCGGCTTGGCGTCATTTGACGCATTTGTCCACCATTCTTACGCTGCTCAGCAAGGGTCAGTGTTAAGCCTTGACGGGCACGAGTAATGCCTACATACATCAAGCGGCGTTCCTCTTCGACCGTTTCCGATGCAATCGAGTTCTTATGTGGTAATAGCTCTTCTTCCAAGCCAATCATATACACATAAGGGAATTCTAAACCTTTGGCGGCATGCAAGGTTAGTAAGTTCACTTTATCGGTATCTTCTTCTTCCTGCTGCTGCTCAAGCATATCTAGCAGTACCAATTTTCGAATCACACTTTCAATATTTTTCTCATCGACATCATCAGTACGATTCAACAAATTTTGAATACTGCTATACAAGCTTTCAATACTGTCGAGCTTGGTTTTCTCTTGTGCAGGGGTTGCTGCCTGCTCACGGATATAATCGATATAGCCTGCTTCGTTGATCATCTGACGAACTTTCGGCATTGGCTCATCATCATCAAGCAATTCACGGGTAAATGTCGCGATAAAATCAGCAAACTCATGTAATTGTGTTGCTGCTTTCTTCGGTAACACCATGCTTAAACGTTGGTCTGACGATGCAGTTAATAAAGACAAGGTATTTTCTTGAGCAAATAAACCGAGTTTCTCTAACGTCACTGGGCCAATGGCACGCTTAGGCGTATTGATAATACGTAAGAAGGCACTGTCATCTTCAGGGTTAATGATGAGGCGTAAATAGCTCATCACATCCTTAATTTCGGCACGCGCGAAGAAAGACTGTCCACCTGATAACTTATACGGAATTTGCATCTGACGAAGCTGAGTTTCAATCACACGGGCTTGAAAGTTACCGCGATACAGCACTGCATAATCTTTCCAGTTTTTACCATTCATCAGCTTATGCGTGATCAGATCTTTAACCACACGTTCTGCTTCATCATCATCATTTAAACAAGTGATCACACGAATGGTTTCACCGTGACCTTTATCACTCCATAGTTTCTTATCGAAAATATGCGGATTATTTTCAATTACAGCATTGGCCGCTTTTAAGATACGGCTGGTCGAGCGATAGTTCTGCTCCAGCTTAATCACTTTAAGATTGTGGAAATCATCTTTTAACAAGGCCATGTTTTCAGGCTTTGCACCACGCCAAGCGTAAATAGATTGGTCATCATCACCTACAGCGGTAAACTGTCCCATCACCCCAACTAAAAGCTTAACGAGGGTATATTGCGCAGTGTTGGTGTCTTGATATTCATCCACTAATAAATAACGAACACGGTTTTGCCATTTGTCACGCACTTCGGCATTTTCCTGAAGTAAACGTGTTGGCATCACGATCAAGTCATCAAAGTCTACGGCATTATAGGCACGCAAATTACGCTCGTAGAGCTGATACAGATGTGCAAACTGGACATCCTCAACCGTTTCACAAGTTGAGTGAGCTTGTTCAGGGACGATCAGATCATTTTTCCAGTCTGAAATTTTCTTCATCGCCTTGGCGAGCAGCTCTTTGCTCTCCGCACCTGATAAATTGTCACGCTGCATCAAATCCATCAAGATTCGTTTACAGTCATCGGCATCTAAAATCGAAAAATTGTTTTTAAGTGGTAAATGTTTTAATTCGAGGCGGAGTAAATTTAACCCAAAAGTATGGAAGGTCGAGACCGAAAGCCCTTTGGCTTCTTCACGTGAGAGTAACTTACCCACACGCTCTTTCATTTCACGCGCCGCTTTATTGGTAAAAGTCATTGCGGTGATACGATAGGCAGGAATACCACACTGTTGTACCAAGAAAGCAACTTTTCGGGTAATTACAGAGGTTTTACCTGAACCTGCCCCTGCAAGTACCAACAATGGCCCCTGAACATATTTCATGGCCTCAAGTTGCTTGTCATTAAGTTGACTGGCAGATGACATCGGTTATACCTCTCTCGTTTCCGAGCCTGATTTTTCGAGCACAATTATAGACATCTCTGTTTTAGAATCCCAATAGTAAATCTAGGGATATGTATAAATTATGATGCCTTATCCAAATAACACGCCGTAGCTTGTCGTCTATTTTGATCTGCAATAAAAAAACCACCCGAAGGTGGCTTTTTTGAAATCAGTAAAAATTACTGTTTAGCATAAATGCTGATTTCTACACGGCGGTTTTGCTCTTTACCAGCAGCAGTCGCGTTTGAAGCAATCGGGTTCGCTGAACCTAAACCTTGTGCATCGATACGGCTACCAGAAATGCCTTGACCAGCTAAGTAGTTTTTCACTGATTGAGCACGCGCTTGAGATAATGGGATGTTGATTGAGTCATTACCCGTGTTATCTGTATAACCCGTTACAAGGATCGCACTCTTGTTATCTTCACCTAAAGTCTGCGCTACTTTGTTTAAAGTACCGTAGAAGTTCGGTTTGATGTTCGATTTGTTCGTATCAAACGTAATGCTACCAGGCATGATTAATTGTACAGAACCATCTGGGTTACGGCCTACTTCTACACCAGTACCCGCCATTTGCTCACGTAATTTTTTCTCTTTATTATCGAGATACAAACCACCAGCACTACCAAGAATTGCACCAATTGCCGCAGCACGGTTGTTTTGCTTACTCGTATTTGCGTTACCCTTAGAAACACCATAACCTGCAGCAGCACCGATTAATGCACCTAAAGCTGCTTTATCGTATTCTACGCCACCAATGTTATTACCAGTCGTTTGGCAACCAGAAAGTACCAAGCCAGCCCCTACGAGTGTTGAAATTACTAATGCACGCATTGCGTTGCTCCTGTCTATGTATTTTGTTGTCTGGACAAATGATGAATGAGAAAATGGTGCTAGACCATTGATTTTTTGTTAATAATAAACACTTTATTTGTAGTTTTGTAATATTTTGATGCATTTTACTTGATTCAAGCAACACAATTTCTCCATTGTTATACCCATCTCATAACAAACACAAAATGAGAAATAAATCACAAAATAAAAAACATGCAATTTACAAGCAAACTTGACAAGATCATCTCGACCTTTGACCAATAAAAACCGATGTACGCATTTGAATATATAAAAAATGTCAATAACTTAAAATATACAGTTGTATTTCAACATCTGTTGTTTATAGTTGGAACATCTCTTTTTCAAACATATGCACTCAAGGTTCGATTTATGGCTACCGCTAATAAAAAAGCATCCCTATTGCAAAAAGTCAGTAAAGGATTAACCGTTAGTTCTGTGATTACAGGCAGTACCTTCTTTCATGGACCACCAGTACTTGCTTTAGGCCTCACCAAATTATTTAAACAATCTGCAAAAGTAGATGAAACAAATATTCAAATTACCAACAGTTGGTTAGGGGTAAATAACTGGTTAATTGACCATGTTCTGCCAAATTTACAATGGGACATCAGTATTGATGAACAACTTGATCTGAATTTGCAGGGGCGATACTTGATGATGTGTAATCATCAAAGTTGGGTCGATACCACTGTGAATCAGTATTTCGGTTTAACCCGTATGCCACTTACTCGCTTCTTTACCAAGTGGGAACTTATTTTTATTCCCTTTGTAGGACAAGCTTTCAAAATATTGGGTTTCCCAATGATGAAACGGCATAGTAAAGAGCAGATTGCTAAAAATCCAGAGCTAAAATCACGCGATATGCTGGAAGCGCGTAAAGCCTGTGAACAGTTGCTTAGCCAACCTTTTACCTTATTAAATTATTTAGAAGGCACTCGCTTTACTGCTGAAAAACATGCTGCACAGCAATCCCCTTTTCAAAACCTCCTCAAACCCAAAGCGGGTGGTTTGGCCTTGGCGCTCAGTATTCTGGGGGATCAAATTGATGCATTAGTCGATATGACAATTGTGTATCCTGATGGTGCACCCGGTTATGGCGAATTCTGGTTGGGAGATGTGTCACGTATCGCTGTCGATTTGCGTAAAATAGAAATTCCAGACTGGGTACTCGGCGGTAACTATGAGGATGACCCTGTCTATCGTGAACGTTTCCAAAAATGGGTTGATCAAATCTGGACTGAAAAAGACCAGCTGATTTCACAAATGAAAGCAAAATATAATTAATATTCTCATCAGGAATTGAGTAAAGACATGACCCAGCAGGACTCAGGACAAAACTCTAAATATAACTATGTCAATCCGAACAGTGTGTTTTTCAAACTGTTCCTCGTCTATGACATTTTCATGGTGTTTATTATTGTTTTTAACTTGTTCTGTCTAGGCATGAACTTTTTCCTGATGAGTAATATCGGGGCTTGGTTTTTTAATTTTATCCATCTCTCCAGTGTGCTGGATTTTTATCGTACCCATTTACACCCTTGGGTGATTACCACTGAAGCATGGTTCATTATCTTTTTGATTGTTGAACTGGTTGTGCGCTGGATCATCTCAATTGCACAAAGACATCATGCCCGTTGGTGGTTTTTCCCCTTTATTCACTGGTATGAAATCTTAGCCATCATTCCGCATTTACGTTTCCTGCGTTTATTCCGCGCAGGAATTATCGCCTACCGACTACATGAACTTGGTTATAAGGTTGTGCCAGATGGCATACGTATCAAAGCTCTATTCTATTATCGCGTGGTGATGGAAGAACTGTCTGATCGTGTCGTCATTACTGTGATTGATGGCATTCGACACGAATTGCAAACCAGCTCCAGTCATAAAAAAATTATTCATGATCTGGTTGATCATCATCGACAACTCTTTACTGTGACGCTGACGTCAATGTTACAAGAGTCCTTGGCGACAGCATTACAACAACAACAACCCGTGATCACTCAAAAAGTCGGTGCTATTGTCAATCAAGCCATAGAAGATACCCCTGAACTGACGCAGTTATTGCGTCTAATCCCGATTGTGGGTGGCCGTATTGAACAACAAATACAAAGTATTGGGCAACGATTAGGGGAAAATATCAGCGCAGGTCTGATTGAACCCTTTACAGCAGGTTCAGTACAAAGACCAAATGAAAACTATCAGTTTATTGCAGAGCAAGTCAGTGAGCTGAATATTGACAATCACTACTTGGAGGAATTGGTCGAATCTGTTGTATTTGAAAGCCTCGAAGCGATTCGAAAACAGGTAAAAGTCAAACAATGGCAGCAAACTTTGCAGGAATCTGATCAATTGGATAAAAAAGCAGAATGATTACAAGAAAAATTACCAATCAAGCTAGAGAATTCGTGTAATTTGTTCTAGCATTTGCTTTTATTTACAACACGCTTCAACACAATAGAGCGCTTAAAAAGCCCTGAAGGATAAATTATGGCTGATATACGGATTACGGGCAGAATGGTGAATTTTAGTCGACTGACTTTCGACACAAATGACCATAATGCAATCCGACAGCAACTTAGCGATACACTGAATGAAGGTTCTTATATCGGTACACTCGTCATTATTGACAGTACCGTTGAACAAGAGCTGATTGCGTTAATTCAGCTTTTAATTGATTTAGGCTTACAACCGATGGCCGTCATTGATGGCATTTTGGGTGATGAAGCTCGTGCGATTCAATTCCCTGTTCTCCCTGCCGACCAGCCCTTACAGCGCATCAAGGCATCCAAAGAACAAGTGGTTGACCACTCCCCTGCAAAAACAGTGGATAATGCTGCAATACAAACACCACAAAAAAATACATCGAATGCGTATATCACCTCTTATCATGATGAGATTTTGCGTACAGGCCAATGTTTGGTACAAGATCAGGGCGATATTATCTTAAATGCGGGTATGAATAGTGGATCAGAAGTGATTGCATCTGGAAATATTCACATTTATGGCAATGCTCGTGGTAGAGTCATTGCAGGCGCAGGCGGGCAAACTGCGGCACGTATTTTCTGCCATTCGCTCGAAGCAGAATTAATCTCTATTGCAGGGACTTATTGTGTAGCAGATGATATTCCCAAAGATATGATCAAAAAGCCTGTACATATTTATTTAAATAACAAGCAAGAACTTGAATTTGAAGCCTTGCAGTTTTAATTTATTTAATTGAGTTTTAAAAGCACCAAATAAGCCCTTTTAGGGGCGTATGACCATAAATAGGAGTGGATTCGGTGGCCAAAATTGTTGTCGTAACGTCAGGCAAAGGTGGTGTAGGTAAAACTACAACAAGCGCATCTTTTGCAACAGGTTTAGCCCTACGTGGTCATAAAACTGTTGTGATTGATTTCGATGTAGGTTTACGTAATCTAGATTTGATCATGGGCTGCGAACGCCGCGTAGTTTATGATTTCGTTAATGTTATTAATAATGAAGCACGTTTACAGCAAGCGCTGATCCGTGATAAAGAGATTGAAAACTTATACATTCTCCCTGCATCACAAACCCGTGATAAAGATGCCTTGAGCGATGAAGGTGTTGCACGTGTCATTGATGAACTTTCTCAAGAGTTTGATTACATTATCTGCGACTCTCCTGCAGGTATTGAACGTGGTGCGATTTTAGCAATGTATCATGCTGATGAAGCCATCATTGTAACTAACCCTGAAATTTCATCCGTACGTGACTCAGATCGTATTATTGGTATGCTCGACAGCAAGACCAAAAAAGTTGAACAAAACGAAGGTCGTATCCGTAAGCACTTATGTATTACACGTTTTAACCCAGAGCGTGCTGATAAACAAGAAATGCTTACAATCGATGATATTTCGAAAGATATTTTACGTGTGCCAACTTTGGGTGTTATCCCTGAGTGTCCGAGCGTACTTCAAGCATCAAACGAAGGTAAACCAGTGATTCTGTATACAGAAGAAAAAGCTGGCCAAGCTTATGATGACTTAGTAGCTCGCTTCCTTGGCGAAGACCGTCCTTATCGACACATTGCAGTACAGCCAAAAGGTTGGTTAGCTAGACTATTTGGAGCGTAATTATGGCAGGATTCTGGAGTAAACTTTTTAGCAGTGATGAAAAGCCATCAAGTGCACAAACTGCCAAAGATCGTTTAAAGGTAATTGTTGCCTCTGAACAAGGTTTAGGTCGTCGCCTAGGCCAAGACAAAATCGACCAAATGAAAAAAGAAATCATGCAGGTGGTGAGTCGTTATGTTCGTGGTGTAGATGAACAGCATATTCAGATGCAGGTTCGTTCAGAAGCAAATATCGAAATGTTAGAAATGAATATCAATTTACCTGAAGATCGATAGAAGTTTTTTCATTAGCGATTTTTCGCAAATAAAGGCAGAATACGCGGGTGGATTTGGAAAGTATGACTTTCCCCACTACAAGTATTTTGCCTTTATTATTTTATAAGACTGAGGAGATTGTCATGGCATTATCACAGCCAGCAACTTTCAATGAAGAGTGGTCAGATGAGCGTGTGTTTGCCTACCTTAACCAACTTCCTCCAACTGGCGTAAATGCTGACTTTCATGTGCTCTATCATGCATTCAAACATATGCGTCCAAATGATTATGAACGCTTAATTATCCAGTTTTTGGCTGATGGTCGTGATCTCAATGCGACGAATCCAGAAGGTCAACGCATTCATGATGTGATTGCACAGTTCCCACGCCAAAAAGATGGTTTCTTGGAAGTCTTGGCAAAATTTGCCTAATTGCTTTCCCCAATAATGCCATATGATTTATCTGTGCTATTGTTATCAGATCTTAATGATGTGGCATTATGTAAAACCACCGTGTTACCAATTCGCTGTAATTTATTAAAATAAAACCAAAACAACTCTATTTTCCAAGAAAGACAATGACAAACACGAACCATCATTTAATTGAACCACCTCCAATAAATCACCATCTTGCTGATCTGAGAATTATCAGCATGAAACGGTTTATCATCTTATCCATCACTTCATTTGGTTTATATCAAATCTGGTGGATGTTTAAAGCATGGCGTTTTTTTGCGATCAAAGATAATTTAAATATTATGCCTGCCGCACGTGCCATTTTTTCAATTTTCTTTTTATATTCGCTGTTTAACAAGATTCAAAACTATGCCCAAGCAAATGGCTATACCCAGTCATTTTCATCAGCATGGATGTTCGTTGGCTATCTACTCATAATATTTGCCTACTATCTGCCTGATCCTTATTGGTTGATTACCCTATTCGATTTCATTTTCTTAATCCCTGCTGTTGTCGCATTGAATTATGCAAAAATCCAATCCACAGACCTCAATGCAATTCGTCAAGAAAAACTCGGGGCTGGACATATCATTGTCGTTGCAATTGGTTCTTTGTTTTGGCTATTCATCTTAATTGGTCTTTTTACTCAGGTCTAATCCCCCCAATTCTTTTACAAATAAAAAAGCCTCTATGACTAGAGGCTTTTTTAGCAAATAGTTCTGATTAAACCAGAATATCTCGCTTACCATTGGCGCCCATTGAGCTGACAATGCCATTCTCTTCCATTTGGTCGATAATGCGAGCCGCACGGTTATAACCCAAGCTAAATTTACGCTGTAGCGATGAAGTCGATGCTTTACGTGTCTCTAAAACGAACGATACACATTGATCGTAAAGCGCATCACGACTTGGATCACCATCCCCATCTTCAAAGCCACGAGACGTCTGTTCTTCATCAAATGGTGTCAGGATTTCATCAACATAATCTGGCTCACCACGTTCACGCCAAGCATCACAAATTCGGTTCACTTCATCATCGCTAATAAAGGCGCCATGCACACGCTCAGGCTCGATTTTACCCGGCCCAAGGAACAACATATCACCATGACCGAGTAAGTCTTCTGCACCACCTGCATCGAGAATGGTACGTGAGTCAATTTTACTGTTTACACGTAATGCAACACGGGTTGGAATATTGGCTTTAATCAAACCTGTAATCACATCTACCGACGGACGTTGTGTTGCTAGCAGTAAATGAATTCCTGCTGCACGCGATTTCTGCGCTAAACGAGTAATCATTTCTTCGGCTTTTTTACCGACTTGCATGATCATGTCAGCAAACTCATCGGCAACAATCACAATCGATGGTAATGGCGCTAAACGTGGTGCACGCTCACCGACAACCGAATCACTGGCTTTCCATGTTGGATCAATGAGATCTTCACCATTGGCAATCGCCTCTTCGACCTTACGGTTATAGTCACTGAGTTTACGAATTTTCAGGAAGGACATTAGCTTATAACGACGTTCCATTTCATTGACACACCAGTTTAAAGCACTGACTGCATCTTTCATGTCCGTGACCACAGGCGTTAACAAGTGTGGAATATCATTATAGTTGGCTAATTCAAGCTGTTTTGGATCGATCAAAATCAAGCGTAACTGGTCTGGTGTATATTTCAGTAACATCGATAAAATCATCGAGTTCACTGCAACCGACTTACCAGAACCTGTGGTCCCCGCAACCAGCATATGTGGTGCTTTACCGAGGTCAGTAATGACAGGATTACCTGAAATGTCTTTACCCATCGCCATAGAGAGCAAACCCGCAGGGTCTTCAAAAGCTGGCGTTTTCAATAACTCAATCAACCGTACCATTTCACGGCTACTATTCGGCACTTCAATTCCGATATATGGTTTTCCGGCAATCACTTCAACCACACGAACCGAAGCCATCGACATTGAACGTGCCAAATCACGTGAAATATTGGTTACTTTAGAGGCTTTTACACCCGGTGCAAGATCGAGTTCAAAGCGTGTTACTACTGGCCCCGGCTGGGCTTCGACCACCTGAGCCTTCACATTAAACTCTTGTAGTTTGATCTCTAAAAGCTCTGAAAGACGTGCTAATTGCTCAGCGGTAAAATTGACCTTTTTGTTTGGATCAACTTCATCCAGCAATTCCAGACCCGGTAAAGTCGGTAGATCACGGCGTTTTTGCGCGACTTGCATGGCGCGTGACATTGGGCGACCAAATGCATCCGTTAAAGGCGCATCCAGATCAAAATCATCTTCAAGATCCAAATCTGCATCTGGATCAGCTTTACCTGCCGTTTCTTGCCATGCTTCGATAAAGGCTTCTTTAGACAGTGTTTCTTTCGGCGCCGTTGAAACCTCAATCGGTGCTTTTACAAAAGCAGAGGATTGCGCATAACTGGTTGTTCGTGGTGAAGCCTGTTCACGCTCTTCTTCGATCAGAAGATCACTAAAATCATCTGCTTGCTGCTCAGCTATGCGATGAACATCCTCTTGGATAGGATGTATTGCATTTTGAATCGGTGCAGTCTCTGGCTGTACAGCTGCTGGTCTTGCAGATTCATTAATCAATGCTTCAATATCTGCCTCAAATTCGACCTCAGCAACCTGAGGGGCCGAATGCGCCGGAGGCTCTTGCGTAAATGGAGTATGTAAATCTGTCGCTGTCTTACTGTTTGGAACAGCAGCCAACAATTCATCGAAAATTTGATCATCATTCCAATCTAGATTGCTGTGACTGGATGTCTGCGTTGCGGTTGCTACATGTGCCGTAGATGCATACTGTGCTAGGGCATGAGGAGTGTCATCCGCTGCTCTTAACAATGCATCAATTTCTTGCTTATGGCTCGCATCATCGCGCTGTAAAGCACGCCATACTTCACCTGTTTGAACCAAACGTTGGCTTTCAGTTTCAAACTGATGGGCACGTTGTAAAGTCTGTTCAAAATCTTCAATCTGCTCAGTTTGTACTGGCTGACTACCTTGTTGCTGTTCTTTTGCAAGCACATCAGCAAACAATTTTTCAGCCATCAACTGATGATGTGAATCATCAATTTTAATCAGTTTTGCTTGAACTTGATTCGCTTTAGCTTCACTCGTATCTGCTACAAGATCAGACTCAGTTTGTACTTTATTCTTAATTGCAGGTGTATCGGCAGCGGCTAATTGCTCAGTCAGATCATATGCAGATTCATTCTGGGGCACATTTTTATAAAATAAATCTTGTAAATAAGCAGGCGTATTTTTCAATGTAGCCCAGGTCTTGTTCCACTGAATGCCAAAGGCTAAAGTCAGTAATAAGATACTAAAAGCCAATAAGAATAAAGTTGCGCCATAGATGGTCAATAATTGGGATAAACTCTGCCCCAACTCATAACCAATGATACCACCCGCTGCATTGTCCAAGGTGTCTGCTGGTGTATTCCAATGCAGATACAACAAACTAGAAATGGACAGGATCAAGAAAAACTGTGCAGCATAACGAAATGGGCGGTTTAAAAAGCTTCTTGGCCACCAGACTTGAATGGCTTCAATAAATAAAAATAAAGGAATCAGCAAGCTTGCCCACCCCAAGAAACCGAACAGTAAATCTGCGATCCAAGCGCCTGCCACACCGCTGGCATTTGAAACCTGCTGGGTATCACTGGAAATATGCATCCAGCCCGGATCAAATGGTGTATAGGTTACTGTGGCAAGAAATAAATAAATGCCAAAAGAAATCAAAAATAATGTCATTAAAAAGCGTTGTGCATAAACACTTGACACCGCAGTCATATACAGTCCTGTAACCCAATTCGTTATTTGTTAGTATCTTTCAAGGCCTAAAATGCCTTAATCAATAAGTTTTATATTATGCACTCGTTCTTACAAAAAAGATGCACGATTGTTTACTGTTGTTGTTAACATCCTGCTCGGATATAGCTCAATTCGATTGAGTTAATCAATATTATCCCGATGGATTTAAACCACTCCGCTCTGGATTCACGTATAATTTTAGCAGTTTTGATATAAAAAGGATGTTCTTTAATGAGCGCTCGTCACTCACGGTTAATTATTTTGGGTTCTGGTCCTGCAGGCTATAGCGCAGCAGTCTATGCTGCACGTGCTAACCTCAAGCCAACACTGATTGCGGGTTTGCAACTCGGTGGTCAATTAACAACGACCACTGAAGTTGACAACTGGCCAGGTGACCCAGAAGGATTAACTGGTCCTGTACTTATGGAACGTATGCAAGCTCATGCAGAACGTTTTGGTACAGAAATTGTCTACGATCATATCAATGAAGTAGATCTTAAAACTCGTCCATTCGTACTCAAAGGCGATATGGAAGAGTACACGTGTGATGCGTTGATTATTGCAACAGGTGCAACTGCACAATACCTAGGTCTTGAATCTGAAGCTGCGTTTATGGGTCAAGGTGTAAGCGCATGTGCAACCTGTGATGGTTTCTTCTATAAGAACCAAAATGTCATGGTTGTTGGTGGTGGTAATACAGCAGTCGAAGAAGCACTTTATCTGTCTAATATTGCAGCGCATGTGACCCTTGTTCACCGTCGTGACAGCTTACGTTCTGAAAAGATTTTACAAGACCATCTTTTTGCCAAAGAAAAAGAAGGCAAAATCAGTATTATCTGGAACCATCAAGTGGATGAAGTATTGGGTGACAAAACAGGCGTAACGGCTGTTCGTATTCAATCAACCCAAGATTCAAGCACGCAAGATGTGCAAGTTCAAGGTTTGTTTGTTGCGATCGGACATAAACCGAATACAGGTATGTTTGATGGCCAGTTAAATCTGCGTGATGGCTATATCCAAGTGCATAGCGGCACTGCCGGTAATGCAACTGCTGCCTCTATTGAAGGCGTATTTGCTGCAGGTGATGTGGCGGATAGTATCTATCGCCAAGCGATTACTTCAGCAGGCTCAGGCTGTATGGCAGCATTAGATGCAGAGAAATATCTCGATAATCTAAACTAATTAGGCCAATATTGAAAAACCACCAATCTTTGGTGGTTTTTTTTTGCGAGTATCCATACAATCGAAAAATTGACGGCTTTTTAAACATATCAACAATCAGTCTATAGGATATATCAATGACAACGACCTGGACGAATGGCTACCAAACTGAAGTAAATTATACCTACGGTTATTATCGAGACCTCAGCCCGAATTTCCAAAAGTTTTGCTTACTTTTAAATGGCATCGATAGTCCAGATTTTCAGGAAAATCATAATCATTGTGAACTTGGCTTTGGTCAAGGTGTCAGTATTAATATTCACGCCACCTGTAATGAAGCGGCATTCTACGGTACAGATTTCAATCCAGCACATGCAGCACATGCCAATCAACTGGCTGAGCAGAGCAAAACCGAACATTACTTCTATGATGATAGTTTTGAAGAGTTGCTTAATCGTTCTGATCTTCCGATGTTTGATTCGATCAGCCTACACGGGATTTGGAGCTGGATCAGCTATGAAAATCAGCACATTATTCTCAAATTTATTCGTAAATTCTTAAAACCCAACGGTATTGTCTATATCAGCTATAACTGCGTTACTGGTTGGGCAGCGAATATGCCAATTCGCGAGTTATTTCATAGCCATTTTAAGTTTAATAGCAAAAGTACCAATCCTCTGCAAAAGGTCAATGAAGCCCTCACCTTCAGTGAAGACTTACTTAAGCAAAATCCAATTTTTGCCCAACGCAATCCCAATGCCGTACAAAAAGTCGCTGATTTAAAACAGCAAAATCCAAACTACTTGATTCATGAATATCTCAATCAAGATTGGCAATGTTTTTCCTTCCAGCAAATTGTGCGTATTCTGGATGAAATCAAACTGTCCTATGCAGGTTCAACCGATTTAAATACACACCTCGACAACATCAATTTTTCAGAACAGCACCAAGCTTTTTTGAATGCCATTGAGCACCCTATTTTTAAAGAACAATGCCGCGACTATTTTGCTAACACGCAATTTAGACGAGACTTGTTTATTCGAGGTAAAAATAACTTAACCCCATTACAGGCACAAGAACGGCTGCGCAACACGGCCTTTGTGTTACTGACAGCCAAGGAACAGCTACCAACCAGTATCAGTGGGTTATTAGGCACCTTTAATTTAATTGAAGAAATTTATCTGCCCATTGGCGATAAATTTGCAAAGGAAAACTATCAACCACTGACCATTTTTGAACTGGAACAAAGTTTGCCAGATCTCAACTATGCAAAAATTCTCAATGCTTTAGTCATTCTATCTCACCTCGGTTTAGCTCAACCGTGTCAAAACTTAGACCCGAAGCAACAAACTTTAGAGCAATCCCAACGTTTAAATCACTACTTATTAAAGCAAGCGAGTTTTCATCAAAACTATAATGTCCTGATTAGCCCAATTACAGGAATCGGTATTCCAACTGAGCATTTCCATCAACTGTTCTATCGTGCACATTTCATTGATGGTTTAGCATCAGCAAGTGAATTTGCGCAATATGTACAGGATGCAATCAGCCAACTCAATTGGCTGGTCTTAGATAAAGATGGCAAAACCGTCTCTGACCAAGCCAAGAGTCTTGAAATTATTCAAACTAAAGCGCAACTTTTCCTCGACAGTAAAAAATTAGAAATTGCTAAACATTTACGTTTGTTTGATTAATCTCGTATAGGGAATGGCTCTGCCAATGATTGCCATTCCCTATAACTTCAGTTAGCTTAGAATTAATCTTATTAATTTTTTATGCTATGCAACAACTCCCACCCTCGCAATATATTTTCCCGAATCCAATCGAAGCTGATCCTGAAGGACAAGGATTTATTTGTATTGGTGCAGACCTATCCCCTTCTACTTTATTTGAAGCCTACACACACGGGCTGTTCCCTTGGTTCAATGAAGACGAGCCAATTTGCTGGTGGAGTCCTGAACCGCGATGCATTATCGAGCCACATGCCTACAAACCAAGTAAATCTTTAATTCGAAATATGAAAAAGCATGATTATCGAATTACCATTAACCATGCTTTTGAAGAGGTGATTCGTTCTTGTTCATTGCCGCGGAGCTATGCCAATGAAACCTGGATTAGTGAAGATATCATTTCAGGCTATTGCGCCTTATTCCAAGCAGGATATGCGTACAGTGTTGAAGTCTGGCAGCAGGATAACTTGGTTGGCGGACTCTATGGTGTCAGTATCGGTAAAGGCTGTTTTGGAGAATCCATGTTTAGTACTGAAACAGATGTTTCTAAAATGGCTTTCTATACTTTAATGCTGATTGGACAAGAAAATCAGTTGCCATGGATTGATTGCCAATTGGTCAATGATCACCTTTTAAGCCTCGGTGCGAGTACACTTTCTCGCCAAGCCTACCTTAAATCGTTACAAGATGTAATTATTGCCCCCTCTATCAATTGGAAAAGTTATCAAGAACGTGTATTTTCAAGTAAAACAATAGCAGTTTTTGCAAAATTAGACGGTTAACGGATTAACACCTTGGAGGGACAGATTAATGAAATCATATCAACCCAAGTCCCTTTTAAATGACTTACAGTACTATATTACGCCACCGCACGACTGCAGTTATCTTGATAACAAATCAGCCCGAATGGTTTTCCTAGATCCAATTCACCGTATCGATGTGGTGACGTTGTCAGAACTTTCTCGTGTTGGTTTTCGTCGTAGTGGTGATTTTGTCTATCGCCCAGAATGTCACTTATGTCGCCAATGCTTATCTTGCCGTGTTCCCGTTCAAGAATTTAAAATGAACAGCAGCCAAAAAAAGGCATGGAAACGCAATCAAGATTTGCAAATGAGTATTTTGCCGACCTCGCAAGCCACTCAACAACACTACGACTTATATGAACGTTATATCAATGAACGTCACTCAGATGGTGATATGTACCCTGCCAGTCTGGATCAGTTTGAAAAATTTCTGGTACATAGCTGCACAGAAAGTTTCTTTATTGAACTTTGGAAAGACCAAAAACTGATTGGTGTTTCAACCTGTGATTTGATGGACGATGGGTTGTCAGCAGTCTATACCTTCTTTGATCCAGATGAACAACGTCGCTCTTTAGGTGTGTTTGCGATCCTTAAACAAATCGAATATGTACGCACACTCAACCTAGACTATTTATACCTAGGCTACTGGGTGCCACATTCACCAAAAATGAATTATAAATCGCAATATACACCACTCGAATTATTGCTTGATGGGCAATGGCGTCGACTCAATCGTCCACTCTCTGAAAATGAAATCCATCAGCTTGGCAACTCATTGATGAGTACGCTGCCTTCTGAATGGAATAATTTAATTATTAAATAACGCTGCAAAATCATCAGTGCATGTTTTGACCATAATCACAGCATGCTCTCTTGAACCATCGGGGTTTGGATAATAATTTTTACGTAAGTCAATTTGATGAAAACCTGACTTTTCATACAAACGAATCGCAGCTGTATTACTTTCACGAACTTCCAGAAAAATCTGGATCGGATTATTTTTTAATTGCTGTATTGAACTTTCTAATAATTCATAACCCAGTCCTTTGCCCTGTTGGCTTGGGTGAATCGCCATCAACAATAAATTCGCTTCATCTAAAACTGGCTGCAGAATACAGAATCCCACCACTTGATTGGCTTGTTCATACACCGTACATTGATACGAGGCGACAGACTCCTGAAACTGCTGCTTTGACCAGGGATGGGTTTGCACCAATCGCTCAATCCCCGCCACACTTTCTAAGTCATTTTCTTGCATCAATCGAATCACGATCTATCACTCTATAAAATACTGGTGCAGATTATCAGCAATTTAAAGCAAAATTTGAATAAAAAAATGGGCAGTTTTGACTGCCCATTGAAGTTAACTTAGATTAAAACCCAATTCAGCACGCCATTTATTCAAAAGTGCTGTGGTATCTTCATCATTCGGATGAAATTTCGGTCTTAAAAAATCTAACAAGGTCGGGATTTGGCGGGTCATAAAACCTTTATAGCCATACATAAATTTGATCATGTATTTGGTATCACGCCATGTCAATTTGCCATCTGTTTGTAGAAGCTTGGCGGTAAAATAAGATTGGGTAATAAAGATGAGCCCCATTGCAATAACTAAGGCCAATGAACGCATAAAATACGCTTTAGGGCCTTGACCATACATCGCTTCATAGACATCAAAAGCAACCGCTTTATGCTCGTTTTCTTCAACTGCATGCCACATCCATAAATGGTACATGGTTTGATCCATAAACATCGCTTGAATGTCTGGATTACTTAATAGTTCTTCTGCAATGGTTGAAGTAAAGTGCTCCAAGGCACAGGTTCCCGTCAAACCAATCATTTCTTTGGTGAAACCGAAAGGTTTTAAGAGTTTTGCTGTCATTCCAATGGTACGGTTGATTAAACGACCTGTTTGCCCTTCCATTTTACGAACATCGTAACCATAGGCCTCCGCTGAAGCATTAAATGCAAGATGCTCTTTTGAATGCATGGCTTCTTGACCAATAAAGGCACTGATCTCTTTCTGAAGTCGCTCATCTGCGAGTTTGGGATCATTCCGTACTGCACGGGTGCTGTTCACAAAGAATTGCTCACCTTCTGGAAACAGTGCCGAAAGCGCAGTCATAAAATGAGTTAAAGCAGCATCACCATTGGCCCAATAACGTGGCACCTCACCAAATTCAAAATCCATTCGGCGTACAGGGAAACTGGCGCCAGCTCGGTTTGAAATATTGACTTTAGCATTCATACCCTGTTCTCCTATCCGATGAATATTTTTCATTGATCGTATTCCATACTTTATTTATACGCTCTTTTCAGTGCATGAAATAAGTGCAGATAAGGTCAGAAAAGCATCATCTTAGGACATGTCAGCTTGCTCAAAATTCTGTATGAAATGAAAGATTAAAATAAAAAAGGGACAATACTTATTGTCCCTTTTCAGGAATTACGAGGCTAAAATAAACAGCGTTTACAGACCTAATTTTGCCTTCCAATCTTGCAATAATTGTACGGTATCTAAATCATTTGGATGGAAACCAGGCTTGAAGTAGGCCAACATTTCACCCGCCATTCCAGAGATAATTCCTTTCGACGGACTATAGGCGTATTCATAAATCATACCGAGCTCTTTGAAATTCAATTTTCCATCATCTTTCAATAATTTCAATACGAATGAAGATTGGGTCAAGAAAATTGCAACCATCGAAACGACCAGTGCAGTATTGCGTAATGCGTAGGCCTTTACACCACGACCAAAAATTTCTTCATACACATCATAAGCAACTGCCTTATGTTCATTTTCTTCTACCGCATGCCATAACCACATATATTCCATGGTCTTGTCTTGCATTAACTCTTGAATATGCGGATTACGCAATAATTCTGACGCAATGGTTGCAGTAAAATGTTCGAGTGCTGTAGTGGCGGTCAAATCCACCATTTCTTGCGTCATGCCAAATGGCTTCACCAATTTAGCAAATAATTTACGGCCTGTTTGAATCACGACACCTGTTCTTCGTTCAAGTGTCTCGACATCATGACCATACTTCTGAGCTGAAGCATTAAAGTTGACATGCTCTTGAGTATGCATCGCCTCTTGACCAATAAAAGCACTGATTTCTTTTTGCAGCTTTTCATTGTCTTTAATGGCCGGGTGATAACGTACAGCACGCACTGAATCGATAAAGAGTTTTTCACCATCTGGGAATAGTGCAGATAAACCTGTCATAAAATGAGTTAATCCAGCAGAACCACTGACCCAATATTCAGGAACTTCATTAAAATCAAAATTCATACGACGTACTGGGAAACTTGCACCTGCACGATTCGAAACATTCACTTTAGCATTCATGCTGCCTACTCCTTTTCAGTGGAATATCTCCACTGAGCACTTTTGTTCGTTTTCTTGAGTTTTATATTACGGTTTTATACGAATCAATTAAGTGCAGTTTAGGACAGCGTGGTATCAGTTTAGGACATGAGGAGGAAATTTTAATTAAGTATTAAAATTTCTGACGCAAGAGAAAACAAGAAAACCAATGAAACTACTTTTCTGACGCAAGAGGAAAAGAAAAGAAGTAAGACTAATTTTCGATGTGAGGAGAATTTTACTTAAGTATTCGACTTTCGATATAAGAAAACCACACACATAAAAAAACACCCCAGAGGGGTGTTTTTTTATCACTCTAAGCGATTATGCAGTTACTTTAGCAACAACACCAGCGCCTACAGTACGACCACCTTCACGGATCGCAAAACGTAGACCTGGGTCCATTGCGATCGGGTGGATTAACTCTACTGACATCTCAACGTTGTCACCAGGCATTACCATTTCTACGCCATCTTGTAATTTGATCGCGCCAGTTACGTCAGTTGTACGGAAGTAGAACTGTGGACGGTAACCGTTAAGGAATGGAGTATGACGACCACCTTCTTCTTTAGAAAGTACGTATACTTCTGCATCGAATTTAGTGTGCGGCTTGATTGTACCTGGCTTAGCAAGTACTTGACCACGTTGTACGTCTTCACGCTTAGTACCACGAAGAAGAACACCACAGTTCTCGCCTGCACGACCTTCGTCAAGCAATTTACGGAACATTTCTACGCCAGTTACAGTAGTCTTAACCGTATCTTTGATACCTACGATTTCAACTTCTTCACCAACTTTTACGATACCAGCTTCTACACGACCAGTTACAACTGTACCACGGCCTGAGATAGAGAATACGTCTTCGATTGGCATCAAGAATGCTTTATCGATCGCACGTTCTGGCTCTGGAATGTAAGAGTCAAGTGCAGCAACTAAGTCGATTACAGCTTTCTCGCCATAAGGACCATCGTTACCGTTTAATGCTTGAAGCGCTGAACCACGGATGATTGGAGTGTCATCACCTGGGAAGTCATAAGTAGAAAGAAGTTCACGAACTTCCATTTCTACTAATTCAAGTAATTCTTCATCATCAACAAGGTCACACTTGTTCAAGAATACGATGATGTAAGGTACACCAACCTGACGTGAAAGAAGGATGTGTTCACGAGTTTGTGGCATTGGACCATCAGTCGCAGCACACACAAGGATCGCGCCGTCCATCTGAGCAGCACCAGTAATCATGTTTTTAACATAATCGGCGTGGCCCGGGCAGTCTACGTGAGCGTAGTGACGGATTGGAGAATCGTATTCTACGTGTGAAGTATTAATTGTAATACCACGTGCTTTTTCTTCAGGAGCTGAGTCGATTTGTGAGTAATCTTTCGCTTCACCGCCGTAAGTTTTTGCACAGATAGTTGCAATCGCAGCAGTTAAAGTTGTTTTACCATGGTCAACGTGACCAATTGTACCCACGTTTACGTGTGGTTTATTACGTTCAAACTTGGCTTTAGCCATGATGATCTTCCTTTATAAACTGCTCATGAGGGTCGCCCATGAGCACTTGGTTTTTTAACTAAATTTAGTTGGGTAATATAGTAATCGAAAGATTACTCGTCGTCACCTTTTTTACCGCCAGCTTGGAACTTAGCGATGATGCCTTCAGCCACGTTACGTGGAGTTTCAGCGTATTTAGCGAATTCCATAGAATACGTCGCACGACCTTGAGACATAGAACGCATTTGAGTCGCGTAACCAAACATCTCAGCCAATGGAACTTCTGCTTTAATTGCTTTTGTTCCACCAGGAAGATCGTCCATACCTTGAACCATACCACGACGACGGTTTAAGTCACCCATGATATCGCCCATGTAGTCTTCTGGAGTTTCTACTTCAACTTTCATGATTGGTTCAAGAAGGATAGGATCAGCTTTCATGAAACCGTCACGGAAAGCGTATGAACCAGCCATTTTGAACGATAATTCGTCAGAGTCGACATCGTGGTAAGAACCGTCGAATAATGTCGCTTTGATACCCACAACAGGGTAACCAGCCAATACACCATTCTTCATACGTTCTTGAATACCTTTATCAACCGCACCAAAGAATTCTTTAGGTACTGTACCGCCGACAACTTCTTCAGCGAATTGGTATTCTTTACCAGCTTCTTCAACATCCATAGGCTCTAAACGAACATATACATGACCGAATTTACCTTTACCACCTGTTTGACGAACAAACTTACCTTCTTGCTCAACAGACTTTTTGATCGTTTCACGGTAAGCAACCATTGGTTTACCAATGTTCGCTTCAACACCGAATTCACGCTTCATACGGTCAACGATGATGTCAAGGTGAAGCTCACCCATACCAGCAATAATTGTTTGACCAGATTCTTCGTCTGTACGAACGCGGAACGATGGATCTTCTTTCGCCAAACGACCTAAAGCAATTGACATTTTTTCTTGGTCAGCTTTAGTTTTTGGTTCAACAGCCAATGAAATTACTGGCTCTGGGAATTCCATACGCTCAAGTGTAATGATGTTTTTCTCATCACATAATGTATCACCCGTAGTAACGTCTTTAAGACCTACACACGCTGCGATATCACCTGCACGGATTTCATCAAGATCTTGACGTTCGTTCGCATGCATTTGCACGATACGACCGATACGTTCACGCTTAGATTTAACTGGGTTATAAACTGGATCACCTTGTTTAAGAACACCAGAATAAACACGTACGAATGTTAAGTTACCTACGAACTTGTCGTTCATGATTTTGAACGCAAGTGCAGAGAACGGAGCTTCGTCAGATGCTTCACGAGATGCTTTAGTTTCATCTTTGTCGTCAAGAATACCTTCAATCGCTTTAACTTCTGTAGGAGAAGGTAAGAATTGAATTACAGCATCCAACATACGTTGAACACCTTTGTTCTTGAACGCTGAACCACAAAGCATAACTTGGATTTCAGATGCTAAAGTACGAGTACGTAAACCAGCGATGATTTCTTCTTTAGAAAGATCGCCTTCTTCTAGGTACTTGTCCATTAACTCTTCAGATGCTTCAGCCGCAGCTTCAACCATCTTAGTACGCCATTCGTTCGCAGTATCAACGAGGTCAGCAGGAATATCACCGTATTCGAACTTCATACCTTGAGATGCTTCATCCCAGATAATCGCTTTCATTTCGATGAGGTCAACAACACCTGCAAACGTATCTTCTGCACCAATTGGCACAACGATAGGAACAGGATTACCGCCTAGACGAGTTTTAACTTGATCAACAGCACGGAAGAAGTTTGCACCAGTACGGTCCATCTTGTTCACGAACGCTAAACGAGGCACTTTATATTTGTTCGCTTGACGCCATACAGTTTCAGACTGAGGTTGTACGCCACCAACAGCACAGTAAACCATGCACGCACCATCAAGAACACGCATAGAACGTTCAACTTCGATTGTGAAGTCTACGTGTCCCGGTGTATCGATTACGTTGATACGGTGTTGTGGGAATTGGCTACTCATACCTGACCAGAAACAAGTCGTTGCAGCAGAGGTAATTGTAATACCACGCTCTTGCTCTTGTTCCATCCAGTCCATTGTTGCTGCACCATCGTGTACTTCACCAATTTTGTGAGATACACCTGTGTAGAACAAAATACGTTCTGTTGTAGTTGTTTTACCTGCGTCAATGTGCGCAGAAATACCGATGTTACGGTAATTACTAATTGGGGTTTGGCGAGCCATGATGTCTACATTCCTAAATGTTATATTTAAAACAGGACGCATCAATTAAATTGATGCGCACAAATATCCAAGCAGGCAACTTAAATACCCGCAAAGCCCCCACTTTGGTAAAGAGCGATGTTGAATCGAGCTGCGGTACGCATGAATATTCTCCTGATTAGGGACTGTTTTATCCGCTTAGAAACGGTAGTGAGAGAAGGCTTTGTTGGCTTCAGCCATACGATGCACGTCTTCACGTTTTTTGATCGCTGCACCTTTACCTTCAGCTGCATCAAGCAACTCACCAGCAAGACGTAAAGCCATCGTTTTTTCAGAACGCTTAGCAGCAGCATCTACTAACCAACGCATAGCTAAAGCAGTACGACGGGATGGGCGTACTTCCATAGGTACTTGATAAGTAGCACCACCAACACGGCGTGCTTTTACTTCGACCATAGGACGAACTTTTTCAAGAGTAGTCTCAAAAAATTCAACTGGGTCTACTTTGTTTTTTTCTTGAACACGTTCTAAAGCACCGTAAACGATACCTTCAGCAACAGATTTTTTACCATCTTGCATTACGTGGTTCATGAATTTAGCGATTGTTTGGCTGCTAAATTTTGGATCTGGAAGGATCTCACGAGCAGCGACTACGCGACGTCTTGGCATTTTAATACACCTAATAATATGACACTTCAGGATAATCCAGCAGTTTGTACGAGTGTCATGTACTTTCGCTGGCCTTACTATACGTCGCTTGAATTACAAAACTATGAAGAATTCAAACAAGCGAAACGCTAAAGGGTTGTTTGGACTAGTTTCCTAGAATTACTTCTTAGGACGCTTAGTACCGTATTTAGAACGTGACTGGTTACGATCTTTAACGCCAGCACAGTCTAAAGAACCACGAACGGTATGGTAACGTACACCTGGTAAGTCTTTAACACGACCACCACGGATAAGAACAACACTGTGCTCTTGTAGGTTATGACCTTCACCACCGATATAGCTAGATACTTCAAAACCTGAAGTTAAGCGAACACGGCAAACCTTACGCATTGCTGAGTTAGGTTTTTTAGGTGTAGTAGTATAAACACGTGTACATACACCACGACGTTGTGGACAAGCCTTCAACGCAGGAACTTTAGATTTTTCAATCAAAGTTGTACGACCCTTACGGATCAACTGATTTGTTGTTGCCATTTGGCAATTCTCCCGTTATTAAACAACCTTAAAAAAAGGAAAGAACCTCTTTTTAAGGGCACATAATTGTAAGCTAAGAAGTAAAAATGGTCAACATTTGAAGTGTCGACCATTTCTGATGTTTGTCGTGTTTTTTATGTCTAAAACATTACAGCCAGATTTAGCTATGTTTTGTTGAGGCAGGTTCTATATCAATTGATTTTTGCTCAGCCTCAATATCCTCAAAAGTTTCATCTTGCTGTGCTTTTAATGCTGGCTGTTGTTCTGCATGGGGATGTTCAACCACATGCTGTTCTGCAAGCTGCTGAATTCCCTCTTCTACCTTGTCACCCACAGCGACTGTCGAAGCTTTATTTGCTTTCACTTGAACCGTCACTTTAGTAATCACATCATTCTGTTCATCTGATGCTGTGGTTTTGTTGGCTTCTGCCGCTGCACTTAACAAACGTGGGCTCGCCTTTTTCAATAAAGCTTCCGCCTTAAAATATGCATCTAGTGGCGAAATTTTTTCATGGGGATGTTCATTAATATAGAAGCGAGCTGCACCAAAAATAGATTGCGATTTGTGCCCAACATCCTCTAATAGTCTCCAACTATAGAAACCACCTAGCGCTGCACCTGCAACAGGTGTCAATTTACTAAGCACAGAAGCTTGAGGAATCCGATTGAGCCAGTTCCATTTAAACTCACCACTTTCATCCACTAACCATTTTTTCACCAACTCAATATCATTATTTGAACCTAACAATTGCTGAAACTGTTGCAAATCATGCGTTTCCAACATGGATTTCAACGCTTTTAACGCAACTAACAAGGTTTGTTTTTCCGCAACTAAACTCAAATCAATTTCTTTAAAGATGAAAGCAACAATTTCTTGATCTGTATCCTCAGATAAATCAAAACCATGTGAACGACCAGTTTGATAAATCGTTCTCAAGGTCAAAACAATAGATGCTGGAATATCGATCGCTGCACCCCAGACTCCCGTTGCACCTGTAATCGCTCCTTGTGCTGCAGCCAATAATTTATTTTGCTCAATTAATGCCTGACTTAGGCGCTGTGAACGTCCGGTATCTGTGGTCAGTTCCATAATATCTTTGACCCCTGCTTCCTCAAGGATTTTTTCAGTCAAAGAACTATTTGAACTAAACTCATTTAACCATTGGAATAAATAGTCTGAGACCTTATCGCCCAAATCTGGTGATACAAACGAAGCCACACTATTCACTCGGTTATAATGACGACCTAACAATTGATGAGATAGTTTTGGAAATTGTTGACGTAGCATTTGTTGAGGATTTTCGTATTTTTCGACCTCAAATGGACTTTTGAAACGTGCTTTTCCTTCAACAATATTGGATGAATTCGCGAGTTCCGCACCCGATGTGGTTGGGGCAACTTGAAATTTCTGCAATTCTGAACTGAGCTTTTTAGCCACTCCAAAGGCTTGTGCAAATAAACCTGAAGATTGCTTGTTTTTAGATTTTGTCATCAAGTACCTCTGTTGTGTAATCTGTGCATTTCTAGGTAAATACTAGGTTGAATGCAGATTTATCTCAACTTTTATCTGTGTTCTTTCTTTACGTTTCGTCACAACATCGCGAATATTTACGAATATTTACACAACTGGAAATAGGCATAAGATTTGCCATAAGAAATAAAAAACCTTTCTGCTATCATGGTGTCATTCACTCATAAGCCATTTTAATCGTTATTTTTCTCCTGATCTGTATTCATAGCGAGATGCACAGGGCTTAAGTATTACCATAAAAGGGATCTGTAAATGAAACGTGTTGTAATCACTGGTATGGGCATTAACTCATGTATCGGTAACTCTTTAGAAGAGGTCACTCATTCTTTAAAAAATGGAATCTCAGGCACACGTTTAAATCCAACTTATGCAGAACTGAATTTCAAAAGCCATGTCAGCGCTGTAGCTGAACAGGATTTTGATGGTATTGATCGCAAACTGAAACGCTTTATGGGCGTCTGTGCGATGTATGCGTATAACGCAGCTGTCGCAGCTGTTGAACATGCTGGACTGAAACAAGAAGATTTGGCAAACAATCCACGTTACGGTATCGCTGGCGGTTCTGGTGGTAACTCAACTGCATCTGTTGCAGAAATGATCAAACTGTTAGAGGAAAAAGGCGCGCGTAAAATCGGTCCTTTCTTTGTACCTCGTAATATGAGTAACACCATTACCGCCAATGTTGGTGTTGCATTTAAACTGCAAGGCGTAGCGCACTCGATTACCAGTGCATGTGCAACGTCTGCCGATGCAATTGGTTATGCCTACAACCTGATTCAATTGGGTAAACAAGATTTAATGCTTGCTGGCGGTGGTGAAGAAGATCACTGGTCACAAAGCTTATTGTTTGATGCAATGGGTGCATTATGTTCAAAATATAATGACACACCAGAAACTGCTTCACGTCCATATTCAAAAGACCGTGACGGTTTCGTCATTGCTGGTGGTGGTGGTTTCGTTGTGCTTGAATCACTTGAACATGCGCAAGCGCGTGGCGCGAATATCCTCGCTGAAGTGATTGGCTATGCTGCAAACAGTGATGGTGCTGACATGGTTGCGCCAAGTGGTGAAGGTGCAACACGTTGTATCATCATGGCGTTGGATGAAGCAAAACAGCATGGTGTAGAGCAAATTGACTATGTCAACACACACGGTACTTCAACACCAGCGGGTGACGTAACTGAGCTTAAAGCAATGGAACGTGCATTTGGTGAAGGACAAGTTCCACCACTCAGCTCGACCAAATCGATGACGGGTCATAGCTTAGGTGCTGCGGGCGTTCAGGAAGCAATTTATTCTGTCTTGATGATGCAAAATGACTTTATTGCGCCAAACATCAACGTGACTGAGCTTGATGAAGGCGCACAAGGTTTCGATATTGTACTTGAAAAACGTGATGCAAAACTGAATACTGTCATGAGTAACAGTTTTGGCTTTGGCGGTGTTAACGCCTGCCTTATTTTCAAGAAGTGGGATGCATAATCCCATTTAGCAGGATTATCGATGGATGCACCTTCTGATGCTTTCTTGTGGGTAAAAGCATTACATATTATTGCTGTGGTGTGTTGGTTCGCTGCATTGTTCTACTTACCACGCCTTTATGTCTACCATGCCATGAGTGAAGATGCAGTTAGCCATCAACGCTTTGAAGTCATGGAACGTAAGTTGTATCGCGGTATTATGTGGCCGTCTATGATTGCCACACTTATTACCGCCCACTTTCTGGTTGATTGGGGTGATGCAACCCGACATTATCATGAAGCTTTATGGTTCTATCTTAAAGTCGGTCTAGTCGGTTTATTGGTGATTTACCATTTTGTTTGTGGTTATTACCGTAAAAAACTGATTGGCAATGCCCACTATAAATCACACAAGTTTTGGCGCTTCTTTAATGAGATGCCGACCTTGATTCTATTTGCAGTGGTGATTTTAGTCGTAGTAAAACCTCAGTTCTAAGACAACAAGTCTTGTTTTCTAATGCTGTAATTTTCTTCAAAACAATTACAGCATTCGTTTCCGATCTAGGCATCCAGACTACAAACAGCTTATCCCCTTCAAATTCAAAGACACTTGCTCAAAATGTGTCTCTTTTTTTGTTTTCAGATTACGATAACTTACGCCATAAAGAATATAGCCTTGCGACACAAAGGTATATTGCCCTGTCACTTTGCCATCAATCAGCTCATTCATGGTCTTATAAACTTCAGGCTGAGCGACTTCACCCATCTCAACCTCTTCAATATGGACTGGCTCAGAAAGCTTGATATCTTTGAGATAGGGATAATACTTGATCGACAGTGTCTTTTGATATTGTGGTGAAACCAATAAAATTGATTTTTTGCCATTACCATTAGCAAAACAGTAATATTCATTACTTGCATAGGCCTGTACGCACACGGATAAAAATAGGCACAACCATAAAGTTTGTTTCATCATTCATTTCATCTCTTGCTGCAAATGATTGATCTGTATTTCTGCGCTCGCCATCAGATCATAAATATTTTTTTATTCTTAACGGGACTTTGTTGGATAAGCCCAACTTTTTCATTTGATCAGCATAAATCATGTAATTTTTTCTGGCTTGACCTATATTTTTTAAAGCTAAATAAGCATCCGCTCGATTTAAGTAAGCCACAGTTCTATTCGGATCTAATTTTATGACATGGTTTAACAATCTTAATGAAGCATCATCATAACCCAATTGATAAAGGAAAAATGCAGAATCGTTTAGTTCTGCTGCATCCTGTTTTCTATAGGTAGATAATTGGCAATCAATGCTCCCAACAATTTGCTGTATCTCAGAAACATCTCTTTTATTGAGTTGCTTTAACTGTTCCGTAGCTAAGTAGTGAAAGTAGTTAACCCCATCTTTTCCCCCACCAATATCAGCCATCCAAACCGGTGTATGACTTTGTTTATCCCATTGTCCACTGCAACTGTTAGAAATCATGCTGGGTATGGTATCTAAAATCACGTTTCGGTTTTGATCAACAATAAGACACTGCGTCATTTCAGTTTCAGATGCATCCAAGATTGCAGCATAGTTGTATTGATTATTTTTATAAGCATCAATGGTTAAGAAAAAAAGCGTGCTATTAGCTTGTAACGCTTTCAATGGTGATCCCGTACAATTTTTATAGTGCTGTATGTCTAAATTTGCAAAAGCTGCGCAGCTCACCCAGCAGAGTGAAAAAACCATTAATTTAATGCTTCGCATACCAAAATTCACCCTGTTTAGTTTGCTTTTATTCTAGAATAAACCAGATCTTCACGTTTTTCAGATGCCTAGTTCAGATGAACAAACCAATACAGCATGCTCTACCAAAATTGAAAGCTCGATTCATTGCCAGCCTAATCTTTTACCTCAAAATGAATCAATTTCAATATCGTGGTTTGACGTCTGGTGAAATCGAAATGGCACGCCCTGTCTTTGGCGATCTTATCGATTATGCACAAATAAAGATTTTTAATATTCCCTACCTACCTTGGCAACCTACTAATATTTTTATGGCACCCAATGGCAATCTATTTGTGCATCAGAAATACTTTAGCCCTGACTATTCAACATGCTCCACATCCTTGCAGGGAATCTTTATTCACGAACTAGCGCATATTTTACAGTTTCAGCAAGGAATCAATGTGGTTGTTAAAGGTGCAATCCTTCAAGTTGGCTATTACCTCAGTTTTAAGCAATACAATCCATATCGATATCAATTTATAAAAAACAAAGCCTTTTCTAGTTATAACATCGAACAACAAGGTGATATTGCACGAGATGTGTTTTTCCACAAAATCCCCAACATTATTCTAAAAAATAAAAAAGCCCTGTAAGTTTTAACTACAGAGCTTTTTAAGTAAGCATTGTGCAAGAAAAATTATGCAGCAGTGCCTTTTTGAGTTTCAGTATTAAGTTCATGACTATCATCCATATCAGTCGTAAAATCTACACGCATCGCATCCTTAACAATGGTACCAATACGCCCAACACCAATAGCGAATACCAAGGCGATTACAGGCAATAAAATTGTTGAAGTCATAATTTCGCACCTCTTTATTTAAAATGACTATTTAAAAACTAGGTTAGGCCTGCTGATCTTGTTCGCGAAACATTACTGTTCCAATACGACCAACAACCACAGCTAAACCAAAAGCAATTACCGGAAATAATAAAACTGACATCGTTCGTTACCTCATCAAAAATGAATCAAAATTTAATGATCAATTAAACTTGTTGATCTTTTTCTTGGAACATTACTGTACCCACACGACCAACGACTACAGCCAAACCAAATGCAATTACAGGAAATAATAAAACTGACATTGTTGTTACCTCTTCATTTTACGTGCCTGGTTACACTTGATGAGTATCAAAGTGCACATCCGTTCACATTAATTAGGATAATAGCAGTGCACAAATGTACACTCAAGTGTCGCAAAGATATTCCCGATAAACGGTATAAAAAACACACAATACAATTTCAAACCATTGAAAAATAACATTTTTTAAAAAAGTACACCTGTTTTAAATATTTTTTAAATGTAAAGTAAAAGCCTAAAGTTGTTCTTTTTTCTCAATTTTTTATTGTTTGTTGATCTTGTAATTAGGGTGTCATGCTTACATGCGAAAATGACATGAAAAAAACTTTATATGACTCTATTCAATTTATTTATAATCATGCACCATAATCACGCAAACATTGAGAAATGTTGCTGTTTTATACAGAAAAACTTGTTATTTTTACGCAGAAAAATGTGCATTTAGTATATATTAGTAAACTTGTCATTTTTGTTTAAGATATAAAATGTTTGGCGCCATGATATACACTTGTTTTAAATAATTATACCCATATAAATCAACAGCTTGTATATCAGAACTTGTTAAGACTTAGGATTAGGTTTGAATGAAAAATTTTAAAGTTGCCCTTGCTCAATTCTCTCCGCACATTGGCAATATTGATGCAAATACTCAAAAGATGGTTGAGCAAGCAAATTTAGCGAAACAACAACAGGCTGATTTGATCATCTTCCCTGAACTTTCTACGCTTGGTTACCCTGCTGAAGACCTATTACTCCGCCCAAATCTACAAAAGCGCACTCAAAAAGCGTTTGCCCAATTAAGCGAAGTAAAAGATATCTTGATGGTATTCGGTTTTGTGCACCAAACTGAGGATGGTCATCGCTATAACTCTGCTGCTGTCATGAAAGACGGGCAAGTTTTAGGTGTTTATAACAAACAAAACCTGCCAAATTATGGCGTGTTCGATGAGAAACGCTATTTCCAAGAAGGTCATCAACATCTTGTTTTTGAATATCTAGGCCATAAATTCGGTGTCTTGATTTGTGAAGATGTTTGGTCACTGAATACCGTTAAACAACTCAGTCAATTGAATGTTGAAACAGTTCTGGTCTTAAATGCTTCACCGTATGAAGTGGGCAAACCACAACACCGCATTCAAACCCTCAATGAACTTGCAAAACAATTGAGTCTAAATATTGTCTATGTCAACCAAGTGGGTGGACAAGACGACCTTATTTTTGATGGTTCAAGCTTTGTCAGCAATAATAGCGGCCAACTTGCACTGCAAGTACCAAGCTTTCAAGAAGCGCTTGCTTACGCTGAATATGATGCAGAACAAAAACAGTTCAAAGCAACTGATGCGATTCCTACATTAGAAACTTTTGCCGAGATTTATCAAGCCTTAGTGATGGCAACACGTGACTACGTGCAACGCTCTGGCTTCCCAGGTGTGATTCTTGGCTTATCTGGCGGAATCGATTCAGCTTTAACATTGGCCATTGCGGTTGATGCCATTGGTGCAGATAAAGTACAAGCTGTGATGATGCCCTATACCTACACCTCACAAATGAGTGTAGAAGACGCAACTGAACAAGCACGTCGTATGGGCGTCACCTTTGGTATTGCCGAGATTCACCCAATCGTAAATAGCTTCATGCAAACCTTGTTCCCATTCTTTGGTAATACCCCTGCTGATGCAACTGAAGAAAATTTACAAGCACGTACTCGCGGTACTTTACTGATGGGTTTATCTAATAAATTTGGTAATCTCGTGCTATCTACAGGCAACAAGTCTGAAATCTCGGTAGGCTATTGCACCCTCTATGGCGATATGGTTGGTGGTTTTTCAGTGCTGAAAGACGTGTATAAAACCATTGTATTTGAATTAGCAAAATACCGTAACACGCTTGAAGAAACACCTGTGATTCCAGAGCGTGTGATTACTCGTCCACCATCAGCAGAACTTCGTCCAGATCAAAAAGACCAAGATTCATTACCTGCTTATGATGTACTTGATGCCATCTTATATGCTTATATTGAAGAAGATCTCAGCCAAGCAGATATTATCGCCAAAGGCTACGAAGCTGAAGTGGTCGAAAAAGTCATTCGCTTGGTAGATCGTAATGAATACAAGCGTCGTCAGGGCGCGATTGGACCACGTATTAGTTCACGTGCCTTCAGTCGTGAGCGACGCTACCCGATCGTCAATGGATGGACCGCGAATGACTGAAAAAATTGTTTCTGAAAAGTCACAATTACTTGCTCAAGCTTTAATGCTTGAGCAAGTTTCATTTTATAAAAATCAACTCACCACTCAACTTTCTGCTGATTTTTTCCAGCAATTTATTCAACTTTTTCTCCAACATGCACCTAATATTCAGCTCAAGGAAGTGGTTGAATTAGAACAAATTCAGGCGGTTGTAAAACGCTATGCATTTGAAATGCAACTCGGTGCAGGTCTATTAGAATTTATTGGAGAAATTGCACAAAGACTGCATGTCTTTTCTTTACAGTCATCTGCACAGTTACAAGACGTATTCTCAGATCACCAGTTTGAAATGTGGCTATCCAAGTTTTTAGAGCTGGAAAATATTCGCCATTATTTAAATCAGTTTTTAAAAGAAAGCCCTTCGATTCAGCAGTTGTGCCAATACATCGCCACCACAACACTACAAAACAAATTACCAAAATTATTTGCTCAGTCAGATGAAGCGCATATTTCTGAAAGCAAATACGAATGGCAACAAAAACTAAAAAGCTTTTCGCATCGCCAACAGCAGCGTATTGAACAAAAGATTGAAGAAAGTATTGGTCGATTCATTCAAGAACAACTAGTTGATCTCAGCTTGCTTTCAAATGATGACCTTGAGAGCCTTGCGCGCAATATCTGGGACGACAACAAAGCCCAGCCTTTATCTGAATATACCAAGCAAGTCACGCCACTGGATGTGGAAGAATTCTTTGTGATGATCTATGAGTATTGGAAAGAGTTACGCCAATCCTCTTTTATACAAGATCTAATCTTATACGGCGTGAAAGTGTTTTATGACTTCTATAAAGATGAAAGTTTGGAAGATGTTTTTGCTGCAATCGGTATAGAAGAAACAGATCTACTCAATGAAGCGGTACGCTTCTATCCTAAAGTCGTGGTGGCTTTAGATGAACATGATGTACTCGAGCCGATCATTACCCTCATTTTAAAACCGTTTTATGAAAGTCCTCAAACTTTAGCGACCATCGAAAAACATTTATAAAAAACAAAGCCTGTAAATAAATGAGTTATTTACAGGCTTTTGCACATCTGATGAATTATTTTTACGTAATAAGCAGATAAAAAGAAACCACGCAGGAGCGTGGTTTTTAAAATGGTGGCTATGACGAGACTTGAACTTGTGACCCCCGCATTATGAGTGCGGTGCTCTAACCAACTGAGCTACATAGCCGTAAACTGTGTGCGCATTATCTAGTTTTCGATTCAGTTGGTCAAGTCTATGACCTTGAAAATATAGAACATATGAACAGTTTTTATGCTATCAGCCATCAATTGATCAAATTTCAACAGATCTCTGCTACAACGACAAAATTGAGTCATGAATGAGCTTTTATTCAATTAAAAATAACCAGAGAACCTAGTGTCAAAAGATTGTTTTGAAGATTACAAAAACTACAGACAAAAAGAGACCACGCAGGAGCGTGGTCTATAAAATGGTGGCTATGACGAGACTTGAACTTGTGACCCCCGCATTATGAGTGCGGTGCTCTAACCAACTGAGCTACATAGCCGAAAACTGTGGGCGCATTATCTTAACTTTCAATACACACGTCAAGCACAATTTTAAAAAATTTGAGAAGTGGGCCTATAAGCCGGGTTCTGTCGAGGACGATCATTCCTCTAGGCGTACAATCACTCATACGCTCAAGCGACCTACCCGAATCCAGCACGGGCCGTGCCTCAGGATTCCTATTTGGTCTTGCTTCTGGTGGGGTTTACCTTGCCGTGAACTGTTACCAGACACGCGGTGCGCTCTTACCGCACCCTTTCACCCTTACCTCACGAATGAGGCGGTCTACTCTCTGCTGCACTTGCCGTCGGCTTTCGCCGCCCAGGCGTTACCTGGCACCTTGCCCTATGAAGCCCGGACTTTCCTCCCCTGTTTCAGTCACGGAGACCTCCACAGCAGCGACCGTCCAGCCCACTTCGTGGCGCATCTTATCAAAGATCGATGTTAATTGCTCGCATTTTTTTGCCCAGTTAACTTTTTGTATTTCGCCATCAAGTCATCATGCGATTCGACATGTTGCGGATCGAGCGGAATACAATCAACGGGACAAAACAACTGACACTGTGGCTGATCATGATGACCGATGCATTCTGTACAGAGTGCAGGATCGATCTCATAAATCAGCTCACCCATATAAATGGCTTCATTGGGACAAACAGGTTCACAGACATCACAGTTAATGCATTCATCTGTAATATATAAAGACACGCTACCAACCTTGTTGATGTTTACGTTCAAAGGCCTCAACCACAATGGCAGGCACAAATTTGGTCACATCACCTTTTAAACGAGCAATTTCTCTTACCAATGTTGATGAGATAAATGAATATTGCTCAGAGGGAGTTAAAAAGACTGATTCAAAATGTGGATCAAGTTGACGGTTCATATTCGCCAGTTGAAATTCATATTCAAAATCAGAAATTGCTCTTAAACCACGGAGTACGGCTGTTGCACGCTGTTCTCGGAAGAAATTAACCAGTAAACCATCAAAACCAACAAACTCAACATTGGTCAAATGACTCAATGATGCTTTGGCTAATTCAACACGCTCTTCTAAACTAAACACAGGATTTTTATGATGACCAATCGCGATTGCAACCACAACTTCATCAAACATTTTTGATGCTCTTGCAACCAAATCAACATGTCCATTGGTAATTGGATCGAAAGTCCCCGGATAAATCACACGTGTTTTAGACATGCGTTGTACTCTAGTTAATGAGATAAGGAGCGTATTTTAACAAATCTTGGCTCTAAACGCGAAATTCCTAAACATTGGAAAAAGGTTGCGTTTTACGGCACAATAGCTGTAATTGTGGAAGTTTAGATTATGGCGCAAGCAACAGTTGTAAAAAAACATAATGGTGGCACGATTGCTCAAAATAAAAGAGCGCGTCACGATTACTTTATCGAAGAAAAATTTGAAGCAGGCATGTCCCTCCAAGGCTGGGAAGTAAAGTCTTTGCGTGCAGGACGTATGACCCTCACTGAAAGCTATGTGATTTTTAAAAATGGCGAAGCTTTTTTGCTGGGCTCACAAATTCAGCCCTTATTGTCTGCATCAACCCATGTCGTTCCAGAAGCAACACGTACGCGTAAGTTGCTACTCTCTCGTCGTGAGCTAGAAAAGCTTTTGGGTGCAGTGAATCAAAAAGGCTATTCATGTGTGCCGTTGGCTTGTTACTGGAAAGGCCGTTTGGTTAAGTTGGAAATTGCGCTGGTGAAAGGTAAGCAATTACACGACAAACGTGCCACAGAAAAAGACCGTGATTGGCAACGTGATAAATCTCGTCTGCTGTATAAATAAAAAAAACCTCCAATTATTGGAGGTTTTTTTTCGTTCAAGATTAAACTGGGATATGTGTCAATCTTAATTCAGCTAAATATTTTCCGAACTTGCGTGCAGTTTCCAAATCACCTTCAGGTGGAGTAATTTCAACACTGGCATTATCTGACTGAGTCATTAAGCCCAGAAAGCTCGACATACGGTTAATATCTAAAGCGCTTCTTCCCGTTGGCATAAATGGCAAACCAGCCCACACCATGCCATGTTGCATCGCAAATAAGTTAATCTGCTGCAATACCGCCAATTTGTCGCCACTAAGACCGCCACCATTGGTAAAACCAGCAGCCAGTTTGCCTTGCCATGCCCGCGCCAACCAGCGTTTAGACGAATCTTCCATAAACTGTTTCAATGCAGCTGTGAGACTGCCCATATAGGTTGGACAACCAATAACTATCACATCTGCTTGGTCTAATAAGTCCCACTGTGGCGCAGCCACAGAAATGAGATGCACCTCTGCACCTGCCTGCTCGGCACCCTGAGTAATATATTGCGCAACTTTGGCTGTATGCCCATAAGGACTGTGATAAACCACACAAACTTTAACTTGGGGAATAATTTGCTCAATAACAGACATGGAGAATTTTAAAAACCAATGAATTAGATCAAGTTTAACATTTTCACTACGACATGGCGAATCAACAACACAAGGGATGCAATTTATTGCATGAATACAAAAGTTGCCATTCGTCCTGTTTTTGTATCACGACGATAAGAAAAATAATCTTCGGCTTGTTGATAAGAGCACTGATCTCCGCCAAAAACAGTTTCCACGCCCAAACGGTTTAAAATAAAGCGAGCAATCGCATAAAGATCCGCATGATATTTACCCATCACTTGGCCAGCAACAAAAGCTGTTTCTAGTTCAGGATATTTTTCACAAAATGCAGCTTTAACTTCTGCGCCTATTTCAAAACACGGTTGGCTAATTGCTGCACCTAGCCATGCCCAAGCAGGCTGAGACCGCATTTCAATGACAGTATTTTCAATAATCCCATTGGCTAAACCACGCCAACCAGCATGCAAATTGGCAACCTCAGTCCCTTCGGCATTGCCCAAGACTACAGGCAGGCAATCAGCTGTCATCATCATTAAAGCATGGCCTGCTTTTTGCGTAACCAAGCCATCGCCTTCAAGCGCAATAAATGGAATTTGTTCATTTACGGTATGACAAATCGTGCTATGGGTTTGCGTCATCCATGTGATTTTATCTACACCAAATATAGATAACTGATTCAACAAGACCATACGATGCTGTTGAACACGTTGTGCATCATCATTGACATGCAAAGCCAGATTAAATCCAGACAGATTTTCATTTGATGTTGCAATAGTTTGAGGATGTTCAATTCGTGTTTGCCCAACATAAATACCTTTAGGCAGACCTTGTATAAATTCCATAAAATCCCTCCCAACCTCCCTTTTCAAAGGGAGGAGCTGAATAAATCATCCTTTATTAAAAAGGAACTTTACTTAATAGGCTTCATTTTCACTACGGAGGACTTCAAGCAACTGAGTAAAATCCTCAGGCCAAGGCGCTTCAAACATCATTTCTTCACCTGTACGCGGATGTACCAAACCGAGTTTGGCTGCATGCAGCGCTTGACGCTTAAAGCTACGTAACTTATCAGTTAATGTTTCTGATGCGCCTGCTGGGAAACGTACACGATTGACATAAACAGGATCGCCAACCAAACCATGCCCAAGATAGCTAAAGTGCACACGAATTTGATGGGTACGCCCTGTTTCAAGTTGTGCCTGAATACGGGTAAAGTCACGGAAGCGTTCTTTCACATTATAATGTGTTACCGCATCACGCCCACCCGGTAAGATCGCCATTTTGACACGGTCTACAGGATGACGCTTAATCGGTTCATCAATGGTGCCACCCGCAATGACATTACCATACACAACTAAATCATAAACGCGATAAACGGTTTTCTTGGCTAACTGCTTGCTCAGAGAAAATTGAGCTTCCAGATTTTTTGCAACCACCAATAGGCCACTGGTGTCTTTATCAATACGGTGTACCAAGCCTGCACGAGACAGCTCTGCCAATTTTGGCGCATGATAAAGTAACGCATTCACTAAGGTTCCAGTTGGATTGCCTGCGCCTGGATGAACGACCATCCCCACTTCTTTATTGATTACAATAATATCGTCATCTTCATAGACAATATTTAATGGAATATTTTCAGGTTGGCTTGAAGTTTGTGTCTCAAGTTCAACTTCAAGCGTAAGCAGCTCATTGCCTTCACAACGGTACTTCGGTTTAACAATGTTACCATTTACCAACAGATGACCGTCTTTCATCCATTGCTTGAGTTTTTCACGAGAAAACTCGCTCCAAACCAATGCGGCAACCTGATCAATACGTTGACCTAAATAGTTTTCATCAAGTTGAATTTGCAACGATAAACGTGTTGCAGTTGAGTCGGAATTATGATTATCTGCATCCACAGAATCTTCGAGTAAGAAATCTGTTTCAGAGATGTTTGAATTGGAAGATTGTGCTGAAGTCATTTGATGATCGGTACAAAAATGGTTTAATAGCACCATTGTAGCTCATTGCCCAGAATAACAGAGGAGTTTTTATGTCGCTACCACGTTATAAAATTACGGTGCTTGCACTATCTTTAGGTGTAGCGTCTGCATTTGTGGGCTGTAGCAGCAATCCAAGTAAGAAAGATGTGGTGGATAAAGGACCACAATCAAGTGAACAAGTTTATTTTGAAAAAGCAATAAAATCGCTTGAACGCAATCAATATACCGATGCAGTAAAGTCACTTGAAGCTTTAGACACGTACTATCCAACTGGGCAATATACGCAACAAGCTCAACTTGAGCTGCTTTATGCAAAATTCAAGCAAAAAGATTATGAAGGTACGATTGCACTTGCAGATCGTTTCATTCGATTAAATCCTCAACATCCAAATGTTGATTATGCCTACTATGTTCGTGGCGTAGCCAACATGGAAATGAATTACGACAGTTTGATTCGCTATACTTCTTTACAGCAATCTCACCGTGATGTGAGCTATGTCAAAGTTGCTTATCAAAACTTCGTGGAACTGATTCGTCGCTTCCCAAGTAGCCAATATTCGGTTGATGCTGCACAGCGTATGAAGTTTATTGGTCAAGAATTGGCTGAAAGCGAAATGAACGCAGCGCGTTTCAACATTGAACGCAAAGCATGGCTTGCTGCTGCTGAACGTGCACAATGGGTGATTGAACACTATCCGCAAACATCACAAACGCCTGAAGCATTAGCGACTTTAGCTTACAGCTATCAAAAACTTGGCGATAATGCGACCTCTCAGCAATATATTGATATCTTAAAACTCAACTATCCAAATCTCGTAAAATCGAATGGTGAAGTGAATTTACGTGCTGCACGTAAAGAAGGTAGTTGGGTGAATCGCGCAACTTTAGGTTTGTTGGGTCGCGAATCTAAAACGGTTCAAACGAAAAAAGATGAAGTAAGCAGCGATACTGAACAACGCAGCTTAACCAACCGTTTAAGCTTCGGTTTGTTTGATAAACCTGAAACTGAACAAGCCACACCTGCTCCAGTGGTAGCACCTGAAGCACCAGCAGCAACCACGGAAAATAAACCGAGTTGGAAAAACCGTTTAAGCTTTGGCCTACTCGATAAGCCAGAAGCGAGCAATACATCTGAGGACGATGCTGCAAACTAATTTGCAATCATCTGATACATCAAACAGGCAAGTCTCCCTTGCCTGTTTTTTATTTTATGCAACAATGATTCCTGACATTTTGCAGTGCAACAATGTTCTACTCCCGGTCTTAAATGGTTAAACACACATGGCAATTCCACAACATACGATTGATCAAATTTTAGATCGAACCGACATTGTCGATCTGATCGGTCAACGTGTGAAGTTAAAAAAGACGGGACGTACTTATTCGGGTTGCTGTCCTTTCCATCAGGAAAAGTCACCCTCATTCCATGTTTATCGAGATAAGCAGTACTATCATTGCTTCGGTTGCCAAGCCAATGGCAATGCCATTCGCTTTTTGATGGACATTGACAGTCGTAACTTTGTCGATGTAATGAAAGATTTATCTAATCAGACAGGCATCGAATTACCCAAAGATAATCACGACAATAAAAAATTATCCTATAAACGCAGCCCACAACAGGCTGTAGCTCCGCAAATCACACAAACCCCGCAAGAGCAATCAACAGCACCAGCTCCTTCTATCCAGGAAGCGCTGGACGATCATTTTGTTGATATGGATCACTATATGGATGATCCTTTTGCGCAGTTTGATCCTTCATTTAACATTCAAGAACAAGTACAAGAAGGTAATCTCTACGACTTGTTAGAAAATGTCGCCCAATTTTATGAACGCCAACTCCCTAATAGTCAAAAGGCACAAAACTATTTCAAACAACGTGGGTTATCCCCACAAACCATTCAATTTTGGCGTTTGGGTTATGCCCCCGAAGACTGGCAACATTTAGAAAAAGCCTTCCCACAAGATATTGAAGGTTTAAAACAACTGGGCTTAATTCGTTCCAGTGATAGCGGTCGAGATTTCGATTTATTGCGTGAGCGTGTCATCTTCCCGATTCGCGATCATAAAGGCCGTGTGGTGGGTTTTGGTGGTCGTGCCTTAAACGATGAGATTAAACCCAAATATATCAACTCGCCTGATTCAGAAGTGTTCCATAAGAATCAATTGCTTTATGGCTTATATGAAGGCCGTAAACTCAAAGCCAATGACTGGTTGATGGTCGAAGGTTATATGGACGTGATTGCCTTGCAGCAATATGGCATCAATGGTGCTGTAGCGACATTGGGAACAGCCAGTAATGCCGATCATTTAACCACGCTATTTAAACAGAATTCTCGAATTACCATCGCCTTTGATGGAGATGCCGCAGGACAGAAAGCGGCACGACGCACCTTGGAAATTGCGTTACCATTACTTAATGATGGGCGTGAACTAAAATTCTTTGTGCTTCCGAATGAGCACGATCCAGACTCCCTGATTCGTCGTGAAGGCTTAGAAAATTTCCAAAAATTATTACAGCAAGCACCACTGTTATCAGACTTTGTGTTTGCCCATTTAACAGGACAACATGACGTCAGTACACCCGAAGGTAAAAGTCTGGTCATGGGTGAACTGCGTGAATTGACAGAATTATTACCCAAACATGGCTCATTCCGTTATCTGCTGAGTCAGTCTTTCCGTGAAAAACTCGGTCTAGGCAAACGCTTCACGCCACAAATCAGTCATGATGCCTCTTTATCTTTTAATATTCAGACCAAAGATGAAGATTTTGCGGTAGCAATTCTGATGCATCATCCCTTCCTGTATATTCATTTTGAAGAGCTACGCGCGGTGATTGATCAAAATGAATTATTGGCGAAGATTTTAGCGGCACTGAATATTGTATTTGATGATCTTCCTGATGATCAGGAACTTGCAACCTATTATGTGCTGGGCGCTTGTAGTAGTTATAGCCATGAACTGGCGGATATTATGCAGCGTACCAATATCCAATCCTTAACCCAAGCACCTGAAGTTGCCGATAAACTTGCAAAAGAATATGCGCTAGGGCTACAAGAGAAGTATTTGCGCTTAAAACTCAAATCGCCAATTTCTTTAATTGAATCGCGTAATTTACGTCAACAACTGAATGAATTGACCAAACAGATTAGTTTGCGTTTATTGTCTTAATTGTCCATTACTGGCGTGGCTTACGCTCATGTTCAAACACATCTTGTAGATGTTGCTGTAGCCATTCAAAGTAATCTGGATTTTCAGCCTTAGCTGCTTCTCTAAGTAAAATTGAGGTTGGGTGCATCAACTTTTGGGTCAAGCGATGTGCAAACTCTTGTAAGACCTGTTCAGCAGTATTTCCATGTTGCAACGATTCTAAAGCATGCGCCAATTCTTTTTGACTCACTTCTTCACTGTGCTGGCGATAGGCTTGTATAGTTCCACTCGCCTCTTTAACCTTTTGCTGAGTCATCAATTGGGTCGCCAATTGATTGACCATAATCTCAGCTTCAACAGCTGCCTGACGACGTTGCGCTAGGTTTTCATCAATTACACTTTGTAAGTCATCAACACCATACAAATACACGTTATCCAATGATTCCACTTTCGGATCAATGTCACGCGGAACAGCTAAATCGACCATCAACATTTGTTGATAGCGACGCTTTTTCAATGCAGCTTTAACGTCTGAATATTCAATCACTTGATGCAAACTACCTGTACAGCTAGAGACGACATCCGCTCTATGCAAGTTTTGTGCAAGCTCAGCAAAGGGAATAATTTCCACATCAACTTGATGGGCAATTTCTTGTGCCAACAGATCTGCACGTTCGCGGCTACGGTTACAAATCAGGATTTTAGCAACCCCCATTTCGGCCAAATGTTTGGCAACCAAGGTGTTCATCTCGCCTGCCGCGACCACCATCACTGTGAGTTTTTCAGTGTGGCTAAACACTTGTGAGGCCAGTTGCGCAACCGCATAACCCATTGAAACGGCATGACTTCCTACCGAGGTTTCAGAACGGACGCGCTTTGCTGCATAAAACGCATATTCAAAGACACTATTCAATTCAGGCGAAACAGTTTCTGCATCTTTTGACAGCGCCAATGCACTTTTCACTTGCCCTAAAATTTGCGGCTCACCCAGCATCAGCGAGTCTAAACCACTGGCAACACGCATTAAATGTGTAACCGCTTGGGCATTTTCGTAACGATAAACATGATGAATTAACTGTTTTACATCAATATTATTCACTTGGGCCAGCCAACTCAGGACGCTATCCGCATCTTCAGTCATGGCATACACTTCGGTACGATTGCAGGTCGACACCACCACTAAATCATTCAGTGATGCATGTTGGTTTTGTTCAAGCAATAGCGCAGCTAATCGCTCTGCATTGAAAGCAATTTGTTCGCGAAGTTCAACAGAGGCTGTTTGATGGTTGACGCCCAATGCAAAGAAAGACATATCAGATCATCATTTCGCTAAATTTATGTTATTGTGCAACATCGGTGTCATAAAAAGCATTACTTTGGATCAATAAAAATTGCGTCAGCTATATCGCCGTACCCTTTTTAGCGGCAAGACGATTAGACGGTATTCTACCACAATCTTGTTGTTAGGTAGCATGAGCTCTTATGTCTCTGCACAAGCAATACACGACATGTATGCAGATAAGAGCTTTGAGCATGCACTGCAACAGAGCATGATTGCTGAATTTTCTCTTGCTTATGACGATATTGCAACGGCACTCCATAATTATACTGTGCTTGCGATTCGTAGTAACTCAACCACCATTAAACAACGTGCTTTAGACATTGCTTTAGAATACAATGACTTACAAGCTGCTTTAAATATTGCCACGCATTGGGTTGAACAAGAACCCAAAGATGTTCCAGCCCTGTTCTATTTGTCTCATATCGCGTTAAAAACACATGAATATGAGTTAGCAGCCAAGACGCTGGATAAGATTCTCAATATTGATCCTACTGCCGATCTTGAACAGATTTTGGCGGGTATTGCACCTGAACAGGCACAAGATCGTGAGATTCTACTCAATGCGCTCCGTGCCAGTGAGGAGCGCAACAATCCCTCTATTCTCGCTTTAATTGCAGGTTTAGAAGCGCAAGATGGTTTGTATGAACAAGCACTGAATAATATTAATCGTGCGTTACGCAAACGTTCAAAATCAACCAGTTTCATTTTAATGAAAGCTAATTTATTGATGGCTTTGCGCAATGATGAGGAAACTCAAAAATGGTTTGCTCAAGCCAGTCGCAAAAATAAGAATAATATTGATGTACGAATGGCGGAAGCGCGCTATTACATTCAAATTAATCAGCAACAAGAAGCCTTGGATAAACTTGAAGATATTATTAAAGACCATCCCAAGGCAGAAGAAGCTCTTTTTATTGCAGGCTTGACCAGTATTGACTTAAAGCAATACGAAAAAGCCGAACAATATCTGGTTGAACTGCGCTCATCGGCAAAATACCAAAATGAGGCTTATTATTACCTTGCGATCAATGCACAACGTAAACAACATTATGAAACTGCAAAAGCATACTATCGCCTAGTCGATGGTAGTTTATATATCGTTTCTCGACGCAATATGATTGCGATCTTTGAAAAACAAGGTCAACTGAATGATGCCTTACGCTTCTTGACCCAAGAACGGGTGAATTATCCACAACATGCCAGTTTCTTATATCAAGCACAAGCCGATATTTTAAAGAAGATGGATAATAAAAAAGCAGCTCTTGCTTTACTGGATGAAGCGATTAAGAGTTTGCCAGATGATCCAGAATTGATCTATGCCGAAGTATTATTACTCGATCCATATACCGATCGAGATAAATTAGACAGAACATTAAAGCAACTCTTAATAATTGAGCCCAATAGCCCAACCTATCTCAATGCTTATGCCTATACACTGGCACTACAAAACCGTCGCCTTAAAGAAGCACGTAAATATGCAGAACTAGCGTTAGATTTTGCCCCAGAACAGGCATCTATCCTAGACACCTTAGGCTATATCGCCTTTTTACAAAATGATTTCGATACCGCATCCAAAGTCTTGGGCCAAGCGTATTCGCTGAGTGAGAATGTCAATATTGGTATTCGTTATGCTAAAGCCTTATATATGCAAGGCGCACTCACGCAATTTAGCGAGGTGTTACAGCAATTGAAACAAAAACATGCCAATGCCCCACAATTACAACAACTTGATAGCTTAATCTTACCCATCACCGTAAAAAAGAGTTAAATTCATGCGCTTGTTTTCAAAATTATGCATCACCGTTTGTAGTAGTAGCGTTCTATTTTTAACTGGTTGCCAACATTTAAGTCAGCCAAATAAAGTGATTGCATCACCACAAGTTCAAGATGAAAATAATTTTAGCTTACAAGGTAAAATCGGTGTCCGCACACCACAACAATCTGGCAGTGCTTTTTTCACATGGGTTCAACAACAGGATCAGTTTGATATTGAACTCACTGGAATTTTAGGGGTTGGTAAAACCCAGATCGAAGGTAAACCAGGTGAAGTGACATTAAACAGTGCCAAAACAGGTCTAATTACGGCTGAAACACCTGAAGAATTATTAGAGAAAGCAACCGGTTGGCAAGCACCGATTATGCATCTCGCTTATTGGGTACAAGCTAAGCCTGCGACTCAAGATGCACAAGTTAATAAAGATGAAAGTAATCGTCTAAAGCAGTTAGTTGAAGATGGCTGGACGGTTGATTTTAGCTATAACGATGCGCAAACCCTTCCCAATAAACTTTTATTGAAGCAAGCACTTGCCGATAACAAAGAAAACCGTATTACAATGGTGATTCAAAACCGATGATTTAGATTGTTTTTATGATTAGAGTGCCTTCCCCTGCTAAATTGAACTTGTTTCTGCATATTACAGGTCATCGTGACAATGGTTATCATGAATTACAGACTATTTTTCAACTGATTGATCTATATGACTGGATGACTTTTGAGCAATGCTCAGAGCAAATCATTCAAATTGAGGGTCTGAACGAAGTCACTCTTGAACAAAACTTAATCTATCGTGCTGCACAGCTACTCAAACCACATGCAAAAAAAATCTGTGGGCTAACTATCAGCATTGAAAAAAATATTCCAATGGGTGCTGGTCTCGGTGGTGGTTCATCCAATGCAGCAACCACACTGATTGTACTGAATCAGCTCTGGCAATGCGGCTTAAATGAACAGCAATTAGCCGATTATGGCGTACAGCTTGGAGCGGATGTTCCGATCTTTGTTTTAGGTCGTAATGCATGGGCTGAAGGCATCGGTGAACATTTATCATTCATAGACTTAGCTCAAAAAAAATTCATAATCTTAAAACCTGACTGTTTTATCAGCACTCAACAGCTTTTTTCACAAAAAACATTGACAAGAGATTCTAAGATCACTACATTTTGCGCCTATCAGTTACAACCTTCTAATTTTGGAAATAACTTTGAACCTCTGGCTCGACAGTTATACCCTGAAGTAGATGAAGCAATGCAATATTTAGATCAATTTGGTCTAGCAAAGCTTACAGGTACAGGTGCTTGTGTTTTTACTGAAGTAACCGATGAAATGGATATAGAGCAAATTTTGCAAAACGCGCCTTGTAAAGCTTACTTGGTCAACAGTTTAGCAGAATCACCTCTAAGACATTTTGAAGTTACCTGTTAGGGGCGTCGCCAAGTGGT